>NZ_JANQKD010000047.1 GCF_028281305.1 Pelagibius sp. | reverse complement strand
AAGAACGCCCGCATCCTGGAGACCGTGCTGGAGGACTTCGGCGTGCGCGGCGAGATCGTGAAGGTGCGCCCCGGCCCGGTGGTCACCCGCTACGACCTGGAGCCCGCGCCCGGCACCAAGACCAGCCGGGTAGTCGGCCTCGCCGACGACATCGCCCGCTCGATGAGCGCGGTTTCGGTGCGCGTCGCCGTGGTGCCCGGAGACTCGGTCATCGGCATCGAACTGCCCAATGCAAAGCGCGACACGGTCTATCTGCGCGAGCTGCTGGCCGCCGAGGACTACGAGAAGAACAGCGGCAAGCTGCCGCTGGTGCTGGGCAAGGACATCGGCGGCACGCCCACCATGGTGGACCTCGCACGCATGCCCCATCTGCTGGTCGCCGGCACCACCGGCTCCGGCAAGTCGGTGGCGATCAACGCCATGATCCTGTCGCTGCTCTACCGCATGGGGCCGGAGCGCTGCAAACTGATCATGGTCGACCCCAAGATGCTGGAGCTGTCGGTCTACGACGGCATTCCCCACCTGCTGGCGCCGGTGGTCACCGAGCCCAAGAAGGCGGTGGTCGCGATGAAGTGGGCGGTGCGCGAGATGGAGGAGCGTTACCGCGCGATGTCGCGCATGGGCGTGCGCAATGTCGAGGGCTACAACGCCCGCGTCCAGGAGGCCCAGCGCAAGGGCGAGGTGCTGACCCGCAAGGTGCAGACCGGCTTCGACCCGGAGACCGGCCAGCCGATCTTCGAAGAACAGCCCTTCGATCTCGACCCGCTGCCGCTGATCGTGATCATCGTCGACGAGTTGGCCGACCTGATGCTGGTGGCCGGCAAGGACGTGGAGGCGGCGATCCAGCGCCTGGCCCAGATGGCCCGTGCCGCCGGCATCCACCTGATCGTCGCCACCCAGCGCCCCTCGGTGGATGTCATCACCGGTACCATCAAGGCCAACTTCCCGACCCGCATCTCCTTCCACGTCACATCGAAGATCGACAGCCGCACCATTCTGGGTGAGCAGGGTGCCGAGCAGCTGCTCGGCCAGGGCGACATGCTCTACATGGCCCAGGGCGGGCGGATCGCGCGCGTGCACGGGCCCCTGGTCACCGACCAGGAAGTCGAAGACGTGGTAGCCTTCTTGAAACGCCAGGGGGAGCCTTCCTACATCGAAGCCATAACCGAGGATGTCGAGGGCGACGCCGAGGGCGGTGCCATGGGCATGGGCGAGAGCAGCGGCGACGACCTCTACGACCGTGCCGTGGCCCTGGTGCTGCAGCACCGCAAGGCCTCGACCTCTTTCGTGCAGCGCCACCTGCAGATCGGCTACAACCGGGCGGCGCGGATCATCGAACGGATGGAGAGCGAAGGATTGATTTCCGCAGCCAACCACGTCGGCAAACGCGAGGTGATCCCACCGGGCGGAGGCGATGTATGACGGTGAGGCTTCCGATGACGCGCCGGCTCCTGGCCCGCAGAAAGCTGCTGACCGCCGGCCTTAAGGGTGCCTTTGGCGCCACTGCGGCCGGCCTGATCGGGACCGGCCTGATCGGGACCGGCCTGATCGGGACCGGCCTGGTCGGGTCCGGCCTGGTCGGGTCCGGTCTAGTCGGCGGCGTGCCGGCGGCGCAGGCCCAGGGTGCGGTGCAGAGTGGCGCCCTTGAACCCCTGGAGGCGTTGTCGCCGGATCAGGTCGCGGCGCTGACCCGCGTCGAGCGCTATCTGAACGACATCAACACGATGCAGGCGCGCTTCGTGCAGATCTCTGACAACGGCGGTTACGCCCAGGGCGACCTCTACGTCGACCGGCCGGGCCACATGCGCTTCGACTACGACGCGCCGACGCCGGTGCTGCTGATCGCCAACGGCCTGACCCTGCTCTACTACGACAAGGAACTGAAAGAGGCGACCTTCCTGCCGCTCTGGGAGACGCCGCTGTGGTTCCTGATCCGCGAAGAGGTTCGCTTCGATGACAATGTCGAGATCGTCGGCATCGAAGAGGCGCTGGGTACCCTGCGGGTCTCCCTGCGCGACCCGGACACGCCCGACGGCGGCGTGGTCACCCTGGTCTTCTCCGACCGTCCCTTGACCCTGCGCAAGTGGGAGCTGATCGATCCCCAGGGCATCGAGACCCAGGTGTCGCTGGTCAATCCGGTCTATGGCGAGGCGATCGACGACGACCTCTTCAAGTATCACGACCTGGAAGTGCACAACCGCCGCCGGCCCGAGCGCTGAACGCGAAGGAGCAGCGCCGGCGGCACTGCTCCATTCTGCGGGCACAGCGGCGCCCCGCGCGCGGTGGCGCGGAGCACTGCGCTCATCATCACCAGTTAAAGAAGAGACGGTTGTTGGTCTCGTCGGACTCGGCGTGTTTCTTCGTCTGGTCGGCGATCACACGGATCCGGGTTCCCTTCGGAACATCCTCGCAGTAGCGGATCGTGTGGGACGAGACGGCGCCGGGGGCCAGGGCCGGAACCATGAAGTAGGTGCCGCAGCCGACGTTGTTGTCATGCGTGGCAAGGCCTTGGGACTTGCCGACCGCTGCGGTGCCGGTGTTCTTGATCTGCAGGAAGATGCGCCCCTGGCCGTTCGAGTAGTCCGGGCCGCGCACGGCCTTGATGACCACCAGGTCCGGCAGGCTCGCGGGGGCTTTCAACTGCAGTTCCGGCGCCGGCGGCTTCGGCGTGCTCGGCTGAAGACGGGACTGCGCAAGAGCGGCATCCATGGAGGCGAGAGCAAGGGCGCCCAGAAGCGCCGAGGTAACAATACGCATAGCAAGTAATCCTTAGTTTGGTTATTGGGCGGTGATTCTCGGTAATGGGCTTGCGTCGAGAGCACCGCGAAAACGGTTCAAAAAAATTCTGCTGTTGCGTGTGGATACCGGGAAGGCATGGCCGGACGGGGGGCCGGACGGGAGGGCGCTCGCGGGCCGCTCCGGCGGCAACCGGACAGGCGCCAGCGCTTAGGGGGAGTCCCGGCGGGTCGGCGCGATCGGCGCGCCCTGGCTGTGCAGGGGATGGATCAGCAGCGACAGGATGGGCTCTTCCGGCCGCCCTTCCACACCGATGGGCATGTCGGGGTCGCGCTGCTTGGCGCTGCGGGTGCCGAACAGCCGATCCCAGAAACTGAAGAGGGTGCCGTAGTTGGAGTCGGTGTCGCGGCGCTTGGCGTGATGGTGCACCCAGTGGATCGAAGGCGTGATGATGAGGCGCGAGAGCAGCGCCTCGAAGGCCGCCGGCAGGCGCAGATTGGAATGATGGAAGATGGCGCAGAGCAGCACCAGCGCTTCGAAGACCAGCACCGAGGTGAAGGGGAAGCCGAGCAACAGGATTACGCCGGCGCGCGCCAGGGCCGACAGCAGCACCTCGCCGAAGTGAAACCGCAGCGCCGAGGTGGTGTCGAGAAAGCGGTCGAGGTGATGGACCTCGTGGAAGCGCCAGAGGAAGGGGATCTCGTGGTTGGCCCGGTGCCACCAGTAGATCAGGACGTCGAGCAGCAGGATGTCGAGGGCAAGCCCCGGCAGGCCCTGCCACCACTCCGGACGCCAGGCCCAGGCGTGGCTGGCGGCCCAGAAGGTGACCGGCAGCACGATCAGCGGTGAGAGCCCCAGGTTCACCGCCCAGAGGCCCAGGTTGCGGCCCAGGCGCCTGGCGCCGCCGGACGGGCCGGCGACCGCAGCAGGCGGGCGGGCAGCGGGCAGCAGACGCTCCGCAGCGAAGAACAGCAGGATCCACAGGCCGACGGCGGCCGTCTTCCAGCCCAGCAGGGCCTCCAGTTCGGCGATCATGACGCTGATATGGCAGGACCGCGGAGACCCGGCAAGTCACGGCCCTGCGAGGTCCGCCCGGCCTCTTTCCGCTGCGCCCGTAGGGGCCCGGTTCTGGTGGCCGTCCCAGCAGCGGTCCTTGTCAGGGCGGCGGCCAGGGCGTACCTATGATCCATGGACAGCGGGACAACCAAACCCTTTGCGCCCCCCTTCGCACCCCTGGTGGCGGTGCCGGCCTGTGTGCGGGCGGTGGACGGCCAGCCGTTCCATCAGGTGGGCGACAAGTACGTGCGCGCACTGGCGCTCTGCGCCGGGGCGACGCCCCTGATGCTGCCGTCGCTGGGCGAAGACCTGCCCGATCTGGCGGGCCTGGTACGGCGTCTGGACGGGGTGATGCTGACCGGCAGCCCCTCCAACGTGCATCCCGATCATTACGGCAAGATCGCCACGCCGGAGGCCGAGCCCTATGACCTGGAGCGCGACGCGACCAGCCTGGACTTCATCCGCCTGGCACTGGCCGAGGGACTGCCCCTGCTGGCCATCTGCCGCGGCTTTCAGGAGCTGAACGTCGCCCTCGGCGGCAGCCTCCACGCCCGGGTGCACGAGCTTGAGGGCCGCATGGACCACCGCCGTCCGCAGCACCCGGAGCTGGACGTGCAGTACGGCCCCAAACACCCGGTGCGCCTGCGCGCAGGCGGACCCTTTGCCGCGCTGGCCGGCGCCGAGAGCCTGATGGTGAACTCGCTGCACTGGCAGGCCCTGGACCGGGTTGCGGACGATCTGGTTGAAGAGGCCTGGGCCGAAGACGGCACCGTGGAGGCTGTTTCGGTCGCCGGCGCACGGGCCTTCGCCCTGGGTGTGCAGTGGCATCCGGAGTACAAGGCCTGGGAAAACCCTTTCTCGCAAAGCCTGTTCGAGGCCTTCGGCGCCGCCGCCGCACGACGCGCCGCAGAGCGGAACAACGCTCAAGACCACAGTCTCTCTGCGGTCTCTTGACCGGATTTCCGGCATCAAACCTTTGAAATAAAAGAGTTCTTGGCGCCAAGCGATGCCTGCGCAAAATCGTACCGCGCACGCAGATGTGAGATTGTAATGGCGTCGAATGATCCTAAATTAAGTGTTAACAGCCGGTGCCGCAAAGGCGTGCCGGCAATGAGCGGAAGGATGCATTCCCCTGCCTTCCTTTCGCTTCTCCGCGGAGAGAATGGAACGCCCGGATCCCCCCCGACCGGGCGTTCCTGCTTTTCGGCTCCCGGATCTGGCCGGCCGGCTGTGCAGCCACAGGCTTGCACCTCCTCTGATCTGGCGCAGCCTGCGCCGTTCGTTGCGCAGGCGGTTCCATCGCCCCGCGCCTTGCATTAGCCTGCAGCCCGCAGTCCGCGCTTTTATTGCGATCCCGGAACGATTGACCTTCGTTGTTCCGTATCCGGAACAACGACACCTCTAGCCCTTTGGAGCGCCCATGCCCCTGCGCATAGCCACCTGGAACGTGAACTCGCTGCGCCAGCGCCTGGACCATCTGGCGCGCTTCGCCGAGGCCCACAGCCCCGACGTGATCTGCCTGCAGGAAATCAAGATGCCGACGGAGATCTTCCCGACGGAGGCCCTGGCGGCCATGGGCTATCCGCACTGTCTGGTGCATGGACAGAAGGGCTATAACGGGGTCGCCATCGTGTCCCGCCGCCGCTTCACGAAACCCGCCAAGCAGGTCTGGTGCGGGCGGGACGACTGCCGGCATGTCGCCGTGACGGTCGGCGGCGTCGAACTCCACAACTTCTATGTGCCGGCCGGCGGTGACGTTCCGGACCCGGAACAGAATGACAAGTTTGCCCACAAGCTCCAGTTCCTGACCGAGATGGCGCGTTGGGCGAAAAAAGAGAAGTTGGCCGAGCGCAAGGCGGTGCTCGTGGGCGACCTCAACGTCGCGCCGTTGGAAAACGATGTGTGGAATCACAAGCGCTTACGCCGCAGCGTCGGCCATACGCCGGTGGAGAGCGAGCACATGGCGAAGCTCTGGAAGGCCGGCGGGCTGATCGACGTGCCACGCCACTTTATTCCGGAACCGGAACAGCTCTTCACCTGGTGGGGCTACCGCTTCCCCCAGGCCTTCGCGAAGAACTACGGCTGGCGGCTGGACCATATCCTCACCACGGAGCCTTTGCGCAAGCGCCTGAAAACACTGACAATCGCCCGCGAGACCCGGACCTGGGAGAAGCCCTCGGACCATGTACCGGTCGTTTTGGACCTGAAATGATCCTGCAGCGCCGACACGGGTGTGGGCGACAAGCCCTGTGACGGCCTATTCCTTGCGGAACAGGTAGTAGCGGCCCGGACGCACGCCTTCCGGCAGGGCGATGATCTCGGCCTGCGGCCAGACCACGTCCTGGTCCGAGGCCACGACCCCGCCGCTGGCCAGCAGCAGAGGCAGTTGCCGGGCGACGAAAGCGGAGAGCCGGGCATCATGGTCCGGACGGCCACTGCCGAGGTCGGCATGGATCAGGGCGACCCGGCCGTGAAAGCGCTCGACCGCACCCTCCAGCGTCGCCTCCAGCGGGCCCTCGAAGAGATGGTCCGCATCGGGAATGCAGTCCCGATGGGCGGCCACCTTCCGCTCGAAGACGAAGATTTCGCGGCCTGGACAGCGCGTGCGCAGGTGGTCGTAGGTCCGTCCGTTGCCCAGCCCCAGCTCGAAGACCGGGCCGGGCAGCGCCCCGACCAGGTCGACTGCCGCGTCGATGCAGGCCCGCTGGGCCTCCAGCCGGCGGATAAAGCTGTCGAGACGGCTCACGAGGAGGCAGGTCCGCGGGGTGCCGGTCCGCGGGGTGTCGGTCCGCAGGGTGTCCGGGCGGACAGAGCAGCGATGGGCACGCCGGCCGCCGCCTGGCCTTGCCTCTGCAAAGCGGGGATGCGGGATCCGGGCTCGGTCCTCATCCAGCCGCCCGGGCAACGCGAAGCTGCGTTGTCGTCTGCTCAAGGCGGTGGGCCAGCACGCGCATCACCTCCACACCCATCTCCGGAAAGTCCATGATCATGCGAAAGAAGAGATCCTTCGTGATCTTTAAGGTGGTGAGTTGAGAGGCCGCTTCAACAGAGGCGGTCCGCGGAATATCACAAAGAATGGCGATTTCGCCGATAATCTCGTTCTCGGCCAATTGGGCCACCCGCAGCGGGCCGTCATCCCCCTCGACCAGGATGTCCGCCTTGCCGTCCAGAACGATGTAGGCCGCATCGCCCATTTCGCCCTGATTGAACAGCCGCTGGCCCGGTTTGAAGGTCAGGCGTTCGCTGGCAAAGGCCATGAGTTTCAGCTTTGCCGGATCGATCTCTGAAAAGATCGGTATCCGACGCAGGATCTCGACTTCTTGATCAATGCTCATCGCCCGCTTCCTTGTTCCTCTCTTATCGGGCGCGCCCGCGCCGGGGCGCACCCTTTATTGGCCCGTCGCCTATTCTGCGGCGACCAGCGTTTTGAATGTCGTTCCCTTCTCCTGCAGGTCCTGATAACTGCCCTGCTCGACCAGACGACCGTTGCCCATCACCAGAATCATTTCGAAGCGGCTGGCCAGTTCCGGACGCTGCAGCGTCCAGATGACGCCGCGCCCCTTGCGCCGTTCGAGGATGCTCTCGATCAGGCGCACCTGGCTCGAACGGTCGAGCACCGAGGCGGCCTCGTTGACGATCAGGAGGTCCGGGTTCTTGAGCAGCGCCCGGCCGATCGCCAGCTTCTGGCGCTGACCGGCGGAAAGTCGGCCGCCGCCGATGCCGACGTTGTAGTCCAAGCCCACCTCGATCACCGTCTTGCGCAGACCGAGGTCGTCGAGCACTTCCAGAAGGGTGCGGCCGATGGTCTCTTCCGCCTGGGCCTGACCGTACGCCAGCCGCCCGAACAGGATGTTGTCCTGCAGCGAGGCTGCAGCGTTGTAGGCATCGGCACGGTAGAACTCGACGGCATCGGGGCAGTCCCGCTCCAGGCGTTCGGCCAGGCGCCGGCGCGCGTCGATCAGACGCTCCGCCATGCTCTCGTCGACCAGCCCCAGGCGGTGGCGGGCCTCGACATACTTGAACGGCAGACCCAGCAGGAGCTGGCGCGCAGCTTTGTCGAGCGCCTCGACCCCCAGGTTGTCGACGCGGGTGACGATGGTGCGGAACTCCGGCAGGTCATCGTCGCTGATGAAGCTGAACTGCTCGAAGAAGGGATGGCCCGGCGGCAGGTCGGCAAAGATCTCCACCATGGTCTTGGCAATGGTCACGCCCATGGTGACGAAGTTGTCGGTGAGCCCGGCCTCACGCAGGATGACCCGCACCGTTTCGTTGCTGGCCAGCTCTTCAGATACAAAGTCGTGGCGCCGGGGCGTGCCGAACAGCAGATTCTCGGCGACGCTGGCATTGAAGTTGTAGGCATCGGCCTCAAAGCGAATGACGAGGTCTTCGTTGCCGCTGGTCGCCAGCCGCTCGATGATCGCGGCACGGGCCATCAGGATGCCGTCGGCCACATCCGGCTTGCTGACGGGGTCGATTGTGCCCGTGAGGCCGAAGCGATAGGCGTCGTCGACGAGGTCCACGGTGGACAGCACATCGAGCATGCGCTCGGTGATGTCCGCCTCCCCCTCCGCACCGGCGGCGTGATAGTCGATCCAGTCGTCATGGATATCCAGATCCGGATTGCCGGACCTGCGGCTTTCGGCTTTGTCGAAGGCGGAGGTGGAATGCTCCGGGTCGGCGGAGATCACCGGCCGGTGCTTGAGGCCATAGAGCAGGTTGTTCCGCAGCGAGCCGGTGAAGTGATAGGCGTTCTGGCCGACGTAGGAGATGCGCCGGCCGGTCACGGCGGCCGGCAGAGCATCGACGTCATGGCCGCCGATGCGCAACGACCCGGAGCTCGGCTCCAGCAGCCCGGCGAGCAGGAGGCTCAACTGCTCCATCCCGCTGCCGCTCTGACCCACAACGGCAATGTGCTGGGTCGACTCCGCGGTGAAGCTGACCGACCGCAGCAGCGGGATGTCGTTCTCGTCCAGGAGGGAGAGAGCGGAAGCGACCAGAGGGCCTTCCAGCGGCGCACCCGGATCGTTCTCGACGGCCTGGCGCTGGGGATCGATCAGCGCCGGCGGCTGGAACTGCTCGATCACCTGCTCGTACTTGATCTGCACGTCCAGGCGTTGCTGGTCCCAGTTGATCAGTTCCTTGATGGGCGCCGGCAGATCCTTGTAGGCGGCAATGACGGCGACAAGGGCGCCGATGTCCAGATGGCCGGTGATCGCCAGCAGACCGCCGCCGAGATAGAACATGAAGGGCGTGATCTGGGCCAGCAGGTTGTTCAGGAACTTGACGAAGAACTTTCGCTGATAGATCTCGTAACGGATCTTGAAGATGCGGCCCAAGCGCGCCGTAAGGTCCGCACGCTCGTAGTTGGTGGTGTCGTTGGCGTGGATCTCGACCGCGCCGTCGATCAACTCGCCGATGCGCCCGGCCAGCATGCGCGCCGTGAGTTGCCGTTCGCGCCCCAGCACCAGAATACGTCGGCGCAGCCGCGGGATCAGAAAGGCCTGGAACAGCACCACGGCAGCGGCGACCAGGCCCAGCCAGATCGACTGCACCATGATGAAGGCGAGCGCGGTCAGCGCCTGTCCGCCGAGGAAGATCGGCGTCGCGAAGGCATCGCCGATGAAGCCGCCCAGCGGTTCCACCTCGTCCTTGATCATCGTCGCCATCTCGGACGGCTTGACCCGGCGGATCTGCGGCAGCGGGAAACGCAGGATGCGGTCGCTCAGTTCATAGCGCAGACGCCGCAGCAGGCGTTCGCCCAAGCGGCCCTTGCGGGTGTTGATGACGAACTTGAAGAGGCCGTTGACGATGACCAGGCTGAGGAAGACCAGACTAAGGGCGGTCAGCATGTCCGCCTGGGCGAGGGACAGGCCGTCGAACAGCAGCACCGGCTCCCCGAACAGGCTCTCGCCGAAAGGCATATGCAGCCGGAAGAACGGCTGCGTGGCGCCGGGGCCGTCGAAGCCCTGGCCCTGGATACCCTGGTTGACGATCTGCTTGGGCAGGTTCAGGGAGAAGTAGTAGAAGGGCAGGGATACGATAACCAGAAGCAGAATGAAGAGCTGCTCGGGCCGGCTGTGGTGCCAGACGTATTTGAAGATGTTTGGTTCCATACCCATCACGGACCCGGGCTAACCGCTTGATCCGGCGGCCAGCTTCGGCTTTTCTCCCGTCTTTTCCGCTTGGCAACTTAGCCCATGGTCCGCAGCGGGTAAACGCCTGGCCCAGGGGTGCGGCGGCAAACCCGGATCACGGCTTTGTGGGCTTCCGCCGCCGAGGATTGAGTGGGGTTCCGGGTCGGCGGGGCCTATGTCATAGTCCCGCCGGCGCCCGGCGCATCGTCTAGGGAAGAGGGAGGAGGCCGCGTGAAGGATAGCCGCAAGGGCAAGCGTGTCCTCATCTACAGCCACGACAGCTTCGGCCTGGGCCACCTGCGCCGCTGCCGTGAGATCGCCCATACCCTGGCGGAGGCCCATAAGGCGCTCTCGGTGCTGATCCTCTCCGGGTCTCCCATCATCGGATCCTTCGATTTCCGCGCCCGGGTCGATTTCGTGCGGGTTCCCGGCGTGATCAAGCTGCGCAACGGCGACTACACCTCCCTGGCGCTGCACATCGACATCGAGCAGACCATGGAGATGCGCGCCTCCATCATCGAGCACACCGCCAAGGCCTTCGACCCGCACCTCTTCATCGTCGACAAGGAACCGCTCGGCCTGCGTGGCGAGGTGGAGGGCACCCTCGCCATGCTGCATCAGCGGGGCACGCCCTGTGTTCTGGGCCTTCGCGACGTCATGGACGAGCCCGGGCTGCTGGCACCGGAGTGGGAGCGTAAACAGGTGGCCCCGGCGCTGGCGCGCTACTACGACGACATCTGGGTCTATGGCCTGCCCCAGGTCTGCGACCCGCTGGAGGGCATCGACCTGCCGGATTCCGTCCGCAAGAAGATGACCTACACGGGCTACCTGCGCCGCAGCATGCCGGAGGCGGGCGCCCAGGTGACCCTGGAGAAGATTGGCGAGCCCTATATCCTGGTGACGGCCGGCGGCGGCGGCGACGGCGAGGCGATTATCGACTGGGTGCTGCGCGCCTACGAGGGCGATGCGGAAATGCCCTATCCTGCCCTGCTGGTTCTCGGGCCCTTCATGAACAGCGAGGTCCAGGCGGATCTGCAGGCGCGGGCGGCGAAGCTGCCCAACGTCGAAGCCATCACCTTCGAAGCGCGGATCGAGAACCTGGTCGACCGCGCGATCGGCATGGTCTGCATGGGCGGCTACAACACCTTCTGCGAAGTCCTGTCCTTCGATAAGCGTGCGCTGGTGGTGCCGCGCACGGAACCGCGCATGGAACAGCACATCCGCGCGTCCCGGGCGCAGGATCTGGGGCTGATCCGCATGCTGCGCGACGACGGCGTGCGCGACGCCAGGCTCATGGCGACGGCGCTGCGCAACCTGCCGCAGCAGAGCCGCCCGTCGGAGGTCGTGATCCCGGGCCTGCTGGACGGCGCCGGGAACGTCGTGCGCCTGGCCGACCATTGGCTTGAGCAAGGCGGCAGCGGTTTGAGCCTGGCCGAAGCAACGCAGGGGCAGGCGTGACGGAACCCGCAGTCCGGCGCCCGGCGGCGGCGACGCCCCCTGCAGACGCCCTCCCGGACGGACCAGCAGCGCAGAGCACGGCAGACAGCAGCCCTGGCCGGCCCCAGGGGCAGGTCCCGAGCCCTGTCCTGGGGGTCGTGCTGAAGGGCTATCCGCGCCTTTCGGAGACCTTCATCGCCCAGGAACTTCTGGCCCTGCAGCAGCGTGGCTTCCGGCTGCGTCTGATCTCCCTGCGCCATCCGACGGACCGCAAGCGTCACCCCATACATGACGAGATCACGGCGCCGGTCTGCTATCTGCCGGAATACCTCTACCAGGAAGCGCTGCGCGTGCTGGCCGGCTGGCGGCGCGCCCGGCGCCTGCCCGGCTACCGTGCGGCGTGGCGTGCCTTCCTGAAGGACCTGCGGCGCGATCTGACGCCCAACCGGGCGCGTCGCTTCGGCCAGGCCTGCGTGCTCGCCGCGGAGCTGCCGGCGGAGGTGGAAAGGCTCTATGCCCACTTCCTGCACACGCCGGCCTCGGTGGCGCGCTACACCAGCCTGATGCGGGGCCTGCCCTGGAGCGTGTCGGCCCATGCGAAGGACATCTGGACGATCCCGGACTGGGAGAAACGCGAGAAGCTGGCAGAGGCGGACTGGCTGGTCACCTGCACGGCCTACGGCGCCCGGCACCTGCGCGACCTGGCGCCGGAGCCCGGGCGCGTGACGCTGCTGTACCACGGGCTCGACCTCACCCGCTTCGCCGCGCCCCAGGACAGCGGCCAAGAAGCCGCCGCCCCGCCGCGCGACGGCAGCGCGCCCGAGCGCCGCGTCCGCCTGCTTTCGGTCGGGCGGCTGGTCGAGAAGAAGGGCTATGACGACCTGCTGCCGGCGCTCGCAGACCTGCCGGAGGATCTGCACTGGGACCTCACCCATGTCGGCGGCGGCCCGCTGGCCGAAAAGCTGAAGGAACAGGCCGCATCCCTGGGCCTGGGCGCACGGATCACCTGGCGCGGCCCCCTGGCGCAGGAGGAGATTCTGGCCCTCTACCGCCAGAACGACCTCTTCGTCCTTGCCAGCCGTATCGCCAGGAGCGGTGACCGCGACGGGCTGCCCAACGTTCTCATGGAGGCGCAAAGCCAGGGTCTGGCCTGTCTTGCCACCGCCGTCGCCGCCATTCCGGAACTGATCGAGGACGGCGTCAGCGGCACCCTGGTGCCACCCGGGGACCCGGCCAGCCTCGCCGGAGCCTTGGCCGCGCTGATCGCCGACCCGGAACAGCGCGCGCGCCTCGGCAAGGCCGGCCAGGCCCGGGTTCGCGGCGAATTTGATATGAAGCGCGGAATCGATACGCTAGACAGTTTGTTCAGGGCCGGCGGGGCGAATACCCTTGCCGGATCGCTATAGGATTTGTGTATTCAGCGTTATGCGTATTGCCTTTTATGCTCCACTGAAGCCCCCGACACATGTGAATCCGTCCGGTGACCGGCTGATGGCGCGGCTGCTGATGCAGGCGCTCGAACAGGCCGGCCACGATGTAACACTGGCCAGCCGCTTTCGCAGCCGCGAGGCCGTCGGGGACCCGGAGCGCCAGGCACGCCTGCAGAAAGTGGGGAGCGGCCTGGCGAAGCGGCTGATCCGCCGCTACAAGGCGCTGCCGGCGCGCCAGCGCCCGCAGCTCTGGTTCACCTATCACCTCTACTACAAGGCGCCGGACTGGATCGGCCCGGCAGTGGCCGCGGCATTGAAGATCCCCTACGTGGTCGCCGAAGCCTCGGTCGCCCACAAGCGGGCCAGCGGCCCCTGGGCGCCCAGCCACCGTGCGGTCCTGCAGGCCCTGGAGCAGGCTGCCGCGGTGGTCACCTTCAACCCGCTGGACGCCAAGCTGATCCCCGATCAGGACAAGGTGCGGCCGCTGAAGGCCTTCCTCGACACCGCGCCCTACGACGCCGTGCGCCCGCTGCGGGGCGAGTACCGCCAGGCCCTGGCCAAGGAGCAGCACCTGAACCCGGAGCTGCCCTGGCTGCTGGCCGCGGCCATGACGCGGCCGGGCGACAAGCTGGCGTCCTACCAGCTCCTGGCTCAGGCGCTGCGCGCCATCCCCGACATGCCCTGGCAGCTCGTGATCGCCGGCGACGGTGCCGCCTATGAGGAGGTGCGCCAGGCCTTCGCCTGGGCCCAGCCGGAACGGGTGCGCTTTCTCGGGCGGGTCCAGCCGGAGGTCATGCCGGCGCTCTATGCGGCCTGCGACCTGCTGGTCTGGCCGGCTGTGAACGAGGCCTTCGGCATGGCTCTGCTGGAGGCCCAGGCCGCCGGCCTGCCGGTGGTTGCCGGGCGCAACCCGGGGGTGGAGACGCTGGTCGAGGAGGGCGTGACCGGCTACCTCTGCGATCCCGGGCTGGCGACCTTTGCCGCCAGTGTCCGCGAAATCCTGACCCAGACCGCCAGCCGCAGCGCCATGGGCGAGACAGCCCCGAAGGTGGTCGCCGAGAACCACAGCCTGCTGGCCGCGGCCCGTCGGCTGAATGCGATCCTGGAAGAAGCGAGCCGCCGGTGACGGCGCTGCTGCTGCTCCGCCACGGCCCGACCGCCTGGAACGAAGAAGGGCGCCTGCAGGGCCGCAGCGATCAACCGCTCTCCGCCGCGGGACGGAACGCCGTGGCGCAGTGGCGCCTGCCCGCCGAAGCGGCTGCGGCGGCCTGGATCTGCAGTCCCCTGAAGCGAGCCCGCGAAACTGCGGAAATCCTGCGCCGCCGCCTGCCGGCAGGCGGCCCGCGACCGACCGCCCTGGCCCAGGACGCGCGGCTGATCGAGGCCGACTGGGGCGCGTGGGAGGGGCAGCGCCTGGACGACCTCCGCGCCGCCGGCGGCTCGGCGATGGCGGCCAACGAAGCCCGGGGGTTGGACTTTCGCCCGCCGAACGGCGAGAGTCCCAGGGCCGTGCAGAAAAGGGTCCTGCCGTGGCTGCGCGAACAGGCGGGCGAGGACCGCGATGTGGTTGCGGTGACGCACAAAGGTGTGATCAGGGCCATCTATGCCCTTGCCAGCGGATGGGATATGCGTGACAGGCCGCCCGTGAAGCTGAAACCCGCGCGCGCGCACCGCTTTGCACTGGCCGCGGACGGCCGGCCCTCGGTTGCGGCCCTGAACATCGCCCTCGACGGCGCTTAACCTCCTCACCCAAGGTGTAACCGATGAACCGGGAGGCAATCGAAGGCATGGCGGAAGAGCGCTGCGACGTGATGCTTTATGTCCAGCACCTCCTGGGGATCGGACACATCCGCCGCGGCGTGGTGCTGGCGCGGGCGTTCCAGCGCGCCGGCCTGAAGGTCGTGTTCGTCACCGGCGGGCTGCCCATCGGGGATCTCGGTCTGCCCAGCGTGGAGGGCCTGCCCAGCGTGGAGGTGGTGCAGCTGCCGCCGGCCCGCGCCCAGGACGAGACCTTCGCGGTCATCGTCGACGCGCAGGACCGGCCCATCGACGAGGCCTGGATGGCGGCGCGGCGCGCCCAGCTCTTGGACCTTTATCGCCGCAAGCGCCCGCGGGTGGTGATGATCGAGCTCTATCCCTTCGGCCGGCGCAAGATGCGCTTCGAACTGGAGCCGCTGGTCGCCGAGGCGCGCCGGGCCGACCCGCCCGCGCTGATCGCCTGTTCGCTGCGCGATATCGTCAACCGCCCGGAGCGCCCGGAGAAGGCAAGCTGGATGCTGGAGACCTTTCGCCGCGATTTCGACCTGCTCTACGTGCACGGCGATCCGGCCTTCTTTCGCATCGAAACCAGCTTTCCCGAGGCCGCGGCGCTGTCCGAGCGCCTGCACTACACCGGCTACGTCACCGAGGCGGGCCGCGTGCTGCCACCCCCCAAAGCCGACGATCCGGAGGCCGGACATGGCGAGGTGATTGTCTCCGTCGGCGGCGGGGCGGTCGGCCGCCATCTGGTCGAAGCGGCCCTGGCGGCGCGGCCGCTCACGGCTCTGGCCGAGACCCCCTGGCGCATTCTGATCGGCCCCAACATGCCGGAGCCCGAGTACCGGCAGCTGGCGGACCTCGCCCCGCAGGGCGTCGTCGTGGAGCGGGCGCGCAGCGATTTCGCCCTGCTGCTGACCCGCGCGCGCCTGTCCATCAGCCAGGCCGGCTACAACACCATCATGGAGGTCTTGGCCGCGGGCCTGCCGGGCGTCGTGGTGCCCTTTGCCGGCGGCACCGAGACCGAGCAGACCCTGCGTGCCGAACGCCTGGCCGCAGAGGGCTACCTGACGGTGGTCGACGAACGGAGCCTGAGCGGCGAGAGCCTGGCAGCCGGCATTGCCCGCGCCCTCGAGAAACGGACGACCAACACCCGCGATCCCTTCCGCATGGAAGGAGCCGACGAAACCGCCCGCCACCTGCAGGCGCTGCTGGCGGCAGAGAATGGCGGAAGCGAGGCAACGCCGGTCCCACCCCCGGCCTCGTCTTTGGAGCAGGGCGCGTGAGCGACTGGGCGGCCCTGGAGCGGGAACTGGACCGCTGGGGGGAGGCCGGACAGGCGGCGACCCTCTGGTGGCGCGACGATGACGCCACGGCCCGGACCGCCGCCCTCGACCGGCTGATCGACCTCGCCGCAAGTCTCAGCCTGCCCCTGGCCGTCGCGGTGATCCCGCAAGCTGCCGAGGCAACCCTCGCGGCCAGCCTGGCGGGTAGCGCTGCGGGCGTTCGCGTGCTGCAGCACGGCTTCGCCCACCGCAACAACGCCGGCCCGGACGCCAAGAAATGTGAGCTCGTCGCCCCCGCGCTGCGCCCCGAGATCGCCGGGGAGCTGCGCCAGGGCCAGGCCCTGCTGGCCGCGCTCTGCGGCGAGCGGCTGATCCCTGCGCTGGTGCCGCCCTGGAACCGCATCGATGGCGACCTTGTGGCGGCGCTGCCGTCCCTCGGTTTTACGGGCCTTTCGACCTACAAGGCCCGCCGCCTCGCAGAGCCCGCCGCCGGGCTGCGGCAGGTGAACTGCCATGTCGACATCATGCAGTGGCGCCCGCAGCGCCGCTTCCTGGGAACAGCGGCCGCCCTGCAGCTTCTGGTCGGGCACCTGGAAGCACGGCGGACAGGGGCGGTCGATGCGGGCGAAGCCACCGGCATCCTGACCCATCATGCCGTCCACGACGCGGAGGCCTGGCGCTTCCTGGAAGACCTGCTGCCGCGCCTCGCCGGCCATCCGGCCAGCCGCTTCCCGCCGCCCGATGCGCTCTTCGCCGCCCCGGCGGACAGGGTGCCGGCGTCTTCGCCCCAATCCGTTTCGGGGGCGGCATGATCGTGCTCCGCTATCCTTCCCGCGCGCTGGTCGGGGACTATCTGCGCTCCGGCGCCGGCCTCGTGGTCGGCCTCGGCGTCCTGATCGTCGTGCCGCCGAACATTCCCGTGGTGGTGATCTTCGGCGGGATCGCCGTGCTGTTTGGCGTGTTCGGCCTGCGGACCCTGCAGCGCCAGAAGCTGGAGGTGGCGCTGACCGAAAACGAAATCGCCTGCCGCGGCCTCGGCACCAAGGTGCTGGCCTGGTCCGACCTGGACTTCATGCGCCTGCGCTACTTCGGCCGGCGCGGCAAGCGCGGCGTCTTCGGCGCCGGCTTCATGGAGCTGAAGCTGAAAGGGGCAGGCACCGCCTTCACCTTCGAATCCAGCCTGGAGGGCTTCGAAAAGGTCGCGGAGATGGCCGCTCGTTCGTACAAGAACAATGGCCTCAGTCTCGATCCCGCGACGGCCAGCAACCTGATCGACCTGGGCATCGACAGCGATGCGGCGGTGGGGTGCGATTCCCCGCCAAACGTCCTATAACCCTGCGATATTGCCTGGGGACCGGGGAGCCACTGTGCGGAACCTTTTGCAGATTAAGGACCTGCGGATCAGTTTCGATCTGCCGGAGGGGCGCCTCGAAGCGGTGCGCGGCGTGAGCTTCCGCGTGCCGGCCGGGCGCACCGTCGCCCTGGTCGGCGAGTCCGGGTCCGGCAAGTCGGTGGTGAGCCAAGCGATCATGGGCATCCTGCCGCGCAGCGCCAAGATCGACAGCGGGCGGATCCTGTTCAACGACCCGGTCAGCTCCAGCGACGTCATCGACATCGCCAGCCTGCACTCAGACAGCGAGGCCATGCGCGCCATTCGCGGCAGCCGCATCTCGATCATTTTCCAGGAACCCATGACCTCGCTGTCGCCGGTGCACACTGTCGGCAATCAGATCCTGGAAGCCCTGCACCTGCACCGGAATGTCACCGCCAGCGAAGGTCTGGCACTGGCGACGGAGATGCTGCGGCTGGTGGGCTTTCCCGATCCGGCCAAGGCGATCAAGACCTATCCCTTCGAACTCTCCGGCGGCCTGCGCCAGCGCGCCATGATCGCCATGGCGCTGGTCTGCCGACCGGCCCTGCTGATCGCCGACGAGCCGACCACCGCCCTGGACGTGACGATCCAGGCGCAGATCCTGAAACTGATCAAGGATCTGCAGTCGGAGCTGGGCATGGCGGTGCTGATGATCACCCACGACCTGGGTGTCGTCGCCAACGTCGCCGACGAAGTGGTCGTCATGTACCACGGCGAGATCATGGAGAGCGGTACGCTGGAGGACATCTTCCGGGCCCCTGCGCATCCCTATCTCTCCGCCCTGCTGCGCGCCGTGCCGCGTTTTCACATGGCGCCCGGGGAGCGGCTGGTGCCGATCCGCGAGATCAAGAAACAGGGCGACGGCGCCTTCCTGGGCGAAAAGATCGAACGGTCCGAAGACGCCGACGGAACGATCCTGAAGATCGAAGGGCTGACCAAGCGCTTCACCATCCGCAAGTCGGGACTCTTCGGCGGCAGCAGCAGCGAGATGCTGGCCGTCGACGACGTCACGCTGACGGTGCGCCGCGGGGAGTGCCTGGGCCTGGTGGGCGAGAGCGGCTGCGGCAAGACGACGCTTTCCAAGATGGTCATGCGCGCGCTCACCCCCGACAGTGGCAGCATCACCTTCACCGGCGGGCGGCCCGGCGATGCGGAAACCAACGTCCTGACCCTGGAAAACAAGGCGTTGATGAACTTCCGCAAGCAGATCCAGTTCGTCTTCCAGGACCCTTTCTCCTCGTTGAATCCGCGCATGACGGTGGGCGAGATCATCGCCGAGCCCCTGGTGATCCACGGCATCGGCACGGCCGCCAGCCGGCGCCAGGTGGTGGAGGAACTGATGGGCGTCGTCGGCCTCAACCGCCAGCACATCCGCCGCTATCCGCACAGCTTTTCCGGCGGCCAGCGCCAGCGCATCGGCATCGCCCGCGCCCTGGCGCTGCGCCCGCAGCTGCTGATCTGCGACGAGCCGGTCTCGGCGCTGGACGTCTCCATCCAGGCCCAGGTGCTGAACCTGCTGAAGGACCTGAAGGCGGATCTGGGTCTGACCTACATCTTCATCAGCCATAACCTGGCGGTGGTCGACTACATCGCCGACCGCATCGCGGTGATGTGCCGGGGCGGTCTCGTGGAACTGGCACCACGCGAGAGCCTGTTCCGCAACCCGGTCCACCCCTACACGCAGGCCCTGCTGTCGGCCGTGCCGGAACCGGATCCGCACCAGCGTCTCGACCTGACGGCCCTGATGGAGGGGCGCGCTTCCGACCCGACGGCCTGGCCCCAGCCCTTCACGATCGCGCCCGCCGGAAGTGGTGCACCCAGCGGGGACGGCCCGCAGATGACCATGATCGACCTGGGCGACGGACACTGGGTGCGTGCGCGCGCCGGCAGCGATCCGGCAATGCTCACCTGCCGGCCCCAGCCGGCGCGGCAACACGAGGCGAAGGTCTAGACCCCATGCTGAGCTACTTCGCCCGCCGCCTGCTGGTGATGATCCCGACGCTGCTGGTCATCAGTCTGGTCGTCTTCTTCATCATTCAACTGCCGCCCGGCGACTATCTGGAAACCCTGATCGCCGAGGAGCAGGCACGGGGCGAGACCGTCGATCAGGAGCGCATCGCCTTCCTGCGCGAGCAGTACGGCCTCGACAAGCCTATGATCGAGCAGTACTGGATCTGGCTGCTCGGCCTGCTGCAGGGCGACCTCGGCTACTCCTTCGAGTTCGAGCTGCCGGTGGTGGAGGTGATCGGCGACCGCTTCTGGTTCACCGTGGTCCTGGCGCTGGCGACCACGCTCTTCACTTACATTCTTTCCTTTCCCATCGGCATCTACTCCGCCGTGCGGCAATACTCGGTCGGCGACTATGCGGCGACCTTCGTGGGTTACTTCGGCCTGGCGATGCCGAACTTCCTCTTCGCCCTGGTGCTGCTCTACTACGCCAACGTCTGGTTCGGGCTGTCGATCGGCGGGCTGATGGACCCGCAATACATCGGTGCACCCTGGACCGTCGACAAGGTGATCTCGGTCATCAACCATCTCTGGATTCCGATGCTCGTGATCGGCACCTCCGGCACCGCGGCGATGATCCGCCGCCTGCGCGCCAACATGCTGGACGAACTGCAGCGCCAGTACGTCATCACCGCGCGGGCCAAGGGCCTCTCGCCGATGAAGATCATCCTGAAGTATCCGCTGCGCCTGGCCCTCAACCCCTTCATCGCCGACATCGGCATGATCCTGCCGCAAGTGGTCTCCGGCGCCGCACTGGTCTCCGTGGTGATGGATCTGCCGACCAACGGACCTCTGCTGCTGCGCTCCCTGCAGAGCCAGGACATGTACCTGGCCGGCGCCTTCCTGATGTTCGAGGCAACGCTTGTGGTGATCGGGGTCTTCATCTCCGACATCCTCCTGGCCATGCTCGATCCGCGCATCCGTCTGGGAGGGGCCTCGTCGAAATGACCGACCGCAATCTCAGGCCGGGCGAGCCGCTGCCCCACTACGTCAACGAAGCGCCCTTCGATCCCTATCGCGCCGACACGCTGACGCCGGAGCAGGAGCGCTATTATCAGGCCTCCGAGTGGCGCATCATGTGGTGGAAGTTCCGCCGCCACCGGGTCGCGGTGTGGTCCGGCGCCTTCCTGCTCGCCATCTATTTCGCCATCGTCATCTGCGAGTTCCTGGCGCCCTACAATCTGCACAGCCGGGACACCGGCCATATCTACGCCCCGCCGCAGACGCTGCATCTGTTTCATGAGGGCGAGTTCATCGGACCCTTCGTCTACGGCTTCGACTTCAAGCTCAACATGGAGACTCTGGCGCGCGAGTACGTGCCCAATCCGGAAAAGATTCAGAGGGTCCGTTTCTTCTGCCGCGGCGATGCCTACGAGTTCTGGGGCGTCATTCCGGGGGACGTGCACCTGTTCTGTCCTGCCGAGGGGGGAACGCTGTTCCTCTTCGGCACCGACCGCCTGGGACGCGACATGCTGAGCCGCATTCTCTACGGCGCGCGCATCTCTCTCAGTCTCGGCTTCATCGCCGTCGCTATCTCCTTCGTGCTCGGCGTGATCATCGGCGGCGCCGCCGGCTACTACGGCGGCTGGGTGGACGCAATCGTGCTGCGCGTGATCGAACTGATCCGCTCCTTCCCGGAGCTGCCGCTGTTCATGACGCTTTCGGCTCTGCTGCCGGTGACCTGGAGTCCCATCGGGGTCTTCGTCGGCATCTCGGTGATCATCGGCTTCCTCGACTGGCCGGGGCTGGGTCGCGCAGTGCGCGCCAAGATCCTCTCCCTGCGCGAAGAGGACTTCACCACCGCCGCCCAGCTTATGGGTGCCTCGCCGCGGCGGATCATCGGGCGCCACCTGCTGCCCAGCTTCACCAGCCACCTGATCGCCTCGGTGACCCTCTCGATCCCGACGGCCATTTTGGGCGAGACGGCGCTCTCCTTCCTCGGCATCGGTCTGCGCCCGCCGGTAACCTCCTGGGGCGTTCTGCTGAACGAGGCGCAGGACCTCAACATCGTCGAGCTCTATCCCTGGCTGATGCTGCCGGTGGTGCCGCTCTTCCTTGTGGTGCTGGCCTTCAACTTCCTGGGCGACGGGCTGCGCGACGCCGCCGACCCTTACAGATAGAGCTCGGCGGACTTAAGCCGCCAGGACCACCAGGCCCAAGGAATCGCGAACCCCGCCGACGGGCACCGCCTCCAGCAGCTTGGTCTGTTCCTGCGGGCTGTAGCCCTGGGCCACGGCAGTCTCGTAGGTCTCGCGGTCGCAGACCGCACGCACGCCCAGTTCCTTGTTGTGCTTCTCCAGCTTGGCCGAGAGGTTCACCGCGTCGCCGATGACGGTGTACTCCAGACGCGTGTCGTCGCCGACGGCACCGAAGAGGATGGTGCCCGCGGCCACTGCGCCGTTGACCGCCGGGCAGCTGCGGCCCGCCGTGCGGCAGTCCTTCTGCCAGTCGGCGGCAGCGGCCATCGCCTCGTCCAGCGCGCGCAGGGCGTCGGCGGCATAACTCTCGGAGGGTTCGGCCGCGCCGAAGGTGGCCATGATTCCATCGCCCAGGAACTTGTCGATGGAGCCGCCGTGGCGGCGGATGATCGGCACCATCTGCTGTTGGTACTCGGCCAGCAGGGTCATCACCTGATCCGGTGGCGCCTCCCCGGCCAAGCGGGTGAAGCCGCGCATGTCGAGATTGAGAATGGCGGCCTGGCGCAGCTCGCCGGTGCCGGCGCGGATGTGGTCCTCGGAACCCTTGATACGCTCTGCAATCTCCGGCGCGAAAAACCGCGACAGCTCGCGCGCGGCCGCCTGTTCGGAGACAGCGCGCACCAGCAGGCTCTTGGCACGATAGATCGCAAAGGCGATGAGCCCGGTGACCATGAGGATCGAGAGGATCTTGTCGAACTCCGCCCCCAGCAGCACCGAGTTCGAGGTCATATAGGCGACATAGTCGCGTGTGATCATGTTGTCGGCGGGGTCGTTGGAGATGACGTAGAGGATCATCAGACCCCAGCCCAGCGCCGCGACCGCGCCGGCGAGCAGCACGAAGCGGGCGTCGAAGCGCAGCGCACGCAGCGCGATGAAGATGAAGACGTAAAGCAGCGTCGGCGCCTTCAGATAAAAGGAGGCGGGCTGCATGTACTGGATGTGGAAGCTCCAGATCAGCACCATCAGAAGCGTGATGTCGAAGAACACCGAGACCGCAAGCGACCAGTCTGGCAGACGGCCGACGTGGGACCAGACGACGCGAATGAGCGTCAGCACCAGATAGACGGAAAGCGCCCAGGGTACGGGCGCGATGTCGACCTCAGGCTTCGGTGAGATGATGTAGAGCGCGCCGAAGGTCAGGACAATTGCAAGCTGAATCCAGGAGATCAGGCGCTCGGTCGCGTCTTCCTGTTCGCGCACGGCGGCCTTCACCCGCGTCGGCAGGCCGGCCTCAAGATCCTTTTGCCACCAGCTCAACATGGCCTTTCCCCTCGAACGCCCGCATGGGGCCTTAACGCGGATCGGGTTTGGGGGCGCCCTCTACGTGGCTCCGCCCAAACAAGTAAGTCCGCTCCAGATCAAAGAGTTAGAACAGATTTGCCGGTCGCCGGACCTTCGCGGAGGTGCTGTCAGGGCGTCCATGCGATCCGGACCCGCTCTGGAATATCCACCGGCATTTTACGGGATGAGCCGGGCCGAGGCTTCTCGCGGCGCATAACTTCTGCGTGACCGCGGCGTGCGCTGCCGTCAGCGCCGGAAGCACAAAGCGCTGCCGTTGCCGGCGGGAACCGACGGGCTATCCGGAATACTTCGATCTCGACCGCAACGTCTCCTCAAGCAATGAGCGCCTCGCCGTGAAAGCCGACGGCGCGCTGCAGCGCATCTCACGGCCGCAGCACCATGCCTTCCCTGGCGACCACGGTACCGGGACGCAGGGCTTCGGCTTCTTCGGCGACGCGGTCCATGAACTCGTCGTCATGGCCGGGGTCGTGGTGGAAGATGACCAGCTTGCCGGCATCGGCCTGGTCGCAGAGCCGGACCCCTTCCTGCCAGGTGGAGTGCCCCCAGTTGCGGTACTTGGGAAACTCTTCGTCCGTATAGGTGCAGTCATAGATGACGAGATCGGCGCCCTGGATGAGGTCCAGAATGTTGCGGTCGGGCTTGCCCTCCAGGTGCTCGGTGTCGGTCACGTAGCAGATCGCATGGCCGCGGAAATCGACCCGGTAGCCGGTGGCGCCATTGGGGTGATTGAGCGGTGCGGTGATCAGGCGCACGCCGGGCTTGGGTTCCAGAACATCTCCGGCGGAGAAGTCATGGAAGGAGACGTTGGCGGCGAAGATCTTCGGCGGCACCGGGAACAGGGGCGCGTTCATGAACTGAACCAGCACGTCGTGCAGGGTCAGTTCCGGGATCAGGTGCCCGGCCCAGAGACGGATGCGGTTGCGCTTGTCGAACAGCGGCGCAAAGAACGGCAGGCCAACGATGTGGTCATGATGGGTATGAGTGAGGAAAATGTCGGCTTCCAGCGGGGAGTTCTCGGTCAGCTCCCGGCCCAGGGGCCTGAGGCCGGTGCCGGCATCGAAGATCAGCAGCTTCTCGCCGCAACGGATCTCCAGGCAGGCCGTATTGCCCCCGTAGCGAAGGTGGCTTTCGCCGGGGCAGGAAATCGAGCCGCGGGTGCCCCAGAAACGAACAAAAAAATCGCTACCGTTCTGCAAAATGCCTTTATCCCTTCGATCCGGCAGCCAAAAATACGGCCCGCCGATCTAGCGGACGAGAAAAGCATAGCCGAGAATTGGTTCACTCTAGCGAATAGGAGCGGCCCGCCCCAATGAAAATTCGCCAAAATTCGGGGCCTGGAGGCGGCGGAGCTTGACATCCAGCGGCCGCGGCAGCGGGCCACAGGTGGCCCCGAGGGGGGCGCTGATCGGCCTTGGACTGGTGGTTCTGGTGTTCGCCGCCTTCTCCCAGTTCAAGCTGCCGGTCGTCCTGCCGCTGCTTCTCGATCGCTATGCTTACGACCCCGTGCTGGCCGGTGGCTTCATGTCGGTCTACGCGGTGCTGGGGATCGCGCTGTCGCTGTGGATCGGCCGGCGTGTGGAGGCACGGGGTCCGCTGAACCTGATCCTTTTGGCCCTGCCGCTGATGGCCGGCGGGACCTTGGTCAGCCTGGCCGCCCCCCAGCTTGGCGGAGTCGTGCTGTTGGGGCGTGCTCTCGAGGGCGCGGCCTTTGCCATCCTCGCCGTGGCCGGACCGGTCTTGGCAACGTCTCTGGTGTCCGAACGGCACCGCAATCTGGTCGTCGGTCTGGTCGCCGCCTGGATGCCGGCAGGGCAACTGCTGGCCGCGGTGCTGGCGCCCTTCGCCCTCGCGACCACCGGCTGGACCGGGCTGTGGCTGGCCAGCGTTGCCATGGCCCTGGGCCTGATCGTTTGGGCCTGGCATCTGCGCGGCAAGGGGTCGATGGCGGCCGGCCCGGCCGGCGCCCAGACGCAGGCCGCTGCGCCAGGGGCAGGCGGGCCCCCGCGCGCGCCCTGGACCCGCGGGCAGAAGCAGGCGCTCTGGCTCACCGCCGGGGTCTTCATGCTGTGGTCGGGCCAGTATCTGGCCTACATGACCTGGCTGCCGGAGTACCTGGTCGGCGCCCTCGGTCTGACGGTGGAAGAGGCGCTCTGGGTCTACCTGATCCCCATCGTCCTGGTCGGTATCTTCAACGTCTTGAGCGGCCTCGTTCTGCGCCGCGGCCTGGCGGTCGAGCGGCTGCTGCTGGGCGCCGTCACCGTGCAGGCCCTCCTGTGGTGGCTGTTGCCGGTCAGCAGCAGCGGGCTTGCCGGCCTGCTGTCGCTCTGCCTCTACGGCATCACCGCCGGCATCGTGCCGACCTGTCTGTTCACGCTGCCGACCGAAGCGGTGCGCAACACCGGGCAGCGGGCGCGCGCCTTCGGCAGCGTGATGACCGGCCGCAACCTCGGCGTCTTTCTGGGCCCCCTCTTGCTGGCCCAACTGGTCAAGTGGTCCGGCGACTGGGTCGCCAGCAGCCCGGCTTTCGCCGTTCTGACCAGCCTGGCGGCGGTGCTCAGCCTGCTGCTGCTGTTTGTCATGCCGGGCCTGCGCGGCACCGGGCAGACCGGCCTCGCGGCGTCGAAACCGGAAACGCCCTAGGGAACCAGCCGGTAGCCGCCCGGCTCGGTCACCAGGATCTCGGCCGCTGAGGGATCGCTCTCGATCTTTTGGCGCAGACGATAGACGTGGGTCTCCAGGGTGTGGGTCGTGACCCCGGCGTTGTAGCCCCAGACCTCGCCCAGCAGCTTGTCGCGTCCGACGACGGTGTCGCCGCTGCGGTAGAGGTACTTGAGGATCGAGGTTTCCTTCTCGGTCAGGCGGACCTTCTTTTTCGACTCGCCATGGGTCAGCAGCTTGGCGCTGGGCCGGAAGGTGTAGGGCCCGATGGTGAAGACGGCGTCCTCGCTCTGTTCGTGCTGGCGCAGCTGCGCGCGCATGCGCGCCAGCAGGACGCCGAGCCGAAAAGGCTTGGTGACATAGTCGTTCGCCCCGGCATCCAGGGCCAGGATGGTGTCGGCATCAGATTCCGCCGCCGTCAACATGATGATCGGCGACTTGACGCCGCCGCGGCGCATCAGCCGGCAGACGTCGCGGCCGTCCATGTCCGGAAGACCGAGGTCGAGCAGGATGAGGTCGTAGTAGTCGGCCTTGGCCATTTCCAACCCGGCAGCCGCAGTTTCCGCCTCGGCAGTGTCGAATTCCTCGTGCAGCCGCAGCTGTTCGCTAAGCGATTGACGAAGCGCCGAATCATCGTCGACGAGCAGGATCTTTTTTCCGGCGGCGCCGTTCATGGCCGACATCCAACTCCCAAATCCACCTCCAACCCCTGTAAATTCTCAGATACCATCGCGGGCGCTGCGGTTCAAGAAACCTGCCCGGACAGCAGTTGCTGCACTGCAGCGTAGAGGGGGTGATTCTCTTCGCCCAACGCGTCCACCGCGTTGAAGTGATGACGCCCGGGCAGCGGAACGTCCACCAGAGGCAGCCCGCGGTCCTGCCAGGAAGTCGCGTACTCGGCGTGCTGGCGCCGGAACTCTTCGGTTTCCTCGGCGCCGACCGCGACGATCAAGGGCGGTGCGGCCTTCGGCAAGGCGTGCAGCGGGCTCCAGGCCGCGGCCCGGTCGGCGGGAACCTTCAGAACCGCGTTGTGGTAGCTGAGGCGAACCGGCTCCAGGTCGTAGACCCCGGAGATCGAGCATCCCCCGGCCAGCAGGCCGACCGGCAGCCCGGCCTCGAAGCCCGGCCAGTCGGTCGAAAGCGCCATGGCCGCCAGATGACCGCCGGCGGAATGCCCGGCGACGATAATGCGTCCCGGGTCGACGCCATAGGCCCCGGCGTTTTTGTGCAGCCACGCCAGGGCGCGGCGCACCTGGCCGATCATGGTGCCGATGTCCGCCGCCGGGGCCAGGCTGTAGTTCAGGCTGGCAAAGGCGATGCCGCGGTCCACGAAGGGGGGTGCGAGGTAGCTGTAGTCGCTCTTGTCCAGCGCCTGCCAGTAGCCGCCGTGGATGAAGGCCAACAGCGCGACCGGCCCTTCGCCGGAGGCGGGCCCACCGCCGGAGGCCGGGAAGAGATCCAGCATTTCCTCGGGCCCGCTGCCGTAGGCCAGGTCCAGTTCTCCGCCGCGCGCGGCTCGGATCGCCGCCGAATCAGCCGCCCAGCGCTCAAAGAACTGCGGATGCTCCGGCCAGCGGGCGCGCAGGTTGAGCTGGGCATCCAGCGCCGCCTGATCATAGTCGCGAAACACCGGCGCAGCCGTCGCGGCGCCGGATCCTGGCTGACTGGCCATGGCCTTGTCTGTCCTCCCCCCAATAGGTGCTCTCAGTGGGCCGTCCCGCTGGTCCGGCCTTCTTCGTTTGCGACCGTCTAAGGCCTTGCTGCGACCGGTTGCCCCGTTCGATCAAAACCGGCTGGTCAAGCGCCCCTTGGCGGCCTATGTCCTGGGCGCAAAACACCGCCGGAACCCAACGTGACATGGCCCGGCGGCAGCCGTAAAGTGACCATTCGACATGGAAAAGCCTGCGCAACGACCCAAAACTCCGGATGCCGCCGTCCTGCAGACGGTGGAGCGCGCCCTGGCGGAACTGCGCCGCGGCGCGACCATTGTGCTGCACGACTGGTCGGGCCAGGGCGCCCTGGTGCAGGCGGCCGAGCAGGCCAGCGCGGAGGGTCTGGCCGACCTGGCGGCCCTGACCGGCACCGAGGCCATGCTGCTGCTCACCGCACGGCGGGCACAGGCGCTGGGCATGCCCGAGGCCAAGGGCCTGATCGCCAGCGGCGGCGTGCTGGCGCTGGCGGTCGAGGACCGCGAGGCGGAGCGCATCCGCGCCCTGGCCGACCCGACGGCGACCCAGGTCGCGGTCGGGCGCAGCCGGCGGGTGGTGACGGCACCGGCGGGCCTGGACGTCGCCGCGGTGGAACTGGCGAAGCTGGCGCGTCTGCTGCCGGCAGCGCTGTTGGCGCCGCTGCCCGGCACCCCGGTGCAGAGCCCCCGGGCCTGGGCGGATGCGCGGGATCTGATGGCGGTCACGGCGGCGAACGTCGCCGAGTACCGCTTCGCCGCGGCGCGCAACCTGACCTCCGTAGCCGAAGCCGCCGTGCCCCTGGCCGACGCGGAAGACGCGCGGATCGTTGCCTTTCGCCCTGACGACGGCGGCACCGAGCACCTGGCCATTATCATCGGCGACCCCAAACCCGAAGACCCGCTGCTGCTGCGCCTGCATTCGGAGTGCTTTACCGGCGACCTGCTGTCGTCGCTGCGCTGCGACTGCGGCGAACAATTGCGGGGCGCCATCCAGGCGATCGCCGCGGATGGCGCCGGCATCCTGCTGTATCTGGCGCAGGAGGGCCGCGGCATCGGCCTGGTCAACAAGCTGCGGGCCTATACCCTGCAGGACCTCGGCGCCGACACCCTCGACGCCAACGAGCAGCTGGGCTTCGACGCCGACGAGCGGGTTTACCTGCCGGCAGCCCAGATGCTGCACCGCCTGGGCTTTCGTCGGGTGCGTCTGCTCACCAACAACCCGCAGAAGGTGGCCGCTCTCAGCCGTTTCGGGATCGCCATCGAGGAACGGGTGGCGCACAGCTTTCCCTCCAACGGCCATAACGAAGCCTATCTCGCCACCAAGGCGGAACGCTTCGGCCACCTGTTCTAAAGCCCTTCCAGAGCCACGCTCGCGCAGGCCTGAGGCCCTGCTGAAAGACGCCGGGCCCGGCAAATCCGCCGGGCCGCCGCGCCGCGCCGGGCAGAACTTGCCGCCGCCCCCCGCGCCGTCCCCGGACCTCCAGGCTAAACCCTTGATTTGAATACCCATTAATCCTGGCCCGCATCTTGCTTTTTGGTTCTTTGGAGGACCAATGGGCGACATTCAGTTTTACCGCGGTTACGTTAACGCACAGGAGGCTGCGGCCGGGCGCTTCAGTGCGACGGCCAAGGCGCCCGAGGCCGCGTCTGCTTCCGGGGCCGGGACCGCGAGATCCGATGCCGCCGAAACAGACGAGAACGAGTTCTCCTTTTCCGACTTCCTCGACGTCATCAACCCACTGCAGCATATTCCTGTGGTCTCCACCCTCTACCGGGCCATCACCGGAGACGAGATTTCGGCCCCGGCCCGGGTTTTCGGCGGCACGCTCTACGGTGGGCCCACCGGCTTCCTCGGTGCGGTCGCCAACCTGCTGGTCGATGAGGTGGCCGGCCAGGATGCCGGGGCCAGCGTGCTGGCCTTGTTCGACGGCGGCGCAGAGGATGCGGAAGCGGTCGCGGTAGCCCCAGAGAAAGCGGCCCCGGCGACAGTGGCTCCAACGACAGTGGCGCCGGCGGGCTTCCCGCTGCCCCCTGGCGTCTTTAACGCCCCACCCCTGATCACCGCGGCGGATGGCGAACCGGCGGCAGCGCGGGCCATGGCCCCCGGAACACCCACCGGAGCGCCGGCGGGATTTGTACCGGCTGCATTCGGAGCAAGCCCGCACAGCCTGACGCCGGCACCGTCGCCCGTTGGCGCTGACCGCAGCCGCGCGCATCGCACAGAGGACGGCTGGGCCGAAGAGCACGACGGCCTGCTGACCGGCCAGGCGGCCCTGGACGCCCTGTTCAACGACCTAAGCCCGGCAGCTGCGCCAATACCCCCGGGCCCCGCCCCGGCGGACCCAGCCGCCGCAGCCGGGACTGCCGCAGGCAATGCCGCGCCACCAGCGCCGGCCACTGGCAAAGGGAGCGATGGTGGCGGAGTCGGCGGTCGTAGCCGTGCTGCTGATCCCACTGGCGAGAGCATCGACCTGGCGGCCGCCGAACCCGGAGCCCATCCTCTGCTTCAGGCTGCCGATGCGCCCGATGCGGCCCTGGCCGAGCAGATGCTGATGGCCCTGGACAAATACCGGGCCATGGCGGGACAGCAGCGCAGGACCGACGACGGACAGCCGTCCGGCCCGCTTCCCGCTTACCCGGCAAACCGCTAGCGACCCGCGCCCAGATCGGCGGCTCGGCTATCCTTCAGCCCTGCGATCCTTGAGCCCTACTGTCCCTGAAACCGTTTCCTTGATGTGCCCCTCCTTGAGATCGCTTT
>NZ_JANQKD010000018.1 GCF_028281305.1 Pelagibius sp. | reverse complement strand
ATGGCGGGAGTGACGGGACTTGAACCCGCGGCCTCCGGCGTGACAGGCCGGCGCTCTAACCAACTGAGCTACACCCCCGTAGCTGGGACGCGGTGATGTACTCCACCGCCCAGCGGGTGTCAAGCAGCGCGAAGCCATGCCGATGCGTATTTTCCCCCTGATTTGCCTAAGGGAATGCGGAACCCGGACGTGACCCTGGGCCAGGGCCGGGAAACCTCCGGTAGCTCGCCCGCCATCCCTTGGCGGCGACTATGCGGCACAAGGTCTTAACGCTTTCGAAAGATTTGCGGCGCCCAGGCGGGAGAGGGCTGCCTGGGCTTGTCCGGGCCCCTGCGGCAAAGGCCGCAAGGGCCGCAGAGGGAGCAGTCGAGGCTCGGGAAAGGTGGTGGTGGGCGGTGACGGGATCGAACCGCCGACACTCGCGGTGTAAACGCGATGCTCTGCCAGCTGAGCTAACCGCCCGAAGAAACTGTGGCAGCGCCGCTGCCCGATCCGAAGGCCGCGGCCCTGCAGGCTTCGACTTCCGCTGCCCTGCCGGAAACCCAGGGTCGCGGCAGGAGCCCAAAATAGCACCGGCCGCCTCCGATGCAAGCGGGGCGGCCGGCAGCTTTTCGCAAGCTTGTGCTGGCGGTTTAGTTCACCGCGTCTTTCAGGCCCTTACCGGCCTTGAACTTCGGCTGCATGGACGCAGCAATCTGAATCGGCTCACCGGTGCGCGGGTTGCGCCCCTGAGAAGCAGCGCGCTTCGTCACGGTAAAGGTGCCAAAGCCGACGAGGCGCACCTCGTTGCCGGACTTCAAAGACTCGGTGATTGCATCGAAGACGCCATCGACCGACTTCGTCGCATCAGCCTTCGACAGACCCGTCTTATCCGCGACAACTGCTACCAGATCATTCTTGTTCACGTGGACCCCCTTCTAAACAGTAGGGATTAGGAAGTGCAGAGAGATAAAGAAAACCGCTCCGAGGAGGCCCAAATTGTAGATCGCTAAATCAGACACAGTCAACGTGAGAAGCGCAGAAATGCAGGGGTTTTAGCCGGTTTTGAGCTAAAGAACCCCCACAAATCAGCAAACGAATCGGCGATTTCCGAGTCGCGTCTAGTGTGTCACGACGCCCGAGCGACCGCCCTCGCCTTCCGGCGCCCGAGTCGCGCCAACGTCCTCGTCCGATTCGTTCCATTCGATCGGCGTGAGTTTTTCGACCAGCGCACGTTCCAGCACTTCGTCGACAGTCGAGGTCGGAATGATCTCCATACCGCGCTTGACGTTGTCGGGAATGTCGGCGAGATCCTTCTCGTTCTCCTTGGGAATGAGAACGGTTTTGATGTTGGCGCGCAGAGCCGCCAGCAGCTTTTCCTTCAAGCCGCCGATCGGCAGCACGCGCCCGCGCAAGGTGACTTCGCCGGTCATGGCGACATCGCGGCGCACCGCGTTGCCGGTAAGCACCGACACGATCGCCGTCACCATGGCCACGCCGGCGGAGGGACCGTCCTTCGGCGTCGCGCCTTCGGGCACGTGCACGTGAATATCCTTGCGCTCGAACAGAGTCGGCTTGATGCCGTAATCGACGGCCCGGCTCTTCACATAGGATTCGGCGGCCTGGATCGACTCTTTCATGACGTCGCCCAGCTTGCCGGTCGCCGTCACCTTGCCCTTGCCGGGCAGCGTGACGGCCTCGATCGACAGCAGTTCACCGCCCACCTCCGTCCAGGCCAGACCGGTGGAGACGCCCACCATATCCTCCTGTTCGGCCTCACCGTGGCGATACCGCGGCACACCGGCGAACTTGGCCAGGTTGCGGCGGTTGACCGCGACAACCTTGGTCTTGCCCATGGCGATCTCCTTGACCGCCTTGCGAACCAGACCGGCAATCTCGCGCTCGAGGTTTCTGACCCCGGCCTCCCGGGTGTAGAGGCGGATGAGGTCGCGCAGCGCCTGCTCTGAGATCGACCATTCCTCCGGCTTGATGCCGTGGTCCTTCATCTGCTTGGGAATCAGGTACCGCACCGCGATCTGCGTTTTCTCGTCCTCGGTATAGCCGGGGATGCGGATCACCTCCATGCGGTCGAGCAGCGGACCCGGCATGCGCAGGGTGTTCGCCGTCGTCACGAACATCACGTCGGAGAGGTCGTAGTCGACCTCCAGATAGTGGTCGTTGAAGCTGCTGTTCTGTTCGGGATCGAGCACCTCGAGCAACGCCGAAGAGGGGTCGCCCCGCCAGTCGGCGCCCAGCTTGTCGACCTCGTCGAGCAGGAACAGCGGGTTCGACGACTTCGCCTTCTTCATGCTCTGGATCACCTTGCCCGGCATCGATCCGATGTAGGTGCGGCGGTGACCCCGCACCTCGGCCTCGTCGCGCACGCCGCCCAGGCTCATGCGCACGAAGTTGCGCCCCGTTGCCTTGGCGATGGACTTGCCCAGCGAGGTCTTGCCGACGCCCGGCGGTCCGACGAGGCAAAGGATCGGGCCCTTCACCTTCTTCATGCGCTGCTGCACGGCCAGGTACTCAAGGATGCGTTCCTTGACCTTCTCCAGGCCATAGTGGTCGGCGTCCAGGATCTCCTGGGCGTTGTTGATGTCGCGCTTGATCTTGGTGCGCTTCTTCCAGGGGATCGAGAGAATCCAGTCCAGATAGTTGCGCACCACGGTGGCTTCCGCCGACATCGGGCTCATGGAGCGCAGCTTCTTCAGCTCCGCCATAGCCTTTTCGTTGGCTTCCTTCGAGAGCTTCGTGGACTTGATGCGCTCCTCGATCTCGGCCAGTTCGTCACGGCCGTCCTCGCCCTCGCCAAGCTCCTTCTGAATGGCCTTCAACTGCTCATTCAGATAGTACTCGCGTTGGGTCTTCTCCATCTGCCGCTTGACGCGGTTGCGGATGCGCTTCTCCACCTGCAGGACGCCGATCTCGCCTTCCATGAAGGCATAGACCTTTTCCAGGCGGTCGCTGACGGTCTCGCTTTCCAGCAGCTCCTGCTTCTCGGGAATCTTCAGCGCCAGGTGGGAGGCGACCGTGTCCGCGAGCTTGCTGAAGTCGTCGATCTGATTGATCGACACCAGCACCTCCGGCGGGATCTTCTTGTTCAGCTTGATGTACTGCTCGAACTGCGAAACCACCGTGCGGGCTAATGCGTCCAGCTCGCGGTCGTCGCCGTCGTCGTCCTGGACAATTTCCGCGTGGGCCTGAAAGAAGTCCTCGGTATCCGCGTACTTGGTGATGCGCGCGCGCTGGCCGCCTTCGACCAGCACCTTCACCGTCCCGTCCGGCAGCTTCAGGAGCTGCAGCACGGTGCCGATGGTGCCGACCGAATAGATATCCGGCGGCGTGGGGTCGTCCTGCGCCGCATTCTTCTGCGTGACCAGCAGGATCTGCTTGTCGTCCTTCATCACGTCTTCGAGGGCGCGCACGGATTTGTCGCGGCCGACGAAGAGCGGCACGATCATGTGTGGAAAGACCACGATGTCCCGCAGGGGCAGGACCGGGAAGAGATTGCCGCGGGCGAGTTCCAACATAATACCTCTTATGAGATTACGAGCCGGACAGGGAGGGTTCCGGCAAACACCCAGAATGAACGGAGTCTACCGCATTTCGATTTAAAAATTGTAGATTCTGACCGGGACTTCAAGGCCCGGCATTAACCATGGTAATTCAGGCGCTTAGGCGCTGGTCCCCAGGTCTTCCCGACGATCGGTGTAGATGTAGAGGGGCTTCGCCCGGCCATCCACCACCTCACGGTTGATGACGATCTCCTCGACCCCTTCCAGGCTCGGCAGGTCGTACATCGGATCGAGAAGAATACTCTCCATGATCGAGCGCAGGCCCCGGGCTCCGGTCTTGCGGGCAATGGCCTTGGCGGCAATCGCGCGCAGCGCGTCCTCGGTAAAGTCGACCCGCACATCCTCCATCTCGAACAGCCGCTCGTACTGCTTGACGAGGGCATTCTTCGGCTGGGTCAGGATCTCGATGAGGGCGTCTTCGTCCAGATCCTCAAGGGTCGCCACCACCGGCAGGCGCCCGACGAACTCGGGAATCAGGCCGAACTTCAGCAGATCTTCCGGCTCCACGTCCTTCAGGACCTCGCCCGTGGCGCGGTCGTCGGGGCCGCGGACATCGGCGCCGAAACCGATGGACGTGCCCTTGCCGCGGCCGGCAATCAGCTTGTCCAGGCCGGCAAAGGCGCCGCCGCAGATGAACAGGATATTGGTCGTATCGACCTGCAGGAACTCCTGCTGCGGATGCTTGCGCCCGCCCTGAGGCGGCACCGAAGCTACGGTCCCTTCCATGATCTTCAACAGCGCCTGCTGCACACCCTCGCCCGACACGTCCCGGGTGATCGAGGGGTTGTCCGACTTGCGGCTGATCTTGTCCACTTCGTCGATGTAGACGATGCCGCGCTGCGCGCGCTCGACGTTATAGTCGGCCGACTGCAGCAGCTTTAGGATGATGTTCTCGACGTCCTCGCCGACGTAGCCCGCCTCGGTCAGCGTGGTCGCATCGGCCATGGTGAAAGGCACATCGAGGATCCGAGCCAGGGTCTGAGCCAGCAGGGTCTTGCCGCAGCCGGTCGGCCCGATCAGCAGAATGTTCGACTTCGCCAACTCGACGTCGGCCGATTTCGCGCCATGCGCGAGACGCTTGTAGTGGTTGTGAACCGCAACCGAAAGCACCCGCTTGGCATGCGCCTGGCCGATCACGTAGTCGTCGAGGACGGTGCAGATGTCCTGTGGAGTCGGCACGCCGTCGCGCGACTTCACGAGCGTCGTCTTATGCTCCTCGCGGATGATATCCATGCACAACTCGACGCATTCATCGCAGATGAACACGGTCGGTCCGGCAATGAGCTTGCGCACCTCGTGCTGGCTCTTGCCGCAGAAGGAGCAATACAGAGTATTCTTGGAATCGCTGCTGCTAGACTTGGTCATACCGCTTTTCTAGAGGCCAGTTCCGCACGGTGCCATGTTAGTCAAACGCCCCGTGCCCGCACAACGACAAAAACCAGCCCTGCCGGCTTCCTCGTACGTGCCGCCCGGCTTTCCGCCAACACGACAATTTGAGCCTAATTGTCAGGGCTCAACAATCCCTTAATGAAAAGGTTAACGTCCCTTCGCGCACCAACAATTTTGCCGATCCCGGCCGGACCAGGGGTCCGGTCTTTCCGGGGATGCCGGCGCGCGGGGCCGCGCCCCTAGTCGATCTTATCGGGATGGGAGGTCGCCTCCAGTTCGTCGCTCGGACGCTGGGAGACCACCTCGTCGATCAGCCCGAATTCCTTGGCCTCTTCCGGCGACATGAAGTTGTCGCGCTCCATCGAGGCCTCGACCGTGGCCAGATCCTGGCCGCAGTGCTTGACGTAGATCTCGTTCAGCCGGCTGCGCGTGCGCAGAATGTCTTCGGCGTGGATCTGGATGTCCGTCACCTGCCCCTGGTAGCCGCCGGAGGGCTGGTGGATCATGATCTTCGAGTTGGGCAGCGCAAAGCGCTTGCCCGCCGCCCCGGCCATCAGCAGCAGCGAGCCGGCGGAGGCGGCCTGGCCGATGCAGACCGTGTGCACGTCCGGGCGCACATACTGCATGGTGTCATACATCGCCAGCCCCGACGTCACGACGCCGCCGGGGGAGTTGATGTAGAAGAAGATGTCCTGGTTCGGGTTCTCGGACTCCAGATAGAGCAGCTGGGCGCAGATCAGGCTCGCCACCGCATCGTGCACCGGCCCGGTCAGAAAGATGATGCGCTCCTTCAACAGGCGCGAGTAGATGTCGTAGGCGCGCTCCCCGCGGCTGGTCTGCTCGACCACCATGGGGACCAGGGTGTTCATCACCGTTTCTTGATGCTTCATGACCGGATCGGACAGATAACTCATGGACCTTCCTCTGATGCGGGTGCGCCTCGGCGCAGCATGAACTCACTTGGGGTCGGCGGGCTGTGACGACAAGCTCACGGCGGGGCGGCGGCGATGCCGGCCCTGCCGCCCGCAGGCCCCGCCTTAAGAGGGTTCCTCGTCTTCCTTCGCCTCGTCGGCCGCATCCTGCGTTTCGGTTTTCTTGGCTTTGCTTTGGGATTTCTTCTGGGCCTTCCCGGCTGCCTTCTTGGCGGGCTTCTTTGCCTCTTCGGCCTGCTTCTCGGCCGCGGCGGCGTCTTTTTCCTCCTCCTCGCGCAGCTGTTCGGGCGAAACCTCCCGCTCCGTGACCTTTGCCAGATCGATGATGAAGTCGATCACCTTGTCTTCAAACAGCGGCGCGCGAAGCTGGGCCAGCGCTTCCGGGTTTGCCTTGTAGAACTCCAGCACCTGCTGCTCCTGCCCGGGATGGCGCTGGGCCTCCTGGAACAGAGCGCGGTTCACCTCTTCCTGGGCGACATCGATCTGATTGAGGCGGCCGACCTCGGACAGCAACAGACCAAGCCGGACGCGCCGCTCGGCGATGGTCCGGTACTCGCCTTTGATGGCGTCCTCGTCCTTGCCTTCGTCGTCCGGATCGACGTTGCCCTTTTCGCGGTCCGCCTCGACCTGGCGCCAGATCGCTTCGAATTCCAGATCGACCATGCTCTCCGGCACGCCGAAGTCGTGCGAGTCGGCGAGCTGGTCCAGGATCTGCCGCTTCAGGCGCATGCGCGAGAGACCTTCGTAGTCGGCACCCAGGCGCTCTTTCACCTTGTCACGCAGGTCCTCGACACTCTCCGCGCCCATGGACTTGGCGAGTTCGTCGTTCATCTCCGCCGGCACGGCCTCGCGGATTTCCTTGATGGTGCACTGGAAGACCGCCGGCTGGCCCGCCAGCTTCTCGTTACCGTAGGCCTCTGGAAAGGTCACGTTGACCTCGCGGGTCTCGCCGGCCTCGGTCCCGATCAGCTGATCCTCGAAGCCCTCGATAAAGCTGCTGGACCCCAGTTCCAGATGATGATCATCGGCAGCCATCCCGGGCAGCGCCTCGCCATGGACCGTGCCCTTGAAGTCCAGCACCAGAATGTCGCCCGCCTCCGCCTTGCGCGGCGTCTCCAGGGGCTTGGACTCCTTGCGCGCCGCAGCCAGCCGCTCCATGGCCGCCTCGAGATCCCCGTCCGGAACCGCAACGCGCAGCCGCTCCAGTTCGATCGTCGAGAAGTCCATCGGCTCGATCTCGGGCAGCAGCTCGATGGCCATGCTGTATTCCAGGTCCTTGCCATCATCGAAGGACACGATTTCGATCTTCGGCTGAACGGCAGGGCGCAGTCCCCGCTCGTTGAGCGCCTGGGCCGAGGAATCGGTCACGGCACGTTCCAGTACCTCGCCCATCACCGAGGGCCCGTAGCGCTGTTTGAGGAGCTTGATCGGCGCCTTACCCGGACGGAACCCGGGGATCTTGACCCGCGCGCTCAGCTCCCGAAGCCGCGCTTCAACTTTCTCGCCTATCTCTTTGGCGCCAATGACAACTTTGAAGTCGCGCTTCAAGCCTTCGCTGCTTACTTCCGTGACCTGCATAATCGGCTAGGCCTTTCCGAGCCTTGTCTTGAGGGGATAAATCCGAGAGGCGCCCGACGTGCCAGGCGGGGCAGTCTTACTCGCCGCCTCCAGCTGCTGGTGCGGGCGGAGGGACTCGAACCCCCACGGATCGCTCCACTGGTACCTAAAACCAGCGCGTCTACCAGTTCCGCCACGCCCGCGCTTTCCGCGGATCGCCGATGTATATCATCGTAGCCGGTCACGCAATAGCAAGCGCACCCCCCCGGCCACACAAAGGGGTGAGATATCCGCCGCTTCGGCGGTGGTGACGGCACCGGAAGGGCGATGTGGAGCAGGCTGATGGTTCGACGGGTGAAACCGGCACCGATAAACCGAAAGCCGGTTGAGGAGGAGCTAGGACTTGATGGGTTCGCAGAAGTGCTCGACGAAGGTCTTCATGCCCAGCACCCGCGGCCCGTCCTCGAAGGGCCGGTGGCCCGGCTGATCGATGCGCAGGTCGTAGCGCACATGCGGCATGCCGAGGATTTCGCAGAGCCCGATGACCGTCGCGGTCTCAGAACGGCCGCTGCCGTCGCTGTGACGGAAGATACGCCCCGCCTTGACGCTGTCCGGATTGGTGCCGCGACGCGAAAACAGGCCCCGCCGATCGCCCCCCAGCGCTCCGGAGAGCTGCTGCCAGAGACTGTTCGGACGAGCCGTCGTCGAGGTCTTATCCTGCCGCGTCGTAAGCATGTAAGGCAGATTAGAGCTAAATCTTTGACGTAGGATTAATGTCGCTCGCAGGCAGCCTTGCGGCATTTGGAACCGCCCGGGCTGATCTCATCAGGCCGATCCCAAGCCCTACCGCTAGGCGTCGTGCTTGACCTTGGTTTTGGCGCCTTTGTCGGCTTTGGGCTGTTCCGCGCTGCCGGCCTCGCCGCCGATCGACTCGCGGAAGCGTTCCGCGAAGCTTTCCAGCCCCAGGGTGCGGCGCTCTTCATACTTGGCGAGCCGGGCGCGCTCGACGGAGACCTCGTAGGTCACGTGCGGAATGCCGAGGGCATCGCGCCCCACGTCGATCACCCGCGCGGTTTCGACGATGTTGCCTTCATGGGCGCGCTTGTAGACGCTGCCGACCTTGATCTCGTCGGTGCGTGCCGGTTGTTTGAACCAATGCGCTGCAAGCATGATCTCAATACCTTTTCAATCAAGGCCACCCCCCGATAAGGCCAATCCTTGACCGTATTAAACCCTATAGTGCGCCCGCAGCCGTGAAGTTTTCGTTAACGAATGAGTCCGAACTATCTCAAATTATTGGATAAATCCCAACGATCCACAGCCGGCGAGGCACTGTAGAGCTCTCCCATCACATCCGGCAGCGCATCAGGCAGGTCTTCGGCGATCATGCCCGGGCCGAAAGTGGAGGCCGCCGCCGCGTGCAACCATACGGCGGCACTGGCTGCCATCACCGGCGCCATGCCTTGGGCCAGCAGGCCGGTAATCAGGCCGGCGAGAACATCGCCCGTGCCGGCCGTTGCCAGCCATGGCGGCGCAGCGCCGTTGATGACGGCCGGGCCCTCCGGCGCTGCCACGACGCTGTCGGGACCCTTCAAGACCACGACCGCGCCGCTGCGCGCCGCCGCTGCGCTGGCCCGCTCGAGCCGATTGCCCGCGAGGTCGGGGAACAGGCGGTGAAACTCCCCATCGTGCGGGGTCAGGACGGCAGCGCCGGCCGAGCCCCCGACAGCCGCAAACAGCCGCTCTGCCCTGCCCTCGAAGGATGACAGGGCATCTGCGTCCAGCACGACCGCGCGGCCCGCGGGCGCGCTCTCCAGCGCCAGCAGCGCGCGATCCGCGGTGTCCTGTGACACCCCGTTACCGGGCCCCAAAAGCACGGCATTTTTCCTCGGATCCGCCAGGATATCGGCGAAGTCCGCGGGATCGGTCAGCGGTTGCGTGATGACAGACGGGTTGGCCAGGGCATAGATCGGCAGGCTGTCCGGCGAGCATACAACCGTAACCAGACCGGCACCGACCCTGAGCGCGGCACGCGAGGCCAGTTGCGCTGCTCCGGTCATGCGCGCGCCGCCACAAATCACCGCATGGCCCGCCTGGTACTTGTGCGCCTCCGCTTTGCGCCAAGGAAAGGCGCGCGCCCACAACGCCGGCCCGTTCGCCCGGCAGCGGGGGGCAATGCCGTCGAGGACCGTCGCCGGGATGCCGATGTCGATGACGTGTACGTCTCCGCAGAAAAAGCGTGATGGCACAAGAAGATGTGCCGGCTTTTTGCGAAAGAACGTGATCGTCTCCAGGGCCTGAAAAGCAAGGCCGCCTAAGGGCGTCGCCGTGTCGCCGGCAATCCCGCTCGGCACGTCGACGGCGAAGACCGGCAGGCTGGCGTCCCGGGCCACCGCGGCCAGCTGCGCCGGCACGCCGCTCAGAGGTCGGTCGAGGCCCGCACCGAACAAGGCGTCCACCACCTGGGCCGCATCGTCCAGGCAGGTCTCCTCCAGGGGCTGGACCGCGCCCTCCCAGGCCGCGGCAGCGGTGCCCGCATCCCCGGACAAACGATCTTTCGCGCCTAGAAGCGCAAGACGTACAGGGACGCCGGCAGCCCGCAGATGGCGCGCCGCGACGAAGCCGTCGCCGCCGTTGTTTCCTGGGCCGCAGAGCACGGCGACAGGGCCGTCACCGGCCTCGTTGCGCCGTGCCAGCACCCTCGCCGCCACGCCGGCGCCCGCCCGTTCCATCAGCGGATAACCGCTGCCGATCTCCGCAATCGCAAGGCGGTCGGCCTCGTACATTTCCTGAACTGTCAAAACCTCCGCCGGTTCCCAGAGGTCAGCGTCCCAGGGGCCGTCATTAGCCGCGGCATCCTGACCCGGCAGCATCATCTCAGGCTCCACCGCGCCCCGCCGCCGCCGTCGCGGCGTCTTTGAGTGCGGCGACCCCGGCCAAGGCCCCCTCGCGCAGCAGGAGAACATCGATATCGGCCAGCACCAGATCGTAGCCGGCCCGATAGAGATCGGCGGGAGAGCGCTCTGGTGTCGGAATGCCGCCGAGCAGCCGCCCCTGCGCCTTGGCCGCCCGCTCGGCGTCTGCAATCGCCTCGCGGACCTGGGGGTGATCGGGTTCACCCATGAAGCCCAGGCTGGCGGAAAGATCGAAAGGACCGATGAACAGCATATCCAGCCCCTCGACCGCGGCAATCCCGTCGAGGGCGCCCAGCGCCGCCCGAGTTTCGATCTGGCAGATGACGAGGGTCGATTCGGCGGCATCCCGGACGTAGGCCTGCCAGTCCTGGCCATAGCGCGAGGCACGTACGATCGGCGCCGCCATGCCACGTACGCCCTTGGGCGGATAGTGGCAGGCCGCCACGGCGGCAGCCGCCTCCTTGGCCGAATTGACCGCCGGCACCATGATGCCCTGAGCTCCCCCGTCAAGCAGGCGCTTTACCCAGGCCGCGTCGTTGGCTGGCACACGCACCAAGGGCGTACAGGCGCTTGCCTGCATGGCCCGCATGATGGCGATCGCCGAGGCCGGGTCACCAGGGCCGTGTTCGCAGTCGATCATCGCGCAGTCATAACCCGCCGCCGCCATGATCTCCGCCGCTGCCGGGCTGAACAACTCCGCCCAGAATCCGCAGACGGCCTGTCCCGAGCGCATCCGCGCCTTCAGCGAAGCATCGCCGCTCATCATCCACTCTCCTGCCATCAGTCCCTACCGGCCAACTGGACTCCGGGACCGGTTCCATCGCGGCCCATCATAGTGACACGGCGGCGCCATCCAAGGACCCGCTTCCCGGTCGGCAGCTTGCCAGGAGAATCGACCGCGGCGCCAAGTATTCCGGTGCACCAGTTACTAAGAACCCCAGATTGCACCAGGCGAAGGCGCCCTTTCCCTGAAGGCGCCCAAATCACCGGGCCCCTCCGAAAGAGTTAACTCCAAAAGTCTGAATTCTTTATCTGGTCACAGCGATACCACAGACCTTATTATTGCCACAGAGCACCGACCGAGTACGTGAATCGACTTGGTTGCTCAGATAAATACTCCATTCCTTCCAATTATTATTATCTGAGTCTCAGTAATATTGATTCTGAGAAGCTTTTGTTTCACGTGAAACGCACTCAAAAAATATGGTTTACGAAATATTAAGAGAATTACTTTATTATTTCTTAACGAAAGGTTACCGGGCCCTTCCCCAGACGATCGGATGTGAGCAAGCCGGATTATGGAGCCACACCTGCCTTCGATCCCGCTGAGGACCTGCATTCCTGCAGGCGCCCTTGCGCTTTTGCTTTTTGGTCTGTCACCGGTTCCATCCCAGGCCGCAGGATTGGACCTGGTCATGGAAGACGGCGGGCTTGCCACCGGCGAGCTCTCGGCAAGAGTCAGCCTGGGCCCGGTCACGTTTTCGCTCGAGCATCGCGAGTACCTGGCTTACCTCAACGATGACGAGACGGCGCCGGACGATCCGGTGGCGCGGCGCAGCCGCCTGAACGCAGCCGGGCACTTCCAGGTGCTCAGCGGGTTCGCTCTGCCGGTCAGTTTCAGCGGCGCCTATGATCAGCATGACTCCGGCGAGCAGGCGCTGGACTTCGCGTTTTCCAGCGGCCTGGACCTTCCGGGCCTGCGGTTCGCGGCGGAACTGGAACTCGGCAACAGCTTCGGGGCCGAGGCCGAGCCGACGCAGAACCTGGAGGGTTCACTCTCGATTGGCTTCGACTGGCTGGGTGGGCGCCATTCCGGCCGTCTCGACTACGGCGTCGTGCCCAGGGGGGAAATCGCGGAACTGGCGCTGTCGTCGCAGCTGCCGATCGCGGCAGGGCTGAAAGCTGCCGTCGATCTGATCCATGATCCCACGGATCAGCTTTCCGAAGCCCGCATCGGCCTGGATCAGCGCCAGGGCCCCTTTGTGCTGTCCACGGAGTTCAGCACCAAAAGCGACGGGGCTTACGCACTCGGTTTCAGCTTCACCGTGGACCTTGCGCCCATCGCCCCGGCGCCGGAGCTGCGCCTTTCGACCTTACTGGCGAACCTGCGCGAGAACGTCCGCCGTGAAGTCGTCTCCGACAGCTTCGGCCTGCTTTCGCTCGGCGAAGGCCCCGACTGATCTCTCCCGGCTGATCTCTCCCGACTGATCACACCCGGCTGGCCTCGTCCAAAGCCGGCGTCTTTATCTCCGGGCTGTGTGCGGCCGCAGGAGCTTTCGTCTTTTGGGTGGCGAATTGGGGTGGCTGATGGGACTTGAACCCACGACCTCCTGGACCACAACCAGGCGCTCTAACCAACTGAGCTACAGCCACCACAGCAAGCTGCGCAGGGACATCGACCGGGGCTGGGGTGCGGCTTCGTCGGCACGTCCGTCATCGATCCCTCGTCTCGGATGCGCGTGTTTAAGCCTTTGACTGGGGGGCGTCAAGAGCACCGAAACGGAGCTGAGCCGCCGCTTGCGGCGCGCCACCGCCCTGCCCTGGAGCGATCCCGGAGAGCAGATCCGGGCGATGGAATTGCCGAAGGCGTTCCATCGGCCCGGTGAATCTGCTCTAACTCTCAAAAACAGGGCGGATTCACACGTCTTGCCGGGGCCATGGAGCGGTTCCGCAAGACACGATCCGCTCTGGTCTGCATCGCAAAAGCCAGACAGGAGAAGCGGAGATGCCCAACTTGGCCGCAGCCGTTACAAGGCTGGGAACGGAAAGCGCATTCGAGGTCCTCGCGCGGGCCAAGCATTTGGAACAGCAGGGGAAGTCCATCATAAATCTGGGCATCGGCCAGCCCGACTTCCAGACGCCCGATCATATCGTCGAGGCCGCCGTGAAGGCGCTGCGCGACGGTCATCACGGCTACACCCCGGCCAACGGCATTCTGGAACTGCGCGAAGCGGTCGCGGAGGACCTCGAGCTGCGCCACCGCGTCAGCGTCGACCCGGGCGAGGTTGTGGTGGTTCCCGGCGGCAAGGTCACCATGTTCTTTGCCGTGCTGATGTTCGGCGAACCGGGCGCCGAGATCCTCTATCCGAACCCGGGGTTTCCCATCTACGAGTCGGTGATCAACTTTTCCGGGGCCAAGGCGGTCCCGATCGCCCTGTCGGAGGACAAGGGTTTCGCCTTCTCCGCCGAAGCCGTGCTGGACTCCATTACCCCGCAAACGCGCCTGATCATCATCAACAGCCCGGCCAACCCCACCGGCGGTGTGACCCCGCGCGAGGAGGTGGACCGCCTGGTGGAGGGGCTGAGCACCCACCCGCAGGTCGCGATCCTGTCCGACGAGATCTACAGCCAGATGCTCTATGACGGGCGCGAGCATGTCAGCCTGCTGCAGTACCCGGAGATCCGCGACCGGGTCATCATGCTTGACGGCTGGAGCAAGACCTACGCGATGACCGGCTGGCGGCTCGGATTTGCAGTCTGGCCAGCCGGCCTCGTCGACGTCGCCACGCGCCTGGCCATCAACTGTCATTCCTGCGTCAACGCCGCCGCTCAGTTCGCCGGCCTGGCGGCGCTGCGCGGACCGCAGGACGCCGTCGCCGAGATGATGGCGGCCTTCGACGTACGCCGGCGCGCCATCCACTCTGCCCTCAACGGCATTCCCGGCGTCTCCTGCGTCGAGCCCGCCGGCGCGTTCTATGCCTTCCCCAACATCTCCGGAACCGGCGTGCCGGCAAAGACGCTGGAAGTCGAGCTCCTCGAAGACGCCGGCGTGGCCACCATCGCCGGAACTTCCTTCGGACGCTTCGGCGAAGGCTACCTGCGGCTGTCCTACGCCAACTCCCTGGAAAATATCCGCCTGGCGCTGGACCGCATCCGCCATCACCTCGAGGCCCGCCAGTCCGGCGCAGCCTGATCAGAAAACTCTCATGCTGCCTATTAATTGGGCAGAAAGGCGTCAATTCCCGCACAAGAATTGACGCGTAGGCCAACAAACCCCTGGGTACGGGCTGACCGTCCCCAATTGGCACGCCTCCTGCTTAAGCCGCGGGAGGGCAGAGGTTTGCCGGAACTTGTTCAGCACAGAGAGTGAGGCCCAATCACGCAATGAAAAAGATCGAAGCGATCATCAAACCCTTCAAACTGGACGAGGTGAAGGAAGCTCTTCACGAGGTCGGGATCAAGGGCATCACGGTCACGGAGGCGAAGGGTTTCGGTCGCCAAAAGGGCCATACGGAACTCTACAGAGGGGCGGAGTACGTCGTCGACTTTCTGCCCAAGGTGAAGGTCGAGGTCGTCTTGGAGGACGACTTGGTCGAACGCGCTGTCGAGGCCATCCAGCAGGCCGCACACACCGGCCGCATCGGTGACGGGAAGATTTTCGTCAGCGGTATAGACGAGTCGATCCGCATTCGCACCGGCGAGCGCGGCGCCGCGGCCGTCTAGCTGCAGCAACGCTGTCGGCCCGGGGGTTTCAGAGGGGCCCGGGCGACCGAATCAACAGTCCATCACAAGACTTCAGGAACGGAAGAACATCCATGTCAGACGTCAAATCCATCCTCGAGATGATCAAGGAAAACAATGTCGCCTATGTCGACTACCGCTTCACCGACCCGCGCGGGAAGTGGCAGCATCTGGCGATGCATGTCGACGCCGTCGATGAGGACGCGCTCTCCGAGGGCGTGATGTTCGACGGCTCTTCGATTGCCGGCTGGAAGGCGATCAACGAGTCGGACATGATCCTGCGGCCGGACCTCAGCACCGCGGTCATGGACCCTTTCTCCAACCTGCCGCAGCTGATTCTGTTTTGTAACATCGTCGAGCCTTCGACGGGCCAGCTCTATAACCGCGACCCGCGTTCCACCGCTGTGCGTGCGGAGAACTACCTGAAGGCCTCGGGCATCGGCGACCAGTGCTTCTGGGGGCCGGAGGCCGAGTTCTTCGTGTTCGACGACGTGCGCTTCGATGTCACGCAGAACCAGACCTACTACTTCCTGGATTCAGAGGAAGGTCCCTACAACACCGGCTCGATCTTCGAGAACGGCAACCTGGGCCACCGCCCGGGGATCAAGGGCGGTTACTTCCCGGTCCCGCCGGTGGACTCGGGCATGGACCTGCGCGCCGAGATGCTGAAGGTCATGGGCGAGATGGGTCTGGACGTCGAGAAGCACCACCACGAAGTGGCGCCGTCCCAGCACGAGCTCGGCATCAAGTTCGCGCCGATCGTCCAGGCTGCCGACGCTTTGCAGATCTACAAGTACGTCGTCCATCAGGTCGCCCATCACTACGGCAAGTCCGCGACCTTCATGCCCAAGCCGGTCGCGGAGGACAACGGCTCGGGCATGCATACCCACCAGTCGATCTGGAAGGACGGCAACCCGCTGTTCGCCGGTGACGGCTACGCCGGGCTTTCCGAGACCTGCCTGCACTACATCGGCGGCATCATCAAGCATGCCAAGACGATCAACGCCTTCACCAATCCCTCGACCAACAGCTACAAGCGCTTGATTCCGGGCTTCGAGGCGCCGGTGCTGCTCGCCTACTCGGCGCGCAACCGCTCGGCCTCCTGCCGCATTCCCTATGGCGACAGCCCCAAGGCAAAGCGTGTCGAGGTGCGCTTCCCGGATCCGACGGCCAATCCCTACCTCGCCTTCTCGGCGATGCTGATGGCCGGCCTGGACGGCATCAAGAACAAGATCCACCCGGGCGACCCCATGGACAAGGATCTCTATGATCTGCCCCCCGAGGAGCTGGCTGACGTTCCGACTGTCTGCGGCTCGCTGAGGGAAGCGGTCGAGGCCCTGGAAGCCGATCACGACTTCCTGCTTGCCGGCGACGTCTTCAGCCAGGACCAGATCGCCGGCTACGCCGAGCTCAAATGGGAAGAGGTGTACCAGTTCGAACACGCCCCTCACCCGGTCGAGTTCAAGATGTACTACTCGGTCTGACCGGCCGAGGATGCATCGCCCCACCCGGCGCCTGCATCAAAGCAAAAAAAGGGCCCCGCCGGAAATCCGGCGGGGCCTTCTCTTTGCCCGCGAAGAAGCGAGAAGTTAAAGAACCGTAAAGCCAATCGCGAAATCACAGAACAGCTTTATTTTCACCATATTTCTGCCGCCGAGAGAACACGCCGCAAGCACAAGAAAGACTGTAAGAAACCCGCAGTGATTTACAGTGCGGTAAAACAGAGATGCCCTCAACAACACCGGTTTGGCGCGGCTGCGTCATCGTCTTCTGTCTGACTCTCGGTCTGTTCGCTTTCCCGCGCTCGGCCCAGGTGCCTTGGATCACCACGGCCGAGGCACGCCCCATTCCGCCGCGCATCGCCATCGCGCCGGAACGCCTGAACCTTGCAGTGAGCGAAGGTCGCGCCGCCGTAGAGAGTGCAGACCGCGATGCTATCGGTCCCTGAGGTCCGCCGACGCGGAAGACAGGAACGCAAGCATGGACTGAGGTTGGCCAACAAGCGCCTCGGACCGCGACGCGCATAGCCAGCTTTCATCGAGAACGGATGCCATGCGCTGTCGCCGGCCCGGCGGCAGGCAGCCGCGCGCGGCCGTCAGAACGTTGGAATATTTATTAAGTAAAAATGAATGAAGACTGTGAATTAACTGTTAAAAACTAAGGAAGTATTAATTTATTCCGGAAATCACTTCTTTCTTTTTTTGATATCATAAAAACAACTTCAATATCGCACGCCCGTAGCACAGTAATTCTCTTACAACTCCGGCAATCGCAATTCCGACCCGGAGTTCACTGTGACACCCCAGACGTCGCTCTCCAGCCCTGCCACGCAGCTTCGCCGACGACAGTTCCTCGGCGTGCTTGGCGGGCTGGCCGCGAGTTGCATGCTGCCTTCAGAAAGCAGTGCCAACCTCACCACCCTGCCGCCGCCGCTGCCATTGTCGACTGCCATGCGCGAAAGCGGCTTCCGGGCCGCCCCGGTCGCCTGGCTGAAGCTGATCGAGCAGCATCCGGATCTGGACCCGGCGGCCCACCCCTTTGCATCGATGACCTTGACGCCGGAACGTGAGGCCCAGCTCTGGCAGGTGCACCAGCAGGTAAACCGTCTCATCCGCTTTCGCCCGGACGGTCCGGACCGCTGGCAGCTTGTGCATTCCGAGGGCGATTGCGAGGACTACGCCATCCGCAAGCTGCATATGCTCTGCAGCGACCACGGCTGGCCGCGCTCGGCTCTCACCCTCGCCGCCTGCCACATCGAGAACGGGCAGGGTCATGCCGTGCTTCTCGTTCACACCACCCAGGGCGTCTATGCGCTCGACAACCGCCGCCGCCGCGTCGAGCCCTGGCATCGCCTGCCATACAAGTGGATCGCACGCGAGGAACCGGGCGCCCCCTTCGGCCTGTGGCGCAAACTGAGCGCCTGATCTGACCGGAACCCGGCAGAGGCGAAGCGGTCAACGCGGCAGGGGTACGCTCAGTTCCGCGCCGCCGTTGCCGTGGACCGAGTCATGCGCACGGATGGTCACCGTATCGACATCCTCGGGGATAATCACGCCGCCGAGGGAGCGGGTGAAAGGCTGCTCGTTTTCATGCGGATGCAGCAAGACCCGCGTCCCCAGCACCCGGCCGTCCGGTGCCACCACTTCCCAGCGGTCGGCGTAGTGGTCCCAGCCCTCGTCGGCATGAGCGACGGTGACCCGGAAGCGCCAGCTGCCGTCGCCTTCCTGCACGGCCTCGGCGGCGACCACATCGGCCTCCCCGGCAGCCGCCTGCCCGAGCCCGCCCAGAAGCAAAACGGTCGCCAGAGTTAGTTTTGCCACGTTCGAAGTCTTCATGCCGCCGGCTCCTCGCTGGTACGTGTCTCTTCCGCAACATCCGGCGCCGGCGGCACCGGCCGCGGCTGGCCCTGATCGTCGATCGCCACAAAGGTGAACGTGCCCTCGGTCACCTTCACCCGTTCGCTCTGCCGTCCTCTCAGCGCCCAGGCCTCGGTATGGATGGCGATGGAGGTGCGGCCGATCCGGATGATGTCGGCGTAGACGCAGAGCACATCGCCCACGAAGACCGGGCGGTGAAAGGTCATGGCATCGACCGCCACGGTGGCAACGCGTCCGGCCGCCCTGGCGCCGGCGGTGATGCCGCCGGCAATGTCCATCTGCGAGAGCACCCAGCCGCCGAAGATGTCGCCGCTGGGGTTGGCGTCCGCCGGCATGGCGAGGGTCCGCGTCGCCAGATCGCCGCGCGGCTCGTCCGGCTCCTTTCCGCCGCTAGCGGCCATGATCGCAAGACATGGGCTTGTCCCTTCCCTTCGACTCGGCTATCTGGACAACTAGATATCGGGGGTTAACTTCAGGTACCATACTTTATAAGCCGATTCCTTCTGCAGACCAGCGCACCTGCCGCCCGAGGGCCCGGAGCGGTCTTCCGGCGGGTCACGGCCAAGCTTCGCGAACCATAGGCCAAGATGGCAGACCTTTTCCAATCCGCACCTAAGAAATCCGAGCGCAACTACTCGGCCAAGGACATCGAGGTCCTGGAGGGCCTGGAGCCGGTGCGCCGCCGCCCGGGCATGTACATCGGCGGCAGCGACGAAAAGGCCATGCACCACCTGGTCGCCGAGGTGCTGGACAACGCCATGGACGAGGCCGTCGCCGGCCACGCCAGCCGCATCGAGCTGCAGTTGGCGAAGGACAACGTTGTTGTGATCACCGACAACGGCCGCGGCATCCCGGTGGACCCGCATCCGAAGTTCAAGCCGAAGTCGGCACTGGAGGTCATCCTCACCACCCTGCATTCCGGTGCCAAGTTCTCGCAGAAAGCCTACGCGACCTCGGGCGGCCTGCACGGGGTCGGCGTCTCCGTCGTCAACGCGCTCTCCGACGAGCTGGTGATCGAGGTAGCCCGGGACCAGAAGCTCTATACACAGACCTACGCCAAGGGGAAGCCGAAGACCAAGCTCTCCAAAGGCAAGCCGGTCAAGAACCGCCGCGGCACGACGATCCAGTTTCATCCGGACCCGCAGATCTTCGGCAAGGAAGCGCAGTTCCGTCCGGCCCAGCTCTACCGCATGGCGCGTTCAAAGGCCTACCTCTATCGCGGCGTCGAGATCCGCTGGAGCTGCGACAAGAGCCTGATCGAAAAAGGCGACGCGACACCCGAGAAGGACAGCCTGCATTTCCCCAACGGCCTCTCCGACTTTCTCGAAGCGACGCTGCAGAAGCGCAAGACCCTGACCCCCGACCCCTTCGTCGGCGAGGCGGCCTTTCCGGACGAGCAGGGCCGGGTCGAATGGGCAATATCCTGGCCTGCCGACGAAAACGGCTTTCTCAATTCCTACTGCAACACCGTGCCGACGCCGGAGGGTGGCAGCCACGAGTCGGGCCTGCGCTCCGGCCTGCTGAAGAGCCTGAAGGCCTACGGCGAGCTGACGGGCAGCAAGAAGACCGGCCAGGTGAACGCCGAGGATATCCTGGGTGGCGGCTGCGCCATGCTCTCGCTGTTCATCCGCGACCCCCAATTCCAGGGCCAGACCAAGGAAAAACTGGCGACCACGGCGGCGACGCGCCTCGTCGAAACCTCCATCAAGGATCACTTCGATCACTGGCTCTCCGGCCACCCCGAGCGGGCCAAGATGCTGTTGGAGCGCTTCATCGAGCGCGCCGAGGAGCGGCAGCGCCGCCGCCAGGAAAAGGAGCAGAGCCGCAAGACCGCGACCCGCAAGCTGCGGCTGCCCGGCAAGCTCTCCGACTGCAGCCGCAGCCGCGCCGAAGGGACGGAGATCTTCCTGGTCGAGGGCGATTCCGCCGGCGGCTCCGCCAAGCAGGCCCGCTCACGCGAGACCCAGGCGGTGCTGCCGCTGCGCGGCAAGATCCTGAACGTCGCCAGCGCCTCGGCCGACAAGCTGAAGGCCAACCAGGAAATCGCCGACATCTCGCAGGCTCTCGGCTGCGGCACGCGCGCCAACTTCGACGTCGACAAGCTGCGCTACGAGCGCATCGTCATCATGACCGACGCCGATGTCGACGGCGCCCACATCGCATCGCTGCTGATCACCTTCTTTTACCGCGAGATGCCGGGCCTGATCGAAAGCGGCCGCCTCTACCTGGCACAGCCGCCGCTCTACCGCCTGACCCAGGGCAGCGACAGCGTCTATGCCATGGACGATGCCGACAAAGACCGCCTCATGAAGTCCCACTTCAAGGGCCGTGGCAAGATCGACGTCAGCCGCTTCAAGGGTCTGGGCGAGATGCCGGCGCGCCAGTTGAAGGAAACCACCATGGACCCCGCCAAGCGCACCCTGCTGCGGGTCACCATCGCCGGCAAGAAGGACAAGAGCCCGGCGGCCGAGGACAAGAAGGCCGCCGATATGATCGAGCGCCTGATGGGCCGCAAGCCCGAGGCGCGCTTCGCCTTCATCCAGGAAAACGCCCGCTTCGTCGCCGATCTGGACGTCTGAGCCGGCCGCACTCCTCGGGCACCCTAAGAGCCACAACGCATCGCCGGCGCGGGATGGACGGTATCGGCTGGGGGCGCCCGTCGCTCGCGTTGCAATTCGATTGCAACGGGCCACGATCTACCGCACAGTGCGCGGCGATGGTTCTGCTGGCTCTTCAGGGGCCGGCGGATGAAAAGGGAACACGGTGCGGTCTGCTCTTGTAGCGCCAATGCCGTGGCTGCCCCCGCAACTGTAAGCGGCGAGCGAGCACCCGGTAAGGCCACTGATCCGGCAGGATCGGGAAGGCGGGTGCGAAGCGATGAGCCGCGAGCCAGGAGACCTGCCATCGCCGCGTTTGAAACCGGGACGGGGTGTTTCCGAGGGTTGGAATGGCCTACAACACTTACTCTGACATCGCTTGCTCTGGTGGTTGTTCGGGTTTAGCCACCCGGCTTTCGCGCTTGTCCTGAGACACGAGCAGGCCATGGCGACCCCTCCTCAACCATCCGATCAAAGCCACCGTATTGCCGTCTGCACAACCTGCCGGCCCGTGCAGTCGGCTTCTGCGCCCGGATGGGAATTGATCAGGCGGTTGCGGGCCGCCTTGGCGTCTGCTGCCGGCGGCGTGGCACAGCGTTTCTCGGGTTTCGGTATCGCCTGCATGGCCGGCTGCGCCAGGCCCTGCACTGTCGCCTTTCAGGCCAGCGGAAAGGCCACCTACTTGTTCGGCGATATCGATCCGGCCGACGACGTCGGTCCCCTTGTCACCTTTGCGCAGCTTTATGAGACCTCGGCCGATGGTTGGACCCGCTCCGGCGAGCGGCCCCCGGCCCTCGCCGGAAAGACGCTCGCCCGCGTACCCGCCCTCAGCAGGGACGCCAATGCCGACGGAGAAATCGCAACATGATGGATTCACCCGGCAATCCGGTCGTGCTTCAGGCCGAAGGGCTCACCTACCGGGCCGGCACCGGGAATGCCCTTGTGGCGGATGCAAGTGCCACCGTCCGGGCCGGCGACATGGTGGCCATCGCAGGCCCCAACGGTGCTGGCAAGTCGACACTGCTGCGCATGCTGGCCGGCCTGCTGGCCCCGACAAAGGGCTCGCTTCACCTCTGCGGCCGGCCTTTCAACGCCTACGCGCCGCTGGAACGCGCCCGCAGGATTGCCTATGTCGGCCAGTTGGACGAACCGGATCGCCGGCTGACTGTCTATGACTACGTCGCCCTTGGCCGCATCCCGCATAGGGCAAGGGCGTCTCGCACCGAAGATCGGCGGATCGTCGAAGAAGCGATCGCGGACCTGCGACTTACCGGGAAGGAACTGAGCCCGCTCGGGCAGATCTCGGGCGGTGAACTGCAACGGGCCTCGGTGGCACGCGCGCTTTGCCAGCAACCGGATGTCCTGTTTCTGGACGAACCGACCAATCACCTCGACCCCAAAGCCAAAGGGACGCTCCTGTCCCTTCTCTGCGCCCGCGGGATCACCAGCCTCTGCGTACTCCACGAGCTGGCGCTGATCCCCAAGCTTGCCAGCCACACGCTCCTCATGAACCGCGGCCAGGTGGTGGCTGCCGGGCGTACCGCAGACGTGCTGACCGCGCAGGCCGTGCATCAGGTCTTTGGTGTCGACTTCCTCCATCTCGCCCATCCGACCGAGGACCGCGTGGTTTCCGTCCTGGATATTCCGGTCGGCAGCAGTCATTCCGCCTCAAACTGAAGGAAGCTCATTCGATGAAGTACCTCCTGCCCACCCTGCTCAGCCTTGCGGTTGCAGGCACCGCTCAGGCCTTCCCGGTGACGGTCGACAACTGCGGGGAGCCTCTGACTTTCGACAAGCCACCGGAGCGCCTGGTCGTCCACGACATCAATATGTCCGAGATGGCCTTTGTCCTCGGCCTTCAGGACAAGATGGTGGGCGTGACCGGGATCTCCGGCTGGTACAAGACAAGCCCGGAGTTCGAAATCAAAAGGGGCGCAATCCCCGAACTGGCGCCCAAGTATCCGACGGTCGAAACCCTGGTCGCGGCCGCTCCGGATGCCTTCCTTGCCGGCTGGTACTATGGCATGAAGCCCGGTGGGGACGTCACCCCCGACACGCTCGCCCCCCACGGCATCAAGACCCTGATTCTCTCCGAAAGCTGCATTCATCTGAACAAGTCCCAGCCGCCGGCCTCCATGGACCTGCTCTACAAGGACGTCCTGCGTCTGGGCGCGGTCTTCGACAAGACCGCGGAGGCCGAAGCGCTGGTGGCGGGCTGGAAAGCGCAGCTTGCCGACATCACGGCCAAGATCGGCGACGCAAAGGGCACCCGGGTGTTCCTCTTCGACTCCGGCGAGGACAAACCCTTCACCGCCGGCAAGTACGCCATCATCAACGCCATGATCGAAGCAGCCGGCGGCGTTAACGTCATGGGCGACATGGAAACCAGTTGGGGGCGATCGTCGTGGGAAGCCGTTGCTGCGGCCAACCCGCAGTTTCTGATCTTGCTCGACTATCAGCAGGGCACCGGTGCCGAAGGCCTTCTCGACTGGCTGAAGTCCCACCCGGCCATGAAGGAAACCGATGCGGTCAAGGCCGAACGCTTCGTGGCGCTGCGCTATGAGGAGCTGACGCCCGGCCCGGCAAACATCGCCGCCATCGCCAAGATTGCGGAGGCGATGAACCCCAAAGCCTTCTGATCGGCTTGTGTTCCGTCTGTCCTTCACGGCCGTAGCGGGGGTGGCGGGGCTTGCCGCCCTCGCGCTGCTGTCGGTCGGCTGGGGGGCCACACCCATCCCCGTCGCTGACCTTCTGGCCGCGTTTGCGCGGGCGCTCGGCCTGGCGGAAAACACAGCCGCAACGCCGGTTGACCGCATCGTCATAGACCTGCGGACACCGCGGGCGCTGCTTGCCATCCTGGTCGGCGGCGGGCTCGGGATGGTGGGCTGCCTGCTGCAGACCGTCACGCGCAACGACCTGGCCGACCCCTTTCTCTTCGGCCTCTCGTCGGGCGCCGCTGCCGGCGCGGTCTTTGTCATTACCGTCACCGGCGACCGGCTCGGCATCTGGACCCTGCCCCTGGCGGCCTTCTGCGGCGGCATGCTGGCGGCGCTGATCGTTCTTGCGCTGGTCCGGCGCATGGGGTTTCAGGGGCCGGAGAAGCTCGTGCTCGCCGGGCTGGCGGTCTCCTTCCTGTTCACCGCGGTGACCAACTACATGGTCTTCGCCGGCGACCAGCGCGCCGCCCACTCCGTCCTGTTCTGGAGCCTCGGCGGCCTCGGCCTGGCGCGTTGGGAGAACCTTCCCCTCGTGCTCTTTGGGTTCACCGCACTCCTGGTCTTCGCTGTGGCCCGCCACCGTCATCTGGACGCCCTTCTGGGCGGTGAACTGACGGCGAACAGCCTGGGCGTGAACGCGGACCGCTTTCGCCTGCAGGTCTTTCTGGCCGCCGCCTTCTCGACGGCAATCTTTGTCTCGGTGACCGGTGTCATCGGCTTCGTCGGGCTGATGGTACCGCACATCGCGCGCGCCTTGGTCGGGCCGCTGCACCGTGCCAGTCTGGTGCTCAGCGCGCTTTTTGGGGCGCTGCTCCTGCTGGCCAGCGACATCGTTTCGCGGGTTTTGCTCGCCCCTCAAGAGCTCCCCATCGGGATCGTGACCGCGTCGATCGGCGCAAGCTTCATCGTGGTATTGCTGCTCCAGCGCCGCCTCGCCTGAGCCGGCCCCTCCCCCTGCTCTTGAACGACTGTCAGCTCTGAAGCCAGCGCCGCATGGCGGCGGTGACCGGCTGCGGGCGTTCCAGCGGGGCCAGATGGCCGCAATCCTCGACCACCACCAATTCGGCATCCGGAATGGCCGCCGCCATGGCCTCATGATCGGCCAGGGGCGTCAGGGCGTCCTGCCGCCCGCAGAGCACAAGGGTCGGCACCGCGATCCCGGGCAGCGTCTCCCGGTGGTCGCGCCGGGTCATGATGGCGTGTTGCTGGGAGAGGAAGGCGTCACGTCCGACCCGCTCGGCCATGCCCATCACCGCCGCGGTCAGCGCCTCATCGTCCATCCGGCTTTCCAGGATGAACAGCGGCAGCAGCCGCGGCGTCACGCCCTTGAACTGACCCTTCTGGGCGAGCTGGATCAGACCGCGTCGGCGCGCCGTCGCTTTCTCCGAATCCCCCTGGGCGCGGGTGTCGATCAGGGCCAGGCGCTCGACCCGCTCCGGCGCGCGGGCCATCAGCTCCAACGCCACATAACCGCCCATGGACAGCCCGGCCAGAGCGAAGCGCGGCGGCATCGCGGCCAGCACGTGGTCGACCATGGCGGCACTGCTGTCCTGGGTGGTGAAATCGGCCACCCAACAGTCGGCAATGTCGGACAGGCCGTTGATCTGGTGCTCCCAGAGGGCTCCGTCGCAGAGCAGCCCCGGCAGAAGCGCAAGCGGGATCTTTTCGGTCATGGAAGGTTTCTTAGCTGGGAAGGATCGTCACATCGCGGCTCAGGCCGATCACTCTAGGCGGTTCCGACGGCCTGCCCAAGCCCCCCGGCCAGGACCAACGCGCTGCTCGTCAGCGTAACCCCACCCGCTGCCATGCGCCGCAGTGCCAGCGCCTTGTTCAGCGGCTCGCGCGATGCAACCGCATCGCTGACCAGGGTGACCTTGATTCTCCTTGCGCGCAGGCAGAGCACGGTCTGGAGCACGCAGACGTGTGCTTCCATGCCGGCCACAAGCCACGCCGTAACCCCGGCATGGCGCTGAAGCGCCGCCTCGAAGGCAGCCTCCCGCGGCGCGCCGAAGGCGGTCTTCTCAATGATCTCTTCCGGCGCCAGGCCGCTGCGCAGAGGCGCAACCGTCGGACCCAGCCCTTTGGAATACTGCTCGGTCGCGAGAACCGGCCGGCCGGCGGCTTTGAAGCCCTGCAGCAGCCGCTGACAGCGCGCGACAACTGCCGGGCTTTCGGCGATTGCCGGCGCAAGGCGCTCCTGAAGATCGACCAAAAGCAGCCCCGCATCGTTACAGTCAACCGGAGGCTGCAGCCCAGTTGTATCGGAAACATTAACCATAATTAGCCCAAGATATAGGAACATTATTTTATTTGGAATGACGACTGTTCGCTACTTCATGAATAGGGCCGCAAATGATTGACATGTTCACGGCAATTCTTATGATCCGCGCAGCCGTGATTGAATCGCATTCAATCGGCGTAGCTACTCCAGAGTGACACACGGATTACATGATTTTTGAAGATCTTGGACTGAGTCCAGAGGTCCTGAAGGCGGTTGAGGAAGTGGGTTATTCCACCCCGACCCCGATCCAGGAAAAAGCGATCCCGGTCGTCCTGATGGGGCGCGACGTCTTGGGCTGTGCGCAAACCGGCACCGGCAAGACGGCGGGCTTCACACTGCCGATGATCGACATCCTCTCCAGCGGCCGCGCCCGGGCCCGCATGCCCCGTTCTCTGATCATTGCACCGACGCGCGAACTGGCCGCCCAGGTGTCCGAGAACTTCGAGCTCTACGGCAAGTACGGCAAGCTTTCCATGGCCCTGCTCATCGGCGGCTCGTCCTTTGTCGAGCAGGAGCAGAAGCTGGACCGCGGCGTCGATGTTCTGATCGCAACGCCCGGACGCCTCATCGATCTCTTCGAGCGCGGCAAGATCCTGCTGGCCGACGTGAAGATCCTAGTCATTGACGAGGCCGACCGCATGCTGGACATGGGCTTCATGCCCGACGTCGAGCGCATCGTCGGCCTGCTGCCGAAGATCCGCCAGACCCTGTTCTTCTCGGCCACCATGCCGCCGGAGATCCGCCGGCTGGCCGACAGCTTCCTGATGAACCCGAAGGAGATCTCCGTCGATCCGCCGGCCTCGGCGGCCGAGACCGTGACCCAGGGCCTTCTCAAGGTCCGCGGCGCGGCGAAGGAGAAGCGGGCCGCGCTGCGGGATCTGATCCGCAGCGAGGAGGTCAAGTCCGCCCTCGTGTTCTGCAACCGCAAGCGCGACGTGGACATCGTCTTCCGCTCCATGCAGCGCCACGGCTTTTCGGTGGCCGCCCTGCACGGCGATATGGCCCAGCCGGTGCGGATGGAGACTCTCCAGACCTTCAAGGACGGCGAGGTGCAATTCCTGGTGTGCTCCGACGTGGCCGCACGCGGTCTGGATATCCCCGCCGTGTCCCACGTCTTCAATTTCGATGTGCCGTCCAACCCCGAAGACTACGTCCACCGGATCGGACGGACGGGGCGCGCCGGACGCAGCGGCAAGGCCTTTACCCTGGCGCTGCCGGAAGAAAACAAATACCTGGCTTCCGTGGTTCGCATGATCGGCAAGGAGATCCCCAAGGTCGCCCTCGAAGGCGCGGAAAGCTGGGACGCCGGCGAGGCCGAGGAACAGGCTGGCCGCCGTCGCCGCGGATCGACGCGCCGGGGCTCCCGCTCCGCCGCGGGCAAGGGTTCCGAGGGCCGGGGCCGCAAGGACCGGAGTGACCGGAACCGGCGCGAGAAGGACGGCGGCGAAAGAAGCCGCGGAGAAAGTGACCGCTCGTCGAAAGATCTCGAGGTTGTTTCCTTCGAGGCTGTGGCCGAGCAGGACGCCGCTAAGAGCAGCGGAACCAAAGCAAAGGGCGAAAAGCGCGAGCCCCGCCGCAGCAGGCAGAAGCAGGGTGACGAAACCTTGGCGCCCGGCGAAACTGCCTTCGGCGACCACATTCCGGCCTTCCTGCTGCGTCCGGCGAAGGTCGCCTGACAGCCTCTTCGTTTACCGCGTCACCACCGCAGCCTCGGGCGCAAAGCCATCGTCAACCGCAGCCAGGATCACGCGGCGTTCGGCCACGCCCTCCGGTAGCGGCAGACCCCGGGCGACCTTGAAGGCGCCGTCATAGGCGCCGATGAAGACGGCCCGCTCATCGGCCAGTGCGCCGAGTTTGGCCGCCTCATCGAAGCTGTGTCCCAGCCCGGAGACCGCGTAGCCCGGCGGTGCCGGCTGCGGTTCCAGATAGCCTTCCACCGACAACCGCTCGAGCGGCCCGGCCAGGCCCCGGAAACGGCCAGCCGTCACACGCTCGGCAATCAACAGATCGCCGCGGCGGCGGCCCACGGCCGTCACAAAGCCACCGGCCTGCGGTTCGGGGGTGCCGGGGGGCAGCACGAGGTCGAGGCCACCAAGGCGCAGCCGGCCCCGTGCGCCGCCCGCCAGGGCGACGCCTGCCACGACATCGTCGAGGCTGACCGCGCTCAAGAGATCGACCCGCGCGGCGACCACTACACCGTTGCCACGCCACAGCCCTGAGACGGCAACCCGCTGACCTGGGGTGGGCCGGAAGATGCCCTCTGGCCCCTTGAGAAGCGCCCCCGGCTCGACCAGCACCTCAACACCGAGACAGCGGAACCCGCCTTCGGTCAGGCTTTCGATCCGACCGATCAGCGGATGCTCGACCGTGACCGCCGCGGCGACCAGGCGCCCATCCTGTCCGGCCGCCGCCTCAACGGTAACGGCATGACCCGCATCAACCGCGTCCAAGGGCAGCGCCCCAAGCGCATGCCGCACGGCGAGGCCCGGCGGCGTCTCCACCGTCAAACCGTTGACCAGCAGGCTGGCCGTGCCGTGCACCAGACCGAAGATGCCGGTGCCGCCGACCCCACCCTCCGACGGGCGGTCGGAAGACCCTCCGGATGATGCCTGCGCGGTGCGTTGCCCGCGCTGTGGGAGGCCCGGCGGACTGCAGGCCGCGAGCGCTGTCAGTCCAAACCCGATGAGGACGGCCCGTCGCTTGGCATCGATCTTCTGTCCCATGATCCTCCCCCGACTCAGCGCTCGTCCTCTGAGGCCTCGTCTTCCCGATAAAAGTACACGCCGAAGCGGAAACGTTCGTTGGCTCCGCCGGCTCCTACATGCTCGTCGTCCGCGCCCTGGCGCTCAAAGCCCAGGCGGTTGAGTTCGGCCAGCACCTCCCCGGCGAGAACGCGCGCACGCTCCTCAATCGCATCCACCGAGTCGGCAGTCAGGTTGTTGTAAAAGACGGCTCTCTCGAGAAAGGGCGCAGGGCCCTCTTCGATCAGAATGTTCTCTACCGCAGCAGACACATGGTCGCCGATGTTTCGGGAGAAGAAGTGGAAACGTTCGGCGCCGCTATCGCGCGCCACCAGGGCGTCGCCGCGCAGGACGACTGTGTCAGCCTCCCTATCGTGGACGACCAAACCGCGGCGCATCAGTTCGTCCAGGATCGTACGCGGACGCACATCCCGGCTGACCGACTCCACCAAGGCCTCGAACGACATCGTGTCCTTGGCCTGCCTGGGCAAGGCACGCGGCGCCCCCTCGCTGGTCGTCGTTTGCGGGTCGGCCAGCCAGCGTCCGACAACCGTCGCCAGCACACTCACGCGTTGGCCGAGGACCGTGTCTTCGGTGCCCGCGCTTTCGCGCAGCGCCCGCACGTCCTTGCGGTGAACCCCGGTGATGACACTGACACGGCTGTCGGTCGGCTGTTCGCCGTTCAGCCGGAAGTCCTCGCGGGCCACCTCCACATAGAGCTCCTTGAGTACCCGGTAGAGCGCCGGTGCGGTGATGCCCTTGGCGATCAGGGCTTTCACCAGAGGCCGCAGGAGCCGCCTGACGGCAGGCCCCAGCCCCGACGCGTCCGGGTCACCAGACTGTGTCATGGGCGTGATATAGAGCCTGGTGGGAAAAAAGACCACAAAAAACCTTGGAGTTCGGCGAGGCTCGCGTATATGGTGAGTCAATAAATGGGATTTTTTCCCACAAACAATCATATGGGGTCTTAACCGCAGTCCTGCAACGTTTTTGAGGAGCTCCCCCCATGTCCTTTCTCTCCGGATTCCTGAGTTTCTTTAGCGGACTTACCCGCTTCGGTAGCAACGATGACGACGTCATTACGCGGTTCCTGGGCAGCCGCACCGTCGCCCGTGACGGCGACGACACGGTTGTCGGCGGTTTCTTCAATGATGTGGTTTACGGCGGCGATGGCAACGACCTGATCCGCGGCCGCACCGGCCACGACCGCCTTTTCGGCGAAGACGGCGACGATGATCTGCGGGCCGGCCGCGGCGACGACACCCTGGTGGGCGGCAGCGGCAACGACCACCTGCGGAGCGGCTTCGGGGCCGACCGCTTCGTGTTCGACCCCTCCAATCCGGATGAAGGCGACGATGTGATAAAGGACCTGGATATCGCCGCCGGCGATCGCCTGGTCCTGAACGCCGCCGACGTGCTGCGCTCCGCCCCGGGCGTCGCCTCCGCCTCGCCCTTCGGCGACCCGGGCGCTGTCGAGGGTGCGGACCTGGATGAAGACCCCGACTGGACCATCAGCGCTTCTCCCGACGGCTTTGTCGTGGTCGGGCATCCCGGCGGCACCATCACCATCGAGGGGCTGGCGTTCTCGGATGCGTTGCGCTTCGAGGACCTTCTGCCCGCCATCGAGATCGCCAACGCCCAGGCCGGCGATGACGGCAACGACCGTCTGCGCGGCGGGCGCGACGACGACTTCCTGAACGGCCTGTCCGGCGACGACAGGCTCTCAGGACGGGCCGGCGACGACGTCATCCTGGGTGGGGAGGGCAACGACACGCTGCGCGGCGGGCGTGACAACGACCTCCTGAACGGAGGCCTCGACGATGACCGTGTCATCGGAAACAGCGGCGACGATACCCTGATCGGCGGCAGCGGCGACGACCATCTGCGCGGCGATGCCGGCATCGACCGCTTCGTCTTCGACCCCAGCAATCCGGACGAAGGCGCCGACGTGGTGCAGGACTTCACCCTGGGCGAAGACCTGCTGGTGCTGTCGGCAGCGGACATTGCCAAGGCGACGCCGGAGATCATCTCGGCGCTGGCCGGCGGCGATACTTCGGCCATCGCCGGGGCCGCCGAACTGCTGACCGCACTGGACAACAGCCCGGAATGGAGCATCACCGGCGCACCGGACAGCAACAATCTGACGGTCGGCCATCCGGGCGGGACCATCGAGTTCGAAGGGCTGGCCTTTGCCGGCCAGAGCTTCGTCGACTTAGCCGGTGCCTTCGATGCCGCGGCGCTCAACCTGCAGAACGGCACCGTTGGCGACGAGACGCTCGCCGGCGGGCGCGGCGACGACCTGCTGAACGGCGGCGCCGGACTGGATCTCCTGATCGGCGACAGCGGCGACGACCTGCTGGTCGGGGGCGGCGATGCAGACCTCTTCCGCTTCGATCCCTCCAATGGCAACGAGGGCGACGACATCATCGCCGACTTCAATCCCGGCGAGGGCGATCTGATCCAGCTTGCAGTCCAGGACGTGATCGACTCCCTGGAGCCGGCGCTGCTGGACGACGGCCTGCAGCTCACCGATCTGGACACCTCCGCCAACTGGGACTTCACCGCCACCCCCGGCGGCGATGCGACCATCACCCATACCGGCGGCACCATTACCCTGGTCGGGCTTGGCGACGCCCTGGGCGGCGTGGCCAGCTTCAACGATCTGAGCGGGTCCCTCGACCTGGTGTAAGGAGAGATTCGCCAAAGCGCCCGCTGTGGAACTGTTGCCTAGACTGCTCCACAGCGGCGCAACGTCTTCACCATGCACACGCGCGGACTGAGGCCGTCCAGCCCACGCGCCTTCTCCCCGGCACGCACAGCCCGGAGGTCGGGGCCAACGTGATCCTCGCTCCTGACGGCGAACTCCAGGATCTCGTAGTAGGGGCGGTTCCAAGGCACATCGCGGAAGGTCGTCAAAAACAGACTCTGAAACCCTTGCTCCAGAGCCCAGGTCTCGACGCAGGCAATCAGACCGCGGCCGAGACCCTGGCGCCCGCGGTCGGGATGCACGGAGACCTCCGCCAGATAGCCTTCCCCATCGACGCTGCCGGCAATGGCCAGGCCAACAGGAATCCCGGCGTCGGTCTCCGCCACCCAGAGACGCCCCTCCTCCGCCAGCGCAAGATACTCCTCAACCGCCGTCGGGCGCCCCTCGGCGATGACGTCCAGGCCGACCGCGCGAAAGCGGGCGGCTGCGGCGCGTTCCACGGCACCGAGTTTCGGGGCGTCCGCTGGACTGCCGCGGCGCAGCCGTGCCGTCACGGTTCCAGTCCTCCGCATCTGCCGCCACCCTTGGCCTTCGGCGCTGAACAGCTATGATGGCGGCTGCGTGTTCGGGGCCAGCCGCAAATCCGGGCATCACCCGAGATCAGAGTCAAAGGCAGGGAAAGACGGGACGGCATGCAGACGATCTTCATCATGATCAAGTGCGACCTTGGAAAGGCCTATCCGGTGGCCGACGCGTTGGTGGAGAACGTGGAACAGGTCTCGGAAGTACACTCGACCTCAGGCGAATACGACCTGCTGGTCAAGTGCTACCTGCAGGACAGTGATGATATCGGCCACTTCGTCAACGAAGAGGTCCAAACCCTGCCCGGCATCAAGGACACCTTCACCCTGATCGCCTTCAAGGCCTTTTCCTGACCGCCTGGCGGCTCGACGAAAGCCCCCGGCTTCAGACGCCGCGAATGGTGACCGGCTCATCACGCTCGCGTGCGGCCCGCAGCCATGAGCCGAGTTCCTGCAGCATTGTGCAGAACTGCTGCCGGCCGACCTCCCAGTCGTCGATGGAGAGGAACTGGGTGTAGCCGTAGCTGGCGGTGAGCGGCCAGACCTGCTTGGGGCTGTCGCTGTGGGAGATGCGCCGCGACGCCTCCTCCAGTTCCTCGACCAACCGATCGATCGCAAAGCCCGTAAGGGTGGTGGTGCTGGTAACCCTGAAGTTGCCCGCAACGAAACAGAGAGCCTCAAAGGCATCGCCGTCCATGTATACGGTGTCGTTCGGGCGCAGAGGCGCGCCGCGCTCCCCCGGATAGAAGGCGGCGTAGTAAGAGCCGACCAGGTCCTCGGCGTTCTTGACCAGCGTCAACTGCATCTGGTCATTCTGCGCCAAGCTGTTGACAGCGGGCAACGACACAGATGCGGCACTAGTCCGCCGTCACGCGGCGCTCCGCCGGAACGAAAAACAGATGGTCCTGGTCCTCCTGCGCCAGGTGACAGGCAATGCAGAACTCTACCCGCTGGGCGCCCTCACCCCCCGTCTCGCCCAGGAACTCGCCGGTCTCTGAGATCATCGAGTAGCGCCAGTCGCCGGTCACGTAGTTGAACCCCGGGGCCATCTTCTCCATCACGAAGAGCGGGCCCAGGGTGATCTCGCCCGCGTCGGTGACCACGAAGCTGTCCTTGACCACCACCGATCCGACAGGCAGTTGCCCGGCCTGCTCATAGCGGCCGTAGTCGCGGGCCTGGGCATTGGCATAGTTGCTGACGTAGCGCCGGCCGTGGGTCATGGATTTGTAGGGGGCGCTGCTGTAGCGCTGCCAGCTCTGATATTCCCCGACGATGCTGCTGCCGCTGCGGGCATAGACGGCGGCCAGTTCGTCGGCGAGGCCGAGGTAGATCTCCACAGCTTCCCGCTCGCTGAGAACAGCGGGATTGGGGACCCTGAAATGCCGGCGTGGTTGTTCGGTGCTGCCGCCGAGACCTTGGGCGGTCTGCAGCGGTTCAGAGACGCTGCCGGCAGACGAAGCGCTCTCCGGCTCGCCCGCCGTGGCACTCTGGGCCAGCGCACCAGCGATCACGGCAGCCATGACGGCGGGGCGTATGGGCATACGCGCATACCTCCTTACAGCGACCCCAACTCTTCCCTTCGGTCCTGCATAAGGAAGATATGGGGTCCCGCCGACTACAAGAAAAGGTTGTAGTGAGCCGCAATGCTCGCCGTAGAACAACAGTTGCAGCGGCGCCGCACTGGCGCTGCGGCCGGCCGCCGCTGCTGCTACTTGGTGCCGAAGATACGGTCGCCCGCATCGCCCAGACCGGGCACGATGTAGCCCTTGTCGTTCAGGCGCTCGTCGACGGCAGCGGTAAAGATCGGCACGTCCGGATGGGCGTCCTGCAGGGTCTTGATCCCTTCCGGGGCCGCGACCAGACAGACAAAGCTGAGCGACCCGGCGTTGTCGCGCTTGAGCAGCTCCAGGGCCGCAACGGCGGTGTGCCCGGTCGCCAGCATCGGGTCGACGACAATGGCAAGCCGCCGGCTCATATCCTGCGGGACCTTGTAATAGTACTCCACCGCCTCGAGGGTCGAGGGATCGCGGTAGAGGCCGACATGGCCCACCGAGGCTGCCGGGATCAGGTCGAGCATGCCGTCGAGGAGACCGTTGCCGGCCCGGAGAATGGTGATAAAGCAGGGCTCGGGCTCCGCCAGCACCGGCAGTTCCGCCTGAGAGACAGGCGTCTCCACCGTGACGGTCTTCAGTTCCAGATGCCGGGTTACCTCATAGGCGAGGAGAAGGCTGATCTCCCGCAACAGGCGGCGGAACTCCGGCAGCGCCGTATCCTTGTCGCGCATCAGCGTCAGTTTGTGCTGGACCAGCGGGTGGTCGACCGTCGTCACCGAGTTCTGCATGGTTCCCCTGCTGTCGGCCCCTGGATGGTCCGGGGCGTTTTCGTTGGCGGTCCGCCCCTTCCCTGCCGGGCCGGCCTTGGGCAGAGTGTTAGAAGACGGGGACGATTCTGTCGAGAGCCAAGGCGGTGGCCGGCCGCCCGAAAGCGGTCCCGTTACGCCTTGTTGGCTGCGGCCTCGGCGCCGGTAACGGCAGAGGCGGCCGCTTTCTCCGCCGCCGCCCGCTCTTCCGGATCCAGTTCCTCGGAACCGGGCACATGAACCGTCACCCGGCGGTCGGCGAACTTGATGCCTTCGCGCGCGAAGGCCTCCTGGACCGCCTGGAACACGGCCCGGCGGATCAGGAACTGACGGCCGGGTTTGGCCATGAACTTGCCGCGCACAACAAAGGCGCTGTCGTCCGTGGCCAGCACCCCCTGGGATTTAAAGGGCTGCAGGAAGTCCGGGCCGATCTCCTCGTGCTTCATCAGGTCCTGACCGATCCGTTTGAAGATCTTGCGCACCTTTTCCAGGTCGGTGTCGAAGGGGACGCGGAACTCCAGCTTCATGATCGCCCAGTCGCGGCTGTAGTTGGTGAGATGCTGGATCTCGCCGAAGGGCACCGTGTGCAGGGCGCCGCGGTGGTGGCGCAGGCGCAGCGAGCGCAGCGAGATCTTCTCGACCGTCCCCTTGACCACCCCCACGTCGATGTATTCGCCAAGGCGGAAGGCGTCGTCCACCAGGAAGAAGACACCGGAGACGATGTCGCGCACCAGTGTCTGTGCGCCAAACCCGACGGCCAGCCCGACAACCCCGGCGCCGGCCAGGAGCGGGCCGATGTTGACGCCGAGTGCGCTCAGCACGAGCATCACGGCCATCACGACGATGGTGATCTGAATGGCGAGACGCATCAGCGGCAGCAGGGTGCGCACCCGCGATGCCCCCTGCCCGCCCTGTTCTCCGGGCTCGGGCTCGCCCTGACCCTCTGCCGCCGCCTGGGCCGCATCCTCCGCCAGCCGGCGGTCGATGGTAATGCGTGCCAGCTCCCACAGCACATAAGCCACCAGGCCGGTGAGGCCGATGTCCACCATGGCGCCGGCCAGGCGGCCGCCGAAGCTCTTCTCGGCCAGGGAGAACAGGTCGACCCCCCAGATGCGCGCCAGAAACAGGGCCACGGCAATGCAGAGCAGGAAGCGCGAAGCCCGGAGCCCGACGATGCGCAGCTGCGCAAAGAGGGTTTCCTCCTGGGCGCTGCGCCGATCCAGACGCTGTGCCGCCCGCTCCAGGATCGCGTCCATGTGAGGAAGGAATATGACCGCAAGGAGGCTGCCGAAGGAGGCAAGGTAGGAAACACTGCCCCCCGTCAGTTCGATGACCACGACGATCACATAGAGCGCGGCCGAGTACAGAATGGTGACCAACGGCCAGTACTGCGCCAGCATGGCCCGGAACGGCGCCGCCCGCTCCGGCTCCCAATTCAGGTCACCGGCAATGGCGTGGCGTGCCCTGGCCAGGCTGTAGATCAGCGTGGCGATGAGCACCAGGCCGACGCTGAAGGTCAGCACCTGGTGGGCGTCATCCGGCATTCCCAGGCTGTGCAGCAGACTGCAGGTCAGGAATCCGAAACCTGCGATGCTCGCCATGATCACGTTCTGGCGGTGAATGGAGCGGGCGTCGTGATCGCTCATATGGGCAAGGCGCAGGCCCGGCAGGCGCGGTGCCAGCAGAAACCGCGAGAAAATGGCGTAGCTGCGCACCACAACGACCGCCGCAACATAGGTCATCACAGCCGTGCGCGTGACTTCATTGCCCTGGGTGAGCGCGAAGAAGACCGCCAGCGCGCCGGCCACGAAGACGCCCAGAAGAACGAACTCCAGGAAGAGCCGCAGCGCGAGGCGTCCGAAACGCGCTGCGGCGGCGTCCGGATGGGCTTCGGCAATCTGGCGAAAGAGCTCCCGCAGGGTCCGCCGCGCCAGCCACTCCGCCAGCCAGCCCACCGCCATCATCAAAGCAAAGCCCGCAGCGATCCACAGCAGGATCCCCGCCGGGCGGCCGTCCCGCAGACGGTCCAGAGCAGCCGGCATCGCGGTCGGCAAGACCGGCACTGCGGCGATCAGCCGGGCAAGGCCATCGCGCAGCGCTTCCGCGCGGTCGCGCGTCTGCATCAGGAGGCCGCCCAGGTCTTCGCTCTCGGCCGCGACCTGCTGCTCTGTCACCGCATCCAGGCGCTCCAGCAGCAGACGGCGCACCTCGGCATCGTCGAGGCGGGCCACCAGGTCGCGGATGGTTGCCTCGGAAAGCCCGGGGTCGGCAGCCTTCAGGGCCTCGATCGCCGGGTCCGGCACGTTCTGCTCCCCCGGCGGCAGCGTTTGCGCCAGCGCGCCGGGGGCCGCGAGGAAGACCATGAAGAGCGCCATAACGAGGCGCCTGAAAGAAGAGCCCACGAGCTGTCCCAGACCTCTCGGTTCAGACAGGCTAAATAAGGTGACTATATACCCAGGTGGCGACAAACCCAAACCGGGCCGGCCGCCTGGCTCGGCACGCCTTTGGATGCAAGACGGAGTTCGGAGGTTTCGGCCTCTGCCGGGGGATCTCAGTAGCCTGCGCGCAGCCGTCGGCTCAGGGCCTCCGCCGCCTCGCGTTGCGCCGCTGTCAGGTCGCTGCGCAGGGCGTCGCGCCGCTCCGCAGCCCATTGGCGCCCCTGCTCGGCTGCCAGAGAGAACCAGGCCAGCGCCTGGACGCGGTCGCGGGCAAGGCCCCAGCCTTGTGCGTACATCTGACCGAGGTTCATCTGGGCCACCGCATCGCCCCGCTCCGCCGCCCGTCGGTACCAGCGCGCCGCGGCGGGCAGATCGCGGACAAGACCGCTTCCGCCGGTCTCCAGGATGCCGGCAAGGGCGACTTGAGCCTGGAGGTTGCCGGCCTCGGCAAGAGGAAGCCACTCGGCATAGGCCGTGCCCAGGTCGCCGGCGTCGTAGGCCTCGACACCTTCTGCGAAGTCCGCAAAAGCAGGCCGCCCCGACCCAAGGGTCGAGGCGGCCATCGCCAGAAGGATCGAGAAGACGACCCGGCCCACGGCGGCGATGCGGCGCCGCCTGGACCGGACAGCCATCGATCCGGCCTATCTCACCCGGTACTCTTCGGGCAGCAGAAGGACATGGTCCTGGTCCGGCGTCACCGACTGATGGCAGCCGATGCAGAAGGCAACGTTGTCCGATCCGGCGCCGTTCGTCGTACCGAAGATGGAGCCGTTCGGCATGATCAGCGTGTAACGCCAGTCGTCGCTGTCCGGGTTGAAGCCGGCCTGCATCTTCTCCATCAGGAACAGCGGCCCGACCGAGACGCCGCCCTTGGCGTTCACCGCAAAGCTGTCCTTGGCCAGCTTGGCGCCCTGCGGGAAGGTGCCGGCGTTCTCGTAGTTGCCGTAGGCCTTCGCCGCCGTGTTGCCCCAGTTCTGGACGTAGCGCCCGCCGTGGGTATCAGACACATAGGCCTGGGTGCTGTAGCGGCGCCAGTTGGTGAAACCGGCGGCATCGCCCTTGTCCGACTTCGCATAGGCGGCCTTCATGGTCTCGAACATGCAATCGTAGGCAGCCAGCGCTTCCGCATCGGTCAGTTCAGGGGCTGCCCCTGCTGCACAGGGATTACAAGGGTTGCAGGGATTACACGGATTGCAGGGGTTGGCCGCTGCGCAGGGATTGCAAGGATTGGCTGCGCAGGGGTTGCAGTGGTTGGCAGCAGCGCGAGGGTTGCACGGGTTCGCCGCGGCGCAGGGGTTGCACGGGTTGCATGGATTAGCAGCCGCACAGGGATTGCACGGATTGGCCGCGCAAGGGTTACAAGGGTTGGCAGCGGCGCAAGGATTGCACGGGTTGCAAGGGTTGCAAGGGTTCTCGGCCGCGCAGGGATTCGCCAGGGCCGCAGCCTGGATGCGCGGGATCGCGCAGGCCGCAACAGTGCCCCCGCCGCCGGCCGCACAAGGATTGCACGGGTTACAGGGGTTGCACGGGTTGGCGGCCGCGCAAGGATTGCAGGGGTTGGCCGCACAGGGATTGCACGGGTTGGCAGCGGCGCAGGGGTTGCACGGATTGGCTGCACAAGGGTTACAGGGGTTCGCCGCAGCGCAGGGATTGCACGGATTCACCGGCTTTTTCGCCGCGCAAGGATTGCAGGGGTTACAGGCAGCCCGGGCCATGGGAACGCCCACCTGCCCTGTAGCAATCAGTTCGCCGGCCGCCACGCCGGCCATGACCACCAAGGGAACCATGGCGGTCGACATGAGTAGGCGTTTCCTGGACTTCATCAGATCACTCCCAGACCGAGATTTTTGGTTTTTCTTTGCTCGCAAAGCCAGCCAAAGCGGCGAGCTTCGGTCCCCTAAGCCTATGACTCCCGTGCGACTCTGTAGAGTCACGGCGACTCACGATATCGTGATGCTTCACAACTGTCTCCGCAGCGGCCTTCATCCAAAAACTGCTCGTGCGGCAGACCTATCGGAGATTGAGAAACTGTACTCGGAACTCCTGCGGCACAAAGAACAGCTGCTGCTGGTCTTCGCCCACGGCTTCATGGCATGTGATGCAGAACTCCACCCTTTCGTTACCCTCGCCATTGGTGGTTCCGAACAGGCTGCCGTCCGGCATGATCATGGTGTAACGCCAGTCGTGCGCCTCGGGCCGGAAGCCCTCGGGCATCTTCTCCATCAGAAACAGCGGACCGGTGAAGACATCGCCGCGCTGCGTCACGGCAAAAGAGTCCTTTGCCAGGATGGAACCGACGGGAAGCTCGGCGGCTTCCTCGTACTGGCCATAGGCCCGCGCAGTGGCGTTGGCGTAATTGTTGACGAACCGCTGACCGTGGGTGGCGGAGCGGTATGGGGCGGAGTTGTAGCGGCGCCACTCCACGAAGCGCTCCGCCGCCGGATCGTGCGACAGCCGGTATCCCGCAGCCATGCGATCGCGCACCTTGTCGTAGATCACCATCGCATCAGCCGGCGACAGCTTCGCTGGACGGTCAACCGAGAAATGATGCTCCGGCCTCGAGAACTCAGAGGATTGCCCATAGGCTGCGATAGGTATGGCGAAGAGCGCTGCTGCAAGGAATCGGCCTAGGAGCGTCAGAAATCCTGGCCTGTAACCAGGACAGCCATCTGGCCACGACATAGGGACCAAGCCAGCCTCCCGCTGAAGTCCGGCACGGGCACCACGCGAGCACCCGCTCTATGTCCATTCTGTGCCTGTTGGGCTTTCCTGGCGCATCAACTCCCGATCACAAGAGGTTGAGGCACAAGAGGTTGAGGCGCCGCAAACGCCAAAGCGGCCGGCCCTTGCCGGGGCCGGCGCTTCACATCAGGGTGGTGGGTGCCTTACTCCGCAGGTTTGAACTGCAGGAGATAGGCGATCACGTCGGCCCTTTCCTCAGGCTTCCTGAGTCCGGCGAACGCCATCTTCGTGCCTTTAACGGCCTTGCGCGGTGCTTCGAGATAAGCGCCCAGGGTCTCAGCGTCCCACACCGCGCCGCCCTCGCCATAAGCGATCATGGCCTTGGAGTACTTGTAGCCCTCAACCGTGCCAACCGCCCGGTCAACAATGTTGTACAGGCTCGGGCCGACCTTGTTCTTGCCCTCTTCAACAGCGTGGCAGGCCTTGCACTTGCGGAAGACCTTCTCGCCGTTGGCGGCATCGCCCTCGGCCAGGGCGGGCATGGTATGGAATGCGGCGGCGGCAAACACCACTGCGACAAGCGAGCTCTTTACTCCCATGAATTCACTCCGGTCTTTGTTTTCTTGGTTTCCCTTGCGGGAAAGGCTCTCCTGAGAATGCGGCAAAGAGCCGCCGTCGCGGGAGAGTATGGAGTTCTGAGCGATTAAGACAAGGTCCGAAGTGTCGCAGGCCGCCCCCCGAAAAGCCCGGAAACCCTGCCGTTCTGAGAAGCTTTCCACGTAAGCGATCATATCGGCCCGGTCCTTCAGCTTCTTGAACCCGAGGTTACAGCTCAACAAAGCATGAGGCCCGCTGACTGGAAGGCGAACCGTTCGCGCGGCCATCCCGACCCAGAGTTAAGCGGCCAATGTCAGCCTGTGTGGGTTCGGACAGAGGCCTAAAGGGTCCTGAACTGAGACTGGAAAGGGATTTCACAATGTCGACGCCGTCTCCGGCAAACACCACAACCTTCGCAGTTGCCGCCGCACTTGCAGTCCTCTTGGCCGGCCCGGCTGCCGTCAAAGCAAACGACACCGCAGCAGGCAATGGCTACGTCCAGGTTGCAGCCCAGCAACTCAAAACACCTCAGCGCGAGACGCTGCCGCCGCGTCCGCCTGCCGGCCCTCACAAACTGACCACGCAGGGCCAACGCGGCACGCTGAACACCTCGGGATGTGATGACGGCGCTGCCAAGCAGTCCTACGAGGGGTCGTGCCATCAGTATCCGGAGTACGAGGCCACCGGCGGCTGTCAAAGCGACACCACCCAGTCGTCGTATCCGGGCAACTGCGCGAACAGCAGCGAGCCCTGATCGCGGACTTAGGTGCGGAGCCGCCCGTCTGAACCACCCAGATCAAACGGAGTTTTCAAGGGGAGGCACCCGGTGCCTCCCCTCTTTTCCTGTGCAGCGCCGCAGCCGCCGGTGAGGCCGCCTGCAAGCGGCCTGGAAACTTTACCAAAATAGTCCGAGTTGCGAGCCGTTATCACTTGATTATCCCGCAATATCTTATATTTAAAATCATACCAGATTAGTATGATTTGAGGCTCACCATGTTCCGGTTGAACCGGCTGACAGACTACGCGGTGGTGGTGATGGCGCAGATGAGCCTGCGCGGAGAGCTGCGCTCGGCGCAACAGATCTCCGAGGACACCGCCGTTCCGCTGCCGACCGTATCCAAGCTGCTGAATCTGTTGGGACGGGCCGGCTTGGTGACCGCGCAGCGGGGCGCCGCGGGCGGCTACACGCTGAGCCGCAGCGCGGAGCAGATCACCGTCGCCCAGATCATTCAGGCGCTCGAAGGGCCGATCGCCCTGACCGCCTGCGTGGATGGCGCCGCGGATTCCTGCGGCGTGGAAGCGCTCTGCCCGATGCATGGCAACTGGAACAAGGTGAACAGCGCAATCCACCAGGCGCTGAACAGCGTCAGCCTGGCGGACATGTCCACCCTACCGGAACCCTTTCGCATTCCGGCCGGCGGCGAGGACAACCCTCGCGAGGCCGCACCCCTAAGCAAAGTCTGATCGCAAGAGTCCCAGGTAAGAACGGGAATGTCAGGAGAATAGTTGGATGGCTGCAACGGTTGAGACAGTCGAACAGGTCCGCGGGATCGAGAAGTACAAGTACGGCTTTGTCACCGAGATCGAAACCGACACCGCGCCCAAGGGCCTGAGTGAGGACATCGTCCGCTTCATCTCCGCCAAGAAAGAAGAGCCGGAGTGGCTGCTGGAGTGGCGCCTCAAGGCCTACCGCCACTGGCTCACCATGCCGGAGCCGGAGTGGGCCAAGGTGCAGTTCCCGCCCATCGACTATCAAGACGCCTACTACTACTCGGCGCCAAAGGCACCGGAGGACCGTCCCCAAAGCCTCGATGAGGTCGATCCCAAGCTGCTTGAAACCTATGAGAAGCTGGGCATCCCGCTGCGCGAGCAGGAGAAGCTGGCCGGCGTGGCCGTGGATGCGGTCTTCGACAGCGTCTCCGTGGCGACCACCTTCAAGAAGAACCTGGAAGAGGTCGGCGTCATCTTCTGCTCGATTTCCGAAGCCGTGCAGAAGCACCCGGAACTGGTCCGCAAGTACATGGGCTCGGTCGTTCCCTACGGCGACAACAAGCACTCCTGTTTGAACTCGGCGGTCTTCACCGACGGCTCCTTCGTCTACATCCCCAAGGGCGTGCGCTGCCCCATGGAGCTCTCGACCTACTTCCGCATCAACGCGGAGAACACGGGCCAGTTCGAGCGCACCCTGATCATCGCCGACGAAGGCTCCTACGTAAGCTACCTGGAGGGCTGCACCGCGCCGATGCGCGACGAGCACCAGCTCCACGCCGCGGTGGTGGAGCTGATCGCTCTCGACGATGCCGAGATCAAGTACTCGACGGTGCAGAACTGGTATCCCGGCGACGAGGACGGCAAGGGCGGCATCTACAACTTCGTCACCAAGCGCGGCGCGTGCCGCGGCCGCAACTCCAAGATCTCCTGGACCCAGGTGGAGACCGGCTCGGCGATTACCTGGA
>NZ_JANQKD010000009.1 GCF_028281305.1 Pelagibius sp. | reverse complement strand
CTTTTCGCCCAAGGAACTAGCCGCCGCGGTATCGAGGTGGTGGAGCGCCAGATCCGGCCGGAGGAGCTGGCGGGCGCCGACGAGATCTTCCTGACCGGGACGGCGGCGGAGGTGACGCCGGTGGGGCGCATCGACGATCTGACCTTCACGCCCGGCCGCCTGACGCAGACGCTGCGCGAAGACTATTCGGCCCTGGTGCGCGGCCGGCCGGCGTCCCTGGCCGACGCCGCGGCGTGATCGGCATCGGGGTAGGGCGATCGCTTCAAGGCAGTCCGGCAGCGCTGTTTGGAGAAACTCTTTCAAGTCATCGAATTCGTCGTGCCCGGGCGGCGACCCTACGGCATTCACACATCTGGGTTGGTTTCGGGCTTGCGCGGTACGGCGAGGTCTGACTCCCTGCCTTGGTTGGGTGTTCGTCCGGTCAAGGAAGGTAGGGAGCCGGGAGATGAGCGATATCTCGCTGGGGCGGTTTGGCGACCGCCGCCTGGAAAAAGGGGGGCGTTGCTGCACGCCCGTTTGGCGGCTGTCGGTTGCGCGGGTGTGCGGGTCCGCCGTTTGGGCGGCAATCGGGCTGGGGAGATCCGCCTGACGCGGTTCTTGCGCAATCCTGCCGTGACGATATCGGAGATGCTTGCCACCGCCGGGGCGCGCACGGCCGGGCGGGTGCAGGGGTTGCATGTGCTGGCCATCCAGGACACCAGCGATGTGCGGGTGGCTTCGAACGGCAGCGGCATCGTCATCCACCCGACGATCGCCGTGGAGGCGTCCAGCGGCGCCTTGCTGGGGCTGGTGCACGCAGAGCTGCTGAGCCGGCCGGGCGGTGGCAAGCCTCGCGCGTCGGGGCGTGCCTTCACCGCCAAGCAGAGCAGCCGTTGGGTGCGCGGGGCAACGCAAGCCGCGCAGCTGAAAGACCAGGGCGCGGCCACCGTCACGGTCATCGCCGACCGCGAAGCCGACTTCTATGAGGATTTTGCCCTGCGCCCGGATGGGGTGGAGGTGCTGATCCGGGTGGCGCAGGACCGCAACCTAGCCGACGGGACGAAGCTGCTGGAGAGCCTGGAGGGCTTGCCCGAGGCCGGGCGGATGATCGTGACGCTGCCGGCAGTGCCCGGCCGGCGGGCGCGCGACGCCACGGTGGCTCTGCGCTCCCGTTCGGTGGAGATCTGTCAGCCGGTAGGCCGCAACCGGCCCCGAACCGAGCGGGAGAGACTGCCTGCCAGTGTCTCGCTGACCCTGGTGGAGGCCCGCGAGATCGATCCCCCCGCCGGACAGCCGCCCGCCCACTGGCGCCTGCTGACCACCCACCGCGTAGACGATGTCGAGGATGTCCGCCGCATCGTCGAGTACTATCGGCGCCGCTGGACCATCGAGCAGTTGTTCCGCACCTTGAAGACCAAGGGCTTTGATGTGGAAGCGCTGCGCATCGCCGAGGGGCCGTTCGAAAAGCTGGTAGTGGCGTCGCTGATCGCCGCTGTCACGGTGATGCAACTGGTCGGCGACCGCGACGGATCGATCGGTCGACCGGCCACAGACGCCCTCGAACCAGAAGACCAACCGGTGCTTGAGGCGGTCAGCGACAGTCTGGAAGGCAAGACCGATCGCCAGAAGAACCCCCATCCCAAGGGCTCCCTGGCCTTCGCATCCTGGGTCTTCGCAAGGCTCGGCGGGTGGACCGGCTACTACGGCAAACCCGGACCCATCGTCATCCTCAACGGCATGACCCAATTCCACGCCATCAAACA
>NZ_JANQKD010000127.1 GCF_028281305.1 Pelagibius sp. | reverse complement strand
GAAGGCGTGCAGACCGCTCTGGATCTCGAAGTCCTGAACGGAGTCCGAGAGCACCTGCACGGAGACCACGGAGGAAACGACGCCGAGATAGCGCCCCTCACGAAACAGCGGCGTCGTCACCGTCAGATGCGGCTCTTCCAGGGAGGGCACCCAGTGCACGCCGCCCCAAAACGTGTCCGTGTCTTCGGCGGCATTCAAAACCATCTCGCGGATGGAGGGATCCGGTTCGACCTCGTCGTAGAGGCGCATCACACCCCCTTCCCCCCGCCCGACTCTCAGCGACCAGCCCTCGGCGGAGAAGTAGCCGATGCCGGTGACCTGTGGCGCGGCCGCAAGCGCCCCCATCATGGCGTCGCCCAGCGCCTGGCGATCTTCGACGTCGACCTCGCCGCGGGCAACGACACCGGCCAGGAACTCGGATTGCTGGCGCGCAGCGCCCAGATAGAAGCCGATCTCGCCGATCAGACTCTCGACCGTCAGTTCCGCTGTCTGGCGCAGCAGGGACATGGTGTTCTTCCCCGCCGTGCTGAGCGAAACCCACATCACCAGGGAAACGGCGACCAGGACCAACAGGCCGAAACCGACACTCAGCACCGCGGCGATGGTCGGCCGCCAGCGCCGCCGGCTTGGCGGCGCGCCATTGCCCGCAGGAGCAGCCGGCAGGGCGTCGGGCAACGGCTGGGTTGGGGTCCCGGGATCGGGAATCGATGTCATGGCCTTTGCCTACTCACTGATGATCTTTACGCGCTGGCCGACGCGCAGCGTGACATTCTCTTCGAAGCCGTTCAGCACGAGAAAGCGCTTCAGCTTGGCTTCGGCAAAAGGCATGCGTGCGGCAATGCTGGTGGGTGTATCGCCCGCCTTCACCTGGTAGATCCGCACACGATGGGGCTTCAGGGCTGCGGCCTCCCCATCGCTCAGCTTGCGGAAGCTGTAGGTGGTCTCGCGGAACGGCCGGTTCAGCGAGGCCGTGCGTTCGGAAGCGGACTGAAAGATGAAGCGGTAGATCGTCGTGGCGTCGTAGCGGATCGCCAGCAGACGCAGGTCACCGTTCCTGGCATTGGCAACCTGGCCGGTCGCCGCCTCCAGGCCGTTGACCGTGATCGCTTCGACGCCGGTCAGCTGGGTCCTGGCGCCCCAGGATCGTGTCAGATAGTCGGTCATGGAGCCGCGGTAGTCCTTGGGGCCGCGGTCGAACTGGATGGCCGCCTTGCGGTCGCCGCTCAGCGCCAGCACGCGCTGCGCCTGATTGTAGAGCCGGAAGCCCTCCGGAACCTCGAAGGCGAACTTCAGAATCGGATGGGCGAAGCTGCGCCCGCGGATGAAGCCCTCCTCCGGCTTGTCGCCATAGGGCATGCCGTCGATTTTGTCGAAGTAGATGTCCTGGGCGACGATGGGGTCGTCCACCACATTGGCCCCGGCCTGCGCCAGCGCCCGGTTGATGCGGTCGGCCGTGCGCGGGTGGGTCTGCATGATGTTGAAGGCATCGGCCTTCTCCGGCTGGCCGGCCAGCTCCGCCTCCAGGCGCGCGTGGGCCTGCAGTTGGCTGAGGAAGCCGGCCATGGCCCCGGTGTCGTAACGCGCCCGACCCAGGTAGCGGCCGCCCAGCATGTCGGCCTCGAACTCCTGCTCGCGCGAGTAGCTGCGCACCAGAAGTGCACCGAGCGTGCCGCCGGCCTGCGCCGCCGGTCCGCCGAGCAGCACGCCCAGGCCGAGGCCTGCGACATTGGCCGCCATGGTCTGTCCGTAGCGTTCCGCCGAGTGGCGGGCAGTGACATGACCGATCTCATGGGCCAGGACCCCCGCCATCTCCGCCTCGTTCTCCGCCAGGGCCAGCAGCCCGCGGGTGACGTAGACATAGCCGCCGGGCAGGGCGAAGGCATTGACGACCGGCGAGTCGAGGATCGTGAAGGTAAACTTCAGATCCGGAAGCTCGGAGGTCTGCACCAGGAGATTGCCCACCGAGGAGACGTAGGCGTTGAGCGCCGGGTCCTCGTAGGCACCGCCGAACTGGGCCATCACCTTCGGGTGTTCCTGGCGGCCCAGGTCTGCCTCGCCCTGTTCGCTCAGGCCCCCGGTAAAGATGGTCCGCCCGGTTCCCGGCGCCGTCGCGCAGGCGGCGACCAGCGGCAGCACGGCCAGCACGAAGACCAATCCCCGAAGACTGCGCTTCAGGAAGGGCGGCGTCGACCAACCTAACCAAGACAAAGCTCCGGACATCATTCCTCCAACAGCTCGATCTGCTCGGGATGCGTCGCCTCGATCATGGGGCCATTGCGGGATTTTAGCCAGCCCCGCACCCGCAACAGCCGGCCCTCGTAGTCTTTCAGATCAATCCCTTCGGCCTCGAAGAGCCGCCGCGCCGCGGGATCCAGGGCGACGGTGAAGTCGCTGCGCCAGTCGGCCCCGAAGTTGAGGTAGGCGCGCCGCCGCACGAGCCCCACCGAGAGCACGCGGCCCTCCACCAGTTCGAAGCCGCCGAGCCAGCGCCCGGCCTGGTCCGCGCTACGCAAAGCGTAGTAGTCCAGCGCCCAGATGCCACGGCGCGCGTCCCGCGCCCGGCGCTCCACGGCCAGCATCTCGGCGATCAGTCTGCGGTTGTCGTCGAAGCTGTACACGCGGGCGAGGCCGGCCTCGAGGATGGCGCCCTGGATCCAACGTCCCTCGGCATCGAAAAGGTGCGCCAGAACGCGGCCATGACGGTCGCCGCGCCGCCCGCCGAAGCCCGGCGTCACGGTCTTGCCCAGGGTCAGCGCCGCCAAGAGCGCCTTGGCCTCCTCCGCCAGCGGCCAGGGCTTGAAGCCGGCCCGGCCGAGGGGCAGTTTCGGGGCCTGGATGCCGACCAGTCGCACCTCGCGCCCGTCGGCCAGCATCAGGGTGTCGCCGTCGACGATCGCCGTGACCTCGCCGGGCGCGCCGAGCGTCAGTTGGTCGACCGGCCTCGGCGGTTGCGCGCCGGCGATTGTACCGAACCCGGCGAGCAGACCTGCAGTCAACACTCTGGCCAGCCATAGGCTCGCGCGCCTTCCGCGGGGGCGAAGACGAGGCGGCTGCGCTGCAGTGCGGATGCGCCAGAACCAAAGCATTGCCGCCAGTCTTACAGGTCCGGCGCGGTCGCGCACAAGGCGGCCGCGGCGTGTCTGCCCCGGAGACGGCTTATCCGGGGCGGGTTGAACCGCGGGCCGACTGGCCCTTATTTGGGGTGGCGGGCCCCTGCCGCCTGCGATAAGACGATGGCGGCCCTCAGCAGCGGTGCCCCGGTGGGGGTTTCCGTTGGGGATCCTCAGGAAACGCCGGCCGCTTCAAGGCCGGGACCAGGCGCAAACAAAGCCGACGACAAGGCGGACGACAAGGAAAAGGCTGGGCGCATGCTGGCGCAGGACATGTTCTCGCTCATCGAGCCCTATCAGACCGGGCGGCTCCAGCTTGACGAGACGCACAGCATGTACTGGGAGGTCTCGGGCAATCCCAACGGCCGGCCCATCGTCTTCCTGCATGGCGGGCCGGGAGCCGGCGCCGGGCCGGATCACCGGCGTTTCTTCGATCCGCGCCACTACCGCATCGTCGTCTTCGACCAGCGCGGCGCCGGGCGCTCGACGCCGCTGGGCGAACTGACCGACAACACCACCCAGCACCTGATCGCCGATATCGAACGGCTGCGCGACCACCTGGGCATCATGCGCTGGCATGTCTTCGGCGGGTCCTGGGGCTCGACCCTGTCGCTCGCCTATGCCCAGGCCCATCCGGAGCGGGTTTCCGCGCTGATCGTGCGCGGCATCTTCCTGGGCAGCCAGCCGGAGATCGACTGGTTCCTCTACGGCATGGGCAAGGTCTTCCCGGAGAACTGGCGCAACTTCGCCGGGGCGGTGCCGGAGAGCGAGCGCCACGACCTGCTGGCGGCCTACCGCAAGCGCCTCAACGACCCCGATCCCAAGGTGCACCTGCCGGCGGCGCGGGCCTGGAGCATCTACGAGGGCAGCTGCTCCACCCTGCTGCCCAACCCGCAGACTGTGGCGGCCTTCGGGGAGGAGCGCCACGCGCTGGGCCTGTCGCGCATCGAGGCGCACTACTTCGACAACCACATTTTCCTGGCCGAGAACGCCCTGCTGGACGGGCTGAACCGCATCCGCAACGTCCCGGCGATCATCATCCAGGGGCGCTACGACCTCGTCTGCCCCATCGCAACGGCCGATACCCTGCACCGCGCCTGGCCGGAGGCCGACTACCTGGTGGTGCCCGACGCCGGCCACTCGGCCATGGAGCCCGGCATCCGCCGCGCCCTGGTCGCCGCCACCGAGCGCTTCAAAGGCATGGAGTAGACAGGAGGGTTCACCCTTCGAGACGGCCTTTCAGGCCTCCTCAGGGTGAGGCCGAGATAGACCTCATGCTGAGGAGCCCCATGGAGTGTCTGGGGCGTCTCGAAGCATGAGTGGACGAAGGGCCGGTAAATCCATTGCTCCGCGGCCTGCATTGCCTAAAGCGCCGCTTTGGCCTATCTCTGGGGCGCGTTCCCGGGCGCCGGGAGCGGTCGCTGCGTGGCCCCGTAGCTCAGCCGGATAGAGCGGCAGATTCCTAATCTGTAGGTCGCAGGTTCGAATCCTGCCGGGGTCACCACGCCACCCCCAACAACATAGATCGCTTCGGCCCGTCATTTGTGGACTTCTTCGGCGCGTGTTCCGCCGACGGCGGGCTGGTACAGCACCGCCTTTGCGCGGCGGCGGGGCAACCCTAAATGCGGATCCCTGAAGCCCCACGACACCAGATCTTGACCCAGCGGCGGCGGTCGCCCACATATGTTGTAGGCGGTGCTTCGTGTAAGGAGACAGAGATGGCTGACATTGGTTCGAAATGGCCAAGCTACTGCCGGGTCTGCGGAAAATGGGCTTGCGCAGGCGCTATGACCGTTGGTTTGGTTGGCGCTGGCTGGGCCTACGGGACATGCGTAGGGGACCGCTGCAATGCTGGTGACCTAGGTCGTATACCGATGCCGCAGATCATCACTACCGGCACCAGTACCGCAGGTCCTTCCGATGTAGTGACGATCTACAACAACATCACGGATGAAGAGCTCGAGTTCGCGGTATGGAACGCGAAAAAGTACCAGCGGTACGATATCGAGGCTTCTGCTGCCGCCACCACAGCTTCGTGGCTTCTCGGCTCTAGCACCTAGGCCACCAGAAAGGCCTCCAGCGCCAGCGACTCGACGCTCCGCCGACTCCGGCGGCGGTAAAGCACGCAGTAGGCCGAGTGTTTGTCCTTGGTCTCCATGGGGCACCGCCTCAGGGGCTGGCCACGTCTGACCTCACCAAAATCCATCGGTTTACTCTCTTTCCGGGGCATTCGGGGGCTCCCCAAATACCAGATGTGTAAACCATGTCCTCGGAATAAACTGTCAGCAGTCTATCGATAAGCTTAGCCGACACTCCCCAACAAACGCGCGCCGGAGCGCCCTTGCAGCCATGATGATGCGTCTTCTCTGGATCGTCTTCGGGCTGCTGGGGGCCGGGGCGGTGGCGCTGGGCGCCTATGGCAGCCACGGGGCCGCCTTCGCCGATGCCTATGCCGCCGGGCTCTTCGACACGGCGCTGCGCTTTCACTTCCTGCATCTCGCACCGCTGGGCCTCGCGGCGCTGGTCGGCAGCCTGGCCCCGGGGGCGGCCGGGCGCGCGGCCCTGGCCGCCGTGGCGCTGATCGCCGGCATGGCGCTGTTCAGCGGGACGCTCTACCTGAGAGCGCTCGGCCTGGCCGAGACCACCCTACCGCTGCCACCGGCCGGCGGCTTTGCGCTGATGGCCGGCTGGCTGCTGCTGGCCTTGGCCGGCCTCGGCAGCCTTGCAAGACGCTGAGGGAGGAGTCTTCGTGGCGCGGATCCTGTTCATCACCCACCCCGAGGTGGTCATCGACCCGGATGTCCCGGTGCCGGACTGGCCGCTCTCCGAAACCGGCGTCGCCCGCATGACTGCCTTTGCCGAAAGCCCGGCCGTGGCCGGCGTGACCGCGGTCCGGTCCAGCGCCGAGCGCAAGGCCCGCGACGGGGCGGCGATCCTGGGCCGGACCCTGGGCCTGACGCCGCAGGTGGAGCCGGACCTGCACGAGAACGACCGCTCGGCCACCGGTTTCCTGCCGCCGGATGCCTTCTGGCCGGTGGTCGAGCGCTTCTTCGCCGAGCCGGAGACCAGCATCGAGGGCTGGGAACGGGCGGTGGACGCCCAGGCCCGGGTCGTTGGAGCGATCGAGCGGATCCGCGCCGGGGAGAAGACCCCGGGCAACATCGCCGTGATTGCCCATGGCGGGGTCGGTGCTCTGGCGCTGGCCCATTTCAGCGGCAAGGCCATCGGCCGCGCCCACGACCAGCCGGGCAGCGGCGGCGGCAACCTCTTCGTCCTCGAGCGGGACAGCGGCCGTCTGCTGCGGGGCTGGCACAGTATCGACGGCTGATTTCCCTGAGCGCCAGGGTCCGCAGCCCGGACTTCGTTTTCTAACGGGCCGCGCCAGGGTCCCGGCAGGTGGGGCTCGTCAGGTGGGGCTCGTCAGGTGGGGCTCGTCAGGGGCGGGGCGCTCTGCTATAGAGCGCGCGCTCGCAAACCGAGTTCAGGCGAATTCAAGCTCAGGGGGACAGTGTTAATGGACGTAAAGGGGCTGGCCGCGGTGGTCACCGGCGGCGGATCGGGTCTGGGCGCGGAGACGGCGCGCCATCTGGCCAAGGCCGGGGCCAAGGTGACGGCGTTGGACCTGAACGGCGAGGCTGCCGAGGCCGTGGCGAAAGAGATCGGCGGCCTGGGCCTGGCCTGCGACGTCGCCAGCGCCGAGGGCGCGGAGGCCGCCATGGCCCAGGCGCGCGAGGCCCACGGACCCTGCCGGGTGCTGGTGAACTGCGCCGGCATCGCGCCGGCCAAGCGCATCGTCGGGCGCGACGGGCCGATGCCCCTGGAGTTCTTCGAAAACGTCATCAAGGTCAACCTGATCGGCAGCTTCAACCTGCTGCGCCTGGCCGCCGCGGAGATGCTGGGCGGCGAGCCGGTGAACGAAGACTGCGAGCGCGGCGTGGTGATCTCCACCGCCTCCATCGCCGCGGTGGAAGGCCAGCTCGGCCAGGTCGCCTACGCCGCCTCCAAGGCCGGGATCAACGGCATGATGCTGCCGGCGGCGCGGGAGTTCGCCAAGAACGGCGTGCGCGTGCTGACCATCGCCCCCGGTCTGATCGGCACCCCGCTGCTGCTGAACATGCCCCAGGAGGTGCAGGACAACCTGGCGGGGCAGGTGCCCTTCCCGCACCGCTTCGGCCACCCGGGCGAGTTCGCGCGCCTGGTGCTGCACATCTGCGACAACACCATGCTGAACGCCGACACCATCCGCCTGGATGGCGCCATGCGCATGCAGTAGGGGGTTTGGCGGGGAGCGTTGGCAGAGCGATCCGAGACAGCATCGGATCTTCCCCCTCACCCAGCTTCGCCTAGGTTCGATCTCTGATCTCACCAAGGCTGCGCAACCCTCTCCCACCAGGGGAGAGGGACAATGATGCAGGGTATCGTTTTCCCTCTGTTCCCTCTCCCCTTCGTGGGAGAGGGAGGGGCCCGCGAAGCGGGAGGGTGAGGGGGACGCGCGCTTTCGGTGCCGGCCTAGCCCGCGTAGGTCTCGATGCGCTTGGCCAGCGTGACGTCGAGTTCGGAGAGGCCGCCGCAGTCGTGGGTGGTCAGGGTGATCTCCACACGATTGTAGACGTTGAACCATTCCGGGTGATGGTTGAGTTTCTCGGCCGCCAGGGCGACCCGGTTCATGAAGCCCCAGGCTTGGTTAAAGGACTTGAACTGGAATGTCTTTTTCAGGGCATCACGGCCCTCGACCGGAACCCAACCGGGCAGCACCTCCGGCAGAGAGGCCCGCTGCTCCTGGCTTAGCTTCTCGACCATGATCTGGCTCCCCACGAAAAAGTTGGCCGGGTTAAGGTTAATCGAAAGTGACTCTGCTTGGACTCCCGGTCAAGGCAGGCTAGGGTGACCCCAAGAGAGAGGCTATAGGAACCGTTATGGCACGCTTGCACGACATCGGGCGCTACACCACCCCGCCCGAGACCCAGCACCTGGAGGCCCTGGCCCGCGAGGCCTATGCCACCATCCCCGCAGATCTGCGCGATGCGCTGGGCAACGTGGTGATCCATGTCCTGGACTTCCCCGACGACGAGACGTTGGAGGAGATGGATTGCGAATCGCCTTTCGACCTGCTGGGGCTCTACCGGGGTACCAACCTGCTGATGAAGTCCTCCATGGATTCGCCGGAAGACATGGACATGATCTTCCTCTATCGCCGGCCGATCCTGGATTACTGGTGCGACAGCGGCGAGGACCTGGCCGACGTGGTCAAGCATGTGCTGATCCACGAGATCGGCCACCACTTCGGCTTCTCCGACGACGACATGGAGCACATCGAGCGCTTTCCCTCAGCCTCCAGTTCCTGACGGCACGCCCCCGATCGACAGCCAAACGGCCCGCCTGACGGACGGGCCGTTTTCCTTTTGCGGCAAGCGCCTGACCATACGGGGCGGCGCCGAAGCGCCGGCGTCAGGCGCCGGAAAAAGAACCCCCTCCCCGGATCTTTCGTCGAGACGGGGAGAGGGAAGAGCCCGCCCCCAAACGCACAGCGGGCGGGAGGGTGAGGGGGAGAGCGCGGGTTGCAGGGTCCCCGCGATGCTCACCCGTCTGGATCAGGTCTCGGCAGCGACGAACCCCAGGGCCTGCTGGGCCGTGCGCATGCTGTGCTTGCGCTTCAGCGGTTCGTGCAGGAAGCGGTTGACTGCAGCCAGCATATCCGCCGTCCAGGGCGCCGCCGGATCGGCGGTAATCTCCTCCCTGGCTGCCGAGAGCAGCTTCACCAGGTGGACGGAGACGATGTACTCCGACTGCGCATGGTCGAAGAGGGCGCGCATCTCGCGCTCGAAGAACGCGTCCGGATCGTCGACCCGCCAGCGGCCGGCGTCGTAGCTGCGGTCGACGTAGGCCGCGTTGCGGCCGACGAAGCAGCCGATCTGCAACAGCCCCTGGGGCCAGAGCCCTGGGTGGCGGCTGCAGAGCACCCGCACCGCGTTGCTGAAGGTGATCGCGTGGGTGAAGTCCAGCCAGCCGACGTTGTGGGAAACGCCCCGGTCGGTGGCATCGGCCACCGGCAGGTCGAACTGCAGGAAGTCGGCGGCGGCGGCCCCCACCAGCGCATCGTAGAGCGCCTTGCGGTCGCCCGAGGACCGCAGGATCCGCCGCATCACCTTGGGCACGGAAAGCCGGCGCAGATCCTCCGCCGTCACCGGCTCGCCGCCTTTCCCATCCCAGGCCGACAGCGCCTCGCCATAGGCGCGGAACTCCGGGATCAGGTCTTCGCGCGTCGCATAGACCAGGGAGCGCACGAGGTTGCAGAGCAGCGGCTCGGCGCTGGACGGGCCCAGCCGGTCGATCAACTGGCCGGTCTTGTAGACGTAGATCGCGGCATGGCCGAAGTCCTGGTAGTGGGCCAGGGCGGCTTCGGCCAGCGGCGCCTCCAGGTCGCGGAAACCGAGCCCCTTGCCGAGGGCACCGCGCAGCAGCGCGATGGCCGCCGCCTCATCCTCCGCCTCGATGGCGGCCACGAGCGACGCCGGATCGTAGGGCCGGCTCTCCGTCGGGAAGGGGTAGCTGGGCTCACGCAGGGAGTCCCAGGCCAGGTGGCCGACGACCTCCAGCAGCGGCACCAGGCGCTCCGGCTCGCTGGCGGCCAGATCGTCGCGCAGGGCCAGCCAGTCGGGCGCGGCGGCGTGGGCATGGGTGGTGCCGAACTCGAAGCGGTCGGCGGTCCAGTCCAGCGCGCCGCGCAGCCCGTCCAGCGGATCGGCCTTGGCCTGCTGCAGGCGCGACAGCTCCCGCGCCATGCGGGTGTACTCGTGACGCCGGAAGGAACGGCGCAGACTCTCCAGCGCGGCGGCCCGGCGTTCCTCCAGCGGCGGATCGCTGAGGTCGAGCCAGACCTCCCCGTCGACGATCTCCACCGGGTAGCGCCGCAGCGTGTCGCCGCCCACCAGGGTCTCGCCGCCCTCCAGATCGAATTTCCAGTTGTGCCAGTTGCAGGTAAGGATGCAGCCCTCGCCATCCGCACGCTGGGTGAGTTTGCCTTCCATCAGGGGAAAACCCTCGTGCGGGCAGCGGTTGTTGCAGGCGTAGACGCCGCTCTCGTTGGCGAAGACGGCGATCTGCTTGCTGCCGGTCTTCAAGAGATGCCGGCCCTTGGCCCGCAGCTCCGCCAGCGTGCCGACTCTGATGCGGTTGCCGGGCGCGCCCTCACCTGCGGGCTTGCTTCGATCTTCGGTCGCGGGGGTGTCGGCAGCGAGCGCGCTCATCGGGCAATCTCCTGATCCTCGGTGGGCCGATATTCGAAAGGTTTTTCTTGAGAAACACTCTAGGCACCGCCCTTGCTTTTCTCAAGAAAAAACTTTAGGTAATTGTCATGCCAAAAACCGCGACCAAACCCAGAACCGGTTCCAAACCCAAGACCGGCAACAAGCGCAGCCGGCGCGCCATCATCGACGCCCTGAAACAACAGGGCCCGCAGGACGCCGCGCACCTGGCCGAGGGGCTCGGCATTTCCGCCATGGCCGTGCGCCAGCACCTCTACGAGTTGGAGGCCGAGGGTCTGGTCGACCATGCCGCCGAGGCGCGGCCGCTCGGGCGCCCGGCGAAGCTCTGGGCGCTGACGCCGGCGGCGGACCGCTTCTTTCCCGACGGTCACGCGGAGCTGACCCTCGGTCTGATCGACTCCATGAAGCAGGCCTTCGGCGCCAAGGGCCTGGAGAAGCTGCTGGCGGTGCGCGCCCAGGAGCAGATCGCCGCCTACGGCGCGCGCATCGACCGTCAGCGGAGCCTTGCCGGAAAGCTGCGCGCCCTGGCCGAGATCCGCAGCGAGGAAGGCTACATGGCCGCCGTCGAGAAAACCGCAGAGGGCTATCTCTTCATCGAAAACCACTGCCCGGTCTGCTCGGCGGCCGCAGCCTGTGCCGAGCTCTGCAAGTCGGAGCTGGAGGTTTTCCGCGCGGCCCTGGGCGACGGGGTGACGGTCGAGCGCACGGACCACATCCTGGCCGGCGCCCGGCGCTGTGCCTACCGCGTGACCCGCAGGGGCTGAAGGTGGGGCTGAAGGTGGGGCTGAAGGTGGGGCTGAAGGCGCGGTTTCAGATCAGCTTGCCGACCCGCTTGCGCAGCTCCGGCAGCAGCTCGCTTTCGAACCAGGGGTTCTTCTTCAGCCAGGCGGTGTTGCGCCAGCTCGGGTGCGGCAGCGGCAGGAAGTCCGGCAGGTAGTCGCGCCAGTGGCGCACCGTCTCGGTCAGCGTCTTCTGCCGCTGCTTGCCGAGGTACTTTGCCTGGGCGTACATGCCGACCAGCAGCGTCAGCTCCACCTCCGGCAGCGCCGCGCGCAGGGGAGGATGCCAGAGCGGCGCGCACTCCGGGCGCGGCGGCTTGTCGCCGCCCTTGGCATCGACGCCGGGGTAGCAGAAGCCCATGGGCACGATGGCCACGCGCGCGGCGTCGTAGAAGACCGCCTCCTCCATCGCCAGCCAGTCGCGCAGGCGCAGGCCGGAGCGGTCGTTCCAGGGGATGCCGGTCTCGTGCACCCTTGTGCCCGGCGCCTGGCCGATGATCATCAGCCGCGCCGCCGCTTCGGCGCGCAGCACCGGGCGCGGCCCCAGCGGCAGATGCGCGGCGCATACCCGGCAGGCGCGCGCCGCCGCAACGATCCCCGCCAAGCCCGCGTCTGGATCGAAGGCCGGCGGCGCAGGCGCCCTCCGCCGCCCCGAGACCTTGGCCTTGGCCGTGGTTTTGACCTTGGCCTTACCAGCCATCTTTCAGAATCCGCTCGACAAAGGCCGGCACGACCTCGGTCGCCGGCCCGTAGTGGGCCTCGTCGAACAGCGAGTGCCCTTCGGAGGGTTCCAGGTTCAGTTCCACCGTGTGCGCCCGGCCGTTGTTCCGCGCCTCGGCGACGAAGCCGGAGGCCGGATAGACGTTGCCGGAGGTGCCGATCGACACGAAGAGATCGCAGACCCCCAGCGCGTCGTAGATGCGCTCCATCTCCATCGGCATCTCGCCGAACCAGACCACGTTCACCCGGAGGGTGCCGGCGGTGCCGCAGGCAGGGCAAAGGCTGGCCAGGGTCATCGGTTCATGCCAGGGGCTGACGGCACCGCAGGCCAGGCAGCGCGCCTTCAGCAGTTCGCCGTGCATGTGGATCAGCGCCTTGGAGCCGGCGCGCTCGTGCAGGTCGTCGATGTTCTGGGTCACCAGAAGCATTTCTCCCGGCCAGTCCCGCTCAAGACGGGCCAGAGCGTCGTGCGCGGCGTTCGGCAGCACGGCATCCGCCTGCAGGCCGGCCCGGCGATGATTGTAGAAGGCGTGCACCCGCTCCGGGTTGCGGGCAAAGGCCTCTGGGGTGGCGACGTCCTCGATGCGCACCTGGGCCCAAATGCCGTCGGGGTCGCGGAAGGTCTCGAGGCCCGACTCCTTGGAGATGCCCGCCCCCGTTAGGATAACAATCCGCCGCTCTTCCATCTCCAACCCCAGCCCCGGGTCAAACGCCTGTCCGGGAGCCCCGAGTGCGGCGATTCCTTGCGGACACGATCCGCGGATGATAGATCACAACAGCCCGCAGGGGGCATCACCAATTCGTTTGTGACATCTTTAGACAGAATTCGCGTCCTGATCGTCTGCACGGGGAACATCTGCCGTTCGCCGACGGCAGAGGCGTTGCTGCGGCATCACCTGACGCAGGCCGGCCTCGATGAACGCGTTCATCTGGATTCCGCGGGCCTGGACGACTACCACGTCGGCGAAGCGCCCTCGCGCGAAGCCGTCGTCTGCGCCGCCGCGCGCGGCTATGACATCGGCGCGCTCCGGGCCCGGGCGTTGACGATCAGGGACTTTCACGACTTCGATCTCATCCTGGCCATGGACCGGGGCCACCTGCGCAGGCTGCAGAAGATCTGCCCGGCGGGCGCGCGCTGCCGCCTGGCCCTGTTTCTCGACGTTCTGGCGCAAGGCGGCCCAGGGGGCGGCCCAGAGACCGGCGAAGTCGCCGACCCCTACTACGGAACCCTGGCCGACTACGAAGTCATGCTGGACTTGATCGAGGCAGTGACGCCACTCTGGGTCGAGGCGTTCAAGCGAAGCGCTTCGGGCAAACACAACGATCCGGCAGGCGATGGATTCCCGCTCGGGCGCAGCTAGCCCCTCTCCCGCCCTCCCGCTCGAAGACCGCATCGCGGCGCTGACCGGCAGCCGCGTGACGGCGCAGACCCCGCTGTTGGGCGGCTGCGTGGCGGAGGTGCTGCGGGTCGATCTGGACGGCGCCGCGCCTTTGGTTGCCAAGGTCGCCGCGGAAGGCGGCCTCGCCGTCGAGGGCTTCATGCTCGGTTATCTGGCCGAACACAGCGCCCTGCCGGTGCCGCGGACGCACTCCGTCTCCGAAACCCTTCTGCTGATGGATTACGTCGAGAACGACGGCGCAGGCGACCGCGTGGCGGCAGAGGAGCACGCCGCCGACTGCCTGGCCGCCCTCCACGCCGTCACCGCCCCCGCCTTCGGCTTCGAGCGCGACACGGTCATCGGCGCCCTGCCCCAGCCCAACCCCTGGACCGAGAACTGGTGCGACTTCTACCGCGACCGGCGCCTGCTCACCATGGGCCGCATCGCCATGGACTCCGGGCGCCTGCCCGTGGAGACCTTCCGGCGGCTGGAGGCCTTCTGCGGCCGGCTGGAGCGCTTCATCGAGCAGCCGCCGCGACCCGGACTGGTGCATGGCGACGTCTGGGCCGGCAACGTCCTCTTCAAAGGCGGCAGAGTTGCCGCCTTCATCGACCCGGCGCTCTATTTCGCCGATCCCGAGGTCGAGATCGCCTATATCGAGTGGCTGTCCACCTTCGGGCCGGCCTTCCACCGGCGCTATCAGGCCCGGCACGCGCCACGGCCCGGCTATCGCGAAGCCCGGCGCGACATCTACAACCTCTTTCCCACGCTCGTTCACACGCAGATCTGTGGACCCCCCTATGCGCAAATGGTGGGAGACATCCTGAAGCGCTACGGCTAGACAGGGGTATGAGCCAGGGTGCAGCACAGCCCGCGGCCGGCGATCGGGTCGGTTTCGGCATTGCCTGCGCCGTCATCGGCCTGTTCGGCATGGCGGTGATGGATGCCTGTGCCAAGTTCCTGGGCGCGGGCTATGCCATCAGCCAGATCATCCTGGCGCGCAACGCCATCGGTCTCCTTACCATCCTGGCCTTTGTGCTGGTCGCCGGCGGCGGTCTCGCCAGCCTGAGGCCGAAGCGCCCGTCGCTGCTGATCGCCCGCTCCGCCGCTAACCTGGGCGCCGCCTTTCTGTTCTTCACCGGCCTGCGCTACCTGCCGCTGGCCGACGCCTTTGCCATCGCCTTTGCCGCACCGCTGTTCATCACCGCGCTGTCTGTGCCGGTGCTGGGTGAGCATGTCGGCATGCGCCGTTGGGCGGCCGTTGTCTTCGGCTTCATCGGCGTGCTGGTGGTCGTTCAGCCGGGCACCGCCACCTTTCGTGTCGAGGCGCTGCTGCCCCTGGGTGCGGCGCTGAGCTACGCCATCGCCATGCTGATCGGACGCAAGCAGACCAAGTACCTCACCACCTCGGCGATCCTCTTCTGGCCCAGCCTGATCGCCGTCGGGGTGACCTCGATGATGATGCCGGTCCAGTGGCAGACACCCGGTCTGGCGGACTTCGGGCTCTTCGTGTTCATGGGTGTGATCGGGACCGCAGGAATGATGCTGATCACCCAGGGCTACCGCTTCGCCCCCGCAGCGGTCATTGCGCCCTTCGACTACTCGGTTCTGCTCTGGGGCGTCATCTTCGGCTGGGTGATCTGGCGCGACGTGCCCGGCCCCAATGTCTGGATCGGCTCAGCCATTCTGATCGCCAGCGGCCTCTATATCCTGCACCGCGAAACGCGCAAGCCCAAGCCGGTGCAGCCGTCGGCGGGGCCGCTGGGTCCCACCTCCTGAAGCGCTGGGTATAAAGCGAATCCGGCAGTGCCGGGACGGAAACCCGCCCCGGCGCCTGCCCTTCACTACCGTAAGCGCTAAACCGCCGTGTTCAGCAACACCGTGATGTCGTCGTCTATCGAGACCTGAACACCGGCATCGTTGACATAGGTGCTGAAACCACCGGCCGAGCCCTGCAGTCCCCAGTTGCCGCCAGCACCACTGTTGAGGGCCACCGTGTCGCCGAGATCGCCGGCGATCTCCAGCACGCCGTCGCCGACCAAGGAGACAATGTCGGCGGCGTCCAACGCAATGGCGTCGTCGCCGGCGGAGTCGGTCATGTCGATGCGTTCGAAGCCAGACCAGACGTCGGCGAGGGCGGAGAAGTCGATGACACCGTCGAGCGATCCGTCCTCGCGGTCGTTGGCCGGCAACAGGTCGACCAGCAGGGTGTCGACACCGGCGCCGCCGTCGACCGTGCCTCCGGCCCCGGCATTGTGATCCTCGGCATCGAAGATCACGCGGTCGCTTCCCGCACCGCCGTCGATCTGGTCGACCCCGGCCCCGCCGTCGATCAGATCCTCGCCGCCGCCGCCGTGGAGGCTGTCGGCCCCCTCACCACCGAAGAGGGCATCATCGCCGCCGTTCTCTTCGCTGCCGTTGGTATCGCCGAACATGAGATCGTCGCCCGCACCGCCCAGCAGCGTATCGTCGCCGCCGTTTTCGGAGGTGGCCGTACCGGGCCCCAGGACCAGGCCGTCGCCGGCGAGGGTGTCGTTGCCCGCGCCGCCGTCGATGAAGTCGTCGCCGCCGTCGTACGACACGGCACTGGCGCCCTGCAGGGCCAAGACATCGCCGGCGACGAGGTCATCGCCGATGCCTGCCATAAGAGTGTCGTTGCCGCCCGCGACCGCCAAGGCCCAACCACCGGCCTCTTCGCCCATGGCCAGCACGTCGCCGGACAGCGTGTCCGCGCCGCCACCGCCGATTATGGTGTCAAAGCCCCCGTTGTAGGACGTCGCGTAGGGGCCGTAGCGGCTCAGCGCCTCGCCAGCGATGGCATCGCCGTCAGCGGCGCCTCTGATGGAGTCGTGTCCCCCGCCGTCAACAAAGGCATGACCGTAGACGCCCAGGGCATCGCCGGCCGCGATCGTTATGCCGGTGCCACCCACAATGGTGTCGTTCCCGCCGTCGGTGACATCCGCAGCGCCCACCCCCGCCCCGTCGCCTGAGATCCAGTCCATTCCGGCAAAGCCGTAGATGGTGTTGTCGATGCCATTGTTCATCACGACATCGCCAAAGACCGTTTGCTCGCCGAGAAAGTTGTCGAACTGGTCGCCCCAGATGTAGGGCATCGCCAGTTGGACAGGCGGGTTCTGGAGGATGCCGAGGTCCGGCTGCGTCTCTTCGGCGGGCGGTGGAAGGATGATGGCGTCACCATCGCTCTCAGGCTGCTCCAGGAGCTCGGCCAGAAACGTCAGATAGGTGTCGGCAGGCGAACCCTCGGCTGTGTCGTCAAGCCAAGGCAGGAGAGTATCCAGGTAGGAGTGAACAGCTGTCATGAATCGGTTTCCGGGCTGGCCAGCACAGAAAAAGAGCAGTGCTGGATGCGCGCCTATCCCGATCGGCGGCAGTGGTGGTCCACCCCTGGAACCTCTGGATGAATAGTCTTGCTGCGAATTGACATCAAGGGGAGAGCGGAGCGGCGGCCGGATCTTTGGGGGTAGCGGCTTTGTACCGGCAGAGCCAACGGACGGGTGATCCAGGCGCCGACGATGAAGACCAAAACGAACCCGGCCCCGATGTACAGGCCTCGGGGCCGGGTTGTCAGCGGTCTCCCCAAACTAGACCGTCGTGTTCAGCAACACCGTGATGTCGTCGTCGATGGAGACCTGAACACCGGCATCGTTGACATAAGTCGTGATGCCGCCGCCCGAGGCTCCTTGCACCTCCCAGTCTCCGGCCGCAGCGCTCTGCAGATGCACCGCATCGCCGGCATCGCCGAAGATCTCGAGGACACCGTCGCCGGTCATGGAGAGGATGTCATCCGCATCCAGGGCCAGCGCATCGTCCCCCGCGCCGTCGGTCATGTCGACCCGCTCGAAGCCGGACCAGACGTTCTCCAGCTCGGAGAGGTCGACGATGCCGTCGATGGTGCCGTCTTCACTGTCATGCGCAAAGGTGAGATCAAGGACCAGGGTGTCTGTATCCTCGCCGCCGTCCACCGCACCGCCCGGGCCGCCGTTGTGGTCGTCGGCATCGAAGACGATGCTGTCGTTTCCAGCCCCACCGAAGATGCGGTCGACCCCGGCGCCGCCGTCGAGGGCATCGTCGCCACCGTTGCCGTTGAGCGTGTCGTTGCCACTGCCGCCGAACAGCAGATCAGCGCCGCCGAAAGTGTCTTCGCCGTTGGAGTCGCCGAAAATCAGGTCGTCGCCTTCGCCGCCATAAAGCGTGTCGTCTCCGCCCAGGGTCGAGGAGGCCATGCCGCCGCCGACCGCCAGGGCGTCACCGCTGAGCGTATCGTCGCCTTCGCCGCCATCGATGTAATCGTTGCCACCGGCGGTCGACAGGGCATCGCCGCCGACTTCGGCCAGCGCATCCCCGGCGATCACGTCGCCGTCGCCGCCGCCATAAAGGCTGTCATCGCCGCCGATGTTGGATTGAGCGGTTCCGCCCAGCTCCGTCATCGCATCGCCCGCCAGCGCATCCGTACCCGTGCCGGCCTCGACATAGTCATTGCCGCCGTCGGTGGAGGTGGCGTCGCCGCCCGCCGCCAGCGCATCACCGGCAATCGCGCTGTTGCCGCTGCCGTCGTAGAGCGTGTCGTCACCGCCATCGTTCGAAAGCGCAGCGCCGCTGTCGGCCAAGACATCGCCGGAAAGTCGGTTCTGAGATGCATTGCCGCCGTAGATGAGATCACTGCCCCCGTCGAAGGAGACGGCATCGGCGTTCGAACCCAGCGCCATCGCCTCCCCGGCGATCGCAGCCATGTCGTTGCCGCCGCCACCGTAGAGCGTGTCGTCACCGCCCTCCATCGACAAGGCGTCCTCGATGAGGAGGTTTGTGCCGAGCGAGAGCACCTCGCCAGCCAGAAAAACGCTGCTGGCGGCACTGCCGAAGATGCGGTCGTTTCCGCCGTAGATCGACGCGGCAACAGATGTTGAGTTGACCGAACCCAGCGCCATGGCATCGCCGGCGAGGTGAAGCAGCGTTGCATCGCCGCCGTCCAGGGTGTCGTCGCCGCCATACTCGGACCAGGCAAGGTCATCCGTGCCGTAAACCAGCGCATCGCCGGCAAATGCCCGCTCGCCGGCACCGCTGCCCTCGATCAGATCGTGCCCGCCGGTCTCCGAGACGGCGTCTCCGCTGAAGCGCGATGCATAAGCGTCCCCCGCGACGACGGCGCTTCCGGTCACGAGAACCGTATCGTCGCCGCCGTAATGCGAGACCGCCGAGCCGTGGGCGGAGGCATAGCTGTCGCCGGCGATCGACTTGATGCCGGATCCCTGCGCCAGGATCACATCATCGCCGCCATAGTGCGATGCAAAGTCGCCGTGACCCGAACCCAGCACGTCGCCGCTGAAGGCATCGCCGTTAATGGTGTCTGTGCCGGCGCCGACAATCGTATCGTCACCGCCGTAGAAGGAGGTTGCGGTGGCATCGCCGTTGCCGCCGGCGCTCAACACATCGCCGGCGATCGTGCTTCGGAAGTCGGTGCTGCCGTAGATCAGATCGGCACCGCCGTAGTCGGAGGTGGCGATGTTGCTGCCCTGCGCATTGCCGATCCCGAGCAGAGCGGAGTGGAGGGCATCGCCGGCGACCAGGGAAAAGCCGGTACCGCTATAAATCGTATCGTCACCGCCGTGGGAAGAACCGGTCGATCCATCGCCGAGGCCCAGGGCGTCGCCGGACATCGTATCGATTACAGCTCCGGCGCCGGCGCCGCCGTAGAGCAGGTCGTCGCCGCCATAGTCGGAGTTTGCGCTGCCGCCGTCCAAGGCCAGAGCATCACCGGCCAGGGTATCGTTGCCAAGACCGCCGTAAAACACGTCGTCGCCGCCGTAGAAGGCATAAGCGTCGCCCAGCGCCGACAAGGCATCGCCGGCAGCCGCATCCGAGCCCGCCCCGCCATCCAGGACGTCGTCACCGCCATAGAAGGCTTCGGCCTCCCAGTAAAAGGCGAAGGCGTCGCCGGACAGAGTGTCGTTGTCCGCACCGCCGTAAACCGTATCGTCGCCGCCGTCAGTCACGGCGGCGCTGCCCAGGGCCCAGCCGTCACCGGCAAGACGATCGTCGCCGCCGTTGCCATAGATCAGTTGGTCTTCACCGTCGTTCAGAACCAGGACACCGCCGTCCAGGACGTCTCCGGCCAGGATGTCGGCAAAGCCGCTGCCGGTGACTGTGTCGTCGGCCATCGGCAGCATCGGGAGTGCGATGATCGCATCAAGGAACGGCGTCAGGTCAGGCGCCTCCGGGGACAGCGAAAGATCGATGACTGTCTGCTTCTCGGTCACCAGAAACGCCAGCGCCGCCGCGTCGCTCCCGACGTCGTTCTTGACGGCGAGCCCGCGGTTCACTTCCAGGTTCTCCAGCGCTTGGGAGGGACGGCCACCGGCAGGGTCTTCCAGACGGCTTGCCGCCGGCGGATGAGACAGGAACTCCGACATGAAAGCGATCTCCAGGCAGAACAGGAAGCGCAATTGGGCGCTTTCCCGCTGGCGCGTTTCCCGGACTGCGCCAATGAACCACCCCTGGGATCGCAATTTAGATAGGGTCAACGCGCGGCGCCGTCAATCGAACGACGCGTTGCCGAGCGGCTCATTGGGAGTACCACAGCGCTTTGGTGGTAGTGATGCCTGGACCGGAGGTCAGGGGGAGAGGCAGGGGGGAAGAGGCAGGGGGGGAAGAGGCAGGGGGAGAGGCAGGGGCGTTGCAGCCGCCGGCAGGAGCACGTCAGCAAGAGCGCAAGGAAACCCGGCCCCGAGGCATAAGCCTCGAGGCCGGATTGTCTAAACGCTCAGAAGCTCTGCATGACAGTGTTCTCTAGACCGCCGTGTTCAGCTGAAGCGTGATCTCGTTTTCGATCACGGCCAGGGCGCCGCCGTCGCTGACGTAGGTGGTAAAGGCGGCCCCCACGTTCTGGACTTCCCAATCGGTGGCCAAGTTGCTTTGCAGGTACACGGCATCACCGGCATCGCCCTCGATCAGCAACAGACCATCGTTGGTCATGGCAAGGATGTCGGCCGCATCGAGGGCAACCGCGTCGTCACCCAACCCATCGGTCATGCGGATCTCTTCGAAGTCCGCCCAAACGTTGTTCAGGCTCGAAAGATCGGCAATGCCGTCGAGCGTTCCGTCAGCTGTGTCGTTCTCTCCATCCGTGGACAGGATCACGAGACGGTCATAGCTCTCGCCGCCACTGACCAGGCCGCCGACAAGGTCCTGATCACCGGCGTCGAAGAGTACAAAATCACCGCCGGCTCCGGCATCGATAGCATCTGCCCCGGCTCCGCCGTCGATCTGGTCGCTGCCCAACCCGCCGATCAGCGTATCGTCGCCACCACCGCCTAAGATCACATCGGCACCGCCGGTGAGCTCGGCACCGTTGGAATCGCCGTAGATCAGGTCATTACCCAAACCGCCGGTCAGCGTATCGTTGCCGGCTCCGGCAACGATAAGATCTGCTCCGGCTCCGCCGTCGATCTGGTCGTCGCCCAATCCGCCGATCAACGTATCGTCGTCGTCGTCGCCATAGACCGAGTCCGCATCGTTTCCGCCATAGATCAGATCGGCGCCGCCACCGCCATAGATCGAGTCCTCGCCGCTGCCGCCATAGATCAGATCGGCACCGCCGTTAAGGTCGACACCATTGGAATCTCCGTAGATCAGGTCGTTACCCGAACCGCCGTTCAGCGTATCGTCGCCGCCGTCTGCCGAACTGGCTTCGGCGCCATCCTCAGCATAGGCGTCGCCGGCAATCGTGTCCGCACCAGCCCCTCCAAGGATGGAGTCGTTGCCGCCGTTCTGGGAGATAGCCTCCTCTTCGATCAGGCCAAGAGCATCGCCGGACAGCAGGTCGTTGCCGGCACCGCCGTCAATCACATCGTCGCCACCATCATTGGCGGTTGCGAAGCCGCCGGCGATAGATCCGGTTCGCGTCAGCGTGTCACCGGCAATCGTGTCGGCACCCAGGCCACCGTAGAGCGAATCGTCTCCGCCGCCCGAGGAGGTAGCCGAGGAGGTCACAAAGCTGATTTCCGAGTACCCAAAGGCATCGCCTGCGATGAGATCCTGGTCGTCACCGCCATAGATCACATCGTTCCCACCGTTGTTGGAAACGCCGCCAACATCACCGATGCCGGCAACATCGCCCGTCAAGGTGTCATCCCCGGCATCGCCATAGAGGGTGTCGTTACCCCCGAGGTCCGAGGGATTGGCCATGAAATGACCCTGCGCATCGCCGGATACGGCATCGTCACCCTCCCCGCCGTAGAGAAGGTCGTCGCCCCCCAAAACAGCCACCGCGCCGGCACCGTCGCTGCTGCCCATGGCATCGCCTGCCATGCTGTCGTTTCCCGCGCCGCCGAAGATGGTGTCGTTGCCGCCATTGGCCGAAAAACTCTCGTTTGGGAGGCCGTCTGCGAGAGCATCGCCTGAGACAGTGTCGGCACCTTCCCCGGCATAGATCAGGTCATGGCCGCCAAAGGTCGAGGACGCAACGACATAGACGGTATCGCTGAATCCCAGCGTGTCGCCGGCCACAAGATCATTGCCGGCACCAGCATGGAGGGTATCGTCACCGCCATCAGCGCTGGAGCCGTCACCGTCTTGCGCCAGCGCATCACCGGACATGGTATCGTTGCCACCATAACCGAAAAGGAGGTCGTCACCTCCGTTCTCACTCGTCGCGGCAGCCTGCCACGCCAGCGATTCGCCGGCGATGTAATCGCCCTCATCGGCCCCGAACAGGAGGTCATCACCACCGGTGAAAACCTCCGCCTCGCCATCAAGTGCCAGAGCATCTCCGGCGAGGAAGAGCACACCCTCGCCGCCGTAAAGAGTATCGTCGCCGCCATCAGTGACAAACGCACTGCCGAAGCCTGCGCCGTCGCCGGAAATCAAATTGGCCGTTCCGCCGTAGCCGTAGAGAACGTCGTCGCCGCCACCGTTCAGAACGACGTCGCCGAAGACCGTGTCCTCACCGAGGAAGTCATTGCCGTCGGTTCCTTCAATCAAAGCGGTGAACACCTGCACCGGGTTCTGGACATCGTCCAACATCTCCGAGGCGCGGGCGCTGTCGTCCTCGCCACGCTTTTCGCGTTCGAGGAGTTCGAGGAGAAAATGGCTGGTCGATTCACTCGCATTGCTCATATCTCGTTCGAACTTCTGCGAACGGTAATCCGCAGAACGCGCTTCTACTTCGAAATCCTGAGAATGGTCATTTGAGGACATGCTGTCGGGTCTCCAGGTTGGCATGGAAACGCGCAACGTGTTCCGGCGGTAAAACCCACAACGCGCTTCCGGCGGCCGCCTCTCCCAGCGCTCAAAGCGCGGCAGCACACCGGTGATCCACCCCTGGACCGGATGCACACTAGAATGCCCAGGTTAGCGCATCGCTGTGACCGAATCCCTAGTATATCTACTCTTGATTGAGAAATGACACAGCTTTCATCTTTAAGGAAAGAGATCTGACCGCTTCGCCGGCGGAGATCGCGCCCTCATGGGCGAGGTAGCCGGAGCAAAGCGTGAAGTCGCGCACCTCGAAGGGCCCGGCGCGGAACAGGGCATGCTGCATGAGAAGGCCCCATTTCCAAACCGGAAGTCCGCTGACCGGACTGATGAGCTCAGCTTATTCGTCCTTGAGCTTCGCCTCAGATCGCTGGAGGTTGCGATAGAGGCGCCCGCTGGAGGCCTCGGCCCGAAACGCGCGGATCCGACGATAGACTGCGTCCTTCTCCGGATCATCGGCGACGGCATTGACCGTCAGGCCGGGACGATGCCGTCGGCAGGCCGAACCACGCCGTCCTGAGCGTTTGACCCAATGACTGGCAAAAGCCTGGCTGGGATTGCAGGCATTGCTCGTGCTGATGAACAGACTGTTGGTGAAGGCATGGCCCTGCAACACCGGGGGAATGACATCCGAATGCAGGTGTCTGCCCTGCAAGCCGGCGGCATAAGCAGAAAGAAAGACCAATTCCACCCCGGCATCCGCATAGGCGCGCCAGAGCTCCGGAAACGACCACTCCAGGCAAAGCAGAACACCGCATCGCAACCCGGCGATCTCAATGATCGCAGGCCCGCCACCGGGAGTGAAGTAATCCAGTTCACGCAGCGAACAGCAGCGTTTGTCGTAGCGGCCACAGGCCTGTCCGTCGGGGGCAACCACGAAAACCGAGTTGTGTGGCAAGGCGGCATCGGCCAGAGGCTGGGCCGAACCGTAGACCGCCCAAAGGCCGGCGTCACGGCAAGCTTGGGCCACCAGATCCTGCGCCACTTCCAAGGCCGTCCAGTCATAGCCCTGCCAGCTCTCCAGTTGCTGACGCGGATAACCGGAGAGCGCGCATTCCGGGAAGTGCGCCACCTGCGCCCCCGCCTCTGCCGAGCGATGAATCAGGGCCGCCATCCGCTTCGCGTTGATGAGCGGACGGGCGGTGAGCGCGAACTGGGCCGTCGCAACGGTGAGACGCGGAGGGGTCATGCCAACGGGTAGACCGCCTCGGCGGAATAAATGGCGCCCTCGTGGGCGAGGTAGCTGGAGTAGAGGGTGAAGTCCCGCACCTCGAAGGGCTCGGCGCGGAACAGGGCATGCTGCACCAGATAGGCCTGCAGCCGCGTGCCGGGGCTGGACTTGAAGCGGGCCAGGGTCACGTGGGGCTTGAACTTGCGCTTTTCCGGCTCCAGGCCGGCGCGCTGCAACGCCGTTTCGATCTTCGCCTGGAGGCGTTCCAGGGCGCCGTTGGCCTCCACCCCGACCCAGAGCGAGCGCGGCTTGCGGTCGTCGCCGAACTGGCCGACGCCGCGCAGGGCCAGCGTGAAGCGCGGTCCCTGGATGCCGGAAAGCGCGGCGTCCACGTCGTCGGCGGCATGGCCGTCGACCTCGCCGATGAAGCGCAGGGTCAGGTGCAGGTTGGCCGGGTCAACCCAGCGCGCGCCGGGAAGACCGGAAGAAAGGCCGCAAAGCCGGTCACGCAGATCGGCGGGCAGGGACAGGGCGACGAACAAGCGCATGGCCGTGAACGACCTTCACAGGATGGGCGGGGCCCCGGGAGCCAGATCGGCTGGCCGCGGGTCCCCAGGCGGCGGCCCGAGCCGGCGCCCGCAACTTATGGGCAGGGATAGGTGTAGTTCTTGTGGATGACCTCGATGCCGTTGAGGACCTCGTCACTGAGAACCACATCCTTGGCCGCGATGTCCAGCTTGAGCTGTTCCATTTTCGTGGCACCGATGATGGAGGCGGTGACGAAGGGCCGAGACAGCACGAAGGCATGAGCCAGATGGGCCGGATCCATTCCGTGGTCGCGGGCCAGCTGCACGTAGCCCGCGGTGGCGGCGTCGGCCTGCGGGCCCTGATAGCGGGTGTTGTCCGGCCAGAGCGTGCGCCGCGCGCCCTCCGGCCACTGACCGTCCAGGTACTTGCCGCTGAGGGTGCCGGCGGCCAGCGGCGCATAGGCCATCAGGCCGCAATGCTCGCGCATCGCCACCTCCGCCAGCCGGGTCTCGAAGCTGCGGTTGAGCAGGCTGTAGGGGTTCTGGACGGAAACGGCCCGCGGCCCGCGGCCGACCTCTGCGCCGACGATGAAGCGCATGACGCCCCAGGGGTTCTCGTTGGAGAGCCCCACCGTGCGCACCTTCCCGGCCTTCACCACGTCGTCCAGGGCCTCCAGGGTTTCTTCGACGGGGGTCTCGTCCGCCTGGGGATCGTGGTGGTAGGCGAGACCGCGGAAATCGTTGGTGGCGCGGTCCGGCCAGTGGAGCTGATAGAGATCGATGTAGTCGGTCTTCAGGCGCTTCAGGCTGGTGTCCACCGCGGCGGTGATGTGGTGCTTGTTGAAGCGGGTTTCGCCGCCGCGGATGTAGGGGAAGCGCTGCTTGTTGGGTCCGACGATCTTGGTCGCCAGCACCACCTTGTCGCGGTTGCCGCGGGCGGCGAACCAGTTGCCGATGATCTCCTCGGTCCGCCCGTAGGTGTCGGCCTTGGGGGCGATGGGATACATCTCGGCGGTGTCGAAGAAGTTGATGCCCTGGTCGAGGGCATAGTCCATCTGCTCGAAGCCCTCGGCCTCGGTGTTCTGGATGCCCCAGGTCATGGTGCCGAGGCAGACGGCGCTGACCTTGATGTCGCTGCGTCCCAGTTGCCGATATTCCATTGGTCCCCCCTTGAATGGTGCCCAGAAGGTCGGATGTCACTCCGGCGCCGGCCCGCAGGGGCCGCTCGCCGGTGTGGCGCTGCCAATGCTGCTCTGCCGGTGCTGCGCTGCGGATGCTCCGGAAGTCTCTAGAGCAGCAGCGTCAGCACGCCGGTGTAGCCGTAGAGGCGGTTGTTGGAGATTTCGCCGTTGGCAAAGAAACCCGTGAGCGGGATATCCCCAAACGTCTCGCGGATCAACCGCAACTCCTCGGACTGGGTGCCGAAGAGGTGGCGGCCCCGCGCCACGCAGGAGACATAAAGCGCCGCCCGCGGGGCGCCGCCGGCCCGGTTGCTGAGATCGCGCAGCATGCGTTGCAGGTCTTCTTTCGCCGAAGCGTGGTCGCGCCGGCAAAAGCCGAGCCGGTCGCCGACGGAAAGGTCGGCGCCGATCTGCAGCCACTGGCGCTCCAGATCCATGCCGATCAGGTTGCGCACCAGGTAGTCGCCGGTATCGCTGCCAGCGATCGGCAGGGCGGCGTAAATGTACCCCCCGATGCGGCGCAGGTCGCGTGCCAGCAGTTCGCCGACCTCCTCGCGCAGGACATCCAGCACCGGACGGCCGTCGAGGCTGGCAACGACCCCTTCACCTGCCATCTCGGTCACCTCGTGAGGCTCGCCGATAGGCGTGCAGCCCTGGGAGAGCCCGGCAACCGCAAGCTGCTCCGAGCTGAACAGGACGCCCGAGAGTCCGCCCGCCGCCAGCGCGCCCGAAACCTGTGCGCCCGGGACCTGTAAGCCCGAAACCTGTGGGTAGTCCTCGCCTTCGCCGACGGTCAGCCCGCCGACCAGAAAGGCCGAGGTGGCTTCGGAAACCGCCTCGACGACATCGACGATCAGCGGATTGCGCGGGTCGCCGTGCACCACGCCGAGGATCGGCTTGTGCGCCGCCACCCAGCCGCCGTGCTCGCGGGTGAAGTCTTCCAGCCCGCCGGTGACGGGGGCAAAGAGGCGATAGCTGTCCTCCGGCAGCGCCGCCACCAGAATGGAAAGCGCCGGTCGGTCGTAGATCTCCTCGCCTGAGGCCATGACGCCCGCGCCCACGGTCCCGACCCAGTCGGCGATGCCGCAGCGTTCGCGCAGAAAGGTGACGATGCTGCCCAGATCGTCGGCGAGCGGCCCCGTCGCATAGACAAACCCCAGGTTGGCGCGCTCCGGCAGGCTGCCCAGGGCCTCCACGCAGGCTGCGGCGACGCTGCCCCAGGCCTTGTCGTCGTCCGGATCGCCCACCGCATAGGCGGACTTGTAGCGCCCGGCGGTCTGGGAACCGATGATGATCGGCTCAGCCGTCATACCGCCAACTCATAGCGACTTGGGGTCTGATCAGCATCGGGGCCCGTCAATTGACCTGCGCCGGCTGCGCACCGGCTGCGGCGTCCCGCACCAGGGCGACGACATAAGGCTTGATCCGCTTGACGATCTCGGCCACGCCGCGGGCGTTGGGATGGATGCCGTCGGGCTGATTGAGCTCCGGCTCCAGGGCAACGCCGTCGAGGAAGAAGGGATAGAGCGGCGCGTCGTACTTCTCCGCCAGCCGCGGGAAGACGCTGTTGAAGGAGTCGCCGTACTCCCGCCCCAGGTTGGGCGGTGCCAGCATGCCGGCAATCAGGACCGGCAGCCCCTCCTCGACGAAGCGCGCCATGATGGCATCCAGGTTGTCATAGGTGGCTGCCGGATCGAGGCCGCGCAGGCCGTCGTTGGCGCCCAGTTCCAGGATCACCGCCGTCGGCTCGTCCGCCAGCGCCCAGTCGACGCGCGCGCGCCCGGCAGCGGAGGTATCGCCCGAGTTTCCGGCGTTGATCACAGTGACGTCCAGCCCGTCTGCCCGCAGCGCCGCTTCCAACTGTTCCGGAAACGTTTCGCCGGCCGGCAGCCCGTAGCCATGCACCAAGCTGTCGCCGAACGCCATCAGGCGCACGGTCTGCGCGGCCGCATCGCCGCCGGGCAGCGCGAAAGCGGCCAGGACAAGGCCGAAGAGCGCAGCCAGACCGAAGCGCTGTGCCGCGGGGCGCTGTCTTGTTGGAGAGGGCCTTGTGGGAGACGGCATGAATCGTTCGCCTACTTAAGGAATCCGCAGTGCTTCGGGACAAGACTATGCCGAAAGGCGCCGCTTGGCTAAGAAGTAGGGGCCGCGGGGCGGGCGATCAAGCATCTCAGGCCCCGGGGCGCACCCGGCCCAGCGTCTTGACCGGCGCGTTGACCGGCGCGTTGACCGGCGCGTTGACCGGCGCGTTGACCGGCGCGTTGAAATGCGCCTGCGGCGATCCATATGGCAGGCAAGCCGTATAAGAGAGGGATGATGAGCGAGACAACCGACAGTGCGCCCCGCGGATCAGCTCCTGGGGCGCCGGCCCCCGGCGCCAACCCTCTCGGAAACCCTGGTGTCAGGACATCAGGAGGCAATCCCATGATCGCCCTGCAGGGTGTCGAACTGACCCTGCCGTCCACCGCCGGACCGGTCCACATCCTGCGCGGCCTGGACCTGGAGATCCCGCGCGGCGAGACGGTCAGCGTGGTGGGGCCCTCAGGCTCCGGCAAGTCGTCCATGATGATGATCATCGCCGGGCTGGAACGCGCCAGCAAAGGCAATGTGATCATCGGCGGCACCCGCTTCAACGGCCTGGACGAGGATTCCCTCGCCCGCTTCCGCCGCGATTCCGTCGGCATCGTGTTCCAGGACTTTCACCTCGTGCCGACGATGACGGCCCTGGAAAACGTCGCCATTCCGCTGGAATTCGCCGGCCGCGGTGACGCCTTCGACCGGGCCGCCGCCTGCCTGGAATCCGTCGGCCTGGGCCATCGCCTGACCCACTACCCGGGCCAGCTTTCCGGCGGCGAGCAGCAGCGCACGGCGCTCGCCCGCGCCTTTGCCGCCGGACCCGACCTGATGCTGGCCGACGAGCCGACCGGTAATCTGGACGGCGAAACCGGCCAGCAGATCATCGATCTTCTCTTCGGCCTGCAGGCCGACCACGGCACCACCCTGGTGCTGATCACCCACGACCCGCAACTGGCCGCCCGCTGTTCGCGCACGGTGAAGCTGCTGGACGGCCTGATCATCGACGACGGCCTTGGATCAAGCGGCGCCGCAAACGGGGCCGGCACGCAAGCGGCCGTCTCGTGACCACGCTGGAACAGCATGCCGGGCGCAGCGGCGCCGGAAGCCTGGACGCCGAGAGCGGCGGCGGCCTGCCGCTGGCCCTGCGGCTGGCGCGGCGGGAGCTGCGCGGCGGTCTCAAGGGGTTCCGCATCTTCCTGGCCTGCCTCACCCTGGGCGTTGCCGCCATCGCCGGCGTCGGCTCGGTTTCGGAGGCGATGCTGCAGGGGCTGCAGCGCGACGGGCGCATCCTGCTGGGCGGCGACATGGATCTGCGCCTCACCCACGTGGAGGCCAGCGCCGAGCAGCAGGACTGGCTGGCCGAGCGTGTCGAGGTCTCCAGCGTCTCGGAGATGCGCGCCATGGCCCGCGGCCTCGACGAAGGGTCGCGCCGCGTCCTGGTCGAACTGAAGGCTGTCGACAACCTCTATCCGCTTTACGGCGCCGTGCGCCTGGCGCCCGAGGGCGATCTGGCGGCGGCCCTGGCCCGCCAGGACGGCGTCTGGGGTGCCGTGGTCGACGGCAATCTGCTGCGCCGGCTGGACGTCGAGCTGGGCGAGCTGGTGCAGATCGGCGACACCCAGTTCCGCGTGTCGGCGGTGCTCGAGCGCGAACCGGACCGCACCTCGCGGGCCTTCACTCTGGGTCCGACCTTCATGGTCGACCGCGCAAGCTTGCCGGAAACCAACCTGGTGCAGCCCGGCAGCCTGATCCGCAACCACTACCGCCTGCGCTTCGGCGACAGTCTTTCCGCTGCCGATCTGCGGCAGGACCTCCAGGAAACCTTCCCGCAGGCCGGCTGGCGCATCCGCGACACGACGGAAGCGGCCCCCGGGATCGGCCGCTTCATCGACCGCCTAACCCTGTTTCTCACACTGGTCGGTCTCACCGCCCTTCTGGTCGGCGGCGTCGGCGTCGGCAACGCGGTGCGCAGCTACCTGGAAGGCAAGACCGGAACCATCGCGACTATGAAGTGTCTGGGCGCGCCCGGGCGCCTGATCTTCCAGGTCTATATGACGCAGATCCTGGTGCTCGCCTCCCTCGGCATCGTCATCGGCCTCTTGATCGGCGGGCTCAGCCCGCCCGTCGTCTCGGCGATCATCGGCGACACCCTGGGCTGGCGCGCCGAACTCGGAATCTATCCGCTGCCGCTGATCACCGCGGCCGTCTTCGGCGTGCTCACCGCCATCACCTTCTCGCTCTGGCCGCTGACCCGCGCCCAGAACGTCGCCGCCGCCAGCCTGTTCCGCGATCTCATCACGCCGGCCGGCGGCCGGCCGGACCGCAAGGGCCTGCTGGCGCTGCTCGTCTTTGGCGGATTGCTGGCCGGACTGGCGGTGGTCACCGCCACCGATCAGATGCTGGCGCTCTACTTCGTCATCGGGGCCATCGGCGCGCTCTTGCTGTTCCGCCTGGCGGCCCAGGGCATCATGGCGGTAAGCCGGCGTCTGCCGCGGCCGCGGCGCCCGGGCCTGCGCCTGGCGCTGACCAACCTGCACCGGCCCGGCGCCCCCACCGGATCGGTGGTGATGTCCCTCGGCCTCGGCCTGACGGTGCTGGTGGCGATTGCCCTCATCGAAGGCAACCTCTCCCGCCAGGTGCAGCAGAGCCTGCCCGAAGAGGCGCCCGGCTTCTACTTCATCGACATCCAGCCGGACCAGGTCGCGGAGTTCGACCGTCTGATCGCCGGCCTGGAGGGCATCGAGGACATCCAGCGCGTGCCCATGCTGCGCGGCCGCATCTCCGCGGTGAACGGCGTCCCGCCGGAGCAGCTCGTCATTCCGCCGGATGTGCAGTGGATCTTCCGCGGCGACCGCGGCCTGACCTGGATGCGCGAGCAGCGCGCCGGTGACGAATTGACCCTGGGCGATTGGTGGCCGGCGGACTACGACGGCCCGCCCCTGGTCTCCCTCGACGACGAGGTGGGACGCGCCCTGGGGCTGGGGCCGGGCGACAAGCTCAGCATCAACATCCTCGGCCGCGACGTGGAGGTGACCATCGCAAACCTGCGCGTGGTCGACTGGGGCAGCCTCACCATCAACTTCGTCATGGTGTTCTCCCCCGGCCTGCTGGAGCAGGCGCCGCAGACCCACATCGCCACCGTGCGCGCCGCCCCGGAGGCGGAGGATGCCCTGGAGATCGCGGTGACCGACCGCTTCATCAACGTCTCCTCGATCCGGGTGAAAGAGGCGCTGGAGCAGGTCGGTGAACTGATGGGCCATATCGCAACGGCGGTCCGCGCCATCGCCGCCGTGGCGCTGGCCGCCGGCGTTCTGGTGCTGGCCGGGGCCGTTGCCGCCGGGCATCACCGGCGGGTCTACGACGCCGTGGTGCTGAAGGTGCTGGGAGCGACCCGCCGGGTGGTGGCCCAGGCCTTCCTGCTGGAATACGGCCTGCTGGGCCTGGTGACGGCGGCCATCGCCTCGGTCATCGGCACCGGCGCCGCCTATCTGGTGCTGACCGAGATCATGCGCGCGCCCTTCGTCTTCCTGCCGGATTCGGTGATCACCACCGCCCTGCTGGCCACGGCGATTACGGTCGCCTTCGGCTTCGCCGGCACCTGGCGGGCCCTGGGCCAGAAAGCCGCTCCCCTGCTGCGCAACGAATAGCCGTAGCGTAGGAAGTCTCAGTGGCCTTAAAGGGGGTTGCCAAACCCCCGCCGCACAAGCAGGAATCGGGTCCTGACCGCATTTTTGGCACAGCTCAAAGCTGTGTTTCAGTGCCTTGAATATGAAGAAAAATTTACGCACAAGCCGTGCGAAAATCGGTTGATTCAGGCTCCGGAACCTCCAATATTATCTCTGAATTCTCTGGGCAAGACGGTGGCCTGGGCGTTACTGTCCCGGCCACTTGAGTAAAACGAAAGGGTGTCCTAATGGCTCTCGGTCCCGACCGCAGGTACATGACGCAGACGCAGGCGGATGCCGCGCAGATCGATGAGGGTCTGCGCAAGTACATGCTTGGCGTCTACAACTACATGGCGCTGGGGGTGGCCTTCACGGGCATCGTGGCCCTCTTCGTCGCCTCCCAGCCCGCGCTTCTGGAGGCTATCGCGCTGAGCCCCTTCCGCTGGGTGCTGTTCATCGGCATCATCGGCTTCGGCTTCTTTGCGCCGCGCGTGATGATGAGCGGCTCCATGGCCATGGCGCACGGATCCTTCTGGATCTATGCCGCGATGTGGGGCGCCTTGATGTCCCCCATGTTCCTGCTCTACACGGGCGACAGCATGGTGCGGGTGTTCTTCATCACCGCCGCCGCCTTCGCCGGCACCAGCCTCTACGGCTACACCACCAAGCGGAACCTCGCTCCCTTGGGCGCCTTCTTCATGATGGCGACCATCGGCATCCTGGTGGCGCTGCTGGTGAACATCTTCCTGCTGCAGTCCGAGCTGTTCCACCTCGGCCTGTCCATCGTGGTGGTGCTGGTCTTCGCCGGCCTGACCGCCTACGAGACGCAGATGATCAAGAACATGTACAGCGAGGCCGACGGCAGCGAGGTCGCCACCCGCAAGTCGATCTTCGGCGCCTTCATGCTCTACGGCAGCTTCGTGACCATGTTCATCTGGCTGCTCAGCATCTTCGGCGTGGCCCGCGAGTAGACGCGGCGAAACGCTCCGACAAAGCGCAAGGCCCGGAACTTTGGTTCCGGGCCTTTTGCTTTTGCAGCACCCAATTGCTTGAGCAGGCATGGCACCCTTCGAGACGGCGCTGACGCGCCTCCTCAAGGTGAGGCCTTCTCTGATCCCTCATGCTGAGGAGGCCGCGCAGCGGCCGTCTCGAAGCATGGTGGCCGGCGTCCTCTAGATGCAGCGCCCACCGTCCACTTCCAGCGTCACGCCGGTCAGGAACGCCGCCGCGTCGGAGGCGAGGAAGAGCGTCGCCTCGGCGATGTCGTGCGGCGTCGAGAAGCGGCCCAGCGGAATGGTCGCCTCGAACTTCCGGCGGTTCTCCGGCGTATCGGGGAGGCCCATGAAGGTCTCCATCAGGGCCGTCTCGCCGATCACCGGACAGACCGCGTTGACGCGGATCCTGTCGGGCGCCAGTTCCACCGCCATGGACTTGGTCATGATGTTCACCGCACCCTTGGAGGAGTTGTAGACCGTCAGCCCCGGTCGGGGCCGCAGCGCGGCGGTCGAGGAGGTGTTGACGATGCAGCCGCCGCCTTCGGCGCGCATCAGCGGAATGGCCGCCAGCGCGGCGAGGTAGATGGCCTTTACATTGACGGCGTAGATGCGGTCGAACTCCTCCTCCGTCACCTCGGTCATCGGCTTGTTGCGATGGGAGACGCCGGCGTTGTTGACCAGGATGTCGAGCCGCCCGTAGCTGTCGAGGGCCGCGCGCATCATGCCATCGACGTCGCCCCTGTTGGTCACGTCCGCAGGCGCCGCCACCGCAGCGCCGCCGGCGCTGTCGATCTCCTGGGCAACGCGCTCGGCTGCCGCGCCGTCGATGTCGGCGACCACCACACGCCCGCCTTCCGCTGCAAAGAGTTTTGCGATGCCCTCGCCGAAGCCCGAACCGCCGCCGGTGACCACAGCGACCTTGCCGTGAAGCCGCATCATTCCCTCCCTCATAGTCTCTGAACCTATACTCAATCGAACAGACCAACCTAGCCCATCGCGGCACCCCAACCCAAGATCGCTGCTGAACAATGCCGGCGCTTTCGCCGCGGCCGGACATACGCCTATGATCCATCCCCATGTGGGCGAGTGAGGAAATCCTGATCGTGGCGGCGAGCTTTCTGCTGGCCGGCCTGGTGAAAGGCCTGGTCGGCCTCGGCCTGCCCACCATCGCCCTTGCGCTGCTGGCGACCCAGATGGACCTGAAAGCGGCCATACCCCTGGTGCTGGTTCCTTCCCTGGCCACCAACATCTGGCAGGCGCTGGCCGGTGGCGCGCTGAAAGCGCTGGTGTTGCGGCTCTGGATCTTTCTGCTGGCAGCCTGCGCGGCCATCTGGTTCGGCGCCGGCCTGCTGGCCGGGCTCGACGCCAGCCTGCCGTCGGGGCTCTTCGGCGCCCTGCTCTGCGTTTATGCGCTGGTCAGCCTGACCGGCCTGCAGATGCCGCCACCGGGTGCGAAGGAACCCTGGCTGTCGCCGCCCCTGGGCCTGGTCAACGGCGCCATCACCGGGCTTACCGGCTCCTTCATCTTTCCCTCGGTGCTCTACCTGCAGGCCCTCGGCCTGTCGCGCGACCATCTGGTGCAGGCCATGGGTCTGACCTTCCTGGTCTCCACCCTGGCCCTCGCCGTCGCGCTCAGGGGTCACGCACTGTTGCCGGCGGAGGCCGGCCTGCTGTCGGCGGTCGCCCTGCTGCCGGCACTGGGCGGCATGGCGCTGGGGCAGGCTTTCCGTAAGCGCCTGCCGGAGGCGCGCTTTCGCAAGCTCTTCTTCGTCGCGCTCACCGCCCTCGGCGCCTATCTCGCCTGGGCCGCCTTCCTCGCGCCGCTATACTAGGCGGCCACAAACCGGGAGACGATCATGGCCGCCTACGTTGTCGCACATATCGACGTCACCAACCCCGAAGCCTTTGAGGCTTACCGCGACGCCGTGCCGGCCGTCATCGCCGCCCACGGCGGGCGCTACCTGGTGCGCGGCGGCGCGGTGGAGACCCTGGAGGGCGCGTGGACGGTGCCCCGGCTGATCATTCTGGAGTTCCCCGACAAGGCGGCCGCCGAGGGCTTCTATCACTCCGCCGCCTATCAGAAGATCCTGCCCCTGCGCCTGGCCAATGCCGAAGGGACGGTCGCCATCGTCGAGGGCGTCGAAAGCTAGACCGTCTTCTTGGTGACGAACGGCAGCGGGCTGACGCTTGCGTTTCGAACCGACGCCCTTGTCTTCCCCTCAAGCTGGCCCTCAAGCTGGCCCTCAGGCTGGACCGTCAGGACCGTCCCCTCGGCGCTGTACTCCGCGGTGACGAGGCAGAGGGCAATCGTCTGCTCGAGCCGGGGAGAGTAGGCCACGCTGGTCACGCGGCCGACCGCCTGCCCGTCCCGGACGACGGCAGCGCGCTCAAGGCCTGCCGTGGTCTCGCGTCCGCCCTCGATGATCAGGCCGACAAGGCGTTGGCGCACCCCGTCCTGCGCGATACGGGCGAGCGACGCCTTGCCGATGAAGTCCGCCTCCTGCTCCAGGTCGATGAGACGGCCGAGGTTCATCTCGTAGGGATTGTTCTCCAGGGTCATGTCGGCGCCGTAGGAGAGCAGCCCGCCCTCGATGCGGCGGATGGTCGAGGGCGTGGCCGGCTTAATGCCGTGGGGGCGGCCCGCCTCCATGATGACCTCCCAGAGCCGGTCGCCGTCCGCCCCGTTCTGCAGGTAGATCTCGTAGCCGCGCTCGCCGCTCCAGCCGGTGCGCGAAACGATCAGCGGCATGCCGTCCAGATCGAATTCTGCGAAGCGGAAGTACTTCAGGTCGTTCAGCGCGGCGCCGAACAGCGCCTCGCCCACCGCTGCCGCCAACGGCCCCTGAAGCTGCAGGGGGGAGACGTCCGGCTCAAAAACCTCCACGTCGTAGCCGCCGGCAAGCGCGATGCCCTTGGCCCAGAGCAGCACGTCGCTGTCGGCCAGGGAAAGCCAGAAACGGTCCTCCGCAAGCTTCAGCAAGACCGGGTCGTTGACGATGCCGCCGCGCGCATCGGTCATCATCACGTACTTGCACTGCCCGACGGCGCAGGAGGAGAGGTCGCGCGGGCTCAGGCGCTGGACGAGGCGCGCGGCGTCGGGGCCGACGATCTCCACCTGCCTCTCCACCGCCACGTCCCAGAGCGTGACGCCGTTCACCAGATGCCAGTAGTCGGCCTCCGGGCTCTCGTAGTAGAGCGGCAGATACATGTGGTTATAGACCGAGTAGGCCTTGCAGCCGTAGCGCTGGGTGGCGGCGAAGTACGGCGAGCGGCGCACCCGCGACGACAGCACGATGTTCGAGACGACGGACATGACCGCTCTCCGGCAGGGAAGACTTCGGCAGCGTAAGGAAACCTGTCTTGGCGAAGGGATGCGGCAAGCGGCCGGGCCTGTCGCCCCCGAAGGCGACACGCGGTTATCCCAGTGGCGACTTGCTTATGCGGCGACTGCTTCTGCTGTCCCCTAGAGCATGCTGTCCACGAAGCCCGGCGGGATCCAGCCGGCGCGCCAGGTCTCCAGCGGCACCACGTGGGCGGGACGGCCGTTGTCCTCGAACCAGGTGTCGATGGCGTAGGCCTTGCCGGTCTTCATCTCCTCGACCACGGCGGACTGATGCGGCCACTCGCCGTCGATCAGCAGGCCGCGCCCGGCCCAGCCCGTGATCTTGTGCCACTTCAGGTAACCGGCCCGAGCCATGAGGGTCAGGTAGACCGAGGTGTTGCTGGTCTCGTCCACGCAATCGAGCTGATCGTTGCCGCTGATGGCGTTGAAGGTACCGGCCTCGTCCTTGTAGGTCCCGGTCTGGCGGCCCACCGCCTCTTCCAGGATTGCCGTCGCCATGGCGATGCGGGTGCGTTCGATGTCCGCAGAGGCCGCCGGCTCGGCGAAGAGATCGGCCACCGGGTCCCAGTCCATCTCGGTCAGCGAGACCTGGGAGACCAGGCGGCAGCCATGGCCATGGCAGATCGAGAAGTTCTCCAGCTTGGCGCCGGTGAAGTTGCGCTCGGCCATCAGGGCGTCGTAGTCGCCGCCGGGCGTGCCGCAGGCCGCGAGCAACGCCATAACGCCGCCGGCCAGAACCGGCCGCAGCCCGACCGCCGCACACAGACGCCCTGTGCCCAATTCGAAGCTCATCTCTTCCCCCCAACAGAACCGGTGCCCGAAGCAGATCTGCTCCGGGGGCAACCCTTCCCTCACGGCGCCGGGGCGCATTTAACCACTCCCGCCATAGAGCTGCAAAGTCACAGTGGTGTTATAGGCGGGTCCCGACGGGAAGCCCCCCTTGCCGCCGCGCCGGGGCCTGAGGGATGATAGGACCCTCAGGAGGAGGCGCCGGCAATGTCCAAACCCCTGCACTTTCCCCAGTTCACCAGAGGCGAGCGGCTGGCCGACGCCGTGGTCCACATCCTGGGCGTCAGTGCCAGCCTGGCTGCCGCGCCGGCGCTGCTGGTCCTCGCGGTCTGGCACAGCCAGTCCTCCGTCTTCATTGTCCGGCCGGAGCTTTTCAGTACGGCCAACCTCAGCCTCGCGGTCTACGGCCTGGGCCTGGTGGCCGTCTTCGCCTGCTCGGCGGCCTACAACATGGCCTGGCATCCGAATTGGAAGGAGGTGCTGCGGCGCCTCGACCACGCGGCCATCTTCGTCATGATCGCCGGCAGCTATACGCCCTTCTCCCTGGCGGTGATCGGCGGGACCTGGGGCTGGGCGCTGTTTGCCGTGGTCTGGGCCGTGGCGGCCCTGGGCGTCGCGCTGAAGCTCTTTCTGCCGCGCCGCTTCGAGCGGGCGGCCATCGTGCTCTACTTAGCCCAGGGCTGGTCGGTCCTGGTGGTCGTGGAGCCGCTGGCGGCCGCGCTCTCCACCCCGGCCCTCAGCCTGCTGGTCGCCGGCGGGGTGATCTACACCCTGGGCGTCGTCTTCCACCTCTGGCGCAGCCTGCCGTATCACAACGCGATCTGGCACGCGCTGGTGCTGATCGCCGCGGCCTGCCACTACCTCGCCATCCTCGACGCCGTGGCGCTGGGGACCGGGTGATGAGAGCGGGTCAGCCGTCGCGATAGAGGTAGCTGTAGGCGTTGATGGCAGGCACGCCGCCAAGGTGTGCGTAGAGGATGTTTGAGCCGGCCGGAAAATAGCCCCGCTGCACCAGATCGATGAGCCCCTGCATCGATTTTCCCTCGTACACCGGATCGGTCATCATGCCCTCCATGCGCGCAGACAGGCGTATGGCCGCGTTGGTTTCTTGCGACGGGACGCCGTAGGCCGGGTAGGCGTAGTCCTCCAGCAGAACGATGTCTTCTCCGGTGATCTCCCGCCCAAGGTCGACCAGGGTCGCCGTGCTGCGCGCGATCTCCAGAATCTGGTCGCGGGTCTGTGCCGGAGCTGCCGAGGCATCGATGCCGATGACGTTGCGCGCCCGGCCGTCCCTGGCGAAGCCCACGACCATGCCGGCCTGGGTGGAACCAGTCACGGAGCACACGACGACATAGTCGAAGGTGAATCCCATGGCCGCTTCCTGGGCGCGGACCTCCTCCGCGAAACCGACATAGCCAAGCCCGCCGAACCTGTGCACCGAGGCGCCGGCAGGAATGGCGTAAGGCCGGCCGCCCTCGGCCTCGACCGCGTCCAGGGCCCGTTGCCAGCTCTCGCGGATGCCGATGTCGAAGCCTTCGTCGATCAGCTCGATCTCCGCGCCCAGAACCCGGCTCATCAGGATGTTGCCGACCCGGTCGTAGACGGCATCGGGGAAAGGCACCCAGCTTTCCTGGACCAGCCGGCACCTCAGGCCGAGCTTGGCGGCGACGGCGGCCACCTGGCGCGTATGGTTCGACTGAACGCCCCCGATGGTCACCAGCGTGTCCGCCCCCGCGGCCAGGGCATCCGGGACGATATATTCCAGCTTGCGGATCTTGTTGCCGCCGAAGGCAAGGCCGGAATTGCAGTCCTCCCGCTTGGCGTAGAGCGTCACCCCGCCGCCAAGATGCGCCGACAGGCGGTCCAGCCTCTCGATGGGCGTCGGCCCGAACATCAACGGATAGCGTTCGAAACTGTCCAGCACTGCGGCCTCCCTGCGTACCGGCCCGGATGGTGTCTGAGCGCGGCAGTGTAGCGGCAGCCGGATGAAATTGGCTCTCGAACTGAGCCTCTGAATAAGTCAGAATTCTCACCTCATGCCCAATTACTCCCATACTCTCTAAAAAATTCCCACATATATGAAAGATTCTCCCACAGAAACCGATCTCGATCGCATAGATCGCCGCATTCTCCGGCACCTGCAGCGGGACGGCCGGCTGACCAACGCGGAACTGGCTGCCAAGATCAATGTCAGCCCGGCGACCTGTCACCGCCGCACCCAGCGCCTGTTTCGCGAAGGCATCCTGCGGTCGGTGCGTGCCGAGGTCGCGCCGGAGCGGGTCGACCGCGGCGCGCTGGCCATCGTCGGCGTGGTGCTCGACCGTTCGACGCCGGAGAGCTTTGCCGCCTTTGAGACGGCCATCACGAAGCTTCCCTTCGTGCTGGACTGTCACCTCGTCGCCGGCGACTTCGATTACTTCTTGAAGATCCGGGTGCGCGACATCGCCGACTTCAATCGTCTGCATGGCGAACGGCTGATCGCCCTGCCGGGCGTGCGTCAGACACGCACCTTCTTTGTTATGAAAGAGGTGATCGACAATGCGCCGCTGGAGTTTTGAGCGCAGCGGTATTGAGGTGTCGGGGAGGAATGGTGCCGCCTGCGTGACTTGAACACGCGACCCTCGCATTACGAATGCGATGCTCTACCAACTGAGCTAAGGCGGCACACCTGTAGCCGGTTTCACGCCCGGCCACCTGAATCGGCGGGACCTTACGGCGAAGCTGTCGCCAACGCAAGTGCGGCAGGCCCCTCCAGACACCCCTCGATCCCTAAGCGAACGGCCTTAATCCAGGGTTAACGGCGCGCGCCAGCGCGCCTTGGCGTCGTTGAATGCGGTTCCAGCCCGCTCCCCCTCCCGGCCACCCATAGGATACTGGTGCTGGGTGGCCGGGAGGGGGAGCGGGCCGGCGCCGCAAAACCGGAACAATCCTAGCGGGGGTCGCGCTCGATGCGCGGGGGCACCGAGCCCTCGACCGCCGCCGCCTCCTCCGCGTCTTCGTCGCCGAGTTCAGGGCGTTCGACCGCCCGGCTTGTACTGGCGGGCGGCTCCTGCCCGTTCGGGCCGAGACCGCCGGCCGGTGGGGCGGGCGGTGCCGGAGGCTTGGGCAGCGCCGGCTTGACGTCGGAGGGGCCGATTTCGGCTGAAGCGGCAGCCGGCGTCGTGGGCGCCGGCGCCGTTTGCGGCTGCGCTGGCTGGGGCGGTGCCGCAGCGGGCTTGGCCACGACAGCGCCGGTCTGCTCTGGCTCCCCGCCGTCGGGACGGTCGGGCGGCTGGTCCGGCAGCTTGGCGAGCGGCATGGTCACCGGGGCGACCCGGCTTTCGCCGCTGCGCGCCCCCTGCTTTGCGGTGATCTGGGCGAGCGCGGAGCCCGCGCCGGACACAGCCAGGCTGCCGACCCGGCGCGGGGCGCCCCAGGCCAGGGAATCGAAGCTGCCGCAGGCGCCGCAGTCGACCGACCAGCGCGCCGCCACCGCCCCGCAGGTGGTGCAGACCCAGGCGGGATCGCGCGGCGCCTCGCCGGCCCGCTCCAGCCAGGCGCGGGCGGCGGCGATGTCGCCGTGCTCGGACTCCTCAAGCCGGGCCATGAGCCGGCAAACGTGCGCGCGGGCCGGGTCCTCGCCCTCCAGGGTCACCAGAATGCCGAGATGGCGCCGCGCCTCGCCCCACAGCCCGGCATCCAGGTTCGCTTCCGCCAGCGCCAGGTGGCTTTCGCGGTGGTTCGGGTTCAGGGCCGCCAGCTTGGTGAAGCGCTTGACCTGCTCCAGCGGCTTGGCCGCGGGCGCCGCCTTGCGGTAGAGCGCCGCCAGCTCCGCCGAGGGGCTGCGCGCCCAGATACGCTCCACCACCTTGGCGGCCTCGCGGAAGCGCTCGCTGTCTACCGCCAGCCGGGCATGCAGGACCGCCGCGGCGAGCAGGGCGGCATCGGCTTTCTGGGCCGTCCGGCTGAGGCTCAGCGCCTCGTCGCGCCGGCCTTCGGCGAGGGCTTTCTCCGCCTTGGCAAGCGTGATGACGGCCCCCTTGTGATCGGCCTCCGGCTTTGCCAGGGCCTTGATCTTGGCGGCCTGCTTCAGGGCCGCCGCCGCGCCGTCGTAGTCGCCGGTGCGCTCGCTCAACTCGAAGAGGTTGGTCACCACCCAGGGCGTCTTGGGGCGCATGGCATGGGCTTCGCGCACATAGCCGAGCGCGCGCTGGTCGTCGCCCTTGCGCAGCGCCTGCATCAACAGACCGCGCAAGCCCAGGAAGCGGGTCTCCGGCTTCTCCAGCATGGCGTTGAAGTACTTCTCCGCCGCCAGTTCGTCGCCGTTGAGCTGGGCCGCCTGGGCCGACAGCAGCAGGGTGAGCGGCGGGTCCTCCAGCAGGCTGTCGGCCTTGCGCGACCAGCGCGCCGCCTCCTGCGCGTCGCCGGCGGCCACCGCCACCATACCCTGGCTGAGCGCGCGGAAGCCGCGCCGGCGCCGGCTGGCGGAAAGCGCGCGGCCGATGGTGCCGGGGGTTCCGAGGATCAGGGTGATGATGCGGTAGAGAATGATGACCGCGACGGACAGCAGCACACCGGCCAGCACCAGCATGCCGATCGGCGGTTCCATCTGGTAGCCGAGCCATTCGATGGAAACCCGGCCCGGGTGTTCCGCCAGCCAAAAGGCGGCGAGAACCGCCAGGGCGGCGAGCGCGACGAAGACGATGACGCGGCGCATGGATTATCCGCCCGCCGTCAGGCGAAACCGTTCGGAGACCATGGCCCCCAGGGCGCTGACCGCCTGATTGGCGGCGACCCGCGCCTCGGCTTCACCGCGCCACTGCGCCGCCGCCTCTGCCGCCGCGCCGGTGAGGCTGGAGATCTCCGCCAGGGCGCCTTCCAGGTCGCCGTCGTTCAGCTTGACCTCGGCGCGGGCGGCGACCGCCGTCGGGGTGTCGCCTTCGACCAGTCCGACGGGACGCAGGTTCACGGCCTCCGAAAGGCGGCGCAGGACGCCGGCCGACCAGCCCTCGCCCTCCTCGCCCAGCTCGATGGCGGCGAGGCGCCGCGCGACCTCCGGAAAGGCCGCCTGCAGATCCCGCAGGCTCGGCAGGCCCGCCGGGGCCCGCCGCTCCAGGGGTGCGGTGATCTCGGTCAGCGCGGCATCCCCTTCGGCCAGGTTCTGGAGCATGCGCAGGGGTTCCTCGTAAGGGCCGGAGCCACGGATCGCATCGCGCAACTGCAGCATGGCCAGGAGCATCAGCGTCTCCTGACTGCCGGGCGCGGCGTCGCGGCTGGCGGCCGCCGTGGCGAGATCGCGTTCGGCCTGTTCCAGGCGGGCCACCAGTTCCGACTGGGCGGTCAGCAGTTCGTCGAGACGCGCCGCCTCGCTGCTCAGGCGGCTGCTCAGCGCCTCGGTCGGAATGCCCGCCGCGGCCTGGCTTTCCTCGAGCGACTGCAGCCGGTCGGTCAGGCGTGCCAGGTTGGCGCTCAGGGACTCCAGTGCAACCCGGGTTTCGGGGTCCTGGCCGGCGCCCTGCGAGACCGCGACCTCCAGAGCCGAGAGACGGTCGTCGACCGCGGCAACCGCATCCGAGTTGTCGGGCGGCAGCGCGGCCTGCAGCTCCGCCAGCCGGGCATCGAGATCCTGCAGCGCAGTGGCCACGGCCTCCTGCTGCTGGCCAGTCTGGGGATCGATCAGCGGCAGCCAGTAGCCGCGGCTGAAGACCGTGGCAACGGCAATCGCCACCGCCAGCAGCACGCCGAGGACAAGACCGGGCACCAACGATCCGGACCGCCGTGCCGGCGTGGAGGCCGCGCTTGTCTGTTCAGGCTTGGCCAACGGGTCCGGTTTCGCTGCCGATTCCGGTTTCGGGGACTGGGCCGGGGCCGCCGCGGCGCGGGAGGCCTGGCTGCTGCGCGAGGCCATGGAACCGGTGGCGCCCTGAGCGGCCTTTTCCGTCGTGCCGGCCGAGGGTTTTTCCGCAGCCGGGGTTTCCGCCGCAGGGGTCTCCGCCGCAGGGGTTTCCGCCGCGGGGGTTTCCGCCGCGGGGCTGTCCGCCGTCTTCACTTCCTGGGCTTCTGCCTCGATGACCGGCGGCGGCGTCGAGCCGGCCTCCGGCAGGGCGGAGGCACGCAGCAGCGCGGCGTCCAGGGCCAGCCCCTTTTTCTGGGCGGCGGCGCGGATCTGATCGTGGCGGTTGGCCGGGATCGACTCCCGCTCCTTCCAGCCCTGCACGGTGGAGACCGCGACGCCGAGATCCTTCGCCATCGGCCGGATGCCGCCGAAGAGCTCAATCACCGCAATAGCCGGCGCAGCCTTCTTCTCGCCCGGCTTTTTGCCGTTCGCCTGCTGGCCGTCGGCCTTGTTGTCGCCTGTGGCGGCCGTCTTGCCGCCCTGCCCTTCGGATTCCGCCATGATCCCCGCAGATGCCCTAAATCGGGTGCCCTTAGATCGGACGCCGCACGCCCCCCAATACCTCAGGCCCTTCGTTGCAGCGCAGTATGCGCCTCATTACTCGCGCTTCGCAGCCAGGGCGTCAAGCCGTGCCAGCAAGGCCGGCTGATCCGGCTGCTCGGCCACCGCCACCGCCGCCCAGGGCAGCCCCGAGAGGCGTTCGGCAACGGCCTGGCTGAGGCACAGGGCGGCGACCCGCCCACAAGCCCGAACGAGGCCTGCCTCCGCGATCAGGCTAGCAAAGGTGGCCGCTGTCCTGGGGGAGAAAAATGTGACGGCGTCGATCAATCCTGAGTCGAATTTGCGAACAAATTCCTCGGAAAGGCTCTGCGCCGGCACGGCATCGTAGAGAACCGCCCGCAGCACCTGGAACCCGTCCTGCGCGAGCAGCCCCTGAAGGTCGCCGGCCAGCTTGCCCGCCGCCGGGTGCAGCAAAGGGCCGGCGCCGGGATCGAGGGTTTCCCCGACAAGCTGCGCCAGGTCTTCGACGGTGCCCGCGGCGGAGTGCACCGCGGTGAAGCCCGCCGACCGCGCCGCCGCCGCCGAGGCATCGCCGACGGCAAAGACCGGCAGCGTCCGGCGTGCGTCGCAACGCATAAAGGCGCGTAGGCCGTTGGCACTGGTGATCAGCAGCGCCTGGACATCCTCGTGACCGGCCGGCCAGGCCGGGTCTTCCCGCGCCTGGATGGCGAGCAGCGGTTCGTGATGAACGGAGTGCCCGCGCACGGTGAGGGCTTCGACCAGGGCCTCCGCATCCTCGCGCGGGCGGGTGACGACGACGCGCAGGCTTCGTGAACCCGGGTCCGAGCCGTCAGTGTCCGGTGATGGCATCGATGACGTCGCTGCCGGCGGAGGCCAGCAGCTCCTGCCCCAGCGCCTTGCCGAGCCCGACCGGGTCGGCCACCGAACCCTGCAGGTCGGCGCGGAAGACGGCGCTGCCATCCGGCATCGCGAGCAGACCGCGCAGGCGCAGGCCGGTACCGTCCTCTGCCAGCTCCGCCAGCCCGGCGATCGGCGTGCGGCACGACCCTTCCAGAACTTCCAGCATGGCCCGCTCGGCCACAACGCGGAGGCCGCTGTCACGGCAGCAGATGGCATCGAGCAGGCTGCGGCTGCGCGCGTCGCCTTCGCGGATCTCCAGACCGATGGCGCCCTGGGCCACCGCCGGCAGCATCTCTTCCACCGGGAGTGCGGCGGTGATTCGCTCCGCCTTGCCGAGGCGGCGCAGCCCGGCCACGGCCAGCAGAGTGGCGTCGACCGTTCCGGCGGCCAGCTTGTCGAGGCGGGTGTCGACGTTGCCGCGGATCGGTTCGACTTTGAGATCCGGGCGCGCAAGCAGCACCTGGGCCTGGCGGCGCAGGGACGAGGTACCGACCCTGGCACCCTTCGGCAGGGCCGCCAGGCTGTCGCCGTGCGGCGAGAAGAAGGCGTCGCGCGGGTCCTCGCGCGGCAGGATGTGCTCCACCACCAGCCCGTCCGGCAGCCAGGTGGGCACGTCCTTCATGGAATGCACGGCGGCATCGATCTCTTCGGCGAGAAGGGCTTCTTCGATCTCCTTGGTGAAGAGTCCCTTGCCGCCGATCTCCGCCAGGGCGCGGTCCTGGATGCGGTCGCCGGTGGTCTTGATCACCACGATCTCGACGGCGCCGTCCCCGGCCAGTTCCGGGTGCGCATCGCCAAGGCGGCGGCGTACCTCGTGCGCCTGGGCCAGGGCAAGCGGGCTGCCCCGGGTGCCGAGGCGGAAGGGTAAGCGTGTCGCCATGCACCAAGCATTAGAGCATGACTGGCTTCGCCACAATCCTTGCTCTAAGGTCCGGCGCATGGCCGAGACGGAACCCTCAAGCGACGCGCTGACCGTGCTGGGCATCGAGACCTCCTGCGACGAAACCGCCGCGGCGGTGGTAACCGGCGCCGGCGAGATCCGCGCCAACCTGGTCCTCTCCCAGCTCGACGAGCACCGCCCCTTCGGCGGCGTCGTGCCGGAGATCGCCGCGCGCAGCCATCTCGACCACATCGACCGCCTGGTCGAGCAGGCGATGGCAGAGGCGGGGCTGGATTTCCCCGAACTGGACGGCGTCGCCGTCACCGCCGGGCCCGGGCTGATCGGCGGCGTCTTCGTCGGCGTGATGACCGCCAAGGCCATCGCCCTGGCCTGGGAGCTGCCCTTCCTGGCCGTCAATCATCTGGAGGGCCACGCCCTGACCGCGCGGCTGGGAAGCGATCTCGCCTTTCCCTATCTGCTGCTGCTGGTCTCCGGCGGTCACTGCCAGCTCCTGGCGGTGGAAGGTGTGGGACGCTACAGACGCCTGGGCGGCACCATCGACGACGCGGTGGGCGAAGCCTTCGACAAGACGGCCAAGCTGCTCGGCCTCGGCTATCCCGGCGGGCCCGCGGTGGAACGCCAGGCGGCCGGGGGCGACCCCGAGGCCTTCGATCTGCCGCGCCCGATGCTGGGACGCGCCGGTCTCGACTTCTCCTTCTCCGGCCTCAAGACCGCCGTCCGCCATGCCGCCGACAGCGCCGGTCTGCTGGACAACCCCGATGGCGACCCGGCCCGCAAGGCAGACCTGGCTGCCGCCTTCCAGACCGCGGTGGGCGACATCCTGGCGGAGCGCTGCAGCAAGGCCCTGGCGGTCTTCGCCGAGGACTACGGCCGGCCGGGGCCGCTGGTTGTGGCTGGCGGGGTCGCCGCCAACCGGCACCTGCGCCAGCGCCTGGACACGGTGGCACAGGACATCGGCAGCACCCTGATCGCACCGCCGCCGGCGCTCTGCACCGACAACGCCGCCATGATCGCCTGGGCGGGGGTGGAACGGCTGAGGCTCGGCCTCACCGATCCCCTCGACTTTGCCGCGCGGCCGCGCTGGCCGCTGGAGGAGCTCGCCGCCGAGGCGAGAGGCAGCCGCTGAGGCCGGAGGAGTCGGGACACGTCATGGACCATCTGGCTGTTATCGGTGCCGGAGCCTGGGGCACGGCCCTGGCCGTGGTCTGCCGACGCGCCGGTCGGCAGGTCACCCTCTGGGGCCGCGACCCGGCGCGCATGGAGGAGATCGCAGAAGCTCGCGAGAACACGCGCTACCTTGCGGGCGTCACCCTCGACAGCGGAATCCGGATCACCGGCGACGCCGCCGCGCTGGCCGAAGCCGAGGCCGCCCTGGTGGTGGTGCCGGCGCAGACGCTGCGGGCCACCCTGTCGGATCTGGCTCCCGCCCTGGGATCGGACCTGCCGCTGGTGCTCTGCGCCAAGGGGATCGAGCAGCACAGCGGGCAGTTGACGACTGCGGTGGCGGAGGACTGTGCCCGCAGCAATCCACTCGCGGTGCTCTCCGGCCCCACCTTCGCCGCCGAGGTGGCTGCCGGCCTGCCGACCGCCGTGACGCTGGCCAGCGGCGAAGCCGAACTGGCCAAGGCCCTGGCCCAGGCGATCGGCAGCAGCCGCTTCCGTCCCTATGTCTCCGACGATCCGCTGGGGGTGGAGATCGGCGGCGCCGTGAAGAACGTGCTGGCAATCGCCTGCGGCATTGTCGCCGGCCAGAAGCTGGGCGACAACGCCCGCGCCGCCCTTATCACCCGCGGGCTTGCCGAGATGACACGGCTCTGCCTGGCGCGCGGCGGCAAGGTGGAAACGATGATGGGGCTGGCGGGCCTCGGCGACCTCACCCTCAGCTGCACGGCGACCCAGTCGCGCAACTACAGCCTCGGCCTCGCCCTGGGTTCAGGAGAGAGCCTGGAGGCGGCGCTGGCAGCCAGCCGGGGCGTTACCGAAGGCGTTTATACAGCCAAGGCCGCCGTCGCCATGGCGGAAGCGGAAGGCATCGAGATGCCGATCTGCGCGGCGGTCGATCAGGTGGTGAACCACGGCGCCGACCTGGCCGCCACCATTGAAGGTCTGATGGCCCGGCCTTTCAAGGCGGAGGGCTTTTCGGCATAGTGCCGGCTCCACCGCTACCGGGGCTATCGTCACGGTCAATCCGAAGGGCAGACTTCAGAGGAAGAGAGGGAGTTTCATGGCGTTCGTCTTGTACTGTGTCGACAAGGCCGGCCACGGCCATGTCCGGGCGGAGAACCGGCCGGCCCATCTCGACTACCTGAACGGCAACCTGGATCGCATCCTGATTGCCGGCCCGATGACCAGCGACGACGGCGCCTCGGTAACGGGCAGCGTCATCATCCTGAGCGACGACAGCCGCGCAGATGCCGAAGCTTTCGCCGCCGGCGATCCCTACACGAAGGCCGGCCTCTTCGAGAGCGTGACCATCACCGCCTACAAGAAGGTGCTGCCGTGACCGCCTACTGGCTGATGAAGTCGGAGCCCGGCACCTGGTCCTGGGACGACCAGGTGAAGGCCGGCACTGCGGAGTGGGACGGCGTGCGCAACTATCAGGCCTCCAACAACATGAAGGCCATGGAATTGGGCGATCTGGCGTTCTTCTACCACTCGGTCAACGAAAAGCAGATCGTCGGCATCGTCGAGGTGGCGAAGCTCTACTACCCCGACCCCAGCGATGCCAGCGGGCGCTTCGGCATGGTGGACGTGAAGGCGGTGAAGCCCTTCGAGCAGCCGGTGACCCTGGCCCAGATCAAGGCCGAGCCGAAGCTTCAGGATCTGGCGCTGGTGCGCCAGTCGCGGCTGTCGGTGCTGCCGGTCAGGAAAGCCGAGTGGACCCTGATCTGCAAGATGGGCAAGACCGAACCCGCCTGAGAGGCCCCGTCTGAGAGGCCCCGCCCGCAGGTCGGAGTGCTTATAAGCCTGTAATCCTAGGACTTTGCCGGCCCGCCGACCGATACCAAAGGCCAGGGGCCCGGGCCTTGTTTCCAGCCCCGTTTGCGGAAATAATCCCAATAACTAAAGAAGACGGCACCAAGGGCTAGCCGGCCGTCCGCAAGATCCGATCCTAGCAGGGAGGCCTCCTCAGACATGTCCGAAGCGACCGTATTCCCCGTTCTCGCCAACACCGCGGAAAGCGCCTGGTGCGACGAAGCCGGCTATTTCAAGCTCTACGAACAGTCTATCGCCGACCCTGAGGCCTTCTGGGCCGAACACGGCAAACGGATCCACTGGTTCAAGCCCTTTACCCAGGTGAAGGACGTCAGCTACGGGCCCGGCGACGTCCACATCAAGTGGTTCCACGACGGTACCACCAACGCCAGCTACAACTGCATCGACCGCCACCTGCCGACCCGCGAGAACGATGTCGCCATCATCTGGGAAGGCGACGACCCGAACGAGCAGCAGCACATCACCTACGGCGAACTGCACGAGGCCGTCTGCCGCCTGGCCAACGCCATGAAGGCACGCGGCGTGAAGCGGGGCGACCGGGTGACCATCTACATGCCGATGATCCCGGAGGCGGCCTATGCCATGCTGGCCTGCACGCGCATCGGCGCCATCCACTCCGTCGTCTTCGGCGGCTTCTCGCCGGACGCCCTGGCCGGGCGCATCCAGGACTGTCAGTCCGAATGCGTGATCACCGCCGACGAGGGCCTGCGCGGCGGCCGCAAGATCCCGCTGAAGAAGAATACAGACGCGGCGCTGGAAAGCTGCCCGGACGTCAAGACGGTGTTCGTGGTCAAGCGCACCGGCGGCGACATCGGATGGTCGGAGGGCCGCGACGTCTGGTACCACGAGGCCTGCGCGACCGCGGCGCCGGACTGCCCGGCCGAAGAGATGGAAGCCGAGGCACCACTCTTTATCCTCTACACCTCCGGCTCGACCGGTAAGCCGAAAGGCGTTCTGCACACCACCGGCGGCTACATGGTTTATGCCTCCATGACCCACCAGTACGTCTTCGACTATCACGACGGCGAGATCTACTGGTGCACCGCCGACGTCGGCTGGGTGACCGGGCACAGCTACATCGTCTACGGGCCGCTGGCCAACGGCGCGACCACACTGATGTTCGAAGGCGTGCCGAACTATCCGGACGCTTCGCGCTTCTGGCAGGTCTGCGACAAGCACAAGGTGAACATCTTCTACACCGCCCCAACCGCCATCCGCGCCCTGATGCGCGAAGGCGAGGAGCCGGTGAAGAAGACCAAGCGCGACACCCTGCGTGTCCTCGGCACCGTGGGCGAGCCGATCAATCCGGAAGCCTGGATGTGGTACCACAACGTGGTCGGCGAAGGCCGCTGCCCGATCGTCGACACCTGGTGGCAGACCGAGACCGGCGGCATTCTGATCACGCCGCTGCCGGGCGCGACACCGCTGAAGCCGGGCTCGGCGACGCGCCCCTTCTTCGGCGTGCGCCCCGTTATCGTCGACAGCGAGGGCGGGCATCTGGAGGGGGCCACGGAAGGCAACCTCTGCATCGCCGATTCCTGGCCCGGGCAGATGCGCACGGTCTACGGCGTTCACGAGCGCTTCGTGCAGACCTACTTCTCGACCTATCCCGGCAAGTACTTCACAGGCGACGGCTGCCGCCGCGATGCGGACGGCTATTACTGGATCACCGGGCGCGTCGACGATGTCATCAACGTCTCCGGCCACCGCATGGGAACGGCCGAGGTGGAATCCGCCCTGGTCGCCCACGACAAGGTCGCCGAGTCAGCCGTGGTGGGCTACCCGCACGACATCAAGGGCCAGGGCATCTACGCCTACGTCACCCTCAATGCCGGCGAGGAGCCGACCGACGACCTGCGCAAGGAACTGGTGCAGTGGGTGCGCAAGGAGATCGGCCCCATCGCCAGCCCCGATCTGATCCAGTGGGCACCGGGCCTGCCCAAGACCCGATCCGGCAAGATCATGCGGCGCATCCTGCGCAAGATCGCCGAGAACGACTACGGCAGTCTGGGCGACACCTCGACCCTGGCCGACCCCGGCGTCGTCGACGACCTGATCGAAAACCGCATGAACCGCGGATAGTCGTAAGACTACACCCAATTAAGCGGCCGGTTTCTTCCGAGACCGGCCGTTTCTCTTTGGCCTCTTCGGATCGCCTTTGCTAGCCTTTCGATTGCAACGACATGCCGGGGTGGAGCGTGACGGAGAACCGGAGAAATCGAACGCAGCGCGGCTGGACAGCGCCGATTGCCGCTGCGCTGCTGCTGATGCTGGGCGCTTGTGCCACGGCGGATGTGGACGACGGCAACGGTCGTCTCGTCGCCCTGCCGGACAAGTGGGACACCATCGACATCGGCGAAGCGGATCTCGACCTGCCGCTCGGCTCCCCCTACGAGATCGACGAGCTGCGTCAACGGGTCGGCGCGTATCAGCTCTTCGAGAACCTCTATACCTTTCATGGGGTCAACGGCTTCCTCATCACCTCACGGGTGTTCTTCGGCGCGTTTGCGCGCAACCCCTCGCTGGAGATCCGCGACGAGGACGACTTCCTGCGCTTCGCCAAGAGCCTGCCGGCAGTGGAAAGCCGGCGCCTGACGGTCGGCAGCGCCAAGCGTTTCGGTACCCCCGACAAGGGCAGCACCGGCTACTACACCAAGGCGATCTCGGAGCTGCGCCACGAGGACTGTTTCATCTTCCGCTTTGGCTACCACCTGGTGGACTACAGCTCCTTCGACAGCGACCCCGAGTCCATCGACACCATCGTTACCGGCCAGCTCTGCGGCGATGCCCTGGACGAGGCCGCACTTCTGACCCTGCTGGCGGAGGTGAAGGTGGTGGAAGACCGGGAGGATTTCCGCAAGGCCCTCTCCCGCCGCAAGATCGGCACGATCTAACAACCTCGCCCAAGGCCGCAAGCCTTCCATCGAATCCTCGGCCTCGGACTTGATCCGAAGGTCCACGTACGCGACCCGCCCGGCATGCTTCGAGACGCGCCCTTTGCGGGCGCTCCTCAGCATGAGGAAGAGAACCGCCTCATCCTGAGGAGCCGCGCCCTTATGACACGTGCAGGCGGCGTCTCGAAGGATGGATACTCGGGTCGAGCCCGAGCATGACGAGTTCAACGGCGGGCGGGGCATTGCTCCTGCCGGAGAACCGCAATTACGAAAGCGCAGAACGCAGCGCCTCGCCCAGCCATCGGGCGCCGCGGTCGATCTCCTCTTCCGGGACGCCGGCGTAGCCGAGCATGAGGCCCTGGCGTGTCGCCGGGCCGTGGAAGTAGTTCGCCAGGGGCACGACGCCGATGCCCGCCGCGGCCGCCACCCGCGCGGCGCCCTGGTCGCCCAGACGTTCGGCCAGCGGCGCTTTCAACCCGGCCATGACGTGCAAGCCCGCATCGTCGGGCGTCACCGTCAGCAGGTCGTCGAGGTGCGTCTTCACCGCCGTCACCAGCGCGGCCTGGCGCGCGGCATACAGCCGGCGCATGCGGCGCACGTGGGTGGCGAAGGAACCGTCCTCGATGAAGCTGGCGAGGACCGGCTGCACGAGGGCCGAGGGCATGGCGCCGAGCGCCGCCTGGCCAGCGGTCAGCGGCTCCACCAGCGCCTCCGGCACCACGAGGTAGCCGATGCGGATGGAGGGGAAGAGCACCTTGGAAAAGGTGCCGACGTAGATCACCCGGCCGGCTTCGCCGCGCCCGGCGGCAAGGCCCTGGAGCGACGCCAGCGGCCGGCCCGCGTAGCGGTACTCGCTGTCGTAGTCGTCCTCCAGGATCCAGGCATCGGCCTCCCGCGCCCATTCCAGCAGCTCAAGGCGGCGCGCCAGGGTGAGCGTTGTGCCGAGAGGATAGTGGTGCGAAGGCGTGACGATGGCGGCGCGGGCCTTCGCTGCGAGGTGGGTCCCGGCGGTAACCGAGATCCCCTCGCCGTCCAGCGGCACCGGCACCAGTTCCGCGCCGGCCGCCAGCAGCGGGCCGCGCAGGCCGACGTAGCCGGGTTCCTCGATCCACACGGCATCGCCCGGCTCCAGCAGCATCTGGGTCGCCAGGCCGATGGCCGCCTGCGCGCCCGTGGTGACGATGACCTGGTGCCAGTCGCATTGAAGGCCGCGGTAAGCCCGGAGGTAGCCGGCGATCGCCTCGCGCAGGCTTTGCATCCCGGCGGCGCTGTCGAGCTGGAGGAGCCGCTCGGCCGGGCGGCGCCAGATGCGGGCGTAGAGGCGGCCCCAGACATCGAAGGGAAAGTCGTTGGTCTCCGGGCCGGAAAGAAAGGCCCGCAGCGTTTCGCCCGGAGCCTGCGCCGAGCCCGGCGCTGTGTCCCCAGCCGACCCTTGCGCCAAGCGGTGCCGGTCGCGGTCGCGACGGCTGAGGTCGACGATGGCTGCCGCGCGCCCGGCGAGCCGGGGGCCGGCTGTGCCCCCGGGCGCCTCTGAGGAAGCCGTAGCGGCCTCCGCCGACGGCGCCACGCCCAGCAGCTCTTCCGGCAGGACGCGGCAGACGTAGGTGCCCGAGCCGGCCTGGCCCTCCAGATAGCCTTCGCTCAGGAGCTGATCGAAGGCGGTCACAACGGTGTTGCGCGAACAGCCCAGTTCCGCCGCCAACGCCCGGCTGGACGGCAGCCGGGCCCCCGGCGGCAGGCGGCCCGCAAGGATGATTTCGCGCAGTTGCTCGCAGATCTGCTGCTGCAGGGTGGTGGGCGCAGCGCGCTCGAGTGCCAGGGCGAGCAGCGCTGTTTTGCGGCGGCGAAGCGATGGCTGCGGCATGGCGCCCTCCCGAACCGGGCCCGCAGAGCCGAGGACCCAACAAACTGGTCCGGTAAAATAGCACGAAGCGGCTCTTCCTGAAAAACCACCTTGTGCCTAGCGTGCGCTCGCACCGCACGCGAGCCATCTGAAGATCCTTGGAAGACCCATGAACGATTCACCTAGTCCCGAGGCCCAAGACGCCTTCCAACCCACCGCGCGGACGCAGCTCAAGCGCGCCCACACCCGCGGCCACTACGACCGCGAAACGGTCTACGCGATCCTCGACGCCGGCCTGATGTGCCATGTCGGCTACGTCATCGACGGCCAGCCCTACGTCACGCCGACGGCCTATTGGCGCATGGACGACCGGGTCTACTGGCACGGCTCCTCGGCCAGCAAGATGCTGCGCCACCTGAAGCAGGGCCCGCAGGTCTGCTTTACCGTCGCTCTGATGGACGGCCTGGTGCTGGCGCGCTCCGGCTTCCACACCTCGGTCAACTACCGCAGCGTCATGGCGCTCGGCCGTGCCGAACTGGTGGAAGGCAAGGAAAGGAAGCTGGCCTGCCTGGAAGCGCTGCTTGAGCGTATGGTGCCCGGCCGCTGGCCCGATCTGCGCGCCCCGACCACCCAGGAAGTCAAAGCCACGACCGTCGTTTCCCTGAAGCTGGAAGAGGTCGCGGCCAAGGTGCGCAGCGGCCCGCCCATCGACGATGACGAGGACATGGACCTGGACGTCTGGGCCGGCGTGGTACCGACGCCCACGGCGATCGGCGCGCCGATCGACGACCCGGCCCTGAAGAGCGGGCTGACCCGGCCGGCGAATCTCGCCAGAATTCGGATCGGCTGACAGGAGAGCAGAGAGGTCGATCGACGCCATGGAGCACACGCAAAGCCAGCGTACGGAGGTCACCGTCATCGCCTGCTGCGACGCGGAGAGCATTGCGGCCTGCTATGACGTGATGCACGAACTGCGCGACGGCCTGGATCGGGCCGGCTACGACGAGCGGGTCGTGGCGGCCAGGACCCAGGGCTACCGCCTGGCCCGGGCAGAGGAGCGGAGCCAAGTGGTGGGTGTTATCGGCTACCGCCTCTGGAACGATCTCGTCTTCGGCCGCAGTCTCTTCGTCGACGACCTCGTCGTCGCGGCGGCACGCCGGGGCGGCGGCATCGGGCAGGCGCTGCTGGCCCATGCGGAGGCGGAGGCACGGCGCGAAGACTGCGCAGCGCTGCGCCTGAACTCCGGCCTCTGGCGCGAGGATGCGCATCGCTTCTATGAAGCCTTCGGCCTGCACAAGCGCGGCTTTGCCTTCGTCAAAGCGCTGGAGGTCTAAGCCGGGCGGGTAGCACCCATGCCGTAACCGCATTTGCGGGGAACCCTCCGGGCGTCTATCAGCAAGTCATGATGAGCGGCCAGTCATGACGGGCGGAGGCGTGCCCGGCGCCGCCCGGCACGGCCTGCTGGGCTTCGGCGCAGCGGCGACTTTCGTTCTGCTGTGGAGCACCGGCTTCATCGGCGCCAAGCTGGGACTGCCCCATGCCGAGCCACTGACCTTTCTGGCGCTGCGGTTCGTGATCGCCGCGGCCTTGCTGGCCCTGCTGGCCCTGGCCACCGGAGCGCCCTGGCCCCGGGGCTGGCGCAACCTCGCCCACCTCTGCGTTGCCGGCCTCTTGCTGCACGGCGTCTACCTGGGCGGCGTCTTCGCCAGCATCGACCAGGGCGTCGAGGCCGGCGTCTCCGCCCTCATCGTCGGCATTCAGCCGGTCCTGGTGGCCGCCCTGGCCGGCGCGGTTCTGGGCGAGCGGGTCAGCCCGCGCCAGTGGCTCGGCCTCGTCCTGGCGCTGCTGGGGGTCGGCCTGGTGGTCTGGCGCAAGCTGGGCGCCGGCCTGGGCACGGTCGAAGGCGTCGCCCTCAGCCTGCTGGCGCTCTGCGGCATCACCGTCGCCACGCTCTATCAGAAGCGCTTCTGTGCCGAGATGGATCTGCGCAGCGGGTCGGTGATCCAGTACCTGGCCGCCGCCGCGGGCTGCGGGCTTTTCGCGGCGGTCTTCGAGCAAGGGCAGATCGCCTGGACCGGCGACTTTGTGCTGGCCATGGCCTGGCTGGTGCTGGTGCTCTCGCTGGGGGCGGTCAGCCTGCTCTACTGGCTGATCCAGCGCGGCCAGGCGTCGCGCGTCTCGAGCCTCTTCTTCCTGGCCCCGCCGTTCACCGCGCTGATCGCCTGGCCGCTGTTCGGCGAGACCTTCGGCCCCCTGGCCCTGCTGGGCATGGCTCTGACGATGCTGGGGGTCGCCCTGGTCAACCTGGGCGAGACACAGAAGCGCCCCTGAAGCGCTGTCTAATCAGGAATGAAGTCCTTGAAGACCGTGATGGCAGAGGACGGGACGCTCAGAAATCGACGCAGATGCCCTTGCGTTCCCAGTCGCCGTAGCGCGTCGGCTCCGGGCCGCTGGGGCCGCCGAGCTCCTTGGGCTGCCCATCCTTTTCTCGCGAAACAGCTTCTTTTGCAGGCGCGGCCTTGGGGTCGGCTTTTTGGGCTGCCTGCTTCGCGGTCCCCGGATCGCGCGCGGGAGCGGGCGCCTGGAGCGGCTCCACCTGGGAATCCCGGGGTTTGGGCTTGCGCGCCGTGAACTTCTCGAACATGCCCTTTATATGGCATCGCCGGGCACCATCGCCAAGTCTTGACCTGCCCGCCGGCCCTCCCCACCTCAGACAGGGAGATTGCACAACACCCTTGAAACAATGGATAAAATCGAGGTTCCGGCGCTCCCGCCAGGCCCCATAGTGACGACCCCATAGTGACGAAATGATGAACTCACTGCGCACCGGCATTCTGATGGCCGTCATGACCGGCCTGTTCCTGGCCGTCGGCTTTCTGCTCGGCGGCACCGGGGGCATGCTGATCGCCTTCGTCATCGCCCTGGGCATGAACGCCTTCGCCTATTGGAACTCCGACAAGATGGTGCTGCGGATGTTCCGGGCCCGCCAGGTCGACCGCAAGACGGCGCCGGCCCTGGTCGGCATCGTCGAGCAGCTCTCGGCCAATGCCGGGCTGCCGATGCCGCGCGTCTACGTCATCGACGACGACCAGCCTAACGCCTTCGCCACCGGGCGCAACCCGGAGAATGCGGCAGTGGCCGCCACCACCGGTCTGCTGCGCCGCCTGAGCTCGGAGGAACTGGCCGGGGTCATGGCCCACGAACTGGCGCACGTGAAGAACCGCGACACCCTGACCATGACCATCACGGCGACCATCGCCGGCGCGATCTCCATGCTCGCCAACTTCGGCCTGTTCTTCGGCAACAGCCGCAACAACCCGCTGGGCTTCGTCGGCGTGATCCTGATCATGATCCTGGCGCCGATGGCTGCCGCCCTGGTGCAGATGGCCATCTCGCGCACCCGCGAGTATGCCGCCGACCGCATGGGCGCCGAGATCTGCGGCCAGCCGCTCTGGCTCGCCTCGGCGCTGGAGAAGATCGACCGCGCCGCGCGCGGCATCGACAACGAGGTGGCCGAGAGCAACCCGGCGACGGCGCATATGTTCATCATCAACCCGCTGCACGCCAACCAGATGGACGGCCTTTTCACCACCCATCCGCGCACCGAAAACCGTATCCAGCGGCTGCGCCAGATGGCGTCCGACATGGGCCAGTCCAGCGCCCGCCCGGGACGCCCCTGGGGCTGAGGGCGCTAACGCAGGGCCTACTCGTAAAGCAACGCTGGTTCGTTCCTCAAGCCATCGGCTAGGTTGCTCTTAAAGAGCACCTAGACGGCCGCGTTCGGGGGAGGAAGCACCATGAGCGGGACGACCATCCGCAGCATCGAGCCGGCCCTGTTCAAGGTGCCGCTGGCGGAGGTGCTGAGCGATGCCATGCACGGCGACCACACCCACTTCGACCTCATCACGGTTCGCATCGCGCTGGACAACGGCGCCGAGGGCTTCGGCTACAGCTACACCGGCGGGCGCGGCGGCCACGGCGTCCATGCGGTGGTCGAACACGATCTGGGGCCGGTCCTGATCGGGCGGGATGCAGCCGATGTCGAAGGGCTCTTCGGCTTCATGCACGACTATCTGCACTACGTCGGGCGCGGCGGCATCGCCACCATGGCGATCTCGGCCGTCGACATCGCGCTCTGGGATCTGCGCGGCAAGCAGCGCGGCGAAGCGCTGTGGCAGATGGCCGGCGGCGCGGGCAGAACCGCCAGAGCCTACCGCGGCGGCATCGACCTCGGCTACTCCCTGGAGAAGCTGCTGGCCAGCGTCCAGGGCTACCTCGACGAAGGCTTCAACGGCGTGAAGATCAAGGTCGGACGCCCGGACCTGGCCGAGGACATCGCCCGCGCGGAGGCGGTGCGCGCGCTCATCGGCCCCGACAGGGCCTTCATGGTGGACGCCAACTACGCCTTGAGCGTCGACCAGGCGATCGCCGCCGCCGAGGCTTTCAAGGCCTTCGACCCGCTGTGGTTCGAGGAGCCGACCGACCCGGAAGACTATGCAGGCTACGCGCGCATCGCGGAGGCGACCGGCATGCCGCTGGCGATGGGCGAGAACCAGCGCAGCCTGCACGAGTTCGCCTGCGCGCTCTCCACGGCGAAGCTGTCCTTCCTTCAACCGGATGCCGGGAACTGCGGCGGCATCACGGCCTTTCTGAAAGCCGCCGCCATGGCCGGGGAGCGCGGCATCCTCGTCTGCTCCCACGGTATGCAGGAGCTGCACGTGAGCCTGCTGGCCGGGCTGACCACAGCCGAGGATCCGCAGGCCGGCTGGCTGGAGGTCCACAGCTTTCCCATCGACGCCTACACGACCCGTCCCCTGGTGGTGGAGAACCATCTGGCCGTGGCGCCGGACACACCCGGCACCGGCGTCGTTTTCGACTGGGAGACGCTGAAGCCCCACCGTGCTACATCGGATTAAGCTGCCAGCGCCGCGCGCGAAGCTTGCAGGAGCGGCCCCGGTCGCTTACCTGCTAGCGCCATGAGCGATCACCGCAGCGAAGAGCGCCGCCGGCCCAGAGGCGCCGCCAAGAATGGACCGGGAAGCGGCCCAAAAAAGGGAGACGCCCGCCGGACGGCGCTGGCGGTTCTGCAGGCGGTCCTGGATGACGGGCAGCCTTTGGACGATGCGCTGGCCCGGAACCCGGTGCTGCCCAAGCTGGCGGCGCGCGACCGCGGCTTCGCCCGCCTGCTGGCAGCCACCGTGCTGCGGCGCCTCGGCCAGACCGATGCCCTGATCGACCACTGCCTGGACCGGCCGCTGAAGCGCAAGGACACGGCGCTGCGCCACATCCTGCGCCTCGGCGCAGTGCAACTGCTGTTTCTCGGCACCCCGGCCCATGCGGCGGTGAGCACCAGCCTGGACCTGGCGCGCGGGCCGCGGCTGGCCGGGCAGCGGGGTCTTCTGAATGCCGTGCTGCGGCGCCTCGCGCGGGAGGGCAGCGACCTGGTCGCAACACAGGACGCCGCACGCCTCAACACGCCCGACTGGTTGTGGGAGCGCTGGTGCACGGCCTACGGCGAAACGACGACGCGCGCCATTGCGGCAGCACAGTTGGCCGAGCCGCCGCTGGACCTGAGCTGCAAAGCCGACGATGGCACAACCGGGGCCGAGACCTGGGCCGAACGCCTCGATGCGGCGGTGCTGCCGGGCGGCAGCCTGCGCCTGAAAGGCGGCCAGGGCGACGTCGCCCGCCTGCCCGGCTATGCGGAAGGGGCCTGGTGGGTACAGGATGCGGCCGCGGCAGTGCCGGCGCGCCTGCTGGGCAACATCGCCGGCAGGACGGTCCTCGACCTCTGCGCCGCGCCCGGCGGCAAGACCGCCCAGCTCGCCGCGGCGGGGGCCGAGGTCATCGCCGTCGAGCGGGCGGCCAACCGCCTGAAGCGCCTGGAGGAGAACCTGCAGCGCCTCGGCCTCGGCGCCGCGACGGTCGCCACCGACGCCGCCGCCTGGCAGCCGCCGCAGCCGGCCGACGCGGTGCTGCTGGATGCGCCCTGCTCGGCGACCGGCACCCTGCGCCGCCATCCCGACATCGCCTGGCTGAAGGGCCCGGACCAGATCGCCGGGCTGACCGAAGCGCAGGACCGCCTGCTGGAGGCGGCGGCGGCCATGCTGAAGCCCGGCGGGCTTCTGGTCTACGCGGTCTGCTCGCTGCAGCCCGAAGAGGGGCCGGAGCGCATCGCCGCACTGTTGGAGAAAACCGAGAACCTCGTCCGTGTGCCCATCACGGCGGAGGAGCTGCCCGGCATGGCCGAGGCACTCACTGCCGAGGGCGACTTCCGCAGCCTGCCCTGCCATCTCGCTGCGCAGGGCGGCCTCGACGGCTTCTACGCCTGCAGGCTGAAACGCCGCTAACCCGATTGGGACTACAACTCACATGAACCCGCTTGCATAGCCGATCAGGAAGGCAAGCAGGGCCACCGTCCCGGCGATGCCGAGGATCTCCGGCCACCAACCCAGATCATAAACCGGTGCATCGTCATCATCATCGGGCGAATGCATCCCAGATCTCCATCACTTTCCCAAGGACGGCAGCCACAGAGCGATCTGCGGGAACAGGATCACCAAAGCCAGCCCGACGATCTGAAGACCGATAAAGGGCAGTACGGCAGCAAAGATTTCCTGCAGGGTCACGTCCTTGGGCGCCACGCTCTTCAGGTAGAAGCAGGCCGGCCCGAAGGGTGGCGACAGCATATAGATTTGGATGTTCATCGCGAAGAGGATGCCAAACCACACCGGGTCATAGCCGAGGTCGACGATCACGGGAGCGAAGACCGGAACGGTGATGAACACGATGGCCACCCAATCCATGAAGGTGCCGAGGATCATGATGATGCCCATCATCACGAGAACGACCACCAGCGGCTGGACTTCCATCCCGGTCAGCAGCCCGGCGAGAAAGCGCGTACCGCCCATAACATTGTAAATGCCGACCAGGCTCACGGCGCCGACGATCAGCCACACGATCGACCCGGTCGTGACGGTCGTGCTCCACAACGCCGAACGCAGGCTCTCGACGGTCAGTTCCCGACGCAGAACCGCGATAAGCAAGGCGCCGACGGCTCCGATGGCCGCGGCCTCGGTCACAGTCGCCACGCCGGCATAGATCGATCCCAGAACGCCGCCGATCAGGATCAGCGGCAGAATCAAACCCTTGAGGTAGACGAGCCGCCGCGCGAACGGCAGCGCCGCTTCCGGCGCGTCATAGGCGGGGCCAAGGGCCGGGTTGAGCCGACACCGAATGACGATGTAGGCCGTGTAGAGGGTGGCAAGCAGGAGCCCCGGTCCGAAGCCGGCGGTGAAGAGGTCCTTTACGGATACCCCCGCCTCAGCACCGTAGACGATCAGGACGACGCTGGGCGGGATCAGGGTCGCCAGCGCGCCGGACGAACAGATCGTTCCGATCGACAGCTTGCGGTCGTAGCCGAGGCGAAACATCTGCGGCAGGGCGATGAGGCCCAGGAGCACGATTTCCCCGCCGACGATACCGCTCATGGCCGCCAGCACCACGCTGACAAACACGGTCTGGACCGCGACACCGCCCCGCATCTGTCCGCCCAGAATGGCCATGGAGTTGAAGAGGTCCCGGGCAACGCCCGATCTCTCGAGGATGTTGGCCATAAACACAAAGAAGGGCACCGCGACGAGCGTGTACTTGCCGAAAACCGCGACGACGTTCGAGGAAATCAGGATCAACCCCGGCGGCCCGAACTTCAGAAGCGCTGCTGCAACCGATATCAGCAGCGTCGACGCGCCCAGCGGCACACCGAGCGCCATGAGCGCGAACAGACTCGCGATCATCAGAAGCGTGATGGATTCGATGCCCACGGGGTTGGCGGCCTCGGGCGCGATTCAGACTGGCGGCCGGGCCGGCCGTGGTGCGATCAGCTTCGCAATCAGTTGGAGTGCGAAAACCACGCAGGCAAAGACCAGCAGCACCTTCAGGTAGCTCGGCAAGGGAGGATTGAAGGCGCTGCCGGACCTTTCGAGTTTCTCAAGGGATCTGACTGCGGGGCCCCACATCGCCCAGGTCAGCCCGGCGACGGCTGCAAGGCGGAACGCCAGCGCAATGCGGCGCAGCACCAGCCAGAAAGACGGGCCGACAAGGAGCTCCAGGCTGGTGACGGTGATATGACGGTTCTGCTGGGTAATCGCAGCCGCCGACAGCATCCAGGCAGTCGCGCAGCAAGCCATAACCGCTTCCGTCGTCCAGACCGTCGGCTGGTCAAGGAGGTATCGCGTGAAGACCTCGTAGACCGACAGGCCGATGGCGGTGAGGTAGAAGATGCCGCAGGCCTTGCCGAGCAGGACCGAAAAGCGGCCAACCATGTGACAGAATGAAGCGCGCATGCCCATGGATCGAGGTGCAGGAAACCGGTTGCTGCAGACAGTTGCCGCAGACAGTTGCTGAGGAGGCAACCGCCCGGAGTCAGTCGAGCAGGCCCTTGGACTTCATGAATGCCAGATGCGCCGCCAAGGCCGCTTCGGCTTCCGGCGACTTCGCCGCCGTGTCCTGCCACGCCTCGACGGCGATGGCCCGGAACCGGTCGCGCTCTGCCTGCGGCCAGTCGATCACTTCGATCTGGGGGTCGGCCATGTCCCGCGCGACCAAGGCCTTGTCCTGTTCATCAAGCGCCTGCAGCAGGTCGGCGTAGGCGTCGTAGTACCAAGCCGTCATGCCCTCGCGCGCCTTCGGGCTCAACGCCGCCCAGGTCGACTCAGAGACGGTGAACTGGTGGACGGCCATGGAGTGAATGCCGGGGTAGAGCGGATACTTCGCGATCTGATGAAAGCCGTTCTTGTCGTTGTTCACGTAAGCGGAGGCATCGGCGGCATCGACGACGCCCTTCTCGAGCGAGGTAAAGACTTCCGAGAAGGGGATGTTCGCCGGGCTGGCGCCAGCCGCCTTGAACACGGTCGCGGCAAGGCCCTCCGGCGAGCGGATCTTCAGGCCCTTCAGGTCGTCGACACCGCGCACGGGTACTTTCGACACCAGGGCCTCCTTCGACACAGCGCCGCAGCCGATCACCTTGATCATGCCGGGGAGCGTCGCATCCCAGAGCTCTTGCAGGACCTCGGCCCCGCCACCGCTGCGGCAAAACTCCTGAACCTGCGCCGGCGAGTCGTAGCCGGCAATCAGATCGCCGAGGATCGCAAAGGCAGGATTGCGTCCGGAGAAATAGGCGATCGAAGTGAGATCGCCCCCGAGCACCCCGGCCGCCACGGCTTCCGGCGTCTCACCGCGCGGGACGATCGATTTGATCGGCGTCAACTCGACGGCGACCTCACCGCCGGTCATCTCTGCGAGCTTGGGAACCCAATGCTCATTGAGATACTGGAAGGAGTAACCCCCGGACTGGGTGGATGTCTGGACCATCAAGGTCACGTCCGCCGAAACCTCGGTCGAGACGAGAACAAACAAGGCTGCGCTCAGACGCGCCACCACATTGCGCTTCAACGGCATCTTTTCCTCCCTTTGGCGGCATCTGCGCCGATCATTGGGCCCATGCATAAGCCATCGCGAAAATACCCAAACATCAGGCATGCGTCAATGCATACATTAATTTATCCGGTAATGGCCGCATTGGTGTGTGCCCGCAGGGGCAGCGGCCTTGGCCCGCGCAAGGAGGTAGATCGGCCGCGCATGGACGGCCGCAGACAAGCGGGAAACGCCGCGGACCTGCGGGGACGGACCCTATGCAGAAACCGCTGTGTTACGACACGTCGTCGTCCGCCAGGATTGTCGGCCGGATAAAGAACAGCAGTTCATCATCCTGGCCGCGGTGCACGCTGCCCTTGAACAGACTGTTCAGAACCGGAATGTCGCCCAGAAACGGCATGTCCTGCCGGTCCGACTCGTCCAGGCTCTTCAGCCCGCCCAGCAGAACGGACGCACCGGGATCCGGCATGTCGCTGAGGATGCTCTGAACAGACGGCAGGCCGCCCAACGCGCCGAGGCTGGTCGGCGCAACCTCCGTCAGCATCGGTCCTCCCGACAGCCGGTAGTGCCCCTTGCCGTTCACGACTCCCACCCGGTAGTCGCCGACATCGACGTCGTCGCTCACCACCGCCGCCAGGGTGTTCTCCCCGGCGATGTAGACGGTGCCGACCTGATTCTCTGCGGTGAAGTCGTCGGCATCGAGGCGGTCGCCGAAGAGCGAGCCCAGCACCGGCACCGCGCCGACGTCGACCGTGTCCAGGTTCTTGTAGTCGACGCCGAAGGAGGTTTCGGCGACATGAACGAACCGGCTCTGAATCACAACCACCGATTCGATGCGAAGCGTGATGGTCCGGTCATCGGTGATCACCGGCACGACGTTGAGCCGCAGCCCTTCGTTGCGCGAATGACCGTCGCGTTGTTCGCCGTCGTTCCGGCTGTCGGTGCCCTTTTCGAACGCCACGGCAGGTTGAACCGCCGCCAGCGCCATAAACCCTGCGAGCGCAATCCCCCCTAAGGCGGCGCCCACCCTTGCTGTCCCAAACATTGCTGCCCCTCCATTTTCGCCTCCTCATGCCCGACGGGAGACCTAAGCGAACAGCGTAGCAGACCTGTAGGAGAGGCGCATCCCGGCGGCGCGCGGGGCCCGCTTGCGGGCCCTGCTTGGGAGCCCTGTTTGCGAGCCCTCCTTGCGACCCTGGGGCGGGACTGATACCAAGGGGCCGGATCGCAAACCACGCTGGACCCGCGCCTTCATGCAGCAGACCGTCCGGATCGCCCCCTCCATTCTGGCCGCCGATTTCTCCCGCATGGGCGAGGAGGTTCGCGCGGTCACCGAAGCCGGAGCCGACTACATCCACATCGACGTGATGGACGGCCACTTCGTGCCGAACATCACCCTGGGGCCGGACATGGTGTCGGCCATCCGCCCACACTCGGAACTGGTTTTCGACGTGCACCTGATGATCGCCCCGGCGGATCTCTTCATCGAAGACTTCGCCAAGGCGGGCGCCGACATCATCACCGTTCATCCGGAATCCGGCCCGCATCTGCACCGCACGATCCAGATGATCAAGGGCTTTGGGAAGAAGGCAGGAGTCTCGCTGAACCCGGCAACGCCCGTCGACATCGTCGACCTTATCATCGACGACATCGACCTGATCCTCTGCATGGGGGTCAATCCGGGCTTCGGCGGCCAGAAGTTCATCCCCTCCACCCTGGGCAAGCTGGAGGCGCTGCGCCGCAAGATCGACGACAGCGGGCGCCGCATCGACCTGGAAGTCGACGGCGGGATCAACATGGAAACGGCACCCCGCGCCGCTGCGGCCGGTGCCGACGTGCTGGTTGCCGGCACTGCCACCTTCAAGGGCGGCCCCCAGGCCTACAGTGGGAACATCAGGCGCCTGCGCGGCGAGGCCTGATGGTCGCCGGCAGCCCCGCGGATCGCAACGCGAAGGCTGGCATGACCGCAAGCCGGAAGCGGAACGCCATTGGCACTGACGGCGGGCTTCGCGCCCGCCTGGAGGCCTTTCGGCGCTGGCGCATGCTGCCGCGCGACCTGGCCTGGGCGCAGCTCGGCTACCACCTCCATCGCCCCTTCTTCGCCCTGCCGGAAGCACCCTGGCACCGGGCCGGCACGCCCGCGGCAAGCCTGGCACTGGTGCCGCCGGACCCCTGGCCCGGCAGGGCCGAGCGCGGCCTGGCGATCGTTGACGGCAGTTTCAGCTTTCTCGGCCGCAACCTGGACAAGCCGGCGCCGCTCTGGGCACCGCTGGGTATGGAAACGGCCTGGCTGAAGCGTCTGCACGACTTTGCCTGGCTGCGCGATCTGCGCGCCGCCGGCGGGGATGCCCCGCGGCGCAAGGCCCGCAGCCTGGTCGCCGACTGGGTGGCGAACAACCAGAGCTGGTCGCCGGTAGCCTGGGACCCGGTGGTGACCGGCGAGCGGCTGTCCCACTGGTTCAGTCAGTACGAGTTCTTCGCCGCCAGCGCCGAGGTCTCCTTCCGGCAGGCGCTTCTGGCCAGCGCCGGGCGCCAGGCCCGCTACCTTACGGCCGTGCTGCCCGCCGGGCTCTGCGGCGCCGATCTGATCACCGCCACCCGCGGTCTCTGCACCGCCGGGCTTTGCCTGCCGCAGGGCACCGACTGGCTGGACCAGGGCATGACCCTGCTGCTGCGGGCGCTCGACGACCAGCTGCTGGCGGATGGCGGACAGCGCGAGCGCTCGCCCGCGCGCCTGCTGTCGGTCCTGCGGGCCTGCATCGATCTGCGCGCCGCCCTGTTGGCCGCCGGGCAAGAGGCGCCGGCGGCGCTGTCCGCCCGCATCGAGGCCATGGTGGCGGTTTTGCGCCTGCTGCAGCACGGCGACGGCGGTCTTTCCCTGTTCAACGGCGGCGGCGAAGGCGAAGACCTGCAGATCGATATGATCCTGCAGCGCGGCGGCGGCAAACAGGTCCAGTTGATGCGGGCGCCGGACAGCGGCTTCCAACGGATGCAGGCCGGACGCAGCTTGGTCCTTGTGGACTGCGGCCGCCCGCCGGCCCCGGGCTACGACGGCGCCGCCCATGCCGGCACGCTGAGCTTCGAGATGTCGGTCGGCCGCGAAAGGCTGATCGTCAACTGCGGCGCCCAGGCCGGCAGCAGCAGCTGGCAGCAGGCCCAGCGCAGCACCGCCGCCCATTCCACTCTGGTGCTGAACGAAACCAATTCCGCCGCCCTCTTCGCCGGCGGCGGGCTGGCGCGGCGGGCCGAGACCGTGACCTGCCGGCGCGACGAGGACGAAGGCGCGGTCTGGCTGGACCTCAGTCACGACGGCTATCTGCCGCTCTTCGGACTCACCCATCACCGGCGCCTCTATCTCTCCGCCTCCGGTGAAGATCTACGCGGCGAGGACCGGTTGTGCGGCGAAACCAAGGGGCGCAAGCCCCTGGCCTTTGCCATCCGTTTCCATCTTCACCCGGGCGTCAAGGCGATGACGGCCCAGGACGGACGCTCGGTCGTGCTGCGCCTGCCCAAGGGCGGCGGCTGGCGCCTGCGCGTCGCCGGAGCCGCCGCGGCGCTGGAGCCGAGCGTCTATCTGGGTGTGCCCGGACAGGTGCGCCGCTGCCAGCAGATCGTGCTGTCCGGAATCACGGGGGAGCGCGACAGCGGAGCCAGCGGTTGGAACCCGGACGACCTCTGCGTCGTGAAATGGGCGCTGCAGCGCCTGGGGAACGCCAGTTAGAATGGACGGGACTGGCATGGCGGGAGCGACGGCAGCGCTGATCCTCGGCGCCGCGGCTGTGGTGGCTCTGGCGAGCTGGGCTGCAACGGGGGCGGTGCTGCGGCGGCTGCTGGCCTGGCAGGTCTTCGACGAACCCAACCATCGCAGCAGCCACCAGGTGGCGACCCCGCGGGGCGGCGGCCTGGCCGTGGTTCCGGTGGTTGCCCTGGCCTGGATCGCCGGCGCCTTCGTCTTCGACCCGGTGATTTTAGGCTTCTGGTTTGTCGTCGGCGGCCTGGCAATTCTGGCGGTCGTCTCCTGGCTCGACGATCTGCGCTCGCTTCCCGCCTCCCTGCGCTTGGCGGTTCAGGTCGTGGCGGTGGCCATAGCGCTTTGGGGGACAGGCGAGTCGCTGCTCGTCTTCCAGGGCCTCCTGCCGCCGCTGGTCGACCACCTGGCGGTGGCAGTGCTCTGGCTTTGGTTCATCAACCTGTTCAATTTCATGGACGGGATCGACGGCATCTCGGCGGTGGAGAGCGCCTCGGTCGCCGGCGGTCTCGCCCTCTGTGCACTCCTGGCCAGCCTTGGCGCAGGCTACATCTTCTGGTCGGCCAGCCTTGCGGCCGCGGCCCTGGGGTTCATCCGCTGGAACTGGTCGCCGGCCCGCATCTTCCTCGGCGACGTCGGCTCGGTCTCGCTCGGCTACCTGCTCGGCTGGCTGCTGATCCTCCTGGCGGCCAAGGGGTATTGGGCGGCAGCCCTCATTCTGCCGCTCTACTATCTGGCGGATGCGAGCTGGACTCTTTGCCGCCGGGCCCTGAAGGGCGAGGCGGTCTGGAAGGCCCACCGCCAGCATTTCTATCAGCAGGCGGTTCAGCGAGGGCACAGCCACGCCGCGGTATCGACCCGCATTCTGCTCTGCAACGGGGTCCTGGTGGCTGCCGCGCTGCTGGCCGTGAGCGGCCTGACCTGGCTGGCCCTGGCCCTTGCCTGTCTTGCGGTTGCCGCGCTTCTGTTTATGCTGGCCCATCAGATGCCGCCGGGGGGCGCTGCCGGAAATCGGCAGGAAAACCGAAACGGCGGCGGGGCCGCCTGACGCTTGTGGTCGCAGCGTCACACCTGGGCCGGGCGGGGCCGGACGGGGCCGGCGCGGCGGTATGAGCAGGCCTTGCGAAGGCTGTGAACCGATGAGGGGAAGCCGAAATCCGTTATGAAACTGGGCTCGACCAGGTTCCCGCGGCAGCTTGTCGCCTTTCTGCACGACCTTCTCATGGCAGGCGCGGCGTTTGTGACTGCGCTGTTCCTGCGCATGGGCGACAGCGCCTGGGAATCCTTCACCACCAGCCTCTGGCAGCCGATGCTGCTGTTTACCGCGATCTGCGGCCTGGTGTTTCTGACCACCGGGCTCTACCGCGGCATCTGGCGCTATGCCTCGATGAACGATCTCGGGGCCATCGTAAAGGCCGTCACCCTGGCGCTGGCGATCTTCCTGCCCGTGACCTTCCTCGTTACCCGGCTGGACGACCTGCCCCGGTCCTGGCTGGTGATCAGCTGGTTCGTGCTGGTTTTCCTGCTGGGCGCGCCACGCATGCTCTACCGCGTGTTCAAGGATCAGGGCTTTCGCCATCTGCTGGAGCGCGACCGCCACCGCCGGGTCCCGGTGCTGCTGGTGGGCGCCGGCGACGCGGCGGAGACCTTTATCCGCGAAATGGCCCGCGACCGCGACGGACCCTTCGAAGTCCTGGGCGTGATCGACGAAAAGGGCACCCGGACCGGCCGCAACATCCACAGTGTGAAGGTGCTGGGCGACCTTGACGATCTGCCCGCCGCTTTTCGCAAGCTGGCGCAGCGCGAACGCAAGCCCCAGCGCGTGATCCTGACCAAACCGCTGACCCGCGACGAGGTCGAAACGGTGCTGGGTTGCGCCGACGACGAGGGTGCGACGGTGGCGCGGCTGCCACGGCTGACCGACTTCAGCGGCGGCGTGGAAGACCGTCTGCACATCCGTCCGATCGCCATCGAGGATCTGCTGGGCCGCACCCAGACCAAGCTCGACCGGCCGGCGATGGAGAAGCTGATCCGCGGCCGCCGGGTGCTGGTGAGCGGCGCCGGCGGTTCCATCGGGGCCGAGCTTGCACGCCAGGTCGCCGCCCTGGGGCCGGCCCAGCTCACGCTTTTCGACAACTCCGAGTTCAATCTCTACAGCATCGACATGGAGCTGGCCGAGCGCTTCCCCGAAGTGCCGCGCCTCGCCCTGATCGGCGATGTCCGCGATGCGCGCCGCGTCGGCAGGCTGCTGGGCGAGGCGACGCCCGACCTCGTGTTCCACGCGGCAGCGATGAAGCACGTGCCGCTGGTGGAGCACAATCCCGTGGAGGGGATTCACACCAACGTTCTCGGCACCCGCAACATGGCGGAGGCCTGCCGCCGCAGCGGCGTGGCCACCATGGTGCTGATCTCCACCGACAAGGCGATCAACCCGCCCAACGTAATGGGGGCGAGCAAGCGCCTGGCGGAGAGCTACTGCCAGGCCCTCGACCTGCTGCGCCAAGGCAGCGGCGAGGGCACGCGCTTCGTCACCGTGCGTTTCGGCAACGTGCTCGGCTCCACCGGGTCGGTGGTGCCGCTGTTCCAGCGTCAGCTTGCCCATGGCGGACCGCTGACGGTGACCGACCCGGAGATGACGCGCTACTTCATGACCATCCGCGAAGCGGTGGAGTTGGTGCTGCAGGCCTCCGCCCTCGGCAACGACAGCCCGCCCGAAGAGGCCGGACGCATCTACGTGCTGGACATGGGCGAGCCGGTGAAGATCGTCGACCTGGCACGCCAGATGATCCGCCTGTCCGGCCTGCGCCCGGACAAGGATATCCAGATCGTGTTCACCGGGCTGCGCCCGGGCGAGAAGATGCACGAAGAGCTGTTCCACGACGGCGAGCCGCTGATCCCCACCAGCCATCCGGGCCTGCATCAGGCAGCGCCGCGGACCGCCGATGCCGAGCTGTTGAGCCGCAGCCTGGAGGACCTTGCGCGCCTGGTCGCAGCGGGCAAGCAGGCGGAGGTTCGGCAGGCGCTGCACCGTCTGGTGCCGGAGTTTTCCGGCGAGGGCGCCGGTTTGACTGAAGGCGAAGGCAAGAGCGCCGCCGCCGCGTCTTGACGCCCGCCCCGGTGCCCCCTAGTACCGGGTCTCTCTTGCGGGGCCTCTCTGTTTTAGGTCCTTGCACCACCGCTTTCGCCAACCGCCTGCCCGGAGCCTCTCGCCCATGCCCCTCGACACGCCCGTCCCGGTTAAGCGCGCCCTGATCTCCGTCTCCGACAAGACCGGACTGATCGCCTTCGGACGGTTCCTCAGCGAGCGAGGCGTCGAGATCCTCTCGACCGGCGGCTCGGCCAAGGCTCTTTCGGACGCCGGCGTCCCGGTCGTCGAGGTGGCGGCGCATACCGGCTTTCCGGAAATCATGGACGGGCGGGTGAAGACCCTGCATCCCAAAATCCATGGCGGCATCCTGGCGCGGCGCGACCTGCCGGACCATCTGGCGGCCATGGAAGCGCACGGGATCGCAGGGATCGATATGGTGGTCTCCAACCTCTACCCCTTCGAAGCGACGCTCGCTTCCGGCGCCGACTTCGACACCTGCGTCGAGAACATCGACATCGGCGGCCCGGCCATGGTGCGGGCCGCCGCCAAGAACCACGACTTCGTCGCCATCGTCACCGACCCGGTCGACTACGCGTCGATCGAGGAAGAGATGCGCGAGCTGGGCGGCGCTGTTTCGGCAGCGCTGCGCCGGCGCCTGGCGATGACCGCCTTCGCCCATACCGCCGCCTACGACTCCATGATTGCCCGCTGGCTGGCGGCGGAGGAGGGCGAGACCTTTCCCGGGCGCCTGACGTCGGCCGGCGTGCTGCAGCAGACGCTGCGCTATGGCGAGAACCCGCACCAGGAAGCGGCGCTCTATCTGCAAAGCCCGGCGCGCCCCGGCGTCGCCAGCGCCGAACAACTGCAGGGCAAGGAACTGAGCTACAACAACCTGAACGACACCAACGCTGCCTTTGAGTTGGTCAGCGAGTTCGACGCTCCGACCGTCGCCATCATCAAGCACGCCAACCCTTGTGGTGTCGCCAGCCGGGCGACCCTGACCGAGGCCTATGGCGAAGCCCTGGCCTGCGATCCGGTCAGCGCCTTCGGCGGCATCATCGCGATCAACCGCAGCCTGGACGCAGCAACCGCCGGCGAGATCGCCAAGCTCTTCGCCGAGGTGGTGATCGCCCCGGCGGTCGACGACGACGCCCGCGGCATTCTGGCCGCCAAGAAAAACCTGCGGCTGCTGGTCACCGGCGCCATGGCCGACCCGGCCGCGCCGGGGCTGGTGACGATGCCGCTGGCCGGCGGCTTTCTGGCACAAAGCCGGGACAACGGGCGCATCGCCGCCGGCGACCTCAGGATCGTCACCAAGCGGGCACCCAGCGAGCGCGAATTGACTGACATGATCTTCGCCTTTCGCGTGGCCAAGCACGTGAAGTCCAACGCCATCGTCTATGCCCGCGACGGCGCCACCGTGGGCATCGGCGCGGGACAGATGAGCCGGGTCGACTCCTCCCGCATCGCCGCCTGGAAGGCGCGGGAAGCAGCGGAGCAGGCGCCCGGGGAGGGTGCGGCGCCGAAAACCGAGGGCGCTGCGGTTGCCTCCGACGCCTTCTTCCCCTTTGCCGACGGACTCTTGGCGGCCGCCGAAGCGGGCGCGACGGCGGTCATTCAGCCTGGCGGTTCGATGCGCGACGACGAGGTGATTGCCGCCGCCGATGAGGCCGGCCTCGCCATGGCCTTTACGGGGATGCGGCACTTCCGCCACTGACCGTCCGTCCTGCCGATTCCGCGAGAATCGCCGTAACCCGGCTCCGCGTATGGTTGATCGCTTATAAATTGTAGGCAATTGTTCACGAATTGCGCCTATTGTTTGCAGGGCATACGAGAGCAACCAGCGCCCGTCCAAGGGCCGCGATCCACAGCGTCACAGACAGTACCGGGGGCCTATGCCGAAGCTGAACTGGGAAAACGTCACCGTGATGGTGGTGGACGACAATTCGTTCATGCGCAACCTGATCGTGACCACCCTCCGCACTCTGGGCATCGCCGATGTCACTGCCATGTCGAGCGCCACCGCGGCAATCGAGGCCTTGCGGATAAGCCGCAAGAACCCGGTTCAGGCCGGCATCGGCACCATCGACATCGTACTCTCCGACTTTGTCATGTCGGAGGTGGACGGGGCGCTCTTTCTGCGCTGGATCCGCACCAGCCGCCAGGCGCCGGACCGTTTCGTGCCCTTCGTGATGGTCTCAGGCGCCGCCGACCAGGATGTCGTCGAAGCGGCCCGGGATGCCGGGGTCACGGAATTCCTGGCCAAGCCCTTCTCGGCCAAGTCGATCGGCGACCGGATCCTTGAGGTCATCAAGAACCCGCGCCAGTACGTCCTGGCACCCGGCTACTTCGGTCCGGACCGGCGCCGCCAGGACCGCCTGGTCAATTGGGGCGAGTATTACGACGACCGCTCCAAGCTTCAGACCGACCGCCGGGTGACCAAGGCCTCGGAGATCCAGGTCATCCACGCCCGCTCCAACATTCGGACCCTGCGCGACGATGTCCGGGCGGTGTACTTCCGCCCAGCCAACAAGCTGCGCGACAAGCTGGGGCCGAACGCCCTGCGCGGCCAGATCGATTTCGACCCCCTGGTCATCCAGGCCGCTGAGGAGCGCATTCAGGAGATGGTCGGCGACTACGCCACCTGGGTGCGCGACTATCTCGAGTCGATGAGCACCTCCTTCAAGGCCCTGCGCGAAGGGACGAAGGAGTCACAGCACCACGTCCTGAACATCAATCAGATCGCCCACGAACTGCGCGGCCAGGGCGGGATCTTCGACTATCCGCTCATCTCTGCATTCGGAAAGACGCTTTACGAAGCCACCATCGACACCAGCGCCAAGATCAGCGCGCATCGCCTGGAGTTGATCGAGGCCCATATCGACGCCATCCGTCTGGTCTTTACACAGAAGGTGCGCGGCCACGGCGGTGACGTCGGTGCCGCCCTGCTGAAAGACATCGAGCGAGCCGTGAAGAAGTACGGCGAAGCGCGGCAGAGCGTGCCCGCGTCCTGAAACCCGCATCCTGAAGCCCGCGCCCTTGAACCTGCCGCCTAGTCGGCGAAGCGCTCCACCAGGAAATCGATGAAGCAGCGCACCCGCGCGGAAAGATGCCTGCCCGGCGGATAGACCACCTGGATGGCGCTGTCCGGCCAGTGATAGTCCGGCAGGACCCGACGCAAACGACCGGCCTTCAGGTCCGGCCCGATCAGCCACAGCGGCAGCAGCACCATGCCGATGCCGGCCAGTGCCGCGCCGCGCAGCATCATCGGGTTGTTGGTCTCGAGGGTGCCGCCGACGGTGACCACCGTCTCCGCCCCGGCCTCGTCGACCAGATGCCAGTCGTGGCGCTGCGCCCGATAGGTGTAGACCAAGCAGTTGTGTGCGGCGAGATCGGCCGGGCCTTGCGGCGGGACAACGCGGTCGAGGTAGCCGGGCGCCGCCGCCAGCACCCGGCGGTTGGCGGCCAGGCGGCGGCCGATCAGGCTGGAGTCGCCGAGGTCTCCGATCCTGAGCGCAACGTCGAAGCCCTCTTCCACCATGTCCACGAAGCGGTCGTTGAGGTCGATGTCCAGCGCGACCTCCGGGTAGCGCGCGTAGAAGGCCGGCAGCACCGGCAGCAGATGAATCACTCCGAAGCCGGACGGCATAGTGACCCGCAGGCGTCCCCGCGGTACGGCACGCAGGCTGGAGATCGAGGCCGCCGCATCGTCCAGGTCGGCCAGGATGCGGCTGGCCCGTTCGTAGAAGGCCGCCCCCTCCTCCGTCAGGCTGAGCCGCCGGGTGGTGCGGTTGAACAGCCGCACAGCGAGGCTGTCCTCCAGCCGGCCGATCTGCTTGCTCACCGCCGAGGGCGTAAGGTCCAGAGCCCGCGCCGCCGCGGAAAAGCTGCCCTCGCGCACCGTCCGCACGAAGACGGGAAGTCCGTCCAGGCTGTTCATGGCGCCTCACTTGATCCTATACGGAACAAATCCTATGCCATTTATAGGGATTATCGCAACTGAGGAACGGATATAGGGTCCCTGCAACGCTGTCCAACGGGTCTCACCCGTTCACCCACAGCCCCCGTTACCCCCAACCCAGGAGTTGCAGATATGAGCCCGATGTCTCCCTCCATCACGTCCGCTCCTCAGTTCCCTGCCGCCGTCCAGCCCACCGCCGGGCGGATTGCCCGGCCCCGCAGCGCGGTGACCGAGGCGCAGATCGCCCGGGCCATCGCCCGCGGCCGGCGTCTCCAGGGCGAAGCGATGCGCGCCATCTTCGGCGCAGCCTTGCGCCGGGTGCTGCATCCCATTGCCGGCCAACAAAGCCGTCGCGAAGGCGCCTACGGCAATCGCGCTCAGGCCTGCTGAGGCCCACCGTTGCGCCCGCCGGCCTGGGGATCGCGGATCGGCCAGAGCAGGATCAGGCCTGCGAGGAAGAAGATCAGAATGGTGGCCATGCCGGCGCGCTGGCTGTCGGCCATGACCGTCACCCAGCCGACCAGGGCCGGGCCCAGAAAGGCCGTCGCTTTGCCGGACAGCGCATAGAGACCGAAGAACTCGGCGCGCAGGTCGGGCGGCGCGATGCGCGCCATGAAAGAGCGGCTGGCGGTCTGCGCCGGGCCGATGAAGACCCCGATGCCGCAGCCGAGCAGGTAGAACCAGAGCTTGCTGTCGATCAGCAGGATGGCCGCGCCCAGAACGGTCAAGGCGGCGACCGAGACCAGGATCGTCGCCTTGGCGCCGACGAGATCGTCGAACCAGGCGAAACCGAAGGCGCCGATGCCGGCCGCCACGTTCAGCAGAATCCCGAAGATCAGGATCTCCTCGAAGCTCATGCCGAAGCTGCCGGCGGCGTAGATGCCGCCGAAGGCGAAGAGCGTGTTCAGCCCGTCGGTGTAGAGCATGCGGGCGAGCAGGAAGCGCCCCGTCTGGCCGTGGCTGGGCAGCTGGCGCAGGGTCTGCCAGAGGCTCTTGAGGCCGGCGCGGACGGCCCCGGCGGGACGGAAGGGGCGGCGTTCCTCCCTTGCCATGAGAAAAAGGGGTATCGCGAAGACCGCGAACCACAACCCGACGAAGGGCCCGGTAATCCGCACATCTTCGGCGGCCGATTTGTCGAGACCGAAGATCGGCGTCTCCGGCATGACGAAGAGCACGAGGCAGAGCCCCAGGCACATCAGGCCACCGGCATAGCCCAGACCGCCGGCCCAGCCGGACAGGCGCCCGAGATGGCTGGAGGGCGCAACGTCCGGCAGCATGGCGTTGTAGAACACGTGGCCGAACTCGAAGGCGGCGTTGCCGACCGCCACCAGCAAAAGCGCCGGCAGGATGAAGCGCGGATCGGGCTCGATCCACCAGAGGCCGAAGGCGGCCAGGACGGAGAGCGCGGTGAAGAAGGCGATCCAGGGCTTGCGCCCGCCGCCCTGGTCGGCAATCGCCCCCAGAACCGGCGCCAGCACCGCCAGGACCAGTCCGGAGATGCTGAGCGCCGCCCCCCACTGGCCAGTGCCGATCTCCACGGTCTCGGCGACGCCTTGGGTGAAGTAGGCGGCAAAAACGAAGGTGACGATGACAGTGGGATAGGAGGAGTTGGCCCAGTCATAGAAGCACCAGGCAACGGCCGCGCTGCGCCGGCCCTGCCAGGTCTGAACCCAGCCGGGAGAGCCGCTGTTGCCGGGTCGTACTGGATCACCGGCCATCGCCGCCCTCCTCCACCGTCGCGCTTCCGCACTACCAGCTTTCCGTGGGCGGCTCAAGCTGTGTAGGCTGGCCGCGCCCCTGCCTTGCCGGGCCGGCGCAAAAGGGGCCCTTCACACAGACCGGAAGAAAAGGAGCTCACGCGTCATGCTGATCGTCACCACCGATGCCATCGAGGGCAGGAAGGTCGTGGAATACCTGGGTATCGTGTCCGGCGACGCCATTGTCGGCGCCAACATCTTTCGCGACGTCTTTGCCCGGGTGCGCGACGTGGTCGGCGGGCGCGCCGGCGGCTACGAGAAGGCGCTGAAGGGCGCCAAGGAAGGGGCGCTGGAGGACATGGTGGAAGAGGCCCAGGCGCGCGGCGCCGACGCCGTGATCGCGGTGGATCTGGACTACGAGGTGGTCGGCGACTCCATGCTGATGGTCTCCGCCAACGGCACCGCGGTGAAGCTCGGCTGACGCCGGTCCGCTGTGCTCTAGCCGGAAACCATCGACTTCAGTTGGCGGTTCGCCACCGCCAGCATGGCGAAGTCCGGCGCGCCGGACGACTTCAGCTCCTCCAGCAGCTGATCGGTGCGGCTGACCAGCGGCGCACGGCGGGCCGACCATTTGTCGATTACCTTGTCGGTGGCCATAGCCGTTGCGCGCTTGGCGCCGCTGTTGCCGTTGAGCACCCGGGAGGTGAGCTCGCTCTGGTGGCCGTAGAAGTCGTCGATGATCGCCGTCACCGCCAGCTTGTCCCAGGCGGTGTCGGTCGGCAGGCTGCCGGCCGAGCGGCGCAACCAGTCGAAACCGAACCGTTCGCCGATGGTGAAATAGGCCTCCGCCACCTTTTCGACGGGCAGCTTCAGGGCACCGGCGATGCGCACGATGTCGCAGACCGGTGCCAGGAACTGCAGGCTTGCGATCCGCTGCGCCAGGGCTTTGGGCGCACCCTCTTCGACGAGCTGGCGGCTGCGCTCGGCCAGGTAGCGCCGGTCGGTCGCTGAGAGCAGGCTTTCGATACGGCCGATGAGGACCCCCACGCCGGCGCCGTAGGTCTCGACCTCCGTGGCGATGTCCAGCCCGGGTCCGACCTCCCGCAGGAACCATACCGCCTCGCGCTCGATGAGCCGGCCGCACTCCACAAGCATGCGGGCCTGCAAGAGGGCCGGCGCCTTGTTGTCCAGCGCCTCGATCTGACCCCAGAGGTCGCGCATGCCGAAGATCTCCCGCGCGACCACATAGGCGCGGACCACGTCCGCCGGGGCCATGCCGGTCTTCTCGCGCACCTCGTGCACGAAGTTGATGCCGACCCGGTTGACGAGGTCGTTGCTGACCACGGTCACGACGATTTCCCGCTGCAGACGGTGCGTTTCGATCTGCTTGCCGTAAGCACCCTGGAGCGGTTTGGGGAAATAGGCGGTCAGGTCGTCGGCAAAATAGGGGTCGTCCGGAAGATCGGAGTCCAGAAGTTCGTCGTAAAGCACGAGCTTGGAGTAGGACAGCAGCACCGCCACCTCCGGCCGGGTCAGCCCTTCGCCGCGCTTCATGCGCTCCAGCACCACTTCGTCGTCGGGCAGGAACTCGATGTCGCGGTCCAGCAGGCCGTCCTTTTCCAGGGCCCGCATGAAACGGGCGAAACGGTCGAGAAGATGGGCGCCCAACTCATGGGTCACCGTAATCGCCTGACTCTGCAGATAGTTGTCGCGCAGGCATTGCTCGGCGACCTCGTCGGTCATCTTTTCCAGCAGCCGGTCGCGCTGCTTGCGGGTCATGTTGCCGGCCGCCTCGACGGCGCCCAGAAGGATCTTGATGTTGACCTCGTGGTCGGAGCAGTCGACGCCGGCGGAGTTGTCGATGAAGTCGGTGTTGCTGCGCCCGCCGGCCTCGCCGTACTCGATACGGCCGAGCTGGGTGACGCCGAGATTGGCGCCCTCGCCGATCACCTTGGCGCCGGCCTGCTTGCCGTTGATCCGGATCGCGTCGTTGGCGCGGTCGCCCACGTCGAGATCGCTTTCGTCCTCCGACTTCACGTAGGTGCCGATGCCGCCGAACCACAGCAGCTCCACGTGGGCCAGCAGCATGGCACGGATCAGCTCGTTGGGCGTGACGCTGTCCTTGGCGATACCGAAGAGCTTCTTCATCGGCGCGGAGACGGGAATCGATTTGGCGCTGCGCTCGAAGATACCGCCGCCCTTGGAGATTAGCTCCTGGTTATAGTCGGTCCAGGCCGAACGCGGCAGATCGAAGAGGCGCTTGCGCTCCTGCCAGCTGCGCGCGGCATCGGGCTCCGGGTCGACGAAGATGTGCATGTGGTTGAAGGCGCCGACGAGGCGGATGTGCTTCGACAGCAGCATCCCGTTGCCGAAGACGTCGCCGGACATGTCGCCGCAGCCGATGCAGGTAAAGTCCTGGGTCTGGATGTCCTTGCCCATCTCGCGGAAGTGGCGCTTCACCGATTCCCAGGCGCCCCGCGCCGTGATGCCCATTTTCTTGTGGTCGTAGCCGGCCGACCCGCCTGAGGCAAAGGCATCGTCGAGCCAGAAGCCGTAGTCGGCGGAAACGCCGTTGGCGATGTCGGAGAAGGTGGCCGTGCCCTTGTCGGCCGCGACCACGAGATAGGGGTCGTCGCCGTCGTAGCGCCGCACGTCCTTCGGCGGAATGACGCGGCCGCGCTTCAAGTTGTCGGTGATGTCCAGAAGGCCGCGGATGAAGGTCTTGTAGCACTCGACGCCGGCCGCCAGGAAGGCGTCGCGTCCAGCCTCCGGCGGCGGTGGCTGTTTCATCACGAAACCGCCCTTGGAGCCGACGGGAACGATGACCGTGTTTTTCACCTGCTGCGCCTTGACGAGACCCAGCACCTCGGTGCGGAAATCCTCCTGCCGGTCCGACCATCTGAGACCGCCGCGGGCGACCATGCCGAAGCGCAGATGAACGCCTTCGATCCCCGGGCTGTAGACGAAGATTTCCCGCAGCGGCTGCGGCTGCGGCAGTTCCTCGATGGCGCGGGAGTCGAACTTGAAGGAACAGTAGACCTTTTCGCTGCCTTCCTTGCCACCGCCTGCAGCGGGCTGGAAGAAGTTGGTGCGCAGCGTCGAAAGGATGAGATTCAGGTAGCGCCGGATGATGCGGTCTTCATCCAGGTTCGACACCTGGTCGAGCAGAGCCTGGATCGCCTTGACGATGCGCTTGCTCTCCCGCTCGCCGGTCTTGGCCTTCGCCGGGTCGAAGCGGGCGAGAAAAAGATCGACCAGAAGCCGGGTGAGCTTCGGATTGCGGACCAGCGTGGCTTCCATATAGGCCTGGCTGAAGGGGATGCGCGCCTGGCGGAGATACTTGCAGTAGGCGCGCAGGATGATCACCTCCCGCGCCGTCAGCCCGGCATGAAGCACCAGCTTGTTGAAGCCGTCGTTTTCCATACGGCCATGCCAGACCCGCCGGAAGGCGTCGTGGAAAGCGTCGCGCACAGGTTCCAGATCGATCGCCGCCTGCCCTTCGGCGATCATATCGAAGTCGTGCATCCAGACCGGTTCCTTGCGGTCCATCACGTCGATGTCGTAGGGCACCTCACCGATGACCTTCAGCCCCATGTTCTCCAGCATCGGCAGGATGTCGGACAGCGGCACCGGCTTATCGAGAATGTAGATCTTGAAATGCAGCAGCTCCGCCGGGCCGCCGTCTGGCCGGTAGAGATTCATCGCGAGGTCGTCGTTCTCGATCGCCTCTTCGATGCGGTCGATGTCGAAGACGGCGATCCGGGAATCGTAGTGGCGCTGATAGCTCGGCGGGAAGGCGCGCTCGAAGCGGCGCAGCCGGCGGATACCCCGCTGCTCACCGTACTCGGCGACCAGAGCCTCTTCCAAAAGGTCGCTCCAGGAGCGCGAAGCCTGGACGAGATCCTCCTCCAGCTTGTCGAGCTTGACCGGCGGGATCTTGCCCGGGGTGGTCTTGATGATCAGATGCAGGCGCGCCAGAACCTCGTCGCCCAGATGGGTCGAAAAGGCGGCACAGTGCCCGTCGAAGGCCTCCGAGAGCAGATCCTGCATCCGGCGCCTGAGGCCGGTGTCATAGCGGTCGCGCGGCACATAGACCATGCAGGAGACGAAGCGCTCGAAGGGATCCCGCCTGACGAAGAGCGCGGTACGCTGGCGCTCCTGCAGGTGGAGGACGCCCGTGGCAATCGTGCCGAGTTCGTCGGTGGGGATCTGAAACAGCTCGTCGCGCGGATAGGTCTCCAGAATGTGCATCAGCGCTTTGCCGTCGTGGCTGCGCGGCGCAAAGCCGGAGCGCTTCATCGCCACATCGATCTTCTGCCGCAGCAACGGGATGGCGCTGGGCGAGCGCGAATAGGCGACAGAGGTGAAAAGGCCGGCGAAGAGGCGCTCGCCGATCACGTTGCCCTTTTTGTCGAACTTCTTGATGGCAACGGTGTCCAGGTGGACGGCGCGGTGCACCGTGCTGCGCCGGTTGCCCTTGGTGATGCGCAGAAGCTGCGGCTTGCGCACGAAATCGCGCACCTCCGGCGGCAGCTTACCGAGATTGCGCAGCGCATCGAAGACCCGAACGTCGGGATCGCGCAGGACGCCCAGACCGCTTTGCTTGTCGATCCGGGTCACCGCGTCGCCGCCGCGGCCGTGAAAAGTAAACTCGCGATAGCCCAGGAAGGTGAAGTGGTCGTCGTTCATCCACTTCAGGAATTCCAGGCCCTCGGAGATCTCGCCCACCGGCAGCATGGGCGGCGAGGTTTCCAACTCGGCGATCACATCGGCGCAGCGGTCGCGCATGCTCGGCCAGTCCACGACCGCAGCGCGGACGTCGGCGAGCACCGCTTCGATGCCTGCTGCGATCTCCGCCAAGCGCTCGGCGGGCTGCTCGCTGATCTGGATCTGCATGACCGATTCGCTGCTCGGCGCCACAGAGCCCGGCGTCGCGGCTGCCTTCGCATCGGCCAACTGCAGAAGCTTGCCCTTGTCGTTGCGCCGCAGCGCCATGATCGGGTGGATCACAAGGCGCACCTCGGCATCACGCCGGTTGATCTCAGCCGTTACCGAATCGACGAGAAACGGCATGTCGTCGTTGATGATCTCGATGATGCTGTGCGCCGAGTCCCAGCCGTCAGACTTTTTGTCGGGGTTGTAGGCGTGGACCAGCGCCTCGCCAGGTATGCGGTTTTGGAAGCGGCCCCAAAGCGCGAGGGCCCCGCCGGCCAGGTTGGCCGCCGTTTCCCCGCGCAGGTCGCTGGGTGGAACGTTCGCGAAGAACTGCTGAACGAAAGCCTCGGCGTTCTTGGACTTTCTGGCCCCCAGGCGCTTGCGTGCAGCCTGCAAGACCTGGCTGATCAAACGGGACCGGCCTTGTGCGCTGGTGTCGGCCATTGCGTGTTCCCCCTGCCGCGAAACGTTTTTTGTCTCTTCCCGCGAGCGGTCGTCACAACCGCTCGAACCACTTGTGCGACATCGGGCTCTGCGACCGCTGGATGTGAACGCACAGACTAGAAGCTAAACCAATAACCCCGAAAAGGTGAATGAAGGATTTGTTCGCACACCAAGATTGACGCCGAAAAGTTGCTTCTGCCGCAAGTTCGGCTGTGCATCAAGACTCCCAAGACGGGGAGAGAAGGCAGAAGGTCCGGCGCCTCACCGCCCTGGTTAACGGGGCGCGAAGAGGTAACGTCCCGTATCCGGATTGCCGCGCCGCCACATAACATTGTCCAGCAGGTAGTGGTGGACATTGATAAAGATCCAGACCAGGAAGAAGAAGAGGCTGGGCCCAAACACCGCCTGATCGACCGGAATCCCAATCTCAAGGGCCGCTGGCAGGAACCAGAACCCGAGGAAGCCAAGCAGCAGGCCCGTACTCACAAACACGGTGAACCGTGCAGTTGCGCGCTTGGCAATCCAGCTTTGAACCCTGACAGCCCATCGGGGCCTGTCTCCATTGTCTCGATAAGCCGGGTCAGAAAGCAAACTCTCGTCAGCCGCTCTTGTCTGTGCGGCCCTATCGCGCTCAGCGTTCAACTGGTACCGCCACACCACCACCAGGTACTGCAGCGAATGACAGGCGGGGATCACCAGCAGATAGAAGGGATCCAGGGCGAAGAGTAGCCAAGCGTAAAGCGTGACCAGATAAGCGATCACGCCGTTAAACGGTAGCCGGCGCTCTTCACTCGCCCATTTGCGGACCAGCATCCAAAGGGTGGCGGCCGTGGTGCCCGCGCTGAGCGCGATGGCGAGAACCACCAACCATCCAGGCATGTCAAAGGTATAGTAGGCCAATCCCCAGAAGTTGCGCTCACTGAACACCCAGTTCGCAATCAGCCAGTCGGCAGCCCAGACGACATAAGCATTGACCAGCAGAACCCGTTTCTCGATGTCGTTGAAAAACTGGCGTTTCAGCACGGAGCAGACAATCAGCATCCCGTAGCCCTGCTTGACGTAGTGCCAGCCGACCAGAAAGAACATGAGATTTGCGGTAAGGCCAAGCGCACGGGCGTCCTGTAGAAGGACCGCGCCTAGAAGGTAGGCCAGCAGCGCCAGCGGCGCGACGATGCCGGCGAAGATGTAGCGCAAACGCAAGACCGGATCATAGTGGGCACCGAAGGCCTTCTGGCCGAAGTCGCGGTAAAAGATCTGATAGGAATGGGCAAAGTGAGGATGGTTGATGATGTGGGCGACCCACAGCATCACGAGGGCCAGAGTCGGCTCGCTGCTCGCCGGCGGCCTGACGACCAGAAGCAACAGCATCACGATCAGCGCTCCGCCGCCAAGGCAGAGGAAGTCGATCAGGGGGTGAAACAGATAACCGTCACGCCCGGTGCGGCGGCCCGATGGGTTGCCGGACCCCGCCTCTTGATGGCCCGCAGCGGGGATCAGAGAGCCTGCCTGCGAAATCGTCTCCTGGAGCGCCATGACCGCGGTTCCCCTTCAATTGCATCGCCCTCCATTCTGCAGCAGACAGGCTCAGGATATCGTTAAGCGACCGCAGCATTTGCCGGGTATTAGTATTTGTCGGGCATTCGGCGCGAAGGGGCGATCAACAGCAGGAGCCGGCCGACGGCCCCGGTCCGCTTCTTGCCCCCCAGTCTTCTTGCCCCCTTAGTCTTCGGCGAGCGCACCCGGGTCGAACGGAAGGTCGCCAAGCTCGCGCTGCGACATGGCCTGCAGCGCCGGGTGCGTAAGCGGGTCGCGCCGCCAGCCCACGGAGGGCTGCGCCCCCGGCCGGCCGGTTTTGCCGCCGAGGCGCACGAGCAGAGAGGTCAAGGTGCGGATGGGGGCCCTGTCAGGGTTTGCCGGAGCGGCGATCGCACGCCGCAGCAGATCTTCGAAAGTCCATAGCATGTCTATAACTATGGGGCCTGATTAGCGCTGAAAAACTGTATTTCTTCGGAAGCATCCTATAGATTTTCTATATGGAAGATTTGGCGAAGATGCAGCTCAACGGGCTGCGGGCTGTGGAGGCCGCCGGACGCCTGGGAAGCCTGACGGCCGCGGCACGGGAACTGGGCGTGTCCCTGGGGGCGGTCAGCCAGCAGGTCTTGAAGGCCGAGGCGCAGCTTGGCCAGCCGGTCTTTGTGCGCAGCCCGAAAGGACTGCAGCCGACGGCCTTCGGACAGGAGGTTCTGGTCCACCTGCGCGAAGGGTTTCGCCACCTGGCGGCAGCGGCGGCGCTGGGCCGGGCCGCTGCGGTCAACACCCTGACCGTCTCGGTGCCGCCGGTTCTCGCCGCGAAGTGGCTGGTGCCGCGCCTCTCCCACTTCAGCGAGCGCTTGCCGGACCTGAAGCTGCGCATCGACGCCTCGGTCGAGCTGGCCGATCTCGACCACTCCGACGTCGACCTGGCCATCCGGATCGGGCGCGGCGACTGGCCCGGCGTCAAGGCCGTCCACTTGATGGATCACTGCGTCTTTCCCGTCTGCAGCCCCGCCGTTGCCAAGAAGCTCCATCGCCGCGAGGACCTCGCCAAGGTCGCGGTTCTGCGCGACGGCGGCGCCATGTTCACCTGGGATGCCTGGCTGGGGCCGCAGGGACTGAGCGGGCTGGTGCTGCAGGAAGGGGCGATCTATTCCGATGCGGCGCTCTGCCTGCAAGCCGCCATCGCCGGTCAGGGCGTTTTTCTCGCCTGGCCGACCCTGGCGGACTATGCCATTGCCAGCGGGCAGTTGGTCGCGCCCTTTCCCGGGCGCCACAAGACCGGGCTGGCCTATTGGCTGGTCACCTCGGCGCGCAAAGGACGGACGGCCAAGCTCAAGGCCTTCGAGGCCTGGCTGCGCGAGGAACTGGCGGCCTTCGCCGCCGAGGACGCGGCCCTGGCCGGAGAGCCTTGACCGGAAAACCCTGACCGGAAAACCCTGACCTGAGAACCCCGACCTGAGAACCCCGACCTGAGAACCCCGACCTGAGAACCCCGACCGGAAACCCCGGGCGGCCCCGGCCGGGAAGCCAAACGAAAAAAGCGCCCCTGAGAAAGGGACGCTTTATCGCCGCGAAACCGCGAGAAACTGGAGCGGGCGATGAGATTCGAACTCACGACCCCAACCTTGGCAAGGTTGTGCTCTACCCCTGAGCTACGCCCGCATCGGCGAAGCGGGG
>NZ_JANQKD010000110.1 GCF_028281305.1 Pelagibius sp. | reverse complement strand
GATGATCGACGCCGTCTAACGTGGACGGTTCGGTATTGCTCTCGACAGCCACCACAAAGACGCCGCGGCCCTGTGACTGACAGTGCTCAATCAGCCGGCGGGGAAGATGTCCGCCGCCAGCAACGATGCCAAGCGGCCCGGTCATCAGTATGGCCCCACCATCAGTGCGGAACCACCATCAGTAGTCCTGCGGGCGCAGGATGGGGCGGCCCGTCTCGACACGCAGGAAACCCAGCAGGTTGCGCACCGTGTCCAGTTCGCCGAAGTCGGCTTCGATAGCATCCATGCGCTCGGACAGAGTGCCGCCCTCCTCCACGAAGAGCCGGTCGAAGACTTTCAGGAGCGCTTGGATCTCCTCACTTGCGATGCCGGCGCGCTTAAGCCCGATCAGATTCAGCCCGTCGAGCCGGGTCGGGCGGGCCATGACGATCCCATAGGGAATGACATCATGCTTGGTGCCGACCATGGCGCCCAGAATGGCGTTGCGGCCGACCCGCACGAACTGCTGCACGCCTGTAAGGCCGCCGAGGATCACGTTGTCCTCGATCGTCACATGTCCCGCCAGGGTGCAGTTGTTGGCCATGATAACGTTGTCGCCGATCTGGCAGTCATGCGCCACATGGGACCCCGGCATGAAGAGGCCGCCACTGCCCACGCGCGTGACCATGCCGCCGCCCTCGGTGCCGATGTTCATCGTGACATGCTCACGAATGATATTGTCGGTCCCGATCTGCAGTTCCGAGGGCTCACCCTGGTACTTCAGGTCCTGGGGGCTCTGGCCGATGGAACTGAAGGGCAGTATCTGCGTTCGTGCCCCGATCGTCGTCCGCCCGTCGATCACCACATGGCTGTGGAGCTTTACCTCCTCGCCCAGTTTCACGTGCGGCCCAATGATGCAATAGGGTCCGATCTGGCATCCGTCGCCGATCTGGGCACCGGACTCGATAATCGCTGTAGGGTGGATGTCCGGCATCAATAATCCATGATCATCGCGGAGTAGCTTGCGCTCGCGACCAGGGTGCCATTGACTTTCGCTTCGCCGGAGAACTTCCAGACGTTGCGGCGGTTTCTTACGCGGGTGACGTGGATGTTCAAGACATCGCCCGGCACCACGGGCTTGCGGAACCGCGCGTCGTCGACAGTCATGAAGTAGACCGGCTTGCCGTGGGCATCCTCGCCGAGTGTGTACATCACCAGGGCAGCCGCTGTCTGGGCCATGGCCTCGACGATGAGGACGCCCGGCATCACCGCCCGCTCCGGAAAGTGGCCAAGGAAAAACGGCTCGTTGATGGTGACGTTCTTCACCCCCGTTGCCGACTCGTTGGGGACGATGTCCTCGACCCTGTCGATCATCAAGAACGGATAGCGGTGCGGCAGCAGACCCATGATGTCCTGGACATCAAGGCTGGCGGTACCATCCTGTTCGCTGGTCTCTTCACTCATCCTTCTTCCTACCTCTTGCCTTCAGCTGCCGCTCCCAAAGCGCACACAGCCGAAAGAACTCCCTTGCCGGACGGGCCGGGCTGCCCAACACGGTCATACCCCCTGGAATGTCACGCATGACGCCCGACTTTGCACCGATTCTGGCCCCCGCACCGACCTTCAGGTGGCCGGATACCCCGGCTTGTGCGGCCACAGCCACGAAATCCTGCAGGACGGAGCTTCCGGCTACGCCGGACTGAGCCACAAGCACACAGCCGCGACCGATGCGCACGTTGTGCCCGATCTGTACGAGATTATCAATCTTTGCCCCCGCCCCGATGACGGTGTCAGGCCCCGCCCCCCGATCGATCGTGGAGTTGGCGCCGATTTCAACGCCATCCTCGACGATCACCCGGCCGAGTTGCGGGACGTCGACAAAGCCTTCCGGATCCATGGAAAAGCCAAAACCCCGGGTTCCGACCCGGGCGCCGGCGTGGATCTGGCAGGCCCGCCCGATGACACAGAACTCCAGGGAGACGTTCGCTCCGATGACCGTCCCGTCGCCGATCTCGACGCCCTGGCCAACGACCGTATTGGCGCCCACCCGGCAGCCGCGGCCAACCTTTGCGCCGGGACCTACGACCACGCCGGCGCCCAGTTCGCTGCCCTCTCCGACGCTGGCGCTCTCGTCTACGACGGTGGACGGATGAGCGCCTGGAACCGGTGCCTGGGCCGGATAGAATGCCTGGGCCACCTTTGCATAACCCCGATAGGGCCGCTTGGTGAGGATCAGCTTCATTCCTTCAGGGGCTCGTTCGGCAAACTCCGGATCGACGATGCAGGCGCCGGCCCTGCTTTGCTCGAACTGCTCGACGTAACGCCGGTTGTCGAGAAAGCTCACGTCCTCAGGGCCGGCACTGTCGAGGGGGGCCACGTCCTGGAACTCCATCGCTGGATCGCTGCCGGACTGGAGCTCTGCCTCGGCCAGTTCGGCCAGCTGCGAGAGACTGAAAGGTCCAGAACGTTTGAAGAATCGGCTGTCCGCCATACCACCACCCCTTTGGGTTCGCCGCCGCTGAAGATGACGGCCTTGCCCGCCGCTCCCTAGTTGCCTGCCGTTCCCGAGGAGACATCGACCAAGCGGCTGTTCAATCGCCTGAGCGCCTCCTGCGTAAGGTCGAACTCAGACTTCACGATAATGACGGTGGTCTTCGCGAGGATCAGATCCAGCTCCCGCTCGACGGCGATCTCCTGGGAGATTGACTGAAGCACCTGCTGGACCTGCGCCATGCCCTGGCTGAAAAGTTGATCGAGGCGTCGCCGCTCCGCCTGCATCTCACGCTGCAAAGCCACGCCCTCGGCTTCAAGGCTGCTGCGTTCCTGACGGTAGTCTTCGGTCGACAGGTTGGCCCGGCGCTGCGCGAGATCAAGGTCGGCCTGGCGGAGGGATTCCTCCCGGTCCCGCATGGTCTGCTGAGCGGCGATCCGCTCAGCTTCCACCCGCTCAGCCAGGGTCTTCACCGCGACCGATTCCCGAAGCACGGCCTGAACATCGATGACTCCGATGAGCGGAGCCCGCTCAACCTGCGCATCGGCCGCAACCGGAAGCAAACTCAGAAATACAAGGGCAGCGGCGAAGCGCAGTGGCCAGCTGCATTGACGCGTCATTTTGCCTAAAACTGCGTTCCGAAACTGAAGTTCAGGATTTCGGTTTCGTCGAAATCCTCCTTGATCACTGCAAAGCCCAGATCTATGACCACCGGCCCGAAGGGCGAGTTCCACGAAACACCGGTACCCACAGTGACTCGGGGCGACGAAGAATCTTCCACGTCTACGTTCAGGTTGTCGTCTTCGTCCAGATCCCAGGCAGCGCCAACATCGGTGAAGATGCGCCCGCGAACGTCGAGATCGAAGGGCAGCTCAATGGGAAAGGCGACCTCTACGGTGCCGGTGTAGAAGTGCTTGGCACCCAGGGCATCGCCCGTCCGCTCGTCGCGCGGCCCGATGCCGCCGAACTCGAACCCGCGCGGATTGCCGCCGCCGCGGAAGAAGCGGTCGGAGATCCGCGTGTCCTCGCCGATACCGACAACGGTACCCGCCGAGCCCCGCAGGCTGGCGGTGTAGTCCTCGAAGATCGTATGGAAGTAACCGCTGTTGACTGATGCCTTAAAGAAGCTCACGTCGCCGCCGAGACCGGTGACCTCTGTTCTCAGGCGCCCGATCACACCCTCCCGAGGGTCGAAGCGCGAGTCCCTGGTGTCATAGGTCAGCTCGTTGCTGACGCCCGAGCGCAGGGTTTCGCCCTCTTCCGATTGCACGAGCAGAGAGGCGTCACTGCCAACATCGGTAATGTCGCGGTTCTCGATGGTGTAGCGCACGACATTGCGAATCTCTTCGGTGAGGTTGAAACCTGCCCGCAGCGATCCGCCGAGACGCTCTTCTTCGAAAGAGCTCTCGTCGTCCCGGTCGTCGGTGGTCCGGAAGAGGTCGAAGCCCGCGGCCAGGTTCCGGTCGAGGAAGTACGGCTCGGTAAAGCTGAAGTCGATTTCAGAAGCTTCGCCGGCCAAGGTGAAACTGAGGCGCAGATCCTGGCCGCGGCCCAGCAGGTTGCGTTCGCGGATACCGATGTTGCCGATGGGGCCGTCGGTTGACGAGAAGCCGGCGCCGAAGGTCAGGTCGCCGGTCGACTGCTCCTCGACCTCCACCTTAACGACCGTGCGGTCCGGGGCGCTGCCCGGTTCGTTCTCCACCGTCACCGTTTTGAAAAAACCCAGGTTCTGGACCCGCTGGCGGGAGCGGCGCAGCTTGGAGCTGTTGAAGGCATCGCCCTCCACCAGCCGGAATTCCCTACGGATAACACGGTCCAAGGTGCGGACGTTGCCCTCGATGTCGATACGCTCGACGAAGACCTTGGGGCCTTCCTGAATGTCGAACACGAGATCAATGGTAAGGTTTTCACGGTCGCGCTGAACGCGGGGACGGATGTCGACAAAGGCAAAGCCGAGATCGCCGACCGCCTCAGTCAGAGCTTCGATGGTGTTGTCGACTTCACTGGCGTCGTACCAGTCGCCTTCGAAGGTGGTGAGTTCGCCGCGCAGCGACTCGGGGTCCAGATTGCGCAGAGTCGTCTCGATGCCGATCGCGCCGAAGCGGTAGCGGGGTCCCTCTTCAACGGTGAAGGTGACGATGAAGTCCTGGTTGTCCGGTGTCAGCTCCGCAACCACCGAGACCACCCGGAAATCGGCATAGCCCTCGTTCAGATAGAAGCGGCGCAGCAGTTCCCGGTCGAAGGTCAGCCGATCGGGGTCGTAGGTGTCGGTTGAGGTGAAGAAATTCCAGAATGACGCCTCGGACGTGGTCACCTCGTCACGCAGGGTCGAATCAGAAAACTCGCGATTGCCGATGAAGTTGATCGAACGGATGCTCGTGAGCGGTCCTTCCGAAATCTCGAAGGCCAGATCGACGCGGTTCTGCTCCAGCTGGATCACCTTGGGTTCCACTGTGGTGGCGAAGCGACCGGAGCGGCGATAGATCTCCAGAATGCGATCGGCATCGCTCTGAACCTTGGTGCGCGTGAAGACGACGCGCGGGCGCAGCTCGATTTCCTGTTGCAGAGTCTCGTCGTCGATCCGCCGGTTGCCCTCGAAAGCGATGCGGTTGACGATCGGGTTTTCGGCGACGACCACGATCAGAACGTTGCCTTCGCGCCGTAGGGTGACGTCAGCGAAGAGGCCGGTCGAAAAGAGGTTCTTCAGAGAACGGTCCAGGCGAACCGGATCAAAGGGATCGCCGGGCGTGACCCGCATGTAGGAGCGCACGGTCGTGGCTTCGATGCGCTGTGTGCCTTCGACCCTAATGGCCTCGATTCGGCCGCCTGAGAGCAGAGACTGGGCCTGTATAGGCTCTGGCAGGCTGACGCATACTGTACCGGACAGCAGGCACGCCAAGGCGACGACGAACAAGCGTCCGCGAAACACGTTCCTTCGATCCTTCCCCCGTGGCGCTGGTGCTTGTGTTTTAAGTGACCAGGCCTTTGACAAAATTCACTAAGCCCTCGAAGCGAAGCAGGTCATTCCAGGTGACGAAGACCATCAACGTCAATACCAGAGCGAGTCCGATCCTGAAACCGTATTCTTGGGCTCTTTCGCCCAGCGGACGGCCCCGCAGGGCTTCAATGGCGTAGAACAAAAGATGGCCGCCATCGAGCATGGGCACCGGAAACAGATTAATCAGGCCCAGGTTAATCGAAAGGACGGCGGCGAAGAAAATCGCTTGAGGAATGCCGTGCTCGGCGACCTGGCCCGACATCTGCGCGATCCGGATCGGACCGCCCAGTTCATCCGCGCCCCGGTCGCCCCGGATGATCTGTCCCAGCGCCGTGAATGTCTGGTTGATGATCGAGATGGTCTCTCGCGTTGCCTGCCAGACCGCCGTGGCCGGATCGTGGCGAATGAAGTCGCTGCTGGAGCGCGTTATCCCAAGGCGCCCAACTTCCTGGACTTCCCCCAGAGCATTCGGGACTTCTGCGCGCGAGGGCGTCGCGACCAGATCGACCTCCTGGCCGTCGCGCAGGACGACGACGTCCAGGCGCTCCTCCGGGCGCAGGCCGACAATCCGCTGCAACTCCTCGAATCGCGCGATTGACTGTCCGTTGACGGAGAGCACTTCGTCTCCGGCCTGGAAACCAGCCGCCTCTGCAGCGGAGTCCGGCATCACCTCGCCGACGACGGCCGGGGTGAAGGGCTGGCCGATCATGCTGAAGAGGCCAGCCAGCAACACGATGGCGAAGAGGAAGTTTGCGATCGGCCCGGCAGCGACGATCCAGGCCCGCTGCCCCAGGCGCTTGTGGGGAAAGGCCACTGCCTTCTCGGCGGGGCTCAGCTCCGCCACGCTGCCATCGGGCATGCTGGCGGCGTTGGCATCGCCGAACATCTTCACATAGCCGCCAAGCGGGATGATGCTGAACTTCCAGCGCGTGCCGGCCTTATCGGTCCAGCCGAACAGCTCCGGCCCAAAACCGATGGAGAAGATCTCCACCCGAACGCCGTTCCAGCGGGCCACCAGGTAGTGGCCCAGCTCGTGAACGAAGACCAGCGCGGTCAGGATGACCAGGAAAGGAATGCCAAAGCCATAAAGGCCGCCAGAAAAATCCATAACTTACAGATAGTTCCTAAGTTTTGGTCTGAACTTTGGGCGGCTCTTCGGCGCCATCGACTTGCAGCCCGAAACTGTCGTTTCCTGGCCGCACCGATCGCCCCTGGTGATACTCCAAAACCGCTGTCAAGAAAAGGACTTAGGCCCGGCCGCCCCGTTCTTCAAGCAGTCTGCCGGCGGTCTCCCGCGCCCGGCCATCCGCCTCCTCAACGCCCTCCAGGGACGTCAGGGGCGTGGAAGGGTGGCGGTCCAACGTTTCTTCGACCACCGCCGCGATGTCCACAAAGGCAATCTGCCCTGCGAGGAACGCCGCCACGGCAACCTCGTTGGCGGCGTTGAGCGTGGTCGCGGCCGTGCCGCCGGCCCGGAGCGCGGCACGCGCCAGTGCCAGGGCGGGGAACCGCCGGGGATCGGGTGCTTCGAAGTCCAGCCGTGCGATGGCCGCCAGGTCCAGGCGGTCCACCGGGGTCGCCATGCGCTCCGGCCAAGCCAGGGCATAGGCGATCGGGGTTCGCATATCCGGTTGCCCGAGCTGCGCCAGGACGGATCCGTCAACGTAGGACACCATGGAGTGGATCACCGACTGCGGATGAACCAGGATGTCGATGCGGTCCTCCGGCATTTCGAAGAGGTGGTGCGCCTCGATGAGCTCAAGGCCCTTGTTCATCATGGTCGCCGAATCGACGGAAATCTTGGCCCCCATGTCCCAGTTCGGATGGGCCACCGCCTGTTCCGGGGTCACGGCCGCCATCTCTTCCAGCGACCAGGAGCGAAAGGGCCCGCCCGAGGCGGTCAGCACAAGGCGGTCCACGGTCTGCCGGTTTTCCAGGTCCAGGACCTGAAAGATGGCGTTGTGCTCGGAGTCCACAGGCAGGAGCTGCGCATCGCAGCGTGTCACCTCGCCGGTCATAAGGCCCCCGGCGCAGACCAGGGTTTCCTTGTTGGCGAGCCCCACCACGCGGCCCTGCCGGATTGCCGACAGAGTGGGCGCAAGCCCGGCGGCGCCGACAATGGCGGCCATCACCCAGTCACAGGGCCGGGCCGCGGCTTCGGCCACCGCCGCCGGCCCCGCCGCGGCCTCGACGCCGCTGCCGCTGAGCGCCTCCTTCAGGTCCGCGTAGCAGGTTTCGTCAGCCACCACGGCCAGGCGGGCGCCGAAACGCTTCGCCTGAAGTGCCAGACGGGAAACCGACCGGTTCGCGGTCAGGGCCTCGATCTGAAAGGCTTCGGGATTGCGCTCGACAAGGTCCAGCGTGCTGCAACCGATGGATCCGGTCGACCCCAGGACTGTCAGGCGCTTGGGCTGGGTCGCGGTTTTCAGGGAAGGCGTTGCCAAGGACATCTGTGATCTCAAACCTCTAGGACCCATACACACAAGAAGACGACGGGCAGCACCGCCAGCAGGCCGTCGACACGGTCCAGGATACCACCATGACCGGGAATCAGGTGACTGGAATCCTTTACCCCGAAATGGCGTTTGCAGAACGACTCCAGAAGATCCCCGCCCTGCGCCACGACGGCCATCCCAAGGCCGGCCAGAAAAAGCGTGATCGCTTGCTGTTCGAGCCAGGGGGCCGCCAGCGCGCTGACCAGACCGGCAGCCAGGGCGCCGCCGATCAGGCCGGCCCAGGTCTTGTTCGGGCTGATCCTCGGCGCCAGCTTCGGCCCGCCGATCCCGCGGCCTGCGAAATAGGCGCCGATGTCCACCGTCCAAACCACCGCCAGGATCCAGAAGATCAGCGTACGCCCCTGCTCCGGCACATGTCTCAACCAGAGGAAGGATACCACCGCGAGTCCTATATAGAGGGTGCCCGCAGCGAACCACAGCGCCTGGCCCCGGTGCAGCAGGAGGTTCACCAGAAGCACCGCCAGCGTGCCGACCAGCAATTCGAGCAGGACGTATTTGGAAAGCTCGAACGCGAACGACAACGGCAGTGCGACCAGCGCGAGGATGACGAGATAGCCACCCGGAAGGAGCTTGCCGCCGGCACAAAGCCGCGCCCATTCCCAGCCCATCAGGCCCGCGGCGACCAGCATCAAGGCATCCAGCCAAAGGCCGCCGACATAGATATCCGCCAGCACCAGCGGCGCCAGCACCACCGCAGAGAGGATGCGGACTTTCAGCAAGCCCGCTGCCTATTGGGATTCGGCGGCGGCGCCGTAACGGCGGTCGCGGCGGAGGTATTCCTCAACGGCGGCCATCAGATCGGCCTCTTCGAAGTCGGGCCAGAGCTTGTCGACAAAGACCAACTCGCTGTAGGCCGCCTGCCACAGGAGGAAGTTGCTGAGGCGCTGCTCGCCCGAGGTCCGGATCAGAAGATCGGGATCGGGAATCCCGGCCGTCAGCAGCCCCCGGGCGAAGAGATCCTCATCGATCATCGCCGGGTCGAGCCGGCCCGCGGCCGCCTCCTCCGCCAGCCGGCGTGCAGTGGCGGCGATCTCCTGGCGGCTGCCGTAGCTGAGGGCAATGATCAGGTTCAGGCGCGCGTTGTCCCGGGTGCGCCTCTCCGCTTCATCGATCAGGCGGGCAATATCGCCGGGCAGGCGATCCCGCTCCCCAATAACACGCAGGCGGATGCCTTTTTCGTGCAGTTCCGCCAGTTCGCTCTGCAGGTATCGGCGCAGCAAGCCCATGAGGTCTTCGACCTCGGTCATCGGGCGCCGCCAGTTCTCGGACGAGAACCCGTAGAGGGTGAGATAGGGGATGCCCATCTCCGCCGCGCCGGCTATGCAGCGGCGTACGGCCTCGGCGCCCTGGCGGTGGCCCAGCGTGCGCGGCAGGCCGCGCGCGTTCGCCCAACGCCCGTTTCCATCCATAATGATCGCCACGTGCTGCGGCAGCACCGGGTCGGCTGAGAGACGAGACTCATCCATCGCAATCAGACCTGGAGTATCTCCTCTTCCTTCTGCGCGAGGGTGTCATCGACCTTTTTGATGTGGCTGTCCGTCAGAGTCTGAATCTCCTCCGACCAGCGATGGTGCTCGTCCTTAGAGATTTCAGAATCCTTTTCCATTTTCTTGAGCATCTCCATACCGTCGCGGCGCACATTGCGGACCGCAACCCGCGCCTGCTCGGCATACTTTCCTGCAATCTTCGTCATCTCGACGCGCCGCTCCTCGGAGAGCGGCGGAATGGGCACACGGACAAGCTGCCCGTCAGTGGCGGGATTGAGGCCCAGGCCGGAGTCCCGGATCGCCCTTTCCACGGCTCCCACAAGACTGCGGTCCCAGACCTGAACGGTCACCATGCGTGGTTCCGGCACCGAGATGCTGCCGACCTGGTTCATCGGCGTCGCGGCGCCATAGGCATCCACGGTGATCGGCTCCAGGAGGCCGGCTGAGGCACGGCCGGTCCTGAGCCCGGCGAACTCCTTATGCAGGGCATCGATGGCGCCATCCATCCGACGCTTGATGCCGCTTAGGTCTGGGTCTGCCACGTTTTAGTCCTCGTTTCTCACCAATGTATAGCGCCCGTTGCCGGCCAGGACCTCGGCAAAGGCCCCCGGCCGGTAGATTGAAAAGACCAGGATCGGGATCTTGTTCTCGCGGGCCAGAGAGATGGCCGCATGATCCATAACCCCCAGATCGTCGGTCAGCACGGTCATGTAGTCCAGGCGTTCGTAGCGCGTCGCATCCGGCGACTTTTCCGGATCGGCATCGTAGACGCCGTCGACCTTCGTCCCTTTCAGCAGGACGTCGCAGCCCATCTCCGAGGCCCTCAGGGCTGCCGCCGTGTCAGTCGTGAAATAGGGGTTGCCGGTGCCGGCGGCAAAGATGACCACCCGGCCCTTTTCCATGTGCCGCTCCGCGCGGCGGCGGATATAGGGTTCAGCGATCGTGTCCATCGGAATGGCCGACTGGACGCGTGTATCGACGCCGATCTGCTCCAGGGCGTTCTGCAGGGCCAGCGCATTTATGACCGTCGCCAGCATTCCCATATAGTCGGCCGAGGCCCGCTCCATGCCCGCAGCTGCGACCGAGACGCCGCGGAAGATATTGCCGCCGCCGACCACCAGGCAGACATCGACGCCCAGGGCCCTGACCTCGCCCACGTCGCGGGCGATCTGGGCCACCATGTCCTTGTCCATGCCATACTCGCGATCGCCCATCAGGGCTTCGCCGGAGATCTTCAGAAGCACGCGCTTATAGCGCGGTGCAGGGTGCAGCTGGGTTTGCGTCTCGGACATGAGCCTCTGTGGAGCCTTGCGACAGATACGTGTCGGCGGGAGTGGAGCGGGCCGTATGGTAATGCGCCCAGGGCCTTCGCGCCAGTGGCCCGAGGCCCCCGGAGGCGGGACAAATCTATAGCCGAGAAAGCTTTGCGCGACAATTGTGGCTAAACGGCGGCGATCCAACGGCCCATTCGCCGAACCTGCCCCGGGCCCACCCTAAGGGAGGGCCCGGAAGAGCAGTGCAGCAAGCCGGAAGTCGGTTTTAGCCGCCGAGGGTGGCCGCCACTTCCGCCGCGAAGTCGGCTTCTTCCCGCTCGACGCCTTCACCGAGCTGGAAGCGGTGGAATCCGGCGATTTTGACCGGGGCACCGGCGTCTTTCGCCGCGGCTTCCAGTACCTTGGAGACCTTGTTCTCACCGTCGATGACGAAGACCTGCTCCAGCAGGCAGACCTCCTCGTAGAACTTCCGCAGGCGGCCCTCGACCATCTTTTCGATGATCTCCTCGGGCTTGCCGCTGGCACGGGCCTGTTCGCTGAGCACGCTGCGCTCGCGCTCCAGAGAGGACGCATCGACGCCGTCACGGTCCACGGCCAGCGGCTGGGCGGCGGCAACATGCATGGCAAGCTGACGCCCAAGGGCTTCCAACTTGGCCGTGTCGCCCTCGGACTCCAGGCCGACCAGGACGCCGATCTTGCCGAGCCCCGGCGCTGTCTGATTGTGGATGTAAGAGCAGACCACGCCCTTGTTGACGGAGATCCCGGCACTGCGCCGCAGGGCCATGTTCTCGCCGATCTTAGCGATCATGTTGGTCAACTCGTCGGCGACGGCGTTGCCGGTGGACGGAAAACTCGCCGCCTTGACCTGCTCCAGATCGCCGCCGACGCCGAGGGCGATCTGGGCGCAGCTACGCACGAAGTCCTGAAAGGTCTCGTTGCGGGCGACGAAGTCGGTTTCGGAGTTCACCTCCACCACCGCACCGGCGGTGCCTTCAGAGGCGACGCCGACCAGCCCCTCGGCTGCCACGCGGCCTGCCTTCTTGGCGGCGGCAGCCAGCCCCTTTTTGCGCAGCCAATCGACCGCAGCCTCCAGATCGCCGTCCGTTTCGGTCAGCGCCTTCTTGCAGTCCATCATCCCTGCGCCGGAGGATTCGCGCAGCTCCTTCACGAGTGCCGCGGTAATCTGAGCCATGACTCGTTCCCTTTTCTTGGAGTCCAATGTCGCCTGGAAGCCCGGCGGCGGGCGCCGCCGGGACCGATCCTCAAGTGCCGAAAGCCTCAGCCGCCTGTCGAGGCTTCCTTGGGCGCCTCGCCCTCAGACGCGGCCTCGGCGGCCCCAATGGCGGGCTCTGCAGTGGCTTCCGGTGCTGGTTCCGGTGCCGCTTCGGGCGCTGCTTCTGCGGGCGCTGCTTCTGCGGGCGCTGCTTCTGCGGGCGCCGCGGCCGGCGCCTCTTCGGGCAGGACCTCGACCGGGGCCTCTTCCGCTGCCCCGGCGTCCCCGCCGGTCGCCGTGAGCTCGGCCTGAATGCCGTCGAGGACGGCATCAGCGATCAGATCGCAGTAGAGGCTGATGGCGCGCAGCGCATCGTCGTTTCCGGGGACCGGGAAGGTCACGCCCTTGGGATCCGAGTTGGAGTCCAGGACACCGATGACCGGGATATTGAGGTTCGTGGCCTCATCGACGGCGATGTGTTCCTTGTTGGTGTCGATCACGAAGATGACGTCCGGCAGCCCGCCCATCTCCTTGATCCCGCCAAGGGCGCGCTCCAGCTTGTCGCGCTCGCGGGTCAGGTTAAGCAGTTCCTTCTTGGTCAGCCCGATGTGTTCTTCAGCGAGCTGGTCCTCAACCGTGCGAAGCCGCTTAATGGAGTTGGAGATGGTCTTCCAGTTGGTCAGCATGCCGCCCAGCCAGCGGTGGTTGACATAGTACTGACCGCAGCGCTTGGCCGCCTCCGCCACCTTTTCGCTGGCCTGACGCTTGGTGCCGACGAAGAGCACGCGGCCGCCGCCGGCCACGATGTTGCGCACTGCGACAAGGGCCTGGTTCAGCAGCGGCAACGTCTGCTCCAGATCGATGATGTGAACGCCGTTGCGCGCCCCGAAAATGAACGGGGCCATGCGCGGATTCCAGCGACGGGTGGTATGTCCAAAGTGGACGCCAGCTTCCAAAAGCTGACGCATCGAGGGGCTCGGAAGCGCCATGAGATCTTCTCCGGTTGGTCCACCGCGGGCCTGTCATCGGGACTTTGCCGAGGCTGCGCCAAGGCTGCGTCCTGACACCGGAGCGACGGTCGGGATGTCTCCCCGCCAGCCGCAATGCCCGCGTGTGAGATTGAAAACGTGGGGGATGTAGCCGCCGACAGCGCAAAAATCAAGCACAAACAGGCCGATTCGGCCCCTGCCCACGCCCGTCTGTCAGCCCCTCTTTCCCCGCCGCCGGCACTATGGCGCAGGCCGGCTGCCTGCTGCTGGGGTCAGATAGCGGCCGACGAGAGCCTGAGCGGCCTCCTGCATCGCCGCCTCCGCGGCTTTCAGGTCGCCGTCGTTGCTGGCGAGTAGGATCGCCGTCCTATGTTCCGGCAGAAGCAGCATCAGGGCGTACCACATGGTGTTGGAGCCGTTGTGCCACAGCAGCGGCCCGCGCGCGCCCAGACCGGCAGCATCGCCCGCCACCCAGCCATAGGCATAGTCCTCCAGCAGGGGGCGGTGCAGGCGCCGAAAAGTCTCAGGCTGCAGCAAGGCGCCTTCGTCGCCGGGTCCCGCCAGGTGCGCCTGCACGAAGCGCGCCCAGTCCTGCAGCGACATGTGCAGCGTGCCCGCCGGCCCCAGGACCGCGTTGTTGTCCGCCTTGGGGCCTGGTGCGACTGCCCGTTTCATCATCCCCAGGATCGTCTGGTGGCCCCAGGGCTGCTCGATGCCGTCGGCCCGGCCCGGTGCCCCGAACCCGGCGGATGTGATGCCAAGCGGCATGAAGACCTCGCGCCGCATCAACGCTTCCCAGGAAGCCCCGGTTGCCTGCTCGGCGATGACGCCCGCCAGGGTATACCCCACGTTGGAGTAGAGATGGGTGCTGTGCGGCGGGTGGACCGGTGCTTCCGTGAGGACCTTCATCACCGCTTGTAGCCGCCTGCCCGGGAGTTCGCCGTCAACGGGAGGGCGCTCGAGGTTAGAGAAGAAGGAGAAGTTCGCCGGGAGACCGCCCCGGTGGGTCAGAAGGTCTTCCAGCGTGACCGAATGGTAGCCGCCGTGAATGCCCTCGGTTTGGGCTGGAAGCAGGTTGGACAGAGGCGTTGCCCAGTCCAGAACCCCGCGCTCGACCAGGCGGGCGATCATGGTCGCCGTCATGGCCTTCGTCACGGACCCCAGATGCCAGAGGTCGTCCGTGGTCACAGCGGCCGAATGGCCCTTGCGCCTCAGGCCGACGGCTGCCACCTCGCGAACTTCACCGTCCTTCAGCACCAGCCCGGCCAGGCCAACGAGACCGTGTTTTGCGCGCTGGGCCTCCAGCGTCTGCTTCAAAGACGTCGCCTCCACCGGATAGCCTGCACAAGGCCAGGCAATGCCCAGCAGGGCAACCGCCAGGACGCGCCGGATGCCCCTCAACCGGATGCCCCTCAACAAGGGCGCCCAAGGCTGGACGCCCGCTGTGCGGGCGGACAGATCCCGGCAGCGCCGGGAACTGCAGCGCTCGAGAGCTTCAGATCTTGTACCCTTCGTCCTGGAGCTTGGAGACCATGCGTCTGTTGATCTCCTGTCCAACGGCCATGCCCCACCGCTGGCCGATCATCATCGACTCCGTGGTCACCTGCGGCAGCTTCTTCACCACGCTGCGCCCAACCGGCGTGCGGTAGAATGCCAGCATGCCGTCAATCTCCTCTTCGGTGAAGATGCGGTCGTAGACGGGAACGGTCTGTTCGATAAAGGCATCGAGCGATTCCATGAAGGCCGCTTCACCTTCCTTGATCACCAAGGCCCAGACCTCTTCCGGGACGTCGGGACGCAGCCTCTTCAAGGTGCCGGTGCTCTGCTTGATCGCCAGCGGCAAAACCTCCTGCAGCAGGCTTTCCATCTGGCTGATCTCAAGCAGATCTCTGATCTTGTCTGTCTTGTCCTGTGCCTGAGCGGTCTGCGCGCCGGCGGCAAGGCCGATAAACGCGACTGCTACCACGAACACTGCCCTCACTGTGCCAAGCATGACATGATCCTTTCCATTGAAGCCCTGCCCATCGGAACCCGGCGTGCCTCGTGTGACGGTTTCGAAGTCCGGCACATCAACTGTGCCGGACTTTGGTGACCAAATCACACTAGAATCGTTTGTTCAGCGTCCTTGCGATTCCGGAACCCACACCCGCGAGTTCCAGGATCAGGGCACTAGCGGTCCTGCATCACTAGTCCCGGAATGGCCTTGATGGCCTGCCGCGTGGCCGGCGACAGCCGGTAGCCGCCGCCGAGCGCCAGCTCGACCTCCTGCCCGTCTTCCAGGGTCAGCACCAGCTTGACCTTGCTGCGCCCCCTGCCCTCGCGCTCCAGCAGCGATTTCAGGCTGTTCAGCGGAGCGGGATCGTGCAGGTAAAGGTCCAGACCCTTGGAAGCCTTGGCCGCCGCATTGTCGAGCGGCTCCAGGGACTGCGCCGTCAATCGCGGTTCGTCCTCGCCGCGTTGCTCGACGGAGACCTTAAGCAGCAGAGGCTGGCCGCCGTCCAGCAGATCCCGCGACTGACCGAGGGTTTCCGAGAACAGGGTGACCTCGAAAACGCCGGCGGCATCGGTGAACTGCACGAAAGCCATGCGGTTGCCCTTGCGGCTGTTGAGCTCGCGTTTGCCGATGACGATCCCGGCCATTGTTACGATGCCGGCGACGCCGCCCTGCAGGACCTCGCTGCTGGTCGTCACCGCCATCTTCTCCAGGGTGGTACCGTAGGTGTCGAGCGGATGGGCCGAAAGGTAGAAGCCGATGGCGTCGAACTCGTGGTTCAGGCGCTCCATGCCCGGCCAGTCCTCGACCGGCGGCAGCGGCAGAGGGGGCGCCGCGGCGTCTGCAGCAGCCCCGAAGAGATTGACCTGCGCGCTCTCCCGCTCGTTGGCCGCCGCGCTGGCGTGGCGGACAATGGTTTCGGCGGCATGATAGACCTGCGCCCGGTTGGGACTGAGCTCGTCAAAGGCGCCGGCGCGGGCCAGGTTCTCTACCTGGCGCTTGTTGATCAGCTTGACGTCGACGCGCTGAGCGAGATCGCCCAGGCTCCGGAAAGGCCCGGCACTGCGCCGCTCCTCGACTACCGCCTGCATGGCGGCCGCGCCAACGTTCTTCACCGCAGCCAGGGCGTAGCGGATTGCTGCCGTCCCGTCTTCCTGGATTTCAACCGAGAAATCGCGCTCCGAGCGGTTGATGTCAGGCGGCAGCAGCGGAATGCCGAGGCGCTGAAGCTCCTGGCGGAAAACGTTCAGCTTGTCCGTATTGCCCATGTCGTAGGTCATCGAGGCAGCGATGAACTCGACCGGGTGATTGGCCTTCAGATAGGCGGTCTGATAGGCGACCAGCGCGTAACCGGCCGAATGGGCCTTGTTGAAGCCGTAGCCCGCAAACTTGTCGACCAGGTCGAAGACGTAGGAGGCGCGGTCCTTCTTGACGCCCTTCTCCATGGCCCCTTTGACGAAGACATCGCGCTGGGCATCCATCTCGGCCTTGATCTTCTTGCCCATGGCCCGGCGCAGCAGGTCCGCCTGGCCCAGGGAGTAGCCGGCGAAGACCTGGGCGATCTGCATCACCTGTTCCTGATAGATGATGACGCCATAGGTGTCCTTCACCACCGGCTCGATGGTCTCGTGGAGAACCTCCGGCTGTTCGCGGCCATACTTGCAGGCCACGTACTTCGGAATGTTCTCCATTGGCCCCGGGCGGTAGAGCGCGACCAGGGCGATGATATCCTCGAAGGTATCGACCCGCGCCTCGCGCAATAGGCTGCGCATGCCGGAACTTTCAAACTGGAACACGCCGATGGTGTCGCCGCGGCTCATCATCTCGAAAGCCTTGGGGTCATCCAGCGGGATGTGGGCCAGATCGACCGCCGTTCCGCGCCGCTCCAGAAGCTCGCAGGCGCGCACCAGCACCGTCAGTGTCTTCAGGCCCAGGAAGTCGAACTTCACAAGTCCCGCCTGCTCGACATACTTCATGTTGAACTGCGTGACCGGCATGTCGGAGCGCGGATCGCGGTACAGCGGAACGAGCTTGTCGAGCGGGCGGTCGCCGATCACCACACCGGCGGCATGGGTGGAAGCATGGCGGTAGAGACCTTCAAGGCGGAGCGCGATGGTGATCAGCCGGTCCACCGCCTCGTCGTCCCGCCGCATCTCCTGAAGCTGTGGCTCGCCGTCGATGGCCTGCTGCAGGGTGACGGGGTTGGCCGGATTGTTGGGCACCAGCTTGCAGATGCGGTCGACCTGCGGATAAGGCATCTGCAGCACGCGGCCGACGTCGCGCAGGGCGGCCCGGGCCTGCAGCTTTCCGAAGGTGATGATCTGGGCCACGTGGTCGCGGCCGTATTTGTCCTGAACGTAGCGGATCACCTCGTCGCGGCGGTCCTGGCAGAAGTCGATGTCGGAGTCCGGCATCGACACGCGCTCGGGATTGAGGAAGCGCTCGAACAGCAGGCCGAAGCGTAAGGGGTCCAGATCGGTGATGGTCAGCGCCCAGGCGACGACGGAACCGGCGCCGGAGCCGCGTCCCGGCCCGACCGGAATGTTGCGCGCCTTCGCCCACTTGATGAAGTCGGCGACGATCAGGAAGTAGCCGGCGAAACCCATTTCCTGGATGACCTTCAGCTCGAAGGCCAGGCGTTCGCGGTAGGGCGCCGCAACCGCCTCGCGCTCCGCCGCTTCGACGCCCGGGAAGACCTGGTCCTCCAGGCGCCTCTCAAGACCCGCCTCGGACTGGGCGTTCATTTCCTCTTCTTCGCTGCGGCCCGCTGTCGTTGGGAAGGCCGGCAGGATGGGCTTCACGAACTCGGGGAAGTAGGCGCAGCGCTCGGCGACCACCAGCGTGTTGTCGACCGCCTCCGGCAGGTCGGCGAAGAGCGCCCGCATTTCCGCTGCCGACTTGAAGCCGTGGTCCGGCGTCAGGCGCCGGCGGTCGCTTTGGGCGATATAGGCCCCTTCAGCGATGCAGAGCAGCGCGTCGTGGGCCTCGTAGTCGCCGGCGCCGGGAAAATAGGCTTCGTTGGTAGCGACCAGGGGCAGGTCGTGGGCGTAGGCCAGATCCAGCAGCCCCCCTTCGATGGCGTCCTCTTCAGGCAGGCCATGGCGCTGCAGTTCGACGTAGAGGCGCCCGGAAAAGATCGTCATGAGGCGCTGGAGAAGGGCCTCCGCCGCTGGCTTCTGTCCGGTCGCCAGCAGCCGGCCCAAGGCACCGGAGGTGCCCCCGGTGAGCGCCAAAAGCCCCTCGGCATGATCAGCCAGGACATCGAGGCTGACCTGGGCCGCCTCGCTGGGCTCGCTCTCCAGAAAAGCGACCGAGACAAGGTGCATGAGGTTCCGGTAGCCGACCTCGTTCTGAACCAGCAGCACGAGTTGGTCGGGCGGCGGCGGCGTACCGTTACGCTGTTCGGAGTCCGGGCGGCTGATCCCAAGCTGGCAGCCGATGATCGGCTGAATGCCGGTTTTCTGTGCTTCCTGAGCGAATTCCAGCGCGCCGAAGAGGTTCCCGCTGTCGGTCACCGCAACGGCAGGCATGCGCTGCTCCTCGCAGAGCTTCACCAGGGCCTTGGGGCGGATGGCCCCTTCGGAGAGCGAGTAGGCGGAATGAACCCGCAGATGAATGAAGTCGGCGCGTGACATCACTCAAGTCTGCCCCTGGGCGGGGAGTCGCGTCATCGCGAACAGGTCGCGAACCCCTGTGGGTAACTCCGGGCCGTGCTCCGGCCTGCCCCGGCCTAGCCTGGGGGGCTTCATCAGGCTTCGACGATATGCCCATGCTCCAGGCGCAGGATGCGGTCCATGCGCCGGGCGAGGTCCATGTTGTGGGTGGCGATGAGTGCCGCCAGGCGACCGTTGCGGACCAGCCCGACAAGCTGCGCGAAAACGCCGTCGGCGGTATCGGGGTCCAGGTTGCCGGTGGGTTCGTCGGCCAGCAGGACTGAGGGATCATTGGCGAGCCCGCGGGCGATGGCGGCACGCTGCTGCTCGCCGCCCGAGAGACGGGCGGGTCGGTGGTCCGCGCGCGGCGTGAGGCCGACGGAGTCCAGAAGCGCTGCAGCACGGGCTTTCGCATCCGAACGCCCCACCCCGGCGATCATCTGCGGCAAGATCACGTTCTCCAGGGCCGAGAACTCCGGCAGCAGGTGGTGATACTGATAGACGAAGCCGATTGTTCGGCGGCGCAGCGCCGTGCGCGCATTGTCGGAAAGCTTCAGGCAGGGGTCGCCATCGATCAGCACTTCACCATCGTCCGGTTTCTCGAGCAGGCCGGCGATGTGCAGCAGCGTCGACTTGCCGGCACCGGACGGGCCGACCAGGGCCACCATCTCTCCGGCCCGTATAGCGAAGGAGGCGTCGTTCAGCACCTCCAAAGCGTTGCGGCCCTGCCGGAAGACGCGCTTGACCTGCCGCAGTTCCAGGTTCGGGGCTGCGTTGCCGCCGGGCTTTCCTTCGGCCATTGCCTTGGGGGCCTCATTCATAGCGCAGGGCCTCGACCGGATCGAGGCGCGCAGCCCGCCAGGCCGGATAGAGCGGCGCCAGGAAAGACAGCGCCAGAGCGAAGATCACGACGACAACGACCTCAGCCGGATCGACCACCGCCGGCAGGCGCGAGAGAAAATAGATCTCCGGATCGAAGATGGTCCGCCCGGTCAGGTTCTGAAGACCCTCGCGCAGGGTTTCGATGTTGGCGGCGAAAGCCAGCCCCAGGCAGAATCCCGTCACCGTGCCGATAACCCCGGTGCTGGCGCCGCTCAACAGGAAGACCCGCAGGATCATGCCCCGCGTCGCCCCCATGGTGCGCAGGATGGCGATGTCGCGCCCCTTGTCCTTCACCACCATGGTCTGGCCGGAGATGACGTTGAGAGCCGCGACAACGGTGATCAGCGACAGGATCAACGCCATCACGTTGCGCTCGACCTGGATGGCGTTGAAGAAGCTGGCGTTGGTCTGCTGCCAGTCCACGGTCCGGAAACCGGGACCGAGGGTACGCTGCAGGTCGTAGCGCGCCTCCAGTGCCTCATCGGGGTGGCCGACGAAGACCTCCAGGGCATTCACCGCTTCGGGCAGGCGGAAGAAGAGCTGCGCCGCCTCCAAGGGCATGTAAATGAAACTGTTGTCGTACTCATACATCTGAACGTCGAAGAGCGCGGCGACCCGATAGGTCTTCATCCGCGGCACGGTCCCGACAACCGTCGTCGTCCCCTGCGGGGCCACCAGGCGCACACTGTCGCCCACTCTGAGACCCAGTTGCCGCGCCAGCCGGTACCCCATCAGCACGCCGCCTTCGGCGCTGTAATCGTCGAGGCTGCCGCCGACAATGTTATCGGCCAGGATCGGCCGCGCCTGGATATCCTCCCGGCGCATGCCCCGCACCAGGGCGCCGGTCGCCGCCCCCTGCGCCGTCACCATCACCTGTCCCTGGATCTGCGGCGTCGCCGTGGCGATGCCCTCGACCGTCAGCAGCCGGCTCGCCACGGCGTCGAAGCCCTGGATGCCGCCGCCGTCAGCATAGACGGTCAGGTGGCCGTTGACGCCCAGGATGCGCGACAGCAGCTCCTCGCGAAAGCCGTTCATCACCGCCATGACAATGATCAGCGCCGCGACGCCGATCGCGATCCCAAGAATGGAAAAGGCAGCGATCAGAGAGACCGTGCCTTCCTGCTTGCGGGCCCGCAGGTAGCGCAACGCCACCATGCGCTCGAAAGCACCGAAGATCATCAGGCTGCCGAATTGGTCAGACGAGCGACCGCGGCATCGGGGGAGAGCTCTTCGCGCTCCTCGTTGCCGCCGCGGCGCTTCATCTCAACGACGCCGTTCTTCAGGCCGCGGGGGCCCACCACCAGCTGCCACGGCAGACCGATGAGATCCATGGACGCGAACTTGGCGCCGGCGGGCATATCGCGGTCGTCGTAGAGCACCTCGATCCCGGCTTCGACGAGCTGTCCGTAGAGCCTGTCGCAGGCCGTCGCGCAGTCGGCGTCGGTGGCCCGCAGGTTGATCAGGCCGAGCTTGAAGGGCGCCACGGATTCCGGCCAGATGATGCCGTTGTCGTCGTGGCTCGCCTCGATGATGCCGCCGACCAGCCGTGACACGCCGATACCGTAAGAGCCCATGTGGATCGGCACGGTCTGGTCGTCCGGCGTCGTCACCAGGGCACCCAGGGGCTCCGAGTACTTGGTGCCGAAGTAGAAGATGTGGCCGACCTCGATGCCGCGCCCGACATAGCGCCTGGCCTCCGGCACCGCGGTCTCGAAGAGCGCCTGGTCGTGTTTCTCGTCGGTGCGGGCATAGAGGTTGGTGAAGTAGTCCACCACCTTCTGAACACCGCCGTCGTCCTTGTAGTCGAAGTCCTCGCCCAGGACATCGTGATCGAGGAAATCGCGGTCGCAGTAGACCTCGGACTCGCCGGTCTCCGCCAGTACGATGAATTCATGGCTGAGGTCGCCGCCGATGGGCCCGGTGTCGGCCTCCATGGGGATCGCCTTCAGCCCGAGGCGCGCAAAAGTCCGAAGGTAGGCGACGAACTGGCGCTGATAGGCCCGCCGGGCGCCCTCGTAGTCCAGGTCGAAGGAATAGGCGTCCTTCATCAGGAACTCGCGCCCGCGCATGACGCCGAAGCGCGGCCGCACCTCGTCGCGGAACTTCCACTGGATGTGATAGAGGCCCTTCGGCAGGTCGCGGTAGCTCTTGGCGCCGTTGCGGAAGATCTCGGTGATGAGTTCCTCGTTTGTCGGTCCGTAAAGCATCTCGCGCTCGTGACGGTCCTGGATGCGCAGCATCTCCTTGCCATAGTCGTCGTAGCGACCCGACTGTTTCCAGAGATCCGCGGATTGGATCGTCGGCATCAGCAGTTCCTGGCAACCGGCGGCATCCTGCTCTTCGCGGACGATCTGTTCGATCTTGCGCAGGACGCGATAGCCCAGCGGCAGCCAGGAGTAGATCCCCGCCGAGGCCTGGCGGACCATCCCAGCCCGCAGCATAAGACGGTGGGAGACGATCTCCGCTTCCTTCGGGGTCTCCTTCAGGGTGGGCATGAAGTACTGCGAAAGGCGCATGCGATACTCTGGCGATAAGCTCTGGCAGTGAACACAAGGCCCGCGGCGACCGGGGCCAGACCGGCCGGGGCCAAAGCGGGAGGTGAAGGTTGTATATGGGAAGCCCCGGGGCTTGTCCATGCCGGGACAACCCGGCCCTGTCCTTGCCGAACCGCCCTATTTGGCCTCATCAGCGCTCCGAAGGATGCGCTGGCAGCGGGCGGCCAGTTCGGCCTCGGCCTCGGACTGCAGGGGCTGGCCGTTGAAGAAGGCCTCTCCCGTCGCGAGATCGACGGTCACCTCGCCGATAAAGGCGTCGGCTTCGAAGTTGACGCCCCCGGCTGGAATGCCGAAACGGTCGAAGAGGTCGACCTCGATAGGGATGACGACAGCCTGCGGCAAGGCCAGCGGCGGTGCAGCCCCCGGCTCGGCAGCACCGAGGTCGGCAGGGGCAACCGGCCGGCCCCGCACATCCACGCCCGGCTGATAGGCGACATCGGCCGCCGGCACATGCCGGACCAGCCGCTGGCAATCCGCCCGGGTGATCGTGAGATAGGGCTGTTCGGCCCAAGCCGGGCCCGCTGTCCCGGCCGCCCCGAGCCACAGCCCGAGGGCCGCAGCCAAGAGGCCTGCAGCGGACGTCTTGGGAGCCAGGGGCCGGGAAATCAGGGGCGAAGCCATGGGCCGACCCTAGGCGGGAGCGGCTTAAGAAAGCCATAAGGATTTCCTATGCGAGTCCGGGGCTTCGGACCCGAATACCAGAAGCAATTCCGTGTCATGTACCCATTTGTTGCAATGCAACATGCACTTACGCGCGGAACCTGATAGAAAAGAGATGACGGACGATCCCGCTTACGCTAATAATGATGCCCCGTAAGAACTGCCTAATTAAAGGCAGCGCGGCCCAGGTTTAGGGTGGAAACGCCTGATAGACGGCACAATGGGCCGTCCAACAAAATGAGGGTTCTGCAAGGAACTCCGCAACCTGACAGGGAACTGGCAACGGCAAGCCTCGAGCTTGCCTATTTTTTTGCCCTTTTGGCCTTTTCCGGGCTCGTCTTTTTCGCCTTTGCGGCGTCCATCCACGGCGGGTTCAGACGGGCGATCCTCTTGTAGACCGGGCAGCTTTCACGGTGGGCGCCGGGCAAATACCCGATGCTCATCAGAAACTCGCCGACGATCTCGCCTCCGGTGAACTTGAAAGTCTTGCGGAAGAGCTTCACCCAGTCCTCCTTGGACAGGGGGTGGTGGGCGGCGATCCAGCCGCCAAAGGACCCGTAGTCTGCCCGCAGGGCGACGATGCGCCGGGCATTCTCGATGGCCGCATTGACCTTCAATCGGTTGCGGATGATGCCGGCATCGGCCAGCAGACGGGCCCGGTCCTTCTCCCCATAGGCCGCCACGCTGTCGATATCGAAGCCGCTGTAAGCGGCACGAAAGTTGTCCCGCTTCTTCAGCATCAATTCCCAGGACAGCCCGGCCTGGTTGATCTCCAGGATCAGCCGCTCGAAGAGCACAGCCTCATCGTCGACCGGAAATCCGTACTCCCAGTCATGGTAGTGGGCATGAATGGGGTTGCCCGGCGCAAAATCGCAATAGCTGCTCATGGTAAGGGGTCCGGTGAAATCCGAAGGAGACGCGAGCGCGCAGACCGTCAGGCATTCGGGCGAAAGCTGATCCAGTCCTGCTCGATGATGAAGTAGATGATGGTGGTGATGACAGCGGAAATCAGGGTCGTGGCCAGGACCTTGCGCCATAGCATGGGGCGCTCCGGCGCCCCCACCTCATGGCCGGGAGGCGGGTTCTCGAGCCGCTTTACGCCGAACGGCAGCGTGGTCAGGAAAACCACGCACCAGACCATGCAATAGACCAGGATGCCCGTGAACCAGTTCATTGGGCGGCCTCAGGCCTGCTCCAACTCGACCAGAGTCCCGCAGAAGTCCTTGGGATGGAGAAACAGCACCGGCTTGTCGTGTGCGCCGATTTTGGGCTCGCCGTCGCCCAGAACGCGGGCGCCCTCCGCCTTCAGATGATCGCGCGCGGCGAGAATGTCGTCGACCTCATAACAGACGTGATGCATGCCGCCGGAGGGATTGCGCTCCAGAAAGGCGGCGATAGGCGAGTTTTCGCCGAGGGGATGGAGAAGTTCGATCTTGGTGTTCGGCAGGGTGACGAAAATAACCGTCACGCCGTGGTCCGGCTGCGGGACAGGCTCGGAAACCTCGGCCCCCAGCATACTGCGGTAGACCGCGGCGCCGGCCTCCAGGTCCGGCACGGCAATGGCGATGTGGTTCAAGCGGCCGATCATTCTGCACCTCCTCTCGTCATCGACATCCCAGACTACTCGAAGCGGATCACGTGGACCATCGTCACCGGTTTCTTGCCCAACAGGCGATTGACGGTCCGGCGGACCGCTTGTCCAACCACCTCCTCCACAGCCATATCGTCACGGCGCTCGCGCTTGCCAAGGCGCCGAACGGCATCCCGCACGGCCCGATCGAGCTCTTCCAGCTCCTCGCGCTCCTCCTGGGGCTCGAAAAGCCCGGCAGTGCTGATCTCGGGGTCGCCATCGAGCTGCCCGCGCTCATCCAGCACGACCGTCACGGCGGCGGCCCCGTTGAAGACCATCTTCTGGCGGCTCTTCACCACCGGGCTGTTGAGCGGCAGGAGGCGCCGCCCCTCATAAGCCAGACGGCCAGCGGGCACCTGATCGACGATCCGCGCCTCCCCCGGCGCAAGCTGAATCATCGCCCCGTTGCGCGCCACGATCTGCTGCGGGACCTGGCACTCCTTTGCGATCTGGGCGTGGGCGGCCAGATGGCGGGGTTCGCCATGCACCGGCACCGCGACCCGCGGGCGCACCCATTGGTACATCTGGATCAGTTCCTCGCGCCCCGGATGACCGGAGACGTGAATGTCGTGATCCCGGTCGTCGATAATGTCGATCCCGGCCTCGACCAGGGCGTTCTGCAGTTCGAGGATCTTGGTCTCGTTGCCGGGAATGACCCGCGACGAGAAAACCACCGCATCGCCACGGTCGAGGGCGACGGTGGGATGATCGCCGCGCGCCAGGCGCCAGAGGGCCGCCCGCGGCTCGCCCTGGCTGCCGGTGCAGAGCAGCATCACCTCATCGCGCGGCAGGTAGTCGATCTCGTCCTCTGACAGGAAGGGCGCGTGTCCCTTCAGATAGCCGCTTTCCTCCGCACACTCGACGATGCGGTGCATGGAGCGGCCAAGCAGGCAGACCCGCCGGCCGGTCTCTTCGGCCACCCGGATCACCGTTTCCAGCCGCGCGACGTTGCTCGCGAAACAGGCGACGGCAACCCGCTGCTTGAGGCCGGAGATAACAGCGCGGAGGTGTTCGCGCACCTCGGACTCGGAACCGGCCTCGCCGGGAACCATGGCATTGGTGGAATCACCGACCATGGCCAGGACGTCTTCCTCGGCGAGCGCCTTCAGCCGCAACTCGTCGTAGTTGTCACCGACCAGCGGGTCGGGATCCAGCTTCCAGTCGCCGGTGTGAAGAACGGTTCCGGCCCCCGTGCGGATCACCACGGCATTGGGCTCTGGAATCGAGTGGGTCAGCGTGATCAGCTCGATCTCGAAAGGCCCGACGGAGAACTGGCCGGACAGCGGCACCTCCGTGAGCGGCACCTCATCGAGCAGACCGAACTCCGCCAGCTTGCGCCGCAGCAGGGCGGCCGTGAAGCGCGTGGCGTAGACCGGGCAGCGCAGCATCGGCCAGAGATAGGGCACCGCGCCGATGTGATCCTCATGGGCATGGGTCAGCACCAGGCCGGCCAGGTCCTCGCGCCGCTCCTCGATGAAGAGGGAATCCGGCATCAGCACATCGATGCCCGGCAGGCGGCCGTCGGCAAAGGTGATACCGAGGTCCACCATCAACCAGGCGCCCTTGTGGCCGTAGAGGTTGAGGTTCATGCCGATTTCGCCGGTGCCGCCGAGCGGCAGGAAGTAAAGGCTTTCGGCGCCGAGATCGGCGGCGGCGTAATCGCCCTCCATGGCCTCAGTCTCCTGTGTTCGCGGCGTGGATCAGGCAGAGACCGCGCAGGGTCAGGTCCTGATCGACGGCCTCGATGACCGAGGTCGCTTCGGCATAGACCGGGGCCAGGCCGCCGGTGGCGATCACCTTCATGGGTTGACCGTACTCTTCGCGGATGCGTGAGACCAAGCCCTCGATCAGCCCGACATAGCCCCAGTAGATCCCGGACTTCATCCCCGGAACGGTATCCTTGCCGATCACATGTGCGGGCCGTTCGATTTTGACCCGCGGCAACTGCGCAGCGGCGCGGTAGAGTGCCTCGCTGGAGTGCTGGGCCGAAGGGGCGATCACGCCGCCCTCGTAAGCGCCGTCGGGGCCGATGATGTCAAAGGTGGTTGCCGTCCCGAAGTCGATGGCGATCAGCGGGCCGCCGTAGCTGTGATGGGCAGCCACGGCGTTGACGAGGCGGTCGGCGCCGACGTTTTCCGGCCTGTCCATGCGCACCTCAATCCCAAGGTCGACCTGGGGATCGCCGATCACCATGGGTTTGGCCTGAAAGAACGACTCGCAGAGCGCGGTCAAATGATAGGCGGCAGCAGGCACCACGTTGGCAATGATCGCCTGCGTGACGTCAGCGGGCCGCAGATCCTCCAGGGTCATCAACTGGGTAAGCCAGACCGCATACTCGTCGGCCGTGCGCTTGGAGTCGCTGGACGCACGCCACTTTGCCCGCAGCGCCTCTCCATCAAAAATGGAGAAGACCACATTGGTGTTTCCGGCATCGACGGCAAGCAGCATGGGCTCTCCTTCCCCGACCCGCGTTACGGGGCCCCGGGGAAGTAAACCTCCCCCGCCGTGATGCTGCGCTCGCTGCCGTCCGCCAACGTCAGGCGGAGGGCGCCCTCAGCGTCCAGGTCCTCGAAGCGGCCGGTCAGCGTCTCCCGCGGCAGGCGCACCTCGATGTCCTTCGACAGTCCTTCGGCGTGGTTGAGCCAGGCCTGGCGGATCGGTGCAAAGCCGTCGTCGAGCCAGCGGTTGATCCAGGAGAGGCAGTGGCGGCTGAAGGCTTCGAGCAGGTCGACAGCCGTCACACTGGCCGGACAGCCCTCGAAGTGCAGGCTGGTGGCCGGATAGCGCGCCTGGGTGGGAAAGGACGTCACGTTGGCGCCCAGGCCGATCACCAGCCAGTCAAGGCTGCCGTCGGGTCTGCCCTTGGACTCCAGCAGAATGCCTGCCCCCTTGCGGCCGTTGAAGAGCACGTCGTTCGGCCACTTGTAGGTCACCTCAATCAGCGGCGGGGCGACACTGCCGACGGCGTCCCCCAGTGCCAGAGCCGTCAGGAAGCTTAACTGCGCGGCCTGTTCCAGCCGGCAGTCGGGACGCACGATGAGGGAGAGAAAGAGGTTGCCCTGGTCGCTGTCCCAGCCGCGCTCCTGGCGGCCGTAGCCGGCGGTCTGGCGCAGCGCCCAGATCAAGGTGCCGTCCTCGGCGCCCTCATCCGCACGGCGCTTGGCCTCACTGCTGGTGCTGTCGATCTCCTCCAGCTGAACCAGGCGGTAAGCCGGGGGCAGCTTCGGCACGCGGTCCTGCGATGCTGCCGGTGTCATCCCTCGAACAGCGAGGCCGCCGCAAAGGCCGTGCCGTCGCCCAGGGGCGCGAACCATACTGTGGTCAGCAGGATCAGCAGGCTGGCGCAGGCGACGATCACCGTCATTTCGCGGCCGATGGGCCGGTCGAAAGCCTCGACCGGGTCATCGAAGTACATCAGCTTCACGATCCGCAGGTAGTAGAAGGCGGCGACCACAGAACTCAGCACGCCGGCCACGGCCAGGACATAGAGCTGGGCCTCGATGGCGGCCAGGAAGATATAGAACTTGCCGAAGAAGCCGACCAGCGGCGGAATGCCCGCCATGGAGAACATGAAGGTGGCGAGCGCGAAGGCCATGCCGGGATTGGTCTTGCTGAGGCCCTTCAGATCCTCGATGCCCTCCACCATGACGTCCTTCTGGCGCATGCAGAGAATGCAGGCGAAGGTGCCGAGGTTCATGACGAGGTAGATCGTCAGATAGATCAGGATCCCCTGGACCCCCTGCTCCGTGCCGGCGGCGAGCCCAATCAGGGCGTAGCCGATGTGGCCGATGGAGCTGTAGGCCATCAGGCGCTTGATGTTGGTCTGGCTAATCGCCGCGACGGCGCCCAGGACCATGGAGGCCAGGGCGACGAACCAGATGATCTGCTGCCACTGCGCCACCAGGTCGCCGAAAGGTTCGATCATCACCCGCACGATCAGAGCCATGGCGGCCATCTTGGGGGCGGTGGCGAAGAAAGCCGTGACCGGCGTCGGTGCCCCTTCGTAGACATCCGGCGTCCACATGTGGAAAGGCACGGCCGAAACCTTGAAGGCGAGACCCGCAGCCAGGAAGACAATGCCGACGATAAGGCCAATGGGCGGCGCCTCGTCAGCCGCATTCATCTGGGCCATGAGGCCGGCCAGGCCCTCGAAGGAGGTCGTCCCGGCAAAGCCGTAGACCATCGACATGCCGTAAAGCAGCATGCCCGAGGACAGCGCGCCCAGCACGAAGTACTTCAGTCCGGCCTCGCTGGAGCGCAGGTGGTCGCGGCGGAAGGCCGCCACGACATAGAGGGAGAGACTCTGCAGTTCGAGGCCGAGATAGAGCGACAGCATGTCGTTGGCCGAAATCATCAGCAACATGCCGAGCGTCGCAAAGAGGATCAGCACCGGGTACTCGAAGCGCGCCATCCCCTCCCGCTCGATGAAGCGGATGGACATGATCAAGGTGACGGCGGAACCAACCAGCGCCAGCAGCTTCATGAAGTCCCCGAAGGCATCGGCCACAAAGAGCCGGTTCAGGGCAACCTCGTCGCGGCCCATGGTCACGAGGATCATGATGAAGGCCACGGCAAAGACCCCGACGGTCAGCCAGAGCACCAGACGGGTGCTGCCGTTGCCGCGGAAGACGCCCAGCATCAGCAGGGCCATGCCGCCGATGGCGAGCAGGAGTTCCGGCAGGACCGCCGTGAGGTTCAGTTCGTTCATCGCCCTCTCCTACCGCGACGGCCAGAGGCCGGCCAGCAGCGGGCCCTCGGCGCTGGCAAGCGCAAGCTGATAGTTCTCGACCAGGCGCTCGACCGAGGGCGCCATCACATCGATGAAGGAAGCGGGATAGATCCCCATCCACAGCACGAGGATGACCAAGGGTGCAAAGACCGCCTTTTCCCGCCAGTCCATATCCAGGATCGACTTCAGATCGTCCTTGGTGATCTTGCCGAAGATGATCCGCCGGTACAGATAGAGCATGTAGGCGGCGCCCAGCACCATGCCGGTGGCCGCCAGCAGCGCCACCCAGGTGTTGACCTGAAAGGCCCCGACCAGCACCAGGAACTCGCCGACGAAGCCGCTGGTCCCCGGCAGGCCCACCGAGGCCAGCATGAAGAGCATGAAGACCAGGGCATAGGCCGGCATGCGCTCGACCAGGCCGTCGTAACGATCGATCAGGCGGGTATGCATACGGTCGTATACGACGCCGACAATGAGGAAGAGCGCGGCCGAGACGATGCCGTGGGAGAGCATCTGAAAGATCGCGCCCTCGATACCCTGCTGGTTGGCGGCGAAGATGCCGATGGTCACGAAGCCCATGTGGGCGACCGAGGAATAGGCGATCAGCTTCTTCATGTCCTCCTGGGCCAGGGCCACGAGGGAGGTATAGATCACTGCGATGAC
>NZ_JANQKD010000094.1 GCF_028281305.1 Pelagibius sp. | reverse complement strand
CGCGCCACCATGGCGTTGCCGTCGCCGGTCTGGGTGTGGGCGCCGGTGCAGGAGAAGTAGACCCGCCCGTAGCCGCCGGTGGCGATGATCACCATCTGGGCGCGGAAGCGGTGGATGGTGCCGTCGTCCAGGTTCCAGGCCATGAGCCCGCGGCAGGAGCCGTCTTCCATGATGAGGTCGAGGGCGAAGTACTCGATGAAGAACTCGGCGTGCTCGCGCAGGCTCTGCTGATAGAGCGTGTGCAGCATGGCATGGCCGGTGCGGTCGGCCGCCGCGCAGGTGCGCTGGGCGATGCCCTCGCCATAGTGGGTCGTCATGCCGCCGAAGGGGCGCTGATAGATGCGACCATCTTCGGTGCGGCTGAAGGGCATGCCGTAGTGTTCCAGTTCGAGGATCGCCGGCGCCGCCTCGCGCACCATGTACTCGATGGCGTCCTGGTCGCCCAGCCAGTCCGAGCCCTTGACGGTGTCGTACATGTGCCAGCGCCAGTCGTCCTCGCCCATATTGCCCAGCGAGGCGGAGACCCCGCCCTGGGCCGCCACGGTATGGCTGCGGGTCGGGAAGACCTTGGTCACGCAGGCGGTCTTCAGGCCCGCTTCCGCCAGACCCAGGGTGGCCCTCAGACCGGCGCCGCCGGCCCCGACGACGACGACGTCATAGGTATGGTCGACTATCTCGTAGGACTTGGTCATGCTCGGCCCTCAATTCCCCTTGTTGCGGTCACGGCGCATCCCCCGATGCCCCTTGCGGCCCGCTTCCTAGAGACCACTGTCGTTAAGCCCATTGTATCAGGCCCGCCCAATTCAAGCCTGCCCGAACAGCAGCAGCAGGACCGACAGAATTCCGGTCAGCGCCAGCACGATGGCCGCCGCCTTCGCCAGCAGCAGGCCGGCGATCTTCACCAGCTCTCTATGGACGTAGTCCTCGATCACCACCTGCAAACCGAGGTAGGCGTGGTAAAAGGTCGCAGCGATCAGCAGGATCAAAAGACCCGCCACAACGGGCGATCCGACCCAGGCGGCCACCGCCGTATAGTCGGCACCGCTCAGCGCAATGACCGACGCGCAAAACCACAGCGTCAACGGAATGAGGGCAATGGCGCTCAGCCGTTGAGCCCACCAGTGGCCGGTGCCGTCCTTGGCGGAGCCCAGACCTCTGACCCGTCCGAGGGGGGAGCGCAGGCTCATCTCAGGCCCCTCCCATCATGGTATAGCCGGCGATCCAGCTCACGAGGGTGAGGACCGCACTGGCCGCGACGACCAGAAGGCCGCTGCGCTCTGCCGTGCGCATCTCAAAGCCGTAGCCCGCATCCCAGACCAGGTGCCGGATGCCGTTGCAGAGGTGATAGAACAGGGCGAAGGTCCAGCCGAAGAGCAGCAGGCGGCCGATGACGGAGCCGACCAGTCCCTGTGCCGACGCAAAGGCGCTGGGTCCGCTCGCCGCCGCCGCCAGCCAATAGATCAGAAGCAGCGTCCCAACGGCCAGCGCCACCCCGGTGATCCGGTGCAGAATCGACAGGGTCGTGGTGATCTGCGGCCGGTAGACCTGCAAATGGGGGGAAAGGGGCCGATTGGAACTGCTCATACGCGGCTGCTTTCTTTCGGCTGCTTGCCAATGGATGTTCCGGATCGTCGCTCGAACCCCGGTCGACAGCGGCGACGCAGGAGGACCGGGCAGGCGGCGACAGTGAGGCGGGTGGCCGGGCTTTGTCTGTCCGCGCGGACCTTCATACCCGGTAAACCTCAACAATCCGTCTAGACCGCTTGAGATTTAGACCGCAGCGCAGCACAAGTCAACGTGGCGCACCACCTTCCGAGCCCTAGCCGTCCCAAAAAACACCACTGAATCAAAGGGTTTTCGACTTGGTCCCGGCCCGCCGGGGCCTCAGCGCGGCGCAGCGTCCGCCGTCAGCAGATGGCCCGCGGCCGGCGCCGGTTACAGCCTCTGCCACAGACTCTCAAAAGGTCGGCCCGCGATGGTTGCCGCAGCCGGCGAAAGGCCAGCCGGGCTTCAACTGTGGACAGACCTGTGGGCAAGATGTGAAGGAATTGTGCAGGATCGAAGAAACTATGCACAAGATTCTCGGTCGTCACGGAAATTTCGTGTTGTCGCAAAGGCGAATTCGAGCGAGCATCTTTTTGCACGCGAAAGCGCCGAACGGCGGAAACGCGGCCCTTCCGGAGGGTTTCGGCCCATCGGAATGCGGGACGAGGACCTTGGACCTTCGGGTTCGTGGACTTTGGATCGCAGCGGTTCCTGGAGGCTTCGGCCTCTGCGGATCTGAGGAGGCGGACCTTCGGGCTTGACTCCGATGAGACGGCGCGGCCTTCGGGCCGGGGGACAGCGCCTCACGGGCCCTCTCGGGGGCTTGAGAGGTCGGGTCGCAGGGTCCAACGTTCGGGGGTGGGCGGCCTCTTCGGAGGCAGCTTGTCCGGCGCCAATGATCGGGTTGCCCTGCAGTTCTTGATCATTGGTTTGGAAGGTGTCGGCCAGACCTTGTCTGTCATCTTCCAGCGGTGGCCGCTCCCCTTCCCCGTGTCGGGGGGCTGGTCAATCCGGGACGGCAGGACCTTCACGGGTCTTGCGAGGTCTCCCGACCCCAGCGGCTCGCTTGCGGACCGAGGGGGTCAGAGAGAGAGGCTCTTCGGAGGCTGTTTCTTGGAGGCTTCAGGTCGGAGGGCGTGCCCTGCGCCGCCGTCTGAGCGGGAGCTGGTTCCTCGGAACCACGCCCGTGCCCGGTCCGGAAGGACTGTTTGCGGTGGGCTCTGCTCACAGCACCACAGACTGACCGGAGGCTGGAAGACCGGCTACGAGAGAAAGTGGGCGCCAACCAAGTGAGTTCGCTCCCTTCGGGGAGGGTCACGATCTCGCAGCGCTTTATCGGTCACGCCAGGCCCGGTATCTGCGCGCAGATTATGACAAAGACCTCACTCGCCGCCGCGATCGCGCTGAGCTGGATCCAGCTCTTGAGGCGTCGGGTGTGCCCTTTCTTCCGGGGCACAGCGCAGTGGAGGTCTCCTCCTCTGCACCCGGCGCCTCAGTCATTACACGAGCGATTCCGCAGATTCAACTAAATTTTGTGGGGTCATCGAACTTTCACACAAGATTTGGCGTGAGTCCGAGACCCCTGCGCGCGGCCTTCGGCTGCTCCGGGACCGCAATCAGCGCGGCACCAGGACGCTGTAATCCAGGTCAAGCACCACCGCCGGGTCGTACTTGCCGTCGGCGTTTTTGTAGGGAAAGCCGTCGCAGGGCTGGTCCTTGGCCGCCACCGAGCGCAGGCGCAGAACGCCGAGGTCCGCCCGGCCTTCGACCGGCAGTTTCGCCAGCACCTCCGACCAGGCATAGATGGTGTCGCCGGCAAAGCTGGGCGCGGCATGGGTGCCGGCGTTGATCGCCAGCAGCTTCACCGCGTTGCCCAGGCCGTTGAAGCTGAGCGCACGGGCCAGCGAGATGATATGGCCGCCGTAGACGATGCGCCGGCCGAAGCGCCCCTGCCCCTCGGCGTGCTGGTTGAAGTGCACCCGCGCGGTGTTCTGGTAGAGCCGGGTGGCCGTGTGGTGTTCGGCCTCTTCGATGGTCATGGCATCGCCGTGGTCGATGCGCTCGCCTGCCGCATAGTCGTCCCAGCAGTGCGGGCTGCCGGCGGCAGCGAAGTCGAAGGCCGAGAGGTCCAGCCCCTCGGGAACGATGAGCTGCTCGGCGCCGACAGCCTCCGGCAGATCGGGCACCACCGGCGGCGGTGGCGGGGCCGCCGGGTCCTTCTTGCGCACCATGACCCAGCGGATGTAGTCCGCCACCATGGCGCCGTCCTGGTTGACCCCTTTGGTGCGCACGTAAACAACACCGGTCTTGCCGTTCGAATTCTCCTTGAGGCCGATCACCTCGCTCTCCGCCGACAGCGTGTCGCCGGGATAGACCGGCGCGCCGAAACGGCCCGCGGCATAGCCCAGGTTGGCCACCGCATTGAGGGAGATGTCGGGCACGGTCTTGCCGAAGACCACGTGAAAGACCAGCAGATCGTCCAGCGGCGCCCGCGGCAGCCCGATGGCCCGGGCGAAGATGTCGGAGGACTGCGGCGCGAAGCGTGAGCCGTAGAGCGCCGTATAAAGCGCCTGATCGCCGGCGCCCAGGGTGCGCGGCGTCGCATGGCGCAGCACCTGGCCGAGGCGGAAGTCCTCGAAATGATTTCCCGGGTTCTGCTTTGATGTGGCGGGAGCCATCTAGGCGGCGCTCTCCAGATCCGAGATCGCCTCCGCCAGGGCGACCAGCCGCTTGGCGTTCTCGACGTGGAGGTTTTCGATCAGCTTGCCGTCGACCACGACCACGCCCTGGCCGGCCGCCGTCGCCTCGGCATGGGCGGTGATGATCTTGTGCGACCAGGCGACCTCTTCGCCCGAGGGCGCGAAGACCTCGTTGGCCTTGGCGACGGTCTTGGGATGGATCAGGGTCTTGCCGTCGAAGCCCAATTCCCTGCCCTGGCGGCAGTGGGCGGCGAAGCCTTCGTCGTCGGAGAGGTCCAGGTGAACGCCGTCGACGATGGCCTTGCCGTAGGCGCGGGCCGCCAGGATGCAGAGCCCCAGGCTGGTCAGCACCGGCAGGCGTTCCGGCGTGTGCTCGGCCTGCAGATCCTTCACAAGGTCGGAGGTGCCCATGACAAAGCAGGTGACGCGCTCCGAAGAAGCGGCAATCTCCTGCGCGTTCAGCATGCCGAGCGGCGTTTCCATCATGCACATGATGCCCATCGCCGCCGGCGCGCCGGCGGCGTCCATGCGTGCCTCCAAATCAAGGACCATGGCCGCCGTCTCGACCTTGGGCAGCAGAATCGCGTCGGCCTGGGTGGGGGCGATGGCCGCAACGTCGTCAGCACCCCAGGGGCTGTCGAAGCCGTTCACCCGCACGATGATCTCCCGCGCGCCATAGCCGCCGGCAGCCAGGGCTTCGACGATCTGCCGGCGCGCGGTTTCCTTCGCATCAGGCGCCACAGCGTCTTCCAGATCCAGGATCAGCGCATCGGCCGGCAGGCTGCGGCCCTTCTCCAGAGCGCGGGCGTTGGAGCCGGGCATGTAAAGAACGGAGCGGCGCGGACGGGCGCGGACGGTCATCGACAAAGCCTCCCGATGGCGAAACGACGGCGGCGGCGGGCGGTTATCCCGCACCTGCGAACACGGGTGGCGACTATAATGCACCACCGCCCTGTGGCAAGCTGCGGGCCCGAGACACCTTTGCAGCCTGCGCCCAGTCCCCTGGAATCTGTGATGTCCGCCTTAAACGTGATCTCCGTCCAGTCGCACGTCGCCTACGGCCATGTCGGCAATGCGGCGGCTGTCTTCGCACTGCAGCGCCTGGGGATCGAGGTCTGGCCGGTGCATACCGTGCAGTTCTCCAACCACACCGGCTATCCCGACTGGCAGGGCCAGGTCTTTGCCGCCGAGGACATCGCCCGCCTGGTCGACGGGCTGGAGGCGCGCGGCGCCCTGGCAAACTGCGATGCGCTCCTGACCGGCTACATCGGCGATCCCGAACTGGGGGCCGTCATCCTGGACGCCGCGGCGCGCATCCGCGCCGCCAACCCGCGCGCGCTCTACCTCTGCGATCCCGTCATGGGCGACCACGGCAGGGGCCTCTTCGTGCGCGCGGGCGTGCCGGACTTTCTGCGTGGCCCGGCGCTGGCCGCCGCAGACATCCTGACCCCCAACCTCTTCGAGCTGGAGATCCTGACCGGCCGGAAGCCGGAGGGGCTTGAAGCCATCCGCGACACGGCCGCGTCGCTGCTCGTCCACGGGCCCAAGGCCGTGGTGGTGACCAGCTTCAGCCCGGAAGGCAACGCCGCGGGCGAGATGGAGATGCTGGCGGTGAACGCCGAGGGTGCCTGGCATGTTGCCACGCCGCGCCTGGCCATGAGCCCCAACGGCGCCGGCGATGCAGTGGCCGCCCTGCTGCTCGGCTTCTACCTGAAGACCGGCGCGCTGCCCGAGGCGCTGGGGTCGGCCGCGGCGGCGATCTTCGAGATCCTCGACACCACGCTGGAGAGCGGCGCGGAAGAGCTGCAGCTCATTGCCGCTCAGGGGCGACTGGAAACCCCACGCCGCCGCTTCGCCGTCCAACAGCTCTAGAGCAGATCCGGGTTTGATGGAATCGCGAAAGCGATCCATCCAACTCGGTGAAGCTGCTCTAACTCTTAGGTGTAGAGCGGATTCACATGTTTAGGCGCAAACACCAAAGTGTTTCCGTCTAAACATGATCCGCTCTAGGCATCGGCCCTTCACAAGCACGGCGGACTCCGCTAGAACCCGCCCACTCACAGCAAAGGGCGCACCGCACCGTGCCATCGTAACAGCCGGTCTCACCTGTTCCACCAGCCTACACGGCAGCGCCCCGCGCTGCCGAACCGAAGTCTGTGAGTTCTTCTTGGTGGCGGTTCGAGACCGGTATGGCACGGCTGAGCCGCGACCGGCACCCACGTCGCCACGCGGCTGACTCTCAAGCAATCCGAACCTCCCCTCGCACCGCGCCTCCTCGGCTTCTCGCTGCCGTCGTCTTGACGAACTTCCCAATGGGAAGAGCAAGCCGGCATGTCCGATACCCTGCGCGTCCTCTGGACGCTGGTTCCCCAGAGAGCCCCTCAACCCTGGCTGCACTGCAGCCACTGCGGCGACCCCAAACCCTTCGAGAGCAGTCACAAGTTCCGCCTCAACGCCAACGGCAAGCGCCTCGATGCCTGGTTGATTTACCACTGCAGGGCCTGCGGCCAGACTTGGAACCGCCCGCTTCTGGAACGCCGTCCCGCCGCCTCGGTCGATCCGCAGCTCCTGGCAGCCTTGCAGCAGAACGACCCGCACCTGGCGCGGCACCTGGCCTTCGACATCGAAGACCTGCGCCGCAGATCTGCGCGCATCGAGGCCTGCGGCGGAGCAAAGGTGAAGAAGGTGGCGCTTGGGCTGCCGACACGCCCGGCGGCACGGCTGGAGATCGGTTTTGCGCTCGCAGTTCCGGTCTCTCTGCGTTTGGACCGGCTCCTCGCGGCAGAACTCGGTCTATCGCGCAAACGCCTCCATTGCATGCAGGATGAGGGCAAGTTGGTGGTTTCTCCCGCGGGAGCGCGCCGGCTCAAGAAGCCCCCCCGGGACGGCTGGCGGCTTGCTTTGGATCTGTCGCAAGAGGATGACCGCGACGCGATCGCGGCAGCCGCCCGGTGACCGCATCGCCGGGATCCGGGTTCAGGGCCGGGTTCAGGGATCGGCGCGGCGCGCCAAAGGCTGCAGGGCCGCCCGCATCTTCAGTTGCAGCGCGTTCAGCTTCAGCGGGTTCTTCTTGGGCATGCCCAAGGCCGAGCGCCCGAGAGGGCATGCGCCAAGAGGCACGTCAGGCCACGACATCAGGCATGGACGTTAAGCCGGAACGATGGCCATATCCACTTCGCGGCGGCGCCCGAGGCGCGTCATCCAATCTGCGAATTGCGGGTCTTGCTGCAGCTGATAGCCATAGTGTCGGCGCAGGGCGGCGGTCAGTTTGCCGTCGCGGCGCAACAGATCGTCGGCGTATCCGATCATGACGGAGTTTGGCCAGGCCTGCGGGCGGACCGTCCTCAGCCTTTCGAAAAGCCGGTCTTCCGCCTCCTCAGGATGCACCTGGGCCAAGAGGGAGAGCATCGCGGCGGTCGAGCGCGAAACGCCCATATGGCAGTGAACCAGCAGATGCCCGTCCTCACGCAAGGCACCGGAGGCCGCAAGTGCCGCGCCAAACTGCAGGATCTCCTCGAGATGCGCCGGTGCCGGCATGACCTTCCCTTCGACCGGCTCGATGGTGTCGTGGAACCGCAGGGTGGTGCGCTGGTGATCGCCAAACTGCTCGAACGCGTCGATCTCCGGCCAGTCCGGATCGATCAGCGACAGGACATGGGTGACACGCCGCCGCGCCTGGCCGGGCAACTCCTCGATGCCGCAGATGGTGAGGACGGAAAGAGAGACTGGTTTCATGCCTCAGCCCTCAGGTCCGCCGGCTGGCGCTGGCCAGCAGCCCGGCCGCCGCCAGCAGCAGACCGCCGGTGATGCGGTTGACCAGAGATGCACGGTCGCGCAGCAGCGGTGCGAAGACCTTGCCGGAGAGCACATAGGCGAAGGCCGCCAGGACTTCGGTGGCCAGGAAGGTGAGCCCGATGACGGCGAACTGCGGCAGTGCCGGCTCGCCCGGCACGACGAACTGCGGGAAGACGGCGGTGAAAACGAGGATGGCTTTCGGATTGCCCAGCGCGACCAGAAACTCGCGCCGCGCCATCACCGCAACCGACTGGCCGGCGCGGCCTGTGCCGCCGCCGGGATCGTTCGGCGAGGCTGCCGGCGCGGTGAGCGCCCGCAGGCCCAGGTAGACCAGGTAGGCGACGCCCGCCCACTTGATGATCTGGAAGGCGAGTTCGGACGCCGCCAGCACGGCCCCCAGGCCGAGCGCGGCGATAACGATCATCACCGCGAAGGCGCCGATGCGCCCGCCCACCGCGGCCAGCGAGCGGCCGGCCCCGAACCTGAGGCCGTTGGTGAGGGCCAGAAGATTGTTGGCGCCGGGGGAGAGCGAGATCAGCAGCGCCGCTACCACAAAGACCAACCAGCTTTCCAAGGACATGGTCTCTTCCTTTGTTCGGGCCCGTTGTCGGACCAAGTACGGGCGGGCGGCGGCGAAGCCCGCCCCGCAGCATCTACCCCATCAGCCTAGAGGTAATCGCGGGTCAGGGTCTCGGCGATCTGCACGGCGTTCAAGGCCGCACCCTTGCGCAGGTTGTCGGAGACCACCCAGATCGACAGGCCGTTGTCGACGGTCGGATCGCTGCGGATGCGGCTGACGTAGACCTGGTCCTCGCCGGCGCATTCCGCCGGGGTGACATAGCCCTCGTCGACCCGGTGATCGATCACGGTGACGCCCTCCTGGGCGCTCAGAGCCTCGCGCGCCTCTTCCGGCGAGATCGGGTTCTCGAATTCGAGGCTCACCGCCTCGGCATGGCCGACAAAGACCGGCACCCGCACGCAGGTCGCCGAGACCTTGATGGCGGGATCCAGGATCTTCTTGGTCTCCACCACCATCTTCCACTCTTCCTTGGTGGAACCGTCGTCCATGAAAGAATCGATATGGGGGATCACGTTGAAGGCGATCTGCTTGGTGAAGATCTCCGGGCGCACCGGCTCGTTCACGTAGATGCCGCGGGTCTGGGTGAAAAGCTCGTCCATGCCTTCCTTGCCCGAACCGCTGGCCGACTGATAGGTCGCGACCACCACGCGGCGGATGCGCGCCAGCTCGTGCAGCGGCTTCAGCGCCACCACCATCTGGATGGTCGAGCAGTTGGGATTGGCGACGATGTTGCGCTTCGAATAGCCGGCCAGAGCCTCGGCGTTCACCTCCGGCACCACCAGGGGAACGTCGGGGTCCATGCGGAAGTGGGAGGTGTTGTCGATCACCACCGCGCCCTTCTGCGCCGCCTTGGGCGAGAACTGGGCGGAGATCGAGGCCCCGGGCGAGGACAGCACGATGTCGGTGCCCTTGAAGTCGAAGGCGGCCAGGTTCTGGACCTTCACCTCGTCGTCCTCGCCGAAGGAGATCTTGCTGCCGACCGAACGCTCGGAGGCCAGGGCCGCGATATCGTCAACCGGAAAGGCCCGTTCGGAGAGGGTCGTCATGATCTCGCGACCCACGGCGCCCGTGGCGCCGACCACTGCTACTCTGTATCCCATGACTCTACCTATCTGCCTTTCTCAATCGACGGGCCCGCAATTGTCCGGTCCGACCGGTTGTCCGGAACCGCGGGAGGGGTTAAATCAAAGTCGGGGCCCCGCTTCAAGCTGGGGCTCATGCCGGGGCTCATGCCGGGGCTCATGCCGGGGCTCATGCCGGGGCTCATTCTGGGCTTCAAGGGTCGGGCCGGCGGCAAGGCTGAAGCGGCGAGGTGAACGGACGCGCGATGGAACGCTCCAAGGACTACCGGTCTTTCTGGCCCCGCTATCTGGGCGAGCACGACAAGCCGGCGACCCGCGCGCTGCACTACCTCGGCACCTCTCTGGGGCTCATCCTGCTGGCCGGCGGCGTCGCCACGGGTCTGTGGTGGCTGTTTCCGGCGGCCCTGGTCTGCGGCTATGCCTTTGCCTGGCTGTCCCATGCCGCGATCGAGCGCAACCGCCCGGCCACCTTCACCCACCCGCTGTGGTCCTTCATCAGCGACTTCCGCATGCTCTTCGCCTGGCTGGGCGGCGGGCTGGCTGCGGACCTGTATAGCCCGGCGTCCCACCGCTGAGCGGTCGCCGGCCTCTATGCTGTCGTGTCCCTGAAAGGCGCCCCTTAAGAAGAAAGGCCGCCCAGAGGGACGGCCTTTCGTATCGTCCATGGGTCTGGTCGCCTAGTTCTTGGCGGTCTCCGGAGTGGTCTTGATGACCGGAGTCGACTGCTTGGCGTCCGCCGTGACGACGGGTTTCGAAATCTCGACTGTCTGGGAATAGCCGCCGCAGCCGGCCGCAAGGGCGGAGCCCGCGAACCCGGCGACGCCTGCCGCAACCACGAGGGCGGTAAGGGTCTTTTGCATAAGGTCTTCTCCCAATGGAGCGTGTCGGCGGACTTTAGCCGCGCCCCGGTCGGCGGTCAATTGATCGATTTGTGACCGCGCCGCCCGGAACAGGACAGGGCCGGGAAAGGGCCGCCGCCGAACAGCGGGGCCCGAACCGTCAGCCCGAGCTGTCAGCCCGAGCTGTCAAAACGTGATCTTCCCCTGCAGTGCGATGATGTCGATGGAGGTTTCGTAGGTTCCCTCCAAGCTGCCGCGGGATGCATTGTTGGGGTCGTCGAAGTCAAGGTCGAGGTCCGCATCCGGCAGAAAGATGTGGGTGTAGCCCAGCGAAACCGACAGCCAGTCGTACGGATCGTAGGAGACGCCGCCGGAGATCCAATAGCGGTCCTCGTCCGGGATGCGGGGCGTACGCGTACGGTCGGGCACCGGGCTCTCGTCGAACGCCACCCCGGCTTTGAAGGTCCAGTCTTCGAAGGGTTTGTAGGTCGCGCCGAGACCGAAGAACCAGACGTTCGTCCAGTTCTCCTCGGTCACACTGGGATCCTGAGCCGGGTTGTCGAAGTTGATCCTGAGCTCGCGAAAGCGGCTCCAGTGGGTCCACTGCACCTCGCCCATGATCGACAACTCGTCGGTGATGTCCTGGTGAATGCCCAGGCTCACCTGTTCCGGCAGCTGGGTGCTGGCATCGGCGCCGGTGTCGACGAAGGCCCCGGTGGCCCCGGAAACCGTGGCGCCGATCCCGGTGCCGAGATCGAAGTTGGCATCCCCCTCCAGGGTGTGGGAGACCATGGAACGGTAGCCGAGCCCGATGCGGGTGCCCTCCATCGGCGTCAGCGTGGCCCCCAGTGTGAAGCCGAAGCCCCAGTCGTCGGCCCGCAGCACCGCCCGGCCGTCCTCCTGGCCCGGGACCCCGCCGAGGCCGGCGCCGATGGTGCCGAAGTCGATGGCGTTGGACAGCTTGGCATCCGCGTACTGGGCGACGAAGCCGGCACCGACGGAGAGGTATTCGTTCACCCGATAGGCCACCGTCGGCGAGATGTTCACCGTGGTGAGCCGCGAGTCGAGCGCGTGGTAGCGCCCGATCCAACCCTCCGGATTGGTGGTTCTGAGGCCGAAGGGCGAGGTCAGGGCGAGGCCCAGACGCAGGTCCTCGGTCGGCGAGATCATCGCATAGGTGGCCGGCACGAAGGCGTCCACGCCGATGTCATCATTTCCGGTGAACCCGGCGGCGGTGCCGATGGCGCCGCCGCCGACCGCCGGCGTGAAGGTGCCACTGCCGTTTTTGAACTCGGCCTGCGGGATGATGATGCTGCCGACCGTGACGATCTGGTTGCCTTCGTGAAAGGTCAGCAGCGACGGATTGAAGAACATCGTCGAAATGTCTTCGATACCGGTCGAGGCACTGGCGAAAGAATGGCCCTGCGAGGACCCGCTCTGCTCCTTGATGGCAAAGCCCGCGGCCCAAGCCGGGGCGGCGATCATCTTCGGCAGCGTGAGCGCAGCCAGGGTAAGAGTGGAAACTGTAAGAGTTGAAAGTGCCGCCTTGAGCCGGCGACGGGCAGAGTGACTTGCCACTGAGCGTCCCCCCAACGCTTGTTTCTTATGGTTGTAGGGGAACTATAGCTTCCATGATTAAGTGGTAAAATATCTGATCCACTCGTGCCACAAAAAAGCCTTACGGCATCATGGCTTGGCGCTCATGGCCCTTGAGAGGGCCCTGCGCTCAGCAATCTGCAGTTGCTGCTCCTGAAACCTCAGGCAGCCCGGGACTCCAGGGCGGCGAGCAGCGCGTCGCCCATCTGGGAGGTCGAAACCAGCGTGCTGCCGGGCCCGGCGATATCGCCGGTCCGATGCCCCGCGGCCAGCACGTCCTCAACGCCCTTTTCGATCAGGTCAGCATCCTCGGCCAGGTCGAAGGAATAGCGCAGCATCATGGCGAAGCTCAGCAGCGTGGCCAGCGGGTTGGCCTTGCCCTGGCCGGCGATGTCGGGGGCCGAGCCGTGCACCGGCTCGTAGAGCGCCGGGATGCGCCCGCTGGCATCGGCGGCCCCCAGCGAGGCGGAGGGCAGCATGCCGAGCGAGCCGGTGGCCATGGCCGCGGCGTCGGAAAGCATGTCGCCGAAGAGGTTGTCGGTCACGATGACGTCGAACTGCTTGGGTGCGCGGACCAGCTGCATGGCGCAGTTGTCGGCCAGCATGTGGCTGAACTCGACCTCGGGATACTCGGCCGCATGGAGCTTGGTCACCTCCTCGCGCCACAACAGCCCGGATTCCATAACGTTCGACTTCTCCACCGAGCAGACCCGGTTCTGGCGCTTCTTGGCGAGGTCGAAGGCGACCCGGGCGACACGCTGGATTTCCGGGGTGGTGTAGACCTGGGTGTTGACGCCCCGGCGGGTGCCGTCAGGCAGGGTTTCGATACCGCGCGGCTCGCCAAAGTAGACGCCGCCCGTCAGCTCCCGCACGATCATGATGTCGAGACCGGACACCACCTCCGCCTTGAGGCTGGAAGCCTCCACCAGAGCATCGAAACACAGCGCGGGGCGCAGGTTGGCGAAGAGTTCCATGTCCTTGCGCAGGCGCAGGAGGCCGCGCTCCGGCTTCAACTCGAAGGGCACCTCGTCCCACTTCGGGCCGCCGACAGCCCCCAGCAGCACCGCGTCGGCAGCCATGGCCCGGTCCACCGTGGCATCGCTCACCGGCGCCCCCTCCGCATCGATCGCAGCGCCGCCCACCAGGCGCTCCTCGACATCGAAGGTCACCGCACGGCGCTTGTCCATCCAGTCGATGACCCGCCGCACCTCGCCCATCACTTCGGGACCGATGCCGTCGCCCGGCAAAAACAGAAGCTTCTTGTTGGACGCCATGTCTCGCGTCTCCCCCCGCAGCAGAACTCGTTTGAAGGGGCCGGCGGTCCCAGGAGACCGGCCGGCTGTAGAGATGGTTTCTTGCCCCCTCGGAAGAGGCCGGCTTCGCGCCCGCGCGCGAGCGCTCCCGAACCGGACTAGAGGACTAGAGCCACGGCTGGCTGCCGCTGCGCGCCTCCTCGAAGGCCGTGATCGCATCGGCCTTTTCCATGGTCAGGCCGATGTCGTCGAGCCCGTTCAGCAGGCAGTGCTTGCGAAAGGCATCGATCTCGAAGTGGATCTTGCCGCCGTCGGGCCCGGTGATCTCCTGCTTCTCCAGGTCGACACTGACCACCGCGTTGGCACCGCGCTCGGCGTCGTCCATCAGCAGGTCGACCTGCTCCTGCGGCAGCACGATGGGCAGAATGCCGTTCTTGAAGCAGTTGTTGTAGAAGATGTCGGCGAAGCTGGGGGCGATGACGCAGCGGATGCCCGCGTCCAGCAGCGCCCAGGGTGCGTGCTCGCGGCTGGAGCCGCAGCCGAAGTTCTCCCCCGCCACCAGAATGCTGGCGTCGCGGTAGGCCGGCTGGTCGAGAACAAAGCCCTCCTTGGGCTTGCCGGCCTCGTCGAAGCGCATCTCGTAAAAGAGGCCCTTGGAGAGCCCGGTGCGCTGCACGGTCTTCAGGAACTGCTTGGGGATGATCATGTCGGTATCGACATTGACCAGCGGCAGGGGCGCCGCGACCCCGGTCAGGGTGGTGAACTTGTCCATCGCTCTCTCATGTTCTTCCGGAGCGGGCAGCGGCGCGCTGCCCGGTTCCGGGAGCGGATCATAAGAGGTCAGGCGAAAAGGTCAAAGCCCCGCGCACGCAGGACAGCCATGCCCCGGTTTCGGGGCCTCCCGGGGCCTCCCGGGGCCTCCCGGAGGCCTGCCGGGCATCTGTTGGGACGTCCGCGGTGGAAGGAGGGGCCCGCCTTCAGGCGCCCCAGCGCCGCACCCGGCCGGTATCCACGTGGATAAAGCCGGACTTGGTGTAGAGGCCGACCCCGCCGCCCTGGAGGGCGAGCGCCGCCTGATGCAGCGCCTTCAGGTCACGCTCCGGCAGGCGTACGTCGACGGCCATGCCGCGCATGTGGAAAGAACGCTTGGCGACCCCATTGCTCTTGGAGGCCAGATTGGCGTTGGTCTTGGGTGATCGGTAGCCGGAGATCAGCTCAAAGGGCTGCTCGCTGTCCATGGAGCGGCGCAGGGCGTAGAGCAGGTCCAGCAAGTTGCGGTCCATCTGCCAGACCTCGCCGCTGCGCCAGTCGCGCAGCACGTGGTTCAGCCGGTCCAGGGCCTCGGCCTGAAAAACGCCGTCGCGCAGATAGGTGGCGGCCACCTCTTCGCCGGTGTGCAGGGAGCGGAAGGCCAGACTGCGGGTCGCCGGCATGGGTTTGGCGGCCAAGGCGAGGCTTGGCACCAGCATCGTGGTGGTCAGCACCGCGGCGCCCGTGGCCGCAGCGGTCACGAATCGGCGGCGCGACGCCGCCCTTGCAGACAAAGGGTGAGCCCTGTGGTCCATGCCGCCTTAGGTCCTCTCTGAAGCGGATACGATACGGGGGAGATGTCCGTTCAGACCTTGCGCCCCCAATGACGAACGGACGGTTAACGGAATACACGCTTCGGCTGCGCGAAGCAACGGGAGGGGTAGTCCAAAAGGAGTAGTCGCACGGCAGCGGAACGCCGGACGCCGTCAGGTTCCCACCCCTGAACCTACTGTCGCTTCGGACGCTGCCTTATTCCTTCTCCCCTGGCAGAAGGGGGAGACCAACCGTGCCGACGCTCCGGTTCCCTCTCCCCTGGAGGGAGAGGGAGGGGCCCGCGCCAGCGGGAGGGTGAGGGGGGTGGCGGCTCTATCTGTCGCGGAGCAGCAGGCGGTGTTCGCGCCGCGCTGCGGTGGTTCCCCCTCACCCAGCTTCGGCTAGGCGCGCCTCAAGGCACGCCAAGCCTTCGCAACCCTCTCCCACCAGGGGAGAGGGTTTTCTGTGCGGGGAAAGCCGCCCCCTTACCGCCAGCCGCCGGCGCGCGCGCCGAGCAGAGCCTCGGCCAGCTTGGCGTCGCGGCCGTAGACGTCCTTGCGGAAGTGCACGCTGCCGTCCTTGTTGACCCAGGAAGTCAGGTAGCTGATGTGCACCGGCAGCGGCTGATCCAGGGTGACGATACGCCGTTCTCCCGAATCGATGGTCTGATTGATCCGCTGCAAGGGCCAGTCGCCGGTTTTCGCCAGCACCGCGGCGGCCAGGCCCGGCGGGTCGGAAACCCGGATACAGCCGTGGCTGAAGGTTCGCTCGTCCTTGCCGAAGAGCGTCTTTGCCGGGGTGTCGTGCAGGTAGATATTGAAGCGGTTCGGGAACATGAACTTCAGGCGCCCCAGCGCGTTGCCGTCGCCCGAACCCTGGCGCAGCTTGTAGGGAAAGCTGTTGCGGTTGACCGCCGCCCAGTTGACCGTCACCGGGTCGACCACGCTGGCCCCGCTGCTCCAGTCGCTGAACAGGGTGAAGTTGTTGCTGGCCAGATAGCTCACATCATCCTTGATCTTCGGCAGCAGCTCCTTGCGGGCGATACTGGGCGGGACGTTCCAGTAGGGATTCATCACCAGATAGGTCATCTGGTGGCTGAAGACCGGCGTCGAGTGATAGGGCCTGCCGACGACCACCGGCATGTCGAGCAGGGTCTTCTCCCCCTCCACCAGCTTCAGGAGCTGGTCGGCCAGGTTGACGAAGATGTGGCGCCGGCCCAGGTCGTCCGGCATCCAGCGCCGACGCTCCAGGTTCAGCACCATCTGTTCGATGCGCGCCTCGATCGGCACGTTGAGGGCGGCCAGGGATTTCTTGCCCACCGCGCCGTCCTGGGTCAGGCCGTGGCGGTACTGCATCCACTTCACCGCCTCGACCATGGGCTCGTCGTAGAAGTCCGGGTCGCCGCCCGCCTCGGCAAGGTCGTTCTCGGGCTTCAGGTCGCCCCAGAGGCGCAGGCGGGCCCGCAGCAGACCGACCCGCGGGTCGCTCATGCCCGGCTTCAGGGTCGGTCCCTCGGGGATCGGCTCCCAGCCGCCCTGGGTCGCCAGCGCCCGGTACTCCGCCAGCGCCGCCTTCTGACGGTCGTAGCGCGGCGTGTTGGGGCGGTAACGCTGCAGGAAGGCTTCCAAGTCCTGCGCCCCGGCGGCAACGGCCAGCACCTCCTCGCGCAGCACCTCCTCGCGGAACACGAAGAGCTCCGGATCGGCGACATGGGGCGTGGTGCGCCCCTGGCCGAGGTCGGCGGCAAAGCGGATCAGACCCTGGGTCAGGCGGATCTCCAGTTCGGCCAGCGCCGTTACGGCCGTGCTGCCCAGCAGCGCCGCGATGTCTTCGGCGCCGTAGTCGGCGGGGTCGAGGGCGTCCAGATCCGCCGCGGTGAGCAGGGCCGAGAGCTGACGCGCTTTCGGGCCGGCCCCGCTTTCCTGAACCCAGAGCGGCTCCAGGCCGCGGGCCTGGTAGAAGCGCTCCAGCACCGTCAGGGTCTCGATCTCGTCGTCGGTCGCCGCCGCGCCGACACCGGCGCGCAGCTGCGCCTCCAGGGCCTGTTGCAGCGGGGCATCCTGCAGCGGGCCCGCCTGGGCAAGGCCCGGGGCAGCGCCCAGGCTGAAGACAAGCAGGCACAAGCCCAACCCGATCGCACGGAGTTTCATCGCATCGTCCCCTCTTCGCCGCCCCCGGCTGTGGCTCTCGACCACCGTTCTTCACTTGCGGCACTTTTCGCCACTGGGGCGCAGGCACCGACGGGTTTTGCCCTTCGGCGCCGCTCTCTCGCCCCTATAGGATCACAGCGGGCTGCGGGTTTCCACCCCGGCCCCTACAACCGCTGGGCCTGACGGCGCTGCAAAAAAGGGGGAGCCTCCGGAGTACAGGCGCCTTGAGCCGGGCTCGACCTTGCAGGTGAAAGCCTCTATCCCGGTCCCATGCGCATTCTGATTCTCACCCTCGGGTCGCGCGGCGACGTACAGCCCTATGCCGCGCTCGGCGCCGCCCTGAAGGCGCGCGGCCACGACGTCACGCTGGCCACCGGGCAAGGCTTCGAGGACATGATCGAAGCGCAGGGGCTGCCAGCCGCGCCGCTGACCGACGACGTCCGCCAGATGATCCAGACACCGGAGATGCAGAAGGCCCTGCGCACCTTTTCCGGCAAGGTGCAGGCCTGGCGCGCCTCCAAGGGGATGTACCGCCGCCAGCTCGACGAGATGTGGGCCGTCGCCCGGGACATCCGGCCCGACATGCTTGTCTACCACCACCCCAAGGGCCTGGCCGCCCAGTCCATCGCCGAGGCGCTGCGGATCACCGCCATTCCGACGGCGCTGATCCCCGCCTACATCCCCACCGCCGCCTTCCCCAGCCCCGGGCTGGCCCTGCCGGATCTTGGGCGCTTCGGCAACAGGATGAGCCACCGGGTCGTGGTCGGCCTCATGTCCCGGCTGCTGGCCGGGCAGATCGGCGCCTGGCGCCGCAACAGTCTGGGGCTGACCACCAGGCCGCCGCGGGATCTTTTCGCCGGCCACCGGCCGGAGAACAGAGCGGTGGTAAGGCTGCACGGCTTCAGCCGACACCTCGTACCATTCCCTGAGGACTGGGGCGGCGCGGAAGAGATCACCGGCTACTGGTTTTCAGACAGCCCCACCGACTGGCGGCCGCCGGAGGATCTTGCACGCTTTCTCGCAGCGGGCCCGCCACCGGTTTACGTCGGCTTCGGCAGCATGCCCGCCGAGAATGCGGAACACCTCACCCGGACCATCCTGGAGGCCCTGACCATGGCCGGGCGGCGCGCCGTGCTGGCAACGGGCTGGGGCGGCCTCGCCGCCGGGATCGCCGAAAACCAGATCGCCACGGAGGTTCATGTTTTGGAGAGCGCCCCCCACGCCTGGCTGTTTCCGCGCTGCGCCGCGGTTGTCCACCACGGCGGCGCCGGCACCACCCACGAAGGGCTGCGCTGGGGGCGCCCCTCGATCCTCTGTCCGGTGTTCGGCGATCAGCCCTTCTGGGGACGGCGGGTCCTGCAGGCCGGCGCCGGCCCGCCGCCGCTGCCGCAGAAACGGCTGACGGCCGCCGCCCTGGCCGGGGCGCTGGCAGCGACCGAAGATCCCGCCCTGCGGGCCCGGGCCGCGGCGCTGGGCGAGGCCCTGCGCGCGGAGCCCGGCGCCGAGGGTGCGGCAGCTGCCATCAATAGACTTTCGACCGGAGAGTCAGCGGCGGCAGGGCGCCGCGAAGCCGGTCAGTGACGCTGCTTGCGGGACAGCGCCGTGAGCAGGGCCAGGTCGGGCTCCGGTTCGTGGGCGTCGCGCTTCTGGCCGGGGGTAAAGGGCCTGACGATGCGCAGCTTGCCGCTGGACATGTCGCGCACTGCCACGAGTTCACCGCCCGCCCATCCCCGGTCCGCGGGCATCTTCAAAAAGCGTTTCGGCATGTCATCTCCCTGGGTGTCTGCCTGCCTCTTGCCGAGACAGCCGTTAAGGCCCCTCCTTGACCTCGAACGCGGTGTCCGGTCTGACGCCGGACTGTCCGCGCCCCTGGGGTTCGCTAAAGCTCCCGGACGTCGGCCAGGCGGCCGGCGATCGCCGCCGCCGCGGCCATGCCCGGGCTCATCAGGTGGGTGCGCCCGCCGCGACCCTGGCGCCCCTCGAAATTGCGGTTCGACGTCGAGGCGCAGCGTTCGCCCGGCTGCAGCCGGTCGGCGTTCATCGCCAGGCACATGGAACAGCCCGGCTCGCGCCAGTCAAAGCCGGCTTCGACGAAGATGCGGTCCAGGCCCTCTTCCTCGGCCTGGTTCTTCACCAGGCCTGAGCCCGGCACGATCATGGCATGCACGCCTTCGGCCACCTTGCGGCCCTCGGCCACGCGGGCGACCTCGCGCAGGTCTTCGATGCGCCCGTTGGTGCAGGAGCCGATGAAGACCTTGTCGATGGCGACCTCGGACAGCGGCGTGCCGGCCTCCAGGCCCATGTAGGCGAGCGAGCGCTCCATGGCCTGGCGCTTGGCGTCGTCGCGCGCCTCCTCCGGGCTCGGCACCCGTCCGGTGATCGGCACCACGTCCTCCGGGCTGGTACCCCAGGTGACCTGCGGGTCGATCTCGCCGGTGGCCAGCGTCACTTCCTTGTCGTAGCGCGCGCCATCGTCCGAGGGCAGGGTCTGCCAATAGGCAAGCGCCTGTTCCCAGGCGCCGGCCTTGGGCGCCATGGGGCGGCCCTTGACGTAGTCGTAGGTCGCCGCGTCGGGCGCGATCAGCCCGGCCCGTGCACCGCCTTCGATGGACATGTTGCAGACCGTCATGCGGCCTTCCATCGACAGATCGCGGATCGCCTGGCCGGCGTATTCGATGACATGGCCGGTGCCGCCGGCGGTGCCGATCCTGCCGATGATGGCGAGGATCAGGTCCTTGGCGGTCACGCCCAGCGGCAGGGCGCCGTCGACGGTGATGCGCATGTTCTTGGCGGGCTGCTGGATCAACGTCTGGGTCGCCAGCACGTGCTCGACCTCGGAGGTGCCGATGCCGAAGGCCAGGGCCCCGAAGGCGCCATGGGTGGCGGTGTGGCTGTCGCCGCAGACTATGGTCATGCCCGGCTGGGTGAAGCCCTGCTCCGGCCCGATGATATGGACGATGCCCTGGCGCACGTCGTTCATGTCGAAGATCGGCACGCCGAAGTCGGCGCAGTTCCGCTCCAGGGTCTCCACCTGGATGCGGCTTTCCTCTTCCTCGATGCCCTTGGAGCGGTCCGTGGTCGGCACGTTGTGGTCCGGCACTGCCAGGGTCGCCTCGGGCCGGCGCACCTTGCGCCCGGCAAGGCGCAGCCCTTCGAAGGCCTGCGGGCTGGTGACCTCATGCACCAGGTGACGGTCGATGTAGATCAGGCAGGTGCCGTCGTCCTGGCGGTCGACCAGGTGGCTGTCCCAGATCTTGTCAAAGAGGGTGCGCGGACCCTCGGCGTCTCGGGCGGACATGTCGTTCTCGTTCCTTGCGGCCGTTGCGTCCGGCCTTTTGGTTTCTATCCGGCGTGGTTTCTATCTGGCGATGACTTCGGCCATTGCGAGGCCTAACGGTCCGTTTTCGTGGCCAATTCTAGGAGCCGATTTTCGGGAGGCGGAGCATAGCGCCGCGGGCCTGATCGTCAAAGACCGTTCACCCGCGCCCGCAACCCAGGAGCACAACGGAAGTCGGGGGCCAAAAGGAAAAGGCCCGCCGGCGCTTTCGACAAGCGGCCAGGCGGGCCCCTTCAGGGACTGTCCGGAAAGCCTTCCGGAGCAGAGGCCGGGGCTCAGCCCTCGGCCTTCTCCGCCTTCTTGGACTTGCTGCGCTCGGCCTTGGCCTTGGCGGCCTCTTCCTTGGCCGCCGCTTCCAGCTTGCCGCTGTGGCCGGTGGTCTGCTCGCGAATGCGCGCCGCCTTACCGGTGCGCCCGCGCAGGTAATAGAGCTTGGCCCGGCGCACGTCGCCGCGGCGCACCACCTCGATGGACTCGATGCGCGGGCTGTAGAGCGGGAACACGCGTTCCACGCCTTCGCCGTAGGAAAGCTTGCGCACCGTGAAGGCCGAGTTCAGGCCGCGGTTGCGCCGGGCGATGCAGACGCCCTCAAAAGCCTGGACGCGCTCGCGGCTGCCTTCGCGCACCTTCACGTTGACCCGCAGCGTGTCGCCCGGCGCGAAAGCCGGCACCGCCTTGTCAGCGGTCAGCTTGCCGAGCTGTTCCTGTTCCAGTTGCTCGATGACGTTCATGGCTCTCAATCCTCAAACCCTCGCCCGGGCCCCCTGGCCTCAAGGCTTGTCCTTCCGGTAGCGCGCCCAGAGATCCGGGCGGCGCCGCTTTGTAATCTCCTCCGCCTGCGCCTGGCGCCAGAGGCGGATCTTCTCGTGGTGACCGGAGGACAGCACCTCCGGCACCTTGCGGCCCTGCCACTCGGCGGGCCTTGTGTAGAGGGGGTACTCCAGCAACCCCTCAAAGGCATCGGCCCCGAACGACTCCTCGCCCGGGCTGGCCTCGTTCCCCATGACGCCTGGCAGCAGACGGATCACGGCATCCATCAACACCAGGGCCGCCGTCTCGCCGCCGGAGAGAATATAATCCCCGACCGAGACTTCCTGGACGTCGCGGGCCTCCAGGACCCGTTCATCGACCCCCTCGTAGCGGCCACAGAGCACGGTGACCCCCGGCCCTGCTGCCAATTCCCGCACCCGGTCCTGCGTCAGCAGACGCCCCCGGGGCGAGAGATAGAGGACCGGAGCTTCGCCCGCGGATCCTCCTTCGTTCTCCCGGGCCCAAGCGGCCCAGGTTTCCTGCGCGGCGCCGAGCGCCGCATCGACCACATCGGGCCGCATCACCATGCCGGCGCCACCCCCGAAAGGGGTGTCGTCCACGCTGCGGTGTTTATCGCGCGCGAAATCCCGGATGTCCAGGACATCGAGCGCCCAGAGGCCCTTGTCCAGGGCCTTTCCCGCCAGACTTTGCCCCAACGGCCCCGGAAACATCTCCGGGAAGAGCGTCAGGACCAGCGACCGCCATGCCGCCATGGCATTTCCTCCCCCGACGCCCCCGAAACTCGGCCACAAATCTGCGTCCAGCGGCCAGGGCGGCGCTTTATGCCGCCGGGGCGCCGCTTTGTCCAGCCCCCCAATCCAATCAGCCCTGGGCCTCAGGCTTCTTTGTCGCCGCCGTCTTTGTCCGCGCCGCCTTCGGTCTCCTCCGGCGCCAGCACCACCAGGCGGCCCGCGGCCAGGTCCACTTCCGGCACCACCGCCCGGGTGAAGGGCAGGATACGGCTGCGCCCCTCGCCATCGACAATCTCCAGCAGGTCGCCGGCGCCGTAGTTCTCGACCGCCGCCACCCGCCCGATCTCGGCCCCGGCCGGGTCCTCGGCGCGCAGGCCGATCAGGTCGGCGTGGTAGAAGGTCTCTTCCTCCTCCAGCGCCGGGAGCGCGGCCCGCTCGACGTAAAGCTCGGTGCCGTGCAGCGCCTGGGCCTGATCGCGGTCCGAAACGCCCGTGGCCTTGACCAGCACCACGCCCTTGGCCCGGCCGACGGCCTCCAGCGTCCAGCGCTGGCGGCCGGGGCGGTCGCTCACCGGGCCATAGGCGGCGACGTCCTCGGGCACCTCGGTGAAGCTTTTGACCTTCACCAGGCCGCGCACGCCGTGGGCGCCGACCATGACCCCCAGGCAAACGCGGTCCCCGTCCTCAGGCGCGCGCGCCATGGCGGAGCCGCCCGAGCCAAGCCCGGCCGCTTACTCGGCCTTCGCCTCTTCGGCAGCTTCTTCCGCAGGGGCCTCTTCAGCCGGCGCCTCTTCAGCCGGGGCTTCCTCGGCGGGAGCCTCCGCCTCGGCCGCGGCGGCTTCTTCGGCGGCCTTCTTGGCCTCCTCAGCCTCCTGCAGACGCTCCTGCGCCTTTTGGCCGGGCTGGTTCTTCTTGGTCTGGCGCGGGATGCGGCGCGCCGGCGCCAGATCGGCAGCGGCCAGGAAGCGGCTCACCCGGTCGCTGGGGGTGGCGCCGACGGAGAGCCAGTGCTTGGCCCGCTCGGTGTTCAGGACGATGCGCTCCGGATGATCCTTGGCGACCATCGGGTTGTAGGAGCCGATGCGCTCGATAAAGCGGCCGTCGCGCGGGCTGCGGGAATCCGCCACCACGATACGATAGAAGGGCCGCTTCTTGGCGCCGCCGCGGGACAGACGAATCTTCAGGGACATTGCGGTTACTCTCTTTCTGCTTTCACGCTGTTCTGTTCGTTGATCTCGGTTTGGAGAAAGGCCGAAGCGGTACCTAGCCGAAGGGGTTGCCGCCGCCACCCGGCATCATTCCCGGCAGGCCGCCGCGCAGCATGCCCTTCTTGCCCATCTTCTGGACCCGCCTCATCACGCGGGTCGCATCCTTGTGCTGCTTCAGCAGCTTGTTGACTTCCTGCACCGTGGTGCCGGAGCCCTTGGCGATGCGCTGCTTGCGCGAGGCCTTGATGATCTCCGGCTTCTGGCGCTCCTTGGGGGTCATGGAGGACAGCACCGCGAGCTGGCGCTTCACCATGCCGTCGTCCAGCTTGGCTTTCTTGAGCTGCTGCATCTGGGCGCCGGACATGCCCGGCAGCATGCCCATCAGGCTGGAAAGGCCGCCCATCTTCTGCATCTGCTGGAGCTGCTTGGCGAAGTCGTCGAGGTCGAAGGTGCCCTTCTGCAGTTTCTTGGCGAGCTTTTCCGCCTCGTCCTGCTCGATGGTTTCCGCCGCCTTTTCCACCAGCGAGACCACGTCGCCCATGCCGAGGATGCGCGAGGCCACACGGTCGGGATGAAAGCCCTCCAGGTCCTCCAGCTTTTCGCCGACGCCGATCAGCTTGATGGGGCAGCCGGTGACCGCGCCCATGGACAGCGCCGCGCCGCCGCGGGCATCGCCGTCGACGCGGGTCAGCACGATGCCGGTGAGGCCCACCTTCTCGTTGAAGGTCGAGGCCACGGTCACCGCGTCCTGGCCGGTCATGGCATCGGCCACCAGCAGGCTTTCATGCGGCTTGGCGGCATCGCGCACCGCCGCCACCTCGGCCATCAGCTCCTCGTCAATGGCCAGCCGCCCGGCGGTGTCCAGCATGACCACGTCGTAGCCTTCCAGCGCGCCGGCCTGCATGGCGCGCTTGGCGATCGCCACCGGCGGCTCGCCCGGCACGATCGGCAAGGTCATGACCCCGGCCTGCTCGCCCAGGACCTTGAGCTGCTCCTGGGCCGCCGGACGGCGCACGTCCAGCGAGGCCATCAGGACCTTTTTCTTTTCCCGCTCCTGCAGGCGGCGGGCGATCTTGGCGCAGTTGGTGGTCTTGCCGGCGCCCTGCAGGCCGACCAGCAGAATGCCGACCGGCGGCGTGGCGCGCAGGTCCAGGCCGACGCTCTCGCTGCCCAGGGTCTCGACCAGGTGGTCGTGGACGATCTTGATGACCATCTGGCCCGGCGTCACCGAGCGCAGCACCTCCTGCCCGACCGCCTTTTCCCGCACGCCCTCGACGAAGTCTTTCACGACCGGCAGGGCGACGTCGGCCTCCAGCAGGGCGACGCGCACCTCGCGCAGCGCGGCGGTGACGTCCGCCTCGCTGAGGGCGCCGCGCCGGGTCAGCTTGTCGAATACGCCGGAAAGCCGTTCTTGCAGGCTGTCAAACATGGGTCTCGGTCGATCCTCAAAAAGTCCCGCGCCGGTTAAAGCGCGTCGAGCCAAAGCATTTCGCGCCAGTGCGCGAAACTCGCGGACTGGCGGGGCCGCCCCGGGCATATGGGGCTTTCAGCCGGTTACGTCACCTTGGCCTGAACGGCGCGGAATTTAGGGGCCCGGGCCCGGGAGGTCAAGCACCTCTGCGACCTGACTTTCCCCCGGCACTCCCCCAGCACTCCGTCCGCCTGCAAACGAAAGCGGCCTGCAAACGAAAGCGGCCGCCCTTCCTGGGCGGCCGCATCGAAAAGCGCTTCTCGTTTCTGGGACGAAACCCTCCCGTCCAGGGCGGCGTCCCTCTGCGTTCCGACCTCTCTGGTCAGTCGGCAGCCTGAATGTTCACCGCCTTGGGCCCGCGGGCGTCGGGCTGAACCTCGAACGTCACCTTCTGGCCTTCGACAAGCGGGCCCATGCCCGAGCGCTCGACGGCGGAGATGTGGACAAACACGTCCTTGGAGCCGTCTTCCGGCGCGATAAAGCCGAAGCCTTTGGTGGTGTTAAAGAACTTCACGGTTCCCGTGATCATGGTCTGGGTCTTCCTTCGAACTGCAACTTAGTGCGCCCCGGAACGCTTCTGCCCGGGCCGAGTGAAAGCACAACAAGGTACAGGAAGGCTCAGGCACGGACGTTTACCGACCCACCCATCGAACTTTTTGAGATTTGGCCTCGCGAGTTCCGACCAGCGGCGGTGCAACCGATCCTGCGGCTTCTGACTTTGCGTCCGTCACCACCCATAGACCTAGGGGGTGCGGCGCGGGAAAGCAAGGTGAATCGGACCTGATTTTCCCGCTAATCCAAACGGATAGCCCTTTCTCCCGGAATCGACATATTAGCGTGTCCCTGACGCTGCTTCGGGCATTCCGGACTCGGCCCGCCGTTCGGCAAGGGCAAGACGCAGGTCGCGCATCATGGTCTCGACCTCCCCGGTCAGCGCCGCAACTGCGCGCACGCCCGCTTCCTGCGCGGCCGCACGCCGCACGGCGGAGGTGTTGCCGGAGGTGGTGATCCGCTGCACCGGCTGCTCCGCCACCGCCGAGGCCATGCCGTAGGTGTAGCCGTTGCGCACGTCCACCAGGACCGCCTGGGCGGCGCCTTCAGCCTCCACGTCCTCAGTGGGCAGGAAGAAGCCGATCAGCGCCAGCTTGGTGACCGCCAGCACATTGCTGGTGTCCGCGGCGGTGCCGGAGGTCTCGTAGATCAGCACCGCGTCAAGATGCTGGCGCGCCGCCCCGAGACGCACTTCGCGGACGACCCGCGCAAGCGACGTCCGGTAGTCCCAGACAAGGTTCCCGACAACGACACGCCGAGGGGTCTCCGGGGTCGCCAAGGCGGCAACCAGCGGCGAAACCGGAACGAACTCGCCATAGCCGTCTCCCAGCCGTTCCGCCAGGGCCATCCAGGCCTTGGCCTCGGCCGGCGGAATTGCAGTCAAACCCTGCGCGTCGATCCGCGCCAGGCCGAGTCGGGCCGGAAACCGCAACTGCGGCTCCACGTCCGCAGCCGCCGCAATACCTTCATCGGTTCCCACAAGATGATCGAGGTCTCGGCTGCTCAGGTCATAGGTAGACAGATACTTCGATCCGGACGTGGTCTGGACGGTGTGCCCGCAGGCCGCCAGCACGGCGACGAGCGCCGCGGCACCGGCGGCTTTCAGCACGGTGTTCGGATGCATGGCTCTCCCCCTTTGCATTGCGGCGCGGCCCCCTGCCGCGCCCGGCACTGCGATCCTCTCCCAGGAAATGCCCGCAATGAGGGCGGTCCTGTGGCGAAAATGGGGCATGCGCCCCTTGGTTTCGGTCTATCGCAGCGGTAGGTTCGCCTCGCCGCCCTTTCCCGAGAAGGTGGAACGATGAAAACGACCCCGATTCAGGTGCGCATCCGGCGTTTCACGGCTGCAGGGCTTGCTCTGGCCCTTGTCGGAGCCTGCGCAGGAACGCCGTCGCTAGACGACGCAGAGGTGACAGCCCTCACGCTCGCAACGCCCGCTGAGATATCGCGTTTCGAAGCGGCCAAAGATCTCCATCTCGGCCCTTCGGGCCTGCCGCCAATCACGGTGATCGCGCCGGATTGGCCGACCCTGCGGCTGGCGTTTCAATCGCAACGCCAGCTGTTCAATCCCTTGGAAGCCGGTCGGGCCAGTGCCCTGGTCTATCCCTGCACAGCGGACGGCCGAGACCGCGACCCCTACGGCCTCAGTTCGAAGTTCGTCCTTTGGCGCGGGCGCGTTGTTGACCAGCCAGCCGCTCAGAAAATCGCCGACCTGCTGGCATCCGAACCGACACCCCAGGAGTACGTGGTGTTCTTCGACTACAAGTATTGGGATGCTCAGGAACAACGGGACCAGGGCGATCCGATGACGCTGCTGCCGCTTCAGAACGACCTCTGCATCTCGGTGCACAAGCCCCGCGATCCCTTCGCACCGAGCATCGGCAAGCCGCTGCGCATCGGAAAGGAGAGTGTCAACGAAGCCGTTGGGGATCTGCCGCGGCGCATACCGGCTCCTCAAATGCCCTCAAGGCCAGCCCTTGAGTCGAGGCAGTGAACGGGCCTGAAAGCCCAACGCCCCCTGGGCTTTCCCGACCCAGCGGTCGGTAAATCCACGATCTGAAGAACGGCAACGGGGGCCGGACGATGCCGGCCCCCGTCGGAAACCGCTACAATCCTGGGAAAGAGGGCCCTCAGTTGCAGGGGCACGAGCCTTCGCAGGACAGCCCGTTGTCCGTGTCGTGACAGCCGGTGTGCTCGCCGGTAACCACATCATAGAACTGGGCCCACCAGTGATCCTTGATGAAGACCTGCTCGACCTTGATGTTGCCCGTCGATTGCGGGCCCGTGGGGCGGGGCGGCACCACCGGCTTCTTCTGCACCTGCATTTTCACAGTGGGGCTCTTCCTCGTGTCGGCTTCGGCGGTGCCATGGAAGGTCATCGCCATGGTCAGCGCCACGAGGGCAGCGGCGGCAAGTCCGAGAAAGGTCTTCGTTTTCCAATTGCGCATGAGATCTATTCCTTGTTGCAGAAATAACTGGGCTCTGCCTCCACACAGCATCGATGCGGGAGACGGATGAAATCGTCTGGTTTGCGCCAAAAATCCGATGCGGCGAACATCAGGTATCGGGGAGGGATGCGGGCGAAAACCCGCAGAACCCCCTGAAACAAAGGCCTGTACTGAAATTAGGTGTTGGTAAGGAATCGGGTTCCTGTACTGGGCGCTGCCAGGGGATCGACGGGGATCACTGGGGATCGCCGGGATCGCTGGGGCAGCGCGAGGGCGGCGGGCAGTGAGATACAGAGAACCGGCACCGGCGTGAACCCGAGAACACGCATGTATTCCATGCAGCTTTGCATGACAGCGGCCGGAGGCGCCGTTCGGCCCCGGCTTCCGGGGATTTCAGAGCCGGGACTCCCCGCCTGTCCCTGAGGGGGTAGCCCGTCCTGGACTTTCCCGGCCCGGCGGTCCTATAACCCGCCTTATGAGCGCACGGCCCTTCATCAAGATGCACGGCCTGGGCAACGACTTCGTGGTGGTCGATGCCCGGGACGAGGCCTTTGCGCCGTCGGAGGCGCTGGCCCGCGCCATCGCGGACCGGCGCACCGGCGTCGGCTGCGACCAGCTTCTGATCATCGAGCCGCCGAGCAACGCCGGGAACGGCAATGCCGACATCTTCATGCGCATCCGCAATCACGACGGCGGCGAGGTCGGTGCCTGCGGCAACGGCACGCGCTGCGTCGCCGCCCTGGTGATGGCGGAAACCGGGCGCGACGAGCTGACCATCGAAACCCGGCGCGGCCTGCTGGAGGCCCGCGCCGCCGGCCAGGGCCGCGTCACCGTCGACATGGGCGAGGCGCTGACCGGCTGGCAGGACATTCCCTTGAGCGAGGAGCGCGACACCCTGCACCTGGGTCTCGCCAGCGGACCGCTGAGCGACCCCGTGGGCGTCAACATGGGCAACCCCCATGCCGTCTTCTTTGTCGAAGCCGTGGAGAGCCTGCCGCTGGCGCAGCTCGGCCCGGCGCTGGAACACGACCCGCTGTTCCCGGAGCGCGCCAACATCGGCGCCGCCACCGTGATCGGCCCCAACCGGTTGCGCCTGCGCGTCTGGGAGCGCGGCGTCGGCCTGACCCAGGCCTGCGGCAGTGGCGCCTGCGCCGCCGCCGTCGCCGCTGCGCGCCGGGGCATCACCGGACGCAAGGTCGAGGTGGTGCTCGACGGCGGCGCGCTGGAGCTGGAGTGGCGCGAGGACGGCCACGTGCTGATGACGGGCCCGGTCGCCACCGCCTTCACCGGTCTGCTGCCGGAAGGCCTGGCGCCGCAGGAGCTGCGGCCATGACCGGCCAAGGCAAGCACGGCGCAGCGCGCATCCTCACCTTCGGCTGCCGTCTCAACGCTTACGAGTCGGAGGTTATGCGCGGTCACGCGCAAACAGCCGGGCTCAACGATGCGGTCATCGTCAACACCTGCGCGGTCACCGGCGAGGCGGAGCGCCAGGCCCGCCAGGCGATCCGCAAGGCCCGGCGCGAAAACCCGGCGGCGGAGATCATCGTCACCGGCTGCGCCGCCCAGATCGACCCGCAGGGCTTCGCCGGGATGGCCGAGGTCGACCGCGTGCTCGGCAACGAGGAAAAGCTGAAGCTGGAAAGCTTCCTGCCGGAGAGCAGCGCGCCGGTTCTGGTGAACGACATCATGGCGGTCACCGAGACCGCGCCGCAGCTGATCGACGGCTTTGCCGAGCGCACCCGCGCCTTCGTGCAGGTACAGCAGGGCTGCGACCACCGCTGCACCTTCTGCATTATCCCTTACGGCCGGGGCAACAGCCGCTCGGTGCCGCTGGGCGAGGTGGTGCGCCAGGTCCGCAATCTTGTGGAGCGCGGCGTCGCCGAGGTGGTGCTGACCGGCGTCGATATCACCTCCTACGGCGGCGACCTGCCCGGGCGCCCGGCGCTCGGCCAGATGGTCCGGCGCCTGCTGGCCCAGGTGCCCGACCTCAAGCGCCTGCGCCTCTCCTCCCTCGACGCCATCGAGCTGGACGCCGACCTGCGCCGCCTGGTGGCGGAGGAGGAACGGCTGATGCCGCACCTGCATCTCTCCCTGCAAGCCGGCGACGACATGATCCTGAAGCGCATGAAGCGCCGCCATTCGCGCAGCGACGCCGTGGCGCTGTGCCGGGCGATGCGGGACCTCCGCCCCGACATCGTCTTCGGCGCCGATCTCATCGCCGGCTTCCCCACCGAGACCGAAGCGATGTTCGAGAACTCCCTGGCGCTGGTGGAGGACTGCGGCCTCACCTACCTGCACGTCTTTCCCTATTCTGCGCGCAAGGGCACGCCGGCAGCGAAGATGCCGCAGGTCCCCCTCGCCCTGCGCAAGGACCGCGCGGCGCGCCTGCGCGCTGCCGGCGCTGCGGCGCTGGACCATTTCCTCGACAGTCAGGTCGGACGGCCGGCCGCCGTGCTGATCGAAAAGCAGGAAGATGACGGGCGCCTGCTCGGCCGTAGCGAGACCTTTGCACCGGTGCTGCTTGAACGCGGCGAGATCGGTGCGGTTGTCCAGGTCCGCATCACCGGACGGGACGGCGCGCGGCTGACGGCCGAGCCTCTGCACCAGCAGCTCTCCCCCGCAGCGTGAGCGACACGGATGAGTGACGTAGCGGAGAAAAAAGGCGGCTGGTTCTCCCGCCTGAAGGCCGGGCTCACCCGTTCCTCCTCCAAGCTGGGCGACGGCATCGCCGGCATCTTCTCCAAGCGCAAGCTCGACGACGCAGCGCTGGAGGAGCTGGAGGAACTGCTGATCACTGCCGACCTGGGCGTGGCGACGGCCACGCGGCTGACGGCGGAGCTGGCAAAGACCCGCTTCAACAAGGACGTCGACCCGGAAGAGGTGCGCAGCGCCCTGGCCGAGGATATCGCCCGGGTGCTGGAGCCGGTGGCCCGGCCCCTGGTCCTGGACCCGGCGCAGACGCCCAACGTGATCCTGGTGGTGGGGGTGAACGGCTCCGGCAAGACCACGACCATCGGCAAGCTCGCCAGCCACTACCGCGCGCAAGGCCTCTCGGTGCGCCTCGCCGCCGGCGACACCTTCCGCGCCGCGGCCATCGAGCAGTTGAAGATCTGGGGCGAGCGCACCGGCTGCCCGGTCGTCGCCGGCAAACAGGGCGCCGATTCCGCCGGCCTTGCCTTCGAGGCCGTGGAGGCGGCCAAGGCGGCGGGCGACGACGTGCTGCTGATCGACACCGCCGGACGCCTGCACAACCGCGCCGAACTGATGGCCGAGTTGCAGAAGGTGGCGCGGGTCATCAAGAAGGTGGAGCCCAGCGCGCCGCACCACGTGGTGCTGGTGCTCGACGCCACCACCGGGCAGAACGCCCTCACCCAGGTCGGCACCTTCAAGGAACTGGTGGACCTCACCGGCCTGGTGGTCACCAAGCTGGACGGCTCGGCGCGCGGCGGCGTGCTGGTGGCGCTGGCCGAAAAATACGGCCTGCCGGTCCACGCCGTCGGCGTCGGCGAAGGCGCCGAAGACTTCCGTCCCTTCACCGCCAAGGACTTCGCCCGCGCACTGGTGGGCGTCGACGAGAGCCCCTAGGCCCAACTCTGGCAGTCCCGATATCGCGGTCGCGGCTCTTGCGTCAAATCCCTCTATGGAGTCGCCCCCTCACCCAGCTCCGGCTAGGTTCACCCTTCGGGTTCGCCAAGCCTGCGCAACCCTCTCCCGCCAGGGGAGAGGGTTCTTTTGAGGCCCACTGGATTTCCCTCTCCCCACCGTGGGAGAGGGAGGGGCCCGCGAAGCGGGAGGGGGGGGGTGTTCGCCCGCGTGAAAGGTATGCGCTACGCCGCCGCTTCAAACGGCGTGGAGGGGCCCGGCGGGACGATGCCGGGGTTGGTGATGCCCAGGTCGTCGTAGTAGTGCCGCTTCACGTGGTTCAGCTTCACCGTTTCGGCGACGCCGGGCCAGGCGTAGAGGCGCCTGGTGTGACGGTCGAGGTTCGGATAGTCGGCGAGGCGCCGGGCGTTGATCTTGAGGGCGCCGGCATAGGCGGCATCGAGGCGCACCAGCGTCGGGAACAGCAGCCAGTCGGCCTCCGTCGCGGTCTTGCCCAGAAGGTAGGGCCGCCCATCGCCAAGCTGTTCCTCCAGGGTGTCGAGGGCGGCATAGAAGTCGGCCAGCGCCCGGTCGTAGGCCTGCTGGTCGGCGGCAAAGCCGGCGCGGTAGACCCCGCCGTTGACGCGGCGGCGGATCATCCCGCCCAGGGCGTCGATCTCGTCGCGCAGGCGTGCCGGATAGAAGCTGCGCCCGCTTTCGCCGAAGGCGGCGAAGCCGAGGTCCAGCATGCGCATGATGTCGGCGGATTCGTCGCTGACGATGGTCTCCTCCCGCCGGTCCCAGAGCAGCGGCACGGTCACCTTGCCGGTGTAGTCGCCGCGCGCCTTCCCATAGATCTGCCACAACGCCTGGTGCCCGCCGGCGTGGTCGACCGTCACCTCGGGGAAGGCCGGGTCCGGGGTGAAGGTCCAGCCGCCGGGCCCGCCCCAGCGCGGATGCAGCACCGAGACCGGCAGCACCTTTTCCAGGCCCAGCAGGCGGCGGTAGAGAATGGTGCGGTGGGCGAAGGGGCAGGCGTAGGAGACATAGAGGTGGTAGCGCCCCGGCGCCGCCGGAAAGCGCGCCGTCGGGTCGGCGCTGACCCAGTCGCGGAAGAGGCCCTCCGGCTGTTCGGACCGGGCGCGCTCGTAAGCGTCGCGGTCGATGACGCGGGAATGCCAGACGCCTCTGATCAGGGCTTTCATGATTGCTGTGCTCCGTTTTTTGTTTGGTTCTGAGAGGACTGCCCCGAGCCTCGCCGTTAGCGGAGACTCGGGGCGGCCTCTGTGCGCACTGTCCGTTCAGGCTCAGGAGGTCTGCGGCGCCGTCTTCTGATGGCTGAGGAAGGGCAGCTTCATGGCATGGGCACCGTCGCCCAGCAGGGCCTGCACCACGGCCGCCGCCGCGAGGAAGACCGGATACTCCCAGCCGCCGCCTTCGGCGGAGAACAGCCAGCCGTTGCCGGCATGGACCCAGGTCGCGCCCAACAGCACCGGCAGGAGGGCGAGCGAAACGAGGCGGGTCTGGATGCCGAGGATCAGGGCGATGCCGCCGGCGATCTCGGCGAAGATGGTCAGGTAGGCGGCGATCGCCGGCAGGCCGAGGGATTCGAAAAAGCCGACGGTGCCGGGCACGGTGAAGACGAAGACCTTCAGGTAGAGGCTGTGGGCGAGAAACATGACGCCGAGGGCGACCCGCAGGGTCAGGGCGGCGTAAGGGGCGGTTCTGGTGTCGATCATGGCTCGGTTCCTTGGTTTTGAGGCTGTTTGTTCCGCACCGCCACGCCGCCGTCTCCGGCCACGGGCGCCTTGTTCTGCCTACCGATCTATGATTTGCTCTCACGCAAGTCGATTGCAGAATCACGCAAAGTTCTGTTGCATGAATGCAAACGGAGATCTCACCGCCGATCTGCGCACCCTGCTGGCCATCGCGCGGGAGGGCAGCCTGGCCGGCGCGGCCCGGCGCCTGCGGGTCAACCACTCCACCGTCTTCCGCCGCCTGGCCGCCATCGAGGCGCGCCTCGACACCCGGCTGTTCGAGCGCCGCGAGGGCAGCTACGTCACCACCGCCGCCGGCGAAGACCTGCTGCGCACGGCCGAGCGGGTGGAAGCCGAGGTGGAGGCCCTGGAACGGCGCCTCAGCGGACGCGACCTGCGCCTGACCGGAACCCTGCGACTCACCGCCCCCGACGACATCGCCGAGGTGCTGCTGATGCCGGTGCTGGCCGCTTTCCGCCGCGGCTATCCCGACATCACCGTGGAACTGGTGATCGACAACCGCATGCTGAGCCTGACCCGGCGGGAGGCCGACATCGCCCTGCGCCCGACCCGTGAGCCGCCGGAGACCCTGGTCGGGCGACGGGTCGCGACCCTGGCCTCGACCGTGTACCGCGCGTCCTCGGCGACACCCGTTGGAGAGAAGGACCTTGCCGCGGAGCCCTTTGCCAGCGAGCCCTGGATCGCCTGGGAGGAGGGTGCGGGCCCACCGGCCGTCACCCGCTGGCTGGAAGACCGCATCGACCGCAGCGCCGTCGTCTACCGCTCCAACTCCCTCCTGAACCAGGCGAGCGCAGCCCGCGCCGGACTGGGGCTGGCGATCCTGCCCTGTTTTCAGGCCGACCCCGATCCGGAACTGCAACGGGTGATGGACCCACCGGCGGAGCTGGATACGGGGCTCTGGCTGCTGACCCATCCGGACCTGCGCCGCGCCGCGCGGGTGCGCGCGCTGCTGGACCTGCTTTACGAGACGCTGAAGGCGATGGAAGAACAACTCTGCGGGGACACCGACCGTTGATCGCGGGCGGCAGAGCGACTGCAACCAAAAGGTTTTGTTAACGACCCAGCGTTTAGCGTTGCGCGACCACACCAGCACCACTCCGGGACTGTCCCCATGATGGGCGCCGCAGCAGAGCTAACCGCCCCCTCGAGCCCAGACGGCGAGTCGCTCTGCGCCAGCATTCTTGTGAACGAAGCGCCCGCTGTTTCCCCCCAGACCAGTTGCGCCGAAGTGCACGCCATGCTGCACGGCGACAGCTCGATCCTGGCGGTTGCCGTGGTGCGTGGCGAGCGGCCCATCGGGCTGGTCGGCCGCCTGGAGTTTCTCGCCAACATGGCGCGGCCCTTCTGGCCGGAGCTGTTCAACCGCAAACCGATCACCAAGCTGATGGATCCGGCCCCGCTGATCGTGGAGTGGGACCGGCGCATCGACCAGATCGGCGACGTGCTGCTGTCATGCAAGCCCAAGGCGATGATCGACGGCTTCATCGTCACCCGCGACGGCGCCTATAGCGGCGTGGCCACGGCCACAGAGCTGATGCGGATGACCACCACCATCGCCCGCCAGCGCTTCGACCGCCTGAGCAGCGCGCTGCATCAGGTCACCGAGGCCAACGCCGCCAAGGCCAAGTTCCTGGCCAACGTCAGCCACGAACTGCGCACCCCGCTGAACGCCATCATCGGCTTCTCGGACCTGCTGAGCCGCCGCCTCTACGGCCCGCTGACGGAACAGCAGAGCGAGCATGTCGGCTACATCAACCACAGCGGCCAGTTGCTCTTGAGCCTGGTCGACGATCTGCTGAACCTCTCGGTGGCAGAGGCACAACAGATGGAGCTGCACGAAGAGACCGTCGAACTGCGCGAACTCTCCGCCGCCTGCGCAAAGCTCGTCGAGCCGCGGGCCGCCAAGGCGGGCATCAGCTTGAAGACCGAACTGGGCGCCCAGGCCCTGGCGCTGTGCGTCGACGAGGTGAAGCTGAAGCAGATCCTGCTGAACCTCCTCACCAACGCGGTGAAGTTCACACCGGCCGGCGGCGAGGTCCGCCTCAGCCTGGCCACCTCCCTCGACGGTGAGATCCGCGTCGTCATTGCCGACAACGGCATCGGCATCCGCGAGGAGGACATCAAGGTCATCCTGCAGCCCTTCGGACAGGCCCACGACAAGCGCGCGCACCCGCATCAGGGCGCCGGCCTCGGCCTGCCGCTGTCCAAGGCGCTGATCGAACTCCACGGCGGCACACTGCTTCTGCGCAGCCAGCTGAACTTCGGCACGGAAGTCGAGATCCGCCTGCCGGCCGAACGCCGGGTCACCGACCGCGGCGCCGAGACGGACGCTGCCGGCGGCGGTCAGAAGGATATCGCCTGACCCCGGTTATGCCTTTCCGAGGCCCCCGGCCGGACGCCGCTGCGCCGCAGCCCCCCAATCGGCCCTTGACCCCTTGCCGGCAACCGCACATCTAAGCAGCTTTGTCAGCGATCCCGATGGATCCGCAGCCGATGCAAGAAGGGGCCGGTCATGCCGTCTAGTTCCGAATCAACGCCACCGGTCGCACTCGCCCGCCTGCAGCGGCTGCTCGAATCGAAAGGCATGCAACGGGCGATCACCGGCCTCATTCTGGTGAACGCAGCCATACTGGGTCTGGAGACCTCGGCCAGCGTCATGGCCGAGATCGGCCCCATCCTGCTGCTGTCGGACCGCATCATCGTCGGCATCTTCGTCGTCGAGATCCTGGCGAAGCTGCTGGTCTACCGGCTCGGCTTCTTCAAGAACGCCTGGAATGTTTTCGACTTCACGGTGGTCGCCATCAGCCTGGCGCCGGCCTCGGCCGCCTTCTCGGTGCTGCGCGCACTGCGCGTGCTTCGGGTGCTGCGGCTGATCTCCGTCATCCCCTCGATGCGCAAGGTCGTCCAGGCGCTGCTGCAGGCCATTCCCGGTATGGGCTCCATCGCCGCGCTGCTGGGGCTGCTCTACTATGTCTTCTCGGTGATGGCGACCAAGCTGTTCGGCGCGGCCTTTCCCGATTGGTTCGGCACGCTCGGCGCCTCGGCCTACTCCCTGTTCCAGATCATGACCCTGGAGAGCTGGTCGATGGGCATCGTGCGCCCGGTCATGGACGTCTTCCCCTTCGCCTGGGCCTTCTTCGTGCCCTTCATCCTCGTCACCACCTTTGCGGTGCTCAATCTTTTCATCGCCATCATCGTCAACGCGATGCAGAGCCAGCACGACGCGGAGCGCGAGCAGGCCTTCGAGGAGATCACGCGGCAGTCCCACGGCGATGCGATGCGCCTGGAAGACGACATCAAGGCGCTGCATCGCGAGGTGCAGCAGATCCGCAGCCTGCTGGAGCGTCAGGGCTCCTGACCCTCCGGACCCCTTAGTTGGTGACGCAGGGCCGGTAGAGAGCCAGCGCGTAAGCCGCCGCACCGTCGCCTTTCAGGGCCTGGCGCGCCGGGTTCTCCTGAAGATGCCGGTCGACGGTCGCCACCAGTTCTTCCAGGCTCTCATCGCCCTTCAGGCAGGCCTGGATGCCGTCGACGCGCGCACCCGCGCCGCCCAGAACGTCGGCGATGGCCATGATGTAGCCGTGGCAGCGGCCACGGGCCGCCGGGTCCTGCGCGCTGCAGTCCGCCAGCAGTTCGGCGCCGCTGCGAAAGCGCGGCAGTTCGTGCGAGAACAGCGGCTCGGCCGCCCGGACTGCGCCCCCCGAAAGGCTGCCCGACACCAGGACCAAGACAAGGGCAAGGCATGTAGCCCGCGCCCCACGGCCCCCTCGCACCCTCCGGCACAGTGGCTGTTGCATGATCCTCCTCCCGCCGCCGGTTCTTGTTCTTCGTGCTGCCGCACCCCGAAAAAAGCTGCGCGGCGGGACCTACCCGATGGTCTCACCCGGTCCGGCGGTCTCGACCGGGTTGCTGCGCGGCGCGAAGGCTCTCTGCTCCCGCACCGCATGGTGGTCCTGCAGCGCCCAATGCACCGAGGGAAAGGCAAGGTCCTCCCAAGGGATAGCCTGCCAGCGAAAGAGATCGAGTTCGAGCGTTTCCACCCCGGCACGGACGTCGGGGGAGACGAGGCGGGCCCTGTAGATCAGCTGGATCTGCGAGATCCGTGGGATCGAGTAGACCGCGAGAAGCTGATCGATGGCGATGTCCGCGTGTGCCTCCTCCCAGGCTTCGCGGCGGGCGCCGCTGGCAGCATCCTCGTGCTGCTCGAGATAGCCGGCCGGCAGCGTCCAGTAGCCGCGGCGCGGCTCGATGGCGCGCCGGCACAGCAGGATGCTTTCCTGCCAGGTGGCGACGGAACCAACGACGATCTTGGGGTTCTCGTAGTTGATGAAACCGCAGTCACGGCAGACGAGGCGCTGGCGGTCGTCGCCTTCGGGAACCCGCGGTTCGAAGCGGTCGTCCTGCGGCTGCGCCGGGGTCGGGGTCCTCGTTGGAGAAGGCTCTTCTGCGGTCATCCAGGTACTGTGACCCAGCCTTTCGGAGACCACAAGCAGGGCACCGGCAACACGGAAAAGGCGCCAACAGCCAGACCGCCCGGGAACGGACCGGTGAGGGCTTCAGGCTTTCAGGTCGACGAAAGTCCCACGCGGAATGAAGCGGCCCGGCTCCGGCGGGCCGGCCGGCTCGTTGCGGGCGGAGGCCCCGCCGCCGAGATCGCTCGCCATGGCCTTGGACGTCTGCGAAGACGCGAGGCCGGCGGCGACGGAGGTACCGCTGCCGGCCGTCTGGCCGCCCAGGGTCTTGAGCATCGCAAGGGTGAGCGGCGAGTTGCCGGGCGTGATCTGCATCGCCCGACTATGCCGTCAGGCGGTTAAGGAGCGGTGAAGGCCCCCGGAGGAAGGAGGGCAGCGGCCGCCCCAAAGCCGCAGCCCGTGCAGGACCGCCAGGCAAAGCCCCCAATCACACCACTTGCCGCATACAGTCAAAATTAACCAGCTTACCCCACACTATTAGGTGTCCTTTGACAAACGGCTTGCACGCAAAAGGTGTTTACTTGGAGCGATTAATCGCTAAGCGTTTGATACGCTTAGATTCTTGGCGGCAATGCGGAAAAGGCCCGGTTATAGAGGTTGCTCTGGTATTCCAGCACCGAAGTAGAGCGTGTAGTTACGATTCCGAGTTCTCATGCGAAGCGGCAGTTCAGCGTATTTCCTCAAGGTTCCAAAAGTTTAGCCGACCAAACTTCACATTGTTTTTACCTTGTTTTATTATTCTATTAGAGATTTGTGCCAAATTGCTCCGAAGCGCCCTCGTCTTCGATCCACGGGCGCGTACGAGGGGCTGAGAGGATTCTTCCGATACTGCGCAGCGGATCAGGGTGACCTTTGATGGAAGATCGGGATAGGGATCTTCACGCGCTTTTGCAGCTTGCGCTCAACAAGTCGATCGAAGGCCGCGAGCAGCTGTCCTCGCAGATCGCCCAGCTTTCCATGGATCGCGACCATATGCTGAGCGACCATGAGCGCGACCTGATCTCGCAGATCCTCGACAAGCTGATCCACGAATTCGAAGTCCCCATCCGCAGCAAGCTGAGCGAGCGCCTGTCCCGCAATCCGGCGGCCCCCCGTGCCCTGGTGATCGCCCTGGCCAATGACGAGATCGACGTCGCCCGCCCGGTGCTGCTGCGCTCGACCCTGCTGTCCGACGACGACCTGATCCGAGTCATCCAGCACCGCAGCCGCCAGCATCAGATCACCATCGCCAGACGGCGCGAGCTCAGCGAAGAAGTCTCCGACGAGCTGGTGAACACCAAGGACAACGACGTCATTGCCACCCTGCTGGCCAACCACAGCGCCCGGATCTCCGAGGCGACGCTGGCCTACCTCACCGAACAGGCCGAACACATCGACGAGTTTCAGGAGCCGCTGGTCCGCCGCCGCGACCTCACCGACGATCTGGCCATGCGGCTTTACTGGATCGTGGCGGCCAGCCTGCGGGCTGAAATCCTGAAGACCTACGACGTGCACCCGACGGCGCTGGACGACGAGGTGGAGGCTGCCGTCCTGGAAGTTGCCCAGGATAAGATCACCAAGTCCAACGGGGCCGGGAACCTTGAAACCACCGCTGCCGACTTGGCGCGCTGCATGGTATCTGAACAAAACGTCAATGCCGCCCTGCTGATCAAGACTATTCGGCAAGGCGAAGTACCGCTTTTTGAGGCTCTTTTCGAAGAATGGAGTGGGATTTCGATGCCGCGGCGCGCCGAAGTGCTTTATGGTCCCGGTGGGGAGGGCCTGGCGATTGCCTGTCTGGCATTGGGGGTTTCGAAGCAGGACTTTGCAACCTTGTTTCTGCTGACCCGCAGTGCCGGCGGCGGCAGCCGCAGGACATCACCGGGGGACCTGTCGCGGGCGACACGGATCTACGATCAGGCAAGCCGTGAAGACGCTGAACACGTTCTGCGATCCTGGCAGCGCGACAAAGGGTTCCAGGCGGCTGTGGAAGATGTTGCGATGAGCAAGGCAAAACAGGGCTGAGTTGAGCTGGTGAAGACCGACGCAGGCAAGCCGACAGTGGTCTCGCGCAGCGCCGAAGCGGGTGGGGCGGCCCAATCCGCTCACCAGGCGGCGCACCAGTCTGCTCATGCAGCAGCCCCGTCGCCTGCCGCCGGGCCGCTCGGCAGCGAAGACGAAAGCCTGGTCGCAATCCTGCAGCGCGATCTTCTGGACGACGGCCCGCCGACCTGCATCGTCGACGCCGAGGGCGCCATCACTTACGCCAACAAGGCCTTCGAACGCATCCGCGATGCACTGGCCGCGGCTGACGCCCTGCCCAACCAGTCGGCCCTGGGCGCCTGGTCCCAGGGGCCCGGCTCTTCTCCCGTGGCGGTCAGCCAGGAACACAAGCTGATCCTCGACGGGCGCACCGAATACTTCCGCGCCAAGCGACGCGCGATCCGCGGCGCCGACGGCAGCCTGAAAGCGACCGCCCTGGTCTATGAACCGACCACCAAGCTGAAGGCGACGGCAACGGCGCTGGTTCAGGCCACGACCCGTCTCGACGACACGACGCGCCTAGTCTCCGACTGGGTCTGGGAGACCGACCGCGACCTCGTGCTCACCTTCGTCTCGCCGCGGGTGCACGATGCGCTGGGCTACCATCCCCGCGAGCTGATCGGCCGCGCGCTGACCGAACTGCCGGTGGAGCGCTCGATCAAGCTGACGGGCCTCGTCACCTCGCCGCAACACGCTCCCTTCCGCGACATCGAGGTGGAGGTCCTCAACAAGGAGGGCGCCCGCCTGCTGTTCCGCCTCAACGGCCTGCCGGTCTACTGCCCGGACAGCGGCGCCTTCCTCGGCTACCGCGGCACGGCGGAGAACGTCACCGCGCTGCGCCAGCGCGAGGACGCGCTGATCAGCGCCAAGGAAAGCGCCGAACTGGCCAACCGCGCCAAGACCGAGTTCCTGGCCAACATGAGCCACGAACTGCGCACGCCTCTGAACGCCGTCATCGGCTTCTCGGAGATCATGGAGAGCGAACTGCTGGGGCCCCTGGGCAGCAGCCAGTACAAGAGCTATGCCGCCGACATTCACGAGAGCGCGCAACACCTGCTGACGCTCATCAACGACATCCTGGATGTCGCCAAGATCGAGGCCGGCGCCCACGAGCTGCGCGAAGAGGTGATCGACCCGCGCGACATCATCGGTGCGGTGCGCCGCCTGGTGGCCGAGCGCGCCAAGCGCGCCGAGCAGACCCTGGAAGTCAGCCTGCCGGACGATCTGCCGCGCCTGCGGGCCGACGAGCGCAAACTGAAACAGGTTCTGTTGAACCTGCTGTCCAACGCCATCAAGTTCACGCCGCAGGAAGGCACCATCGAGCTCGCCGCCCGCCGTGACCCGGACGGCAGCTTCGTCTTCCAGGTCAGCGACACAGGCATCGGCATTGCCGAGGACGACATCCCGCGCGCCTTCGCGCCCTTCGAACAGGTCGACAGCCGTCTGAACCGGCAGTTCGAGGGCACCGGCCTGGGTCTGCCGCTGTCGGCCGGCTTCGTGAAGCTGCACGGCGGCCGCCTGGACCTGGAAAGCGAGCCGGGCGTCGGCACCAAGGCCATCGTGCGCCTGCCGCCCGAGCGGGTGCTTTAAGCCTCCGGCTGCCCTGCGCGGCCCGCAGGGCTCCTATGCAAGCGAACATTTCCTGCTGACGCCGCCGCGGCGCGGGCGTTAGCCTTTTGACCACCATGCCTAACAGCGACGCCACGGGCGAAGATGTCACGGGCGAAACCGCCCGGCCCGGAGGGTTCGGTTCGCCGCGCGGAGCCGCCCTGACCGGGCTGCGCGAGGCCGTTGGGGTGCCGGCCCTGGTGCTCGGCGCCTCCTACCTGGGCTTCGGGGCGCTGATCCAGGGTGCCGGGCTGACGGTCTGGCACGGCCTGTTCTCCACCTTCACCGGCTGGGCCCTGCCCGGCCAGATCATCCTGGTGGAACTCTACAGCCTCGGCGCCGGGTTGCTGGTGGTCGCCGCCGCCGTGGCCATGACCAACGCGCGGCTGCTGCCCATGACCGTCGCGCTGATGCCCTACCTGCGCGCACCGGGCACGCCGCGCTGGCACTATTACCTCTTCGCCCACTATGTGGCGGTGACGGGCTGGGCGGCTGCCATGCGGCGCTGCCCCTCCTTGCCGGAGGATCAACGCCTGCCCTACTTCGCCGGTTTCGCGGTGGCGCTCTGGGCCATGTGCCTGGTCACAACGGCGGTCGGGTTCTTCCTGTCGGACCTGCTGCCGGGCTATGTCACCCTGGGCCTGGTCTTCCTCAACCCGATCTACTTCATGCTCGTCTTTGTCGCCGACGCAAAGCACCGGGCGCGCATTCTGGCGCTGGCCATCGGCGCCCTGGCCGGGCCGTTGATGCACATGGTCTCCGCCGACTGGGGCCTGCTGCTGACCGGCGTGCTTGCCGGCAGCCTGGCCTTCTTCGGCGACCGCCTGTGGAGCCGGCGCCATGTCTGAAGCGGCGCTGATGGACAATGCCTTCTGGCCCGTCGTCCTGATGGTCGCCGGCGCCCTGGTGACTTACTTCTGGCGCGCCCTGGGCGTTGCGCTCTCCGGGCGCATCGATGCCGGCAGCCCGCTCTTCGAATGGGTGGCCTGTGTCGCCTATGCCATGCTGGCCGGCCTCATCGCCCGCATGATCGTCCTGCCCAACGGGCCGCTGGCCGAGACCGCCGCCGCCGACCGCATCGCCGCGGCCGTGATCGCGCTGGCGATCTTCTTCCTCGCCCGGCGCAACATCGGCCTGGGCGTGGCCGCCGGCGCCGGCGCACTGGTGCTGATGACCCTGGGCCGCAGCTGGCTGCTGTAGCCCGGTTTTTGATGGCGCCGGCTTTGATGGTACGGCTTTGAGGGCGTTGGCTCTTTGGTGTATCACCCCCTTGTTGTATGACGGGGGACGGCAACGAGGACACTTATGAGCGATCTTCTGGACGGCTTCCTGGATCCCCTGGGGCGGGAGACCTTCTTCGGCGACGTCTTCGGCAAGACGCACCGGCATTTCCCCGGAACGCCGGAGCGTACAGCCGAAATCATGACCCTGGCGCGGCTGAACGAGCTCATGTCCATGACCTCGGTCTGGACGCCGGAGACCATGAAGCTCTATCTCGACCTGCAGCCGGTCGCCACCGCCGACTACTGCGCCCGCGTGCCGGCGATGCAGGGCGGCAGCGCCCTGCGCCCCGATCCGGACAAGGTGCAGGACTGGATCGCCAAGGGCGCCTCGGTCATCCTCAATGACATCGACGCCCTGGCGCCCGGCGTGCGCGCGCTCGCCAACGATCTGCAGAGCGCGACCGGCGGGCGCAGTCAGGCGAACCTCTATTTCTCCATGCACCAGCACAAGGCCTTCGGCCCGCACTGCGACGTGCACGAGGTCTTCGCCATCCACTGCGCCGGCGAGAAGACCTGGAACATCTACGAGGCCCGCGACGAAGCGCCGGTGAACCACCCGGCCTTCAAACCCTCCGACGAGGAGCGGGCGCGCCGCGCCGGCAAGGTGGTCGCCCAGGTGGAGATGAAGCCGGGCGACCTGCTCTACATTCCCCGCGGGCTCTACCACGACGCCCTGGCCTCCGAGAACGGCGCCATTCACATCGCTTTCGGCGTGACGCTGCCCAAGCCCCTCGACCTGCTGCCGATCATCTGGGACGCGGCCATCCAGGACCCCTGGATGCGAGGCGACCTGCCCCGCGCGATGGACGCCGCGGCGCTGAAGGAAACCCTGGCACGCATGGGCGAGACCATCGCCGGCGCCCTCAATTCCGACGGTGCCCGCGAAGTGGCGGCCAAGGCCATCGAGACCTGGCCCTATGCGTTCAAGGGCTACGACCTGGAAGGTCTGGTGGCGGCGGAGCCGGAAACGCCCGCCACCGAAGAAGGCGGCTACCGGGTCAGCAAACAGGTGAAGGTGACCCGCCACAACGGCAAGCCCTATCTCTCCGACGGCAAGCAGCAGGTGGAGATCCCCTCCGATGTCGCCCAGCAGGTCAGTTTCATCATGACGCGCGAGCGCGTCACCGAGGCGGCGCTGCAGGCCGAGTTCCCGGAAATGAGCGAAGCCGCCGTCGCCGAACTGTTCCGCAACATGAAGCAGATGCGCGTCATCGCGTGACCGCTTGCGCGGCCGTGCGGGCCATGCTGTGCTGCGCGCAAAAGCCAAACGGAACAAAACCACACTGAACGCGCGGCCTCATGATCGACCAAGCAACACTGATCACCTATCTGGCCATCCTGCTGGGCTTTGTCTTCATCCCCGGCCCCGCCGTCCTGCTGACGCTGGCCCGGGCCAGCACCGGCGGCACCCGGGTCGGCCTGGCGACGGGCCTGGGGATTGCCGCAGGCGACATCATTCACACCCTGATGGCGGTGATCGGCATTTCTGCCATCATCCTGGCCTCGGCGTTTCTCTTTACCCTCGTCAAGTACCTGGGCGCGGCCTATCTGGTCTACCTCGGCATCCGCGCGATCCTGGAAAAGGTCGACTTCAGCCAGCCGGCGGCTGCTACGGCGCTGAGCCCGAAGGCCGCCTTTCGCCAGGCCGTCCTGGCCGAGGTGCTGAACCCCAAGTCCGCCCTCTTCTTTCTCGCCTTCCTGCCGCAGTTCGTGAAGCCGGAAAACGGCGCGGTCTCGCTGCAGCTTGTTGTTCTGGGCGTGCTCTTCGTGCTGATGGGGCTGGTGAGCACGGTGGCGGTGGCGCTCGGTGCCGGCAGCCTCAGCACCTTCCTGCGCCGCAACCCGCTGGTCCTGCGCTGGCAGGGCAAGGTGGTGGGCACCATCTACTGCGCCCTCGGCGTCCGCCTCGCCCTCCAGGAAAAGTAGCGCCGCGGCGGCTTACGGCAGGCCGCCGACGATGCCGCGGAACTGCTCCTCCGGGAAAGCGCGCAGGGTCGTGGTGCGCACATTGCCCAGGGAGTTCAGGGTCAGGGTGAACTTGGCCGCCGCCTCGGCATCGGGAAACTCGGAAAAGGCGACGATGTCATAGCCGCCCATGGTGAGATAGAGCTCCCCCAACTCGCCGCCGAGCTTTTTCGCCAACAGGCGCACGCCGTCGACGCGCTTGGGGGCATCCTTGATCGCCTTGATGCCCTGGTCGGTGTAGGTCACGAGTGAGATAAAGGTCGCCATCTGCCTGCTCCTCGCTGTGCTGCATCGTTGATCTCTTGCAGCCCGCAGAGCAAAGCGCGGCACAGCCGCGCCGGGTCCTGCGGCGGGTCCCCGTCGCAGAGGATAGCACATCAGCGGGAAGCGGGGCGCCGAGGCGAGGGCGCAGAGGCGTCCGCGCGGAAGTGTCAGGCGGCATCCTCCAGCGCCTTGACCCCCGGCAAGGTCTTGCCCTCCAGCCATTCCAGGAAGGCGCCGCCGGCGGTGGAGACGTAGGAGAAGTCGTCCAGCACCCCGGCGTGAGCCAGCGCCGCGACGGTATCGCCGCCGCCGGCGACGGAGAGCAGCTTGCCCTCCCCGGTCAGCGCCGCTGCCGCCCGCGCCACCGTGTTGGTGGCGGAGTCGAAGGGCGGCACCTCGAAGCAGCCGAGCGGACCGTTCCAGACCAGCGTGGCACAGTCGCCGAGGCGCCGCGCCAGGTGCTCCGCCGTAGCCGGGCCGAGGTCGAGGATCATCTGGCCCGCCGGCACGGCCTTGACCGAGACCACCTCGGTCGCCGTTCCCTCTGACAGCGCGCCCGCGACCACCACATCGGTGGGCAGCACGACATCGCAGCCGGCCTCCTTGGCCTTGGCGAGGATCTCTTTGGCGGTCTCGGCCATCTCGTGCTCACAGAGCGAGCGGCCGACATCGACGCCGACGGCATTGAGGAAGGTGTTGGCCATACCGCCGCCGATCACCAGCATGTCGACCCGCGAGACCAGGTTGCCCAGCAGGTCAAGCTTGGTGGAGATCTTGGCGCCGCCAACCACGGCGGCCAGGGGTCGCTTGGGCTGCTCCAGCGCCGAGGCCAGGTGCTCCAGTTCCGCCTGCATCAGCCGCCCGGCCGCCGCCGGCAGGCGCCGGGCCAGCCCCTCGGTGGAGGCATGGGCGCGGTGGGCGGCGGAGAAGGCGTCGTTGACGTAGAGGTCGCCGAGGCTCGCCAGGTCGTCGGCGAAAGCGGCCTCATTGGCCTCTTCCCCGCCGTGAAAGCGCAGGTTCTCCAGCAGCAGCACGCCGCCGCTCTCCAACTCGCCCAGCGCAGCCCGCGGTTCCGGCCCCACGCAGTCCCTGGCAAAGCCGACCGAGGTGCCGCCGAGGACGGCCCCCACCACCGGCGCCAGGGGAGCCAGCGACATCTCCGCCACCGGCTTGCCCTTGGGCCGGCCGAAGTGGGACAGCAGCAGCACCTTCGCCCCTGCCGCGGTCAGGTCGCGGATCGTCGGCGCCGCCCGTTCGATGCGCGTGAGGTCCGTCACCTTGCCGTCGGCCATGGGCACGTTGAAGTCGACGCGCAGCAGCACGGCCTTGCCGGCCACGTCCAGATCGTCCAGGGTCTTGAAAGCGGGCATGGGGGGGGAACCTCGCGCGGTTAGGGGGGTCCGAACACTCGCGCCGGAGTGTTGCCAAAGCCGCCTTCGGGCGCAAGAGGAACCGAACGGCGGACCGGCTGATTCAGTCGCCCCTACCCGTCCCGACTAGCGATCTCTTCCAGGGTCTCGCATCAGAGGGCCTGCAATCGGACGCCCGCGATCGTCACACGAACTCGATTTCCATCCTGATGAAGTCGAGGACGGAGGTGTCCTTGAAGGTCAGGCTGGTGCTGTCATCGAAGGCGAAGACCAGGTCGCCGCCCTGGCGGTCCAGGTGGCCGAGCATGTCAAGCTTGCTGTCGATGCCGTCGATGTCCAGGCGCAGGGTGTCCTCCTCGCCGAAGAAGGAGAACCATGACGTCTCGAAATCCTCGATGACATCGTGGCCGCTGAGGGCACCGAACACGAAGGTGTCCTCACCGTCGCCGCCGCGGGCCGTATCGTCGCCGGCGCCGCCGTCGATGAGGTCGTCGTCACGCCCGCCGTTCAGGCGGTCGTTGCCGTCGCCGCCCAGCAGCGTGTCCTCGCCCCGGTTGCCGCGCAGCCGGTCGTTGCCGTCGCCGCCCGCGACTTCGTCGTCGCCCCGGCCGCCGACCAGGGTGTCGTTCCCTTCATTGCCGAAAAGGAAGTCGTCCCCCGCCAGGCCGCGCAGCAGGTCGTCGCCCGCCCCGCCGCGCAGCAACTCGCCCTCGGCCGTTCCTTCCTCCGTCAGCGGCAGATCGATCGGCTCGTCGGCAGCCTGGAAGTTGAAGGAGGAGGTATCGCCGCTGTCGAAGCCGATCACCGGGTTGCCGTCGGCATCGACGAAAGCGCCGGTGTCGAACTCCACTGCATAGCGCCCGCCCGGCATGAGAAAGGCCGAAGGGGTCACCACGACCGCGCTGCCGTCGAAGACGACAAAGCGCGGATCGGTGATGTCGATCTCTCGGGTATCCGCGGGGTCGTCGCGGTTGACGAAGCGCAGAGACCCCGCGCCGGCAAAAACGTCCTCGGTGAAGCTGAAGGTGATACTGGATTGAATGGAGACGTCGCGTCCGTTGTCGGCCGGCGTAGTGCTGACCAGATAGGGTTCCGGATCGCTGGTGAAGTCGACGACCTGGGGTTCGTAGACGCTGCCCTCCGTGCGATAGCCCAGGCGCCCGTCGGAGTTGGAGCCGAAGGTGTAGACATCGCCGTTGTCCGCCACGGCGATGATGGAGTTGGGACCGCTGGCGATCTCGACGATGGTCACGTCGTCCAGGCCGCTGATAAGAGTCGGGAAGAAGGTGCCATCGCTTTCCGCCGCGGGATCGCCGTCCAGCCCCCCGGTAGGACCTTCGTCGTTCGGCCCCCAGGCATAGACGTCGCCGTCCTCGGTCAGCGCGATCACCCAGCGGGCACCGGCCTGCACATCGATGATGGTGCCGGGCAGCCCCTGGATCTTGGTCGGCTCCAGGACGTCGGCCGTATCCGGCGTAAAGGTGCCGTCGCCGTTATCGCTGCCGATGCCGAGCTGGCCGAAGCGGTTCTCGCCCCAACCGTAGACCTCGCCGTCTGCGGTCACGGCGAAGGAGGTCTTGGTGTCGGCGGTGATCGAAACCACGTTGGCCGGCAGGCCCTCGACCCTAAGCGGCGAAAGGATTTCGCGGATCGGCTCGCCGTTCTCGTCCAATCCCTCCGGCGCGCCGATCTGGCCATCGGTGTTGGAGCCGAAGCCGTAGACATCGCCATCGGCCGTCAGGACGAGAGTATGGGACGTGCCGGAGGACACAGCGATGATGGTTTCGTCGGAGAGGGCCGCGACCTCGGTCGGAGCGTCCCGGTGGTCTTCGTCGCCGAGGCCGAGTTGGCCGTTGGAATTCTGACCCCAGGCGTAAAGCGTTCCCTGGTCGTCCACGGCATAAGACGCCCCGTTGCCGTTCTCGATGAGGACGATGTTGGCATCGTCCAGCGCCTCAAGCTTTTTCGGGATCAGTTGATCCTCATCGTCGCCGTGGCCGAGGCGCCCGAAGTTGCCGAAGCCCCAGGTGTAGACGTCGCCATCGTCTGTGAGGAAAGAGCTGTGCACCAGCCCGGCGGAAACCGAGGCGATGGTGCCCTCGAAGCCTTCCGGCAGCGTCACCTCCACCGGCGTCTTGATATCGTAACCTTTGACGCCGATCCCAAGCTGCGCGACCACGTTCTCGCCGCTCGCATAGAGCGTGTTCGTGTCCTTGTCGAGGAAGAGCGAGAAGTGGTTGCCGCCGCCGACGGTGGTGACGGTCTGAGGCACGGTCTCTTCGTAGGTCGAGAGCGCGCGCGGGCGGTCCACGGCCGGATCGTCCAGACCGGAAGTCAGAATGACCGTCTCGGCTGCGTCCAGGTAATCGCCGTCGCCGTTCAGATCGGTCAGGGTCACGACATGTTCGTCCGCCGTCAGGGTAACGTTGCCGTCCTCGTCGGTTTCGATGTTGAAGCCGACGAACATGTCGTAACCCTCCGGCAGGGCCGAGGCGTTCCAGACTTCCACCGCCTCCTCGGCGGCGTCGATATCGTTGGAGCCGTTAAGGTCGGTCAAACGATAGACGACGGGCCGGGCACCAGGATCGGAGAGGTCGGGGAACCAGGTGAGAGTCAGCAGGCTGTCCCCCTGGACGGCGGCGCTGATGTCGACCGGCGCCCCGAAGTTCATGGCATCGGTGATAAAAGGCGTCACTTCGTCGGGGGAAATGCTGCCGTTGCCGTCGAGGTCTTCGATGCGGTGGATGATGTCCACCACCGATCCGCCGGTCAGGTCGTTCACGTAGGCCACTTCGCCGTCGAAAACGATATCGAAGGGAACCGCCGCAGACCCCAGGGCGCCGCCGCCGGCCAGTTGGATCGTCTGAAGATCGAGCCAGACGGTGGCCTCCCCCGCGTCGTTGGCATCGCCGTCCCCGTTCAGGTCCTCGGTGCGGTAGACCACATCGTCGGGGCTGGAGGTCACGCCCGCATTGGTGATGTAGATGGCGCCGTCCGGGCCTTCGGCGATCCCGTTGGGGGTAACCAGCGCCAGCCCTTCGGCATTGTCGGCATCGAACCACACCGCCGCCTCGCCGGCGTCGTTGGCATCGCCGTCGCGGTTGAGATCGCGCAGGCGGTAGACCGCATCGGTGTTGCCGTCACCAACGAAGACCGACTTGTCGCTCGTTTGCTCGACCGTGAAGATGTTGTTGGTGGGTGTCGCCAGCCCGGAAGCATTGCTGCCGTCGAAGAACACCCGCCGCTCGCCGGGATCGAGGGCGTCGCCGTCGAAGTTCTCATCGGTCAGAAGAAAGAGGGCATCGGCACGCTGATCGCCGAGGAGGATGCCGGACTTCGTTCGCTGCATGGATCGGGTTCCAATTCGGATCGAGAGCAGGGGCGGCAGCCAAGGCGCAGGCAGACGTCAGCGCCTGCAGCCTTTGCGTTCGCAGTGGTGGCGGACGCCTGCGGGACTGCCGAAAGAGTCAGGTTGTCGGAGCGGTTTAGGGGCCGGATTGCCCTAAGGGCCGGCCGGTGGCGCCGTGGGCCAGGACCGACGAATTCGGAGGTGCCCGGCAGCGGCGCCCACTTGGACTAGGCGGGCGGCAAGGCCCTTCGCGCCCGACCGCGCGTGGGATCCGCCATGCGGTTCACCGGTGGATCGACGAACGGACGCCCTCATGTCGCGGCTCTCCCCTTGGCGCGGATCATCCTGATGTCCGGACGGTATTGCAACTAAGAATCATTTGCAACATATAAAGGGACGGCGCTCCACGGCTTTCGGAACGTCGCGCGCCGCCACCAACAGCTGCGAGGAGCCATCCGCTAAGCAGGTGGCCGCCAGCCGGGGCGGCGGAAGAGGTAGCCGCGCACCTCGGCAAAGCTGCGGGCGGACGCCAGATCGCGGAACAGGGCGGGATACTCGGAGAACCAGACCTTCAGCGGGTTCACGGAGTCGAAGTCGCGGGCCAGACCGTAGCGCGGCCGCTCCTCCTCCGCCTGATAGCTGCCGAACATCCGGTCCCAGACGATCAGGATGCCGCCGTAATTCTTGTCGAGGTACTTGGGGTCGCAGCCGTGGTGTACGCGATGATTGGCCGGCGTGTTGAAGATGCGGTCCAGCGGGCCGAGCCTGCCGATCATCTCGGTATGGATCCAGGTCTGGTAGACTAGAACGGCGACCTGGGCACCCAGCACCGCCAGGGGATGAAAGCCGATCAGGATCAGCGGCAGATGCATGACGGCGGCCCAGGCGCTTTCGAAGGGGCCGAAGCGAAAGGCGACGGCGGTGTTCATATGGCGGGCCGAATGGTGCACGGCGTGGGAGAGCCAGAGCAGGCGCACCTGATGCGCAAGGCGGTGCTCCCAGTAGTAGACGAAGTCGGCGGCGATCAGCACCAGAACCAGGGTGAAGACCGTCACCGGGATCTGCAGCGGCGTGACCACTTCGTAGAGCGTGAAGTAGGCGATCACCGTGGCGGTGGCGAAAAGCAGTTCCCCCGCCAGATAGGGGATCTGGGTCGAGAGGCTGGCCAGGGTCTCCAGCAGGCGGCGGCCAGTCTGCTGCCGGCGGATCAGATCGCGCAGGATTTCGATGCTGAGCAGGGCCACGCCAATCAGCAGCGAGAGCCCGTCCATCTGTGCAATCCAGCCTTCGATCTGATCAACCACGGCGACGGTCCCCTTTGCCCTTGAGTTGGAACGGTGAGCGGGCGCAGGCTTGGCAGGCGCCGCTTGATTATCTAGCCTGACAATCAATTGGGAAGCAGCAATAAATTGTCAAGCCTGATAATAAACTGAGGAGTCGAGCATGGCCCGGCCACGGGTGACCGAGGCACGCCGCGAAGAGATTCTGGAGGCCTTTGCACGCTGCGTGGCGCGCGACGGCGTAGAGGGCGCGTCGCTGCAGAAGGTGGCCGACGAGGCCGGACTGGCCCGGGCCCTGCTGCGCCACCACGTCGGCAACCGCGAGGAGTTGATCCTGGCCCTGGCCGAGCGCTTCTGCCGCCAGAGCCTTGCGGAGATGGCCGAACTGGTAGCCGCGCTGCCGGAGAAGAAGCGCCTGGAGACCTTTATCGCCGCCCTCTTCGCGCCCGGCTACGCCAGCTCCGGCGAGGACCTGCAGGTGGGGGCCGCCCTCGTCAATGCCGCGGAGAGCCGCGCAGAGCTGCGCGAGCGCCTGCGTGCGTGGTACGATGCCTTCGAAAAGATCGTCACCGAAGAGTTGGGCCGGGCTTATCCAAAAGCGAAGCGGGGCGCTCGGGCCGAGGTCGCCAGCGGCATCGTCGGCATGGCCTTCTCCGCCGACTCCCTGACCCCTCTGGGCGACGGCAAGGCGCTCTTCCCCCGCTCACAACGGGCCGCCCTGCGTCTGGCGGCGACGCTCGGGGATTAGGGGACCATTGCCCGGTTACACCCAAGGAAGCGGCCGAGCCCACGACGCGCAGACCACGGGAACGAAAAGTGCCGGTACCGAGGATTGCAGAGACTATCGAGTGTCGACGGTGCGCAGGATTTCGTCTCGCAGAAACGCCCAAGTTCCATCTGGTCTGGCGGTGACCTCGATCGGATAGGGCTGTTCCACTTGAGGCATTTCATTTAGTCGCCGGGTGCAGGCCTGAACATCGTTTGTGTAGAACACCCACTGCTTGGCCCCGTCAAACGTAAGCACCGCGGTCAGAACAGCTAGGGCGTCTTGTTCCCAGGCGGCGCAAAGCCTGTCCTCGAAGACTCTCAGTTCTTCAAACAGTTGATCACTTGGCATTGCCGCTGAGCCTTGCTCGGCATAGGGCCAAACCACCTGAATCAACGTGGGATGGCTGTCACCATCTCCCGGCTGCAGAACAGGCACCCGCCACCGCAGGAGACCGGGCCCCTGCTTCTTTTCCACGGCGATGCCTTTCCATTCGTCGCGCTCAATCAGGCTGGCAACGTCCATGGTCATGCCTCAAATTCAACCAGATTCAATCTTCCCAGGATCTCGACAGTTCGCAAGACGCTCTGTCAAAACCCGCTCCACACTTCCAGGGCCCAGGTGAAGGCGCCCACAACCAAACTGCACATCGTCGCTATGCCAGTCTTAACCGACTCTTGACTCCCCTGACCGACAGCAAGGCGCTGTTCGCCCGCTCCCGCCGTGCCGCCCGCGCTCACCGCAGTCGATCAAGGACCTCTTGCAAGGAGTCGTGCAAAGACCGCTTCTGGTCTTCGGTCATGCCGGTAGCGCCCTTCTCGACAATGGCCGAAAGAATGGAAGCGGCCGCCTCGCCGCGCTTTTCCGGTGCCATCGCCGGCAGCATCATGCCGATGCAGTGGGGCATCATCGACTTCAGCATCATCTCAGGCATTTGCGACATGTGCTGCGCCGGGCCGCCCTGCATCGTCTGCGGCGCCTCGCCAGCACTCTGTTTCTCCTCGGCGCCTCCCGCCGCGCCGCCGGACATCATGCCCATCATCATGGGCATCATCTCCTTCATATCGAGGCCCTCGGTCATCTTGCCCATCATGGCGGCACACATTTCCTTTTTCTCTTTCGCGTCCATGCCGCCGAAGCACTGCTCCATCATCGATTTCATCATGGCCTGGCGTTCGCCCTGATCCATCGCTCCGTCCTCCGCTTTGGTGCGGCCTTTCTGGTTCCCCGCGACCGAGCCGCCACGCTGCACCCTGCCTGGTGAAGCTAGTGCGAAACGCGCGCCCGCGCTCTGACCTCGGTCAATCCACGCGGGAACGATTCCCTGAAAGCCTGCCCCGGTGAGGCCTGCTTCGAAATTCTTTGGACACCCGGCGACAGCAATCGGCTAGGCTCCCAACGGCGGCGGGGCGCAGGGGGACCTTGGGGTGCCCATGGGATGCCCCTGGGGTGCCCTCAGGATGCAACGTGTATGTCGAAAAAAGCCTTCAAGAAGCAATGCGCAGTCCTCGCCTATCGGCTGAGCAAGCGCGGCCCGAAGATCGCCCTGGTCACCTCGCTGGAAACGCGGCGCTGGGTGCTGCCGAAGGGCAATCTGGTCAATGGCCTTTCCGCCCGCGAGTCAGCGGCGCTGGAGGCCTTCGAGGAAGCCGGGCTGGAAGGCACCATGGCCAAGCGCAGCTGCGGCAGCTACGACTACGAAAAGACGGAGCTGAAGGGCGGCGCGCTCTGCCGGGTCAGTGTCTATCCCATGGCGGTGACACGTGTGAAGCGCAACTGGCCGGAAAAGGCGCTGCGCCAACGCAAGTGGATGAGCATCGAGAAAGCCGTTGCGGCCGTCGGTGAGGCGGAGCTTAAGACGCTGATCGCCCGCTTCGGCAAGACGCTGAAGTAGCGCTTCAGCGCACGGCGAAGCGCCGCCGGTAGTCGCCGGGCGTCAACCCCATCACCTTGTGAAAGACCTTGCGGAAGGCGGCGGGATCTTCGTAGCCGACCTCCCAGGCGATGCGGCCGAACGGCAGGGACGACAGCTCCAGCAGCTCGCGCGCCTTGCCGACGCGCAGGCGCTGCAGGTAGGCGGTGGGGTTCAGCCCGGTCGCCTTCTGGAAGCGGCGCAGGAAGGTGCGCTCGCTCAGGCCCGCCGCCGCTGCCATCGCCGCCAGCGACATCGCATCCTGGTAGCTTTTGTGCAGCCAGTGCTGGGCTTTCAGGACCGCCTCATCGCCGTGCTGCAGGCGCGGCGCGAAGGTGCTGTAGAAACGCTGTTCGCGGCCGCCGGGGTCGACCAGAAAGAAACGCGCCACCTCCAGCATCGCCGAAGGACCGAGGAAGCGGTCGACGATCCGCAGGCCGAGATCGACCCAGGCCATGACGCCGCCGGCGGTGATCACGTCCCCGTCCTCGACGATCAACTTCTCGGTCTCCAGCCCGACCTCGGGAAAGAGGGCGGCAAAATCGTCGTGCAGGGCCCAGTGGGTGGTGGCCCCGCGCCCGTTCAGCAGGCCGGCCTGGGCCAGAAGAAAGGCGCCGGCGCAGACCGAACAGGCGACGGCGCCGCCGTTATGCTGGGCCGTCAGCCAGGCGCGCAGGGCAACGGCCGGGGTTTCGCCGGGACGGGTCTCCAAGCTCGGTGGCAGGATGAAACAGGCCAACTGCGCCGGCACGCCTTCTCCGCTCGCGTAAAAGCGTTCCACCGCGCCAGACCCCTCCGTCAGATGCCAGTGGCTGACGCGCAGAAAAACAGGCTCCCGCCCCGGCGCGCTACCGATCCGCTCCGCAATCCGGTTCGCCGTGAGGAACAGGTCGGTGAGGCCGTGCACGGCGGAGAGCTGCGCACCGGGATACTGCAGGACGCCGATGTCGACGGGTGCCGGCTTCTCAGGGGTTTTTGTCAGTTTTGCCTCGCGATTTGTCGTTTCCGCCAATTTCGATCCTGGCAGGCGATCCCTACCTTGTCGAGCATCGCAACCCCAAGGGACGCAAAAGGAGACGCCCTCATGACCGAAGCCAACACCAAAACCGCCCTGCTGGTGATCGACCTGCAGAACGACTACTTCCCCGGCGGCAAGTGGACCTGCGAAGGCATCGAGGCTGCCACCGCGAACGCCGCGCGGCTGATCGCGGCGGCCCGCGCGGCCGGCGACCTCGTCGTCCATATCCGCCACGAGTTCACGAGCAGCGAGGCCCCCTTCTTCGCGCCGGGAACGCCGGGCGCCGAGATCCACTCCGACGTCACACCGGCAGAGGGGGCCACCGTCATCCTGAAGCACTACGTCAACAGCTTTCGGGACACAGATCTGAAATCCATTCTCGAGCAGCACGGCATCGAGGAGGTGGTGATCTGCGGCGCCATGAGTCACCTCTGCATCGACGGCGCGACCCGCGCCGCCGACGACTTCGGCTACCGCTGCACCGTGGTCCATGATGCCTGCGCATCACGGGACCTGGAGTTCAACGGTGTCCGCGTGCCGGCGGCCCAGGTGCATGCCGCCTTTATGGCCGCCCTCTCCGCCGCCTATGCCAAGGTGGTGTCCACCGACGCGCATCTGGAGAGTGCAGCCGAGGCCGCCTGACGGCCGTGAAAGTACGGCCCTGAGCAGATGGCCCCAAGAGTGCTGCCCCGGACCTGCGCTACCAGCCGCGGGTTCCGGGGCCGCCCTTGAAGGGACCGACGATGTCGGCGGTGCGCCAGCCGCCGTAGAAGTCGCCTTCCTGCGGGACAACGCGCTCGCCGTCGACGAAGCAGGCCTCGACCCGGCCGGCATAGAAGCAGAGATGATCCTTCAGAGCCTCGTAGGGGCGCCAGGGCTCCGCATAGCTCCAGGCCGCCGCCTCGCTGACCCGGCCGCTCACCTGGATCGACCAATAGGCCGCCTGGCCCTTGAACTCGCAGATGGATCGGCCCGGCGCGGGCACCAGCAGATCCCGGCGCAGATCCTCCGGCGGGATGTAATAGCTCGGCGGGTGGCTGGTCTCGAGAATGCGCAGAGCGCGCCGGGTCTCGGCGATAACCGTGTCGGCGAAGACCACCTTCAGGTGCCGGCCCGTCGGCTCCAGACGCGGCGGACGCGGATAGTCCCAGACCGACTCCTGGCCGGGGCCGGGCACGATACGGTCCTTGGGTCTTGGATCGAACATGTCTCTGACATAGGGCCGTAGCGGGCAACGGAAAGGCTGCCGGGCCTCCGCTGCCGGTGTCACTGCCCACAGGCGACCTTGCCAAAGGCAATCGGCCTTGCGAAATCAGAGGGACACTTGAATTGCGGCTGTGACGAGGTCTGTTTTGCAAAACCCCGCTGACGAAGACCGTGACCTGCAGGCAAGGCTGCGCCGGGTGCTGACCGCCTGCGCGGCCACGGGTGAGACCCCTGCCTATCGCGATCTCGCCCAGCGCGCGGCGGTTCCCGGACCGCACGGCATTCACCGTCTGACCCTGGCACTGGAGGCGATGATCCGCGAAGACCACGCCGCCGGCCGCCCGCTGCTGGCGGCCCTTGCGGTCGGACGCGCACAAAGAGGGCCCGACGGCCGCGCCCTGCCCGGCCGCGGTTTCTTTCATTTGCTGGCCGAACTCGGCCGCTACGACGGACCCGATCATGGCCCGGCAGCGGCGGCCTGCCATGCGGACGAAGTGCAGCGGGCGCAGGCCTATTGGGGGTCGCGCGGATCATCTGGCGGGACTTAAGAGATTTCCGGGTCGGGGTTTTCCGGGTTTGGCGAAACCGGCCCGCGGGCGCTATCGTGGCGCCGCCGCACCGCTCCAGCGGGAGACCCCATGACGATGCAGCACGACAGGAGAGGCCTGCCGCAGGCCGCCGCCAGCGCCGCGGCGATGCAGGCCTTCGATGCCACGGTGGAAGCCTACATGGCCTTCGAGCGTCAGACCGGCGACCGCCTGAAGGAGACGCTCGGCCTGGACCCCACCATGCCGATGGCGCTCTGCCTGAAAGGCTGCTTCCTGCTGCTGTTCTGCAAGCGCGCGCTGGTGCCGCCGGCGGCCAAGGCCCTGGCCGCCGCCCGCGAAGCCGCCAACGAGCGTGCCGTCAGCCCCCGCGAAATGCACCACATGGCGGCCCTGCAGCAGTGGCTGGACGGCGACCTGCAAGCCGCCGCCGCGACCTGGGACGGCATCCTGATCGATCACCCCCACGACCTGGTCGCCCTGCGCATGGCGCAGTACCTGCACTTCTATCTCGGGGACGCCGTCGCCCTGCGCAACTCGGTGGCCCGCCCGCTGCACGCCTGGAGCGACGCCGTGCCGGGCTATGGCTATGTGCTGGGCATCAAGGCCTTCGCCCTGGAGGAGTGCGGCGACTATGCCGCGGCGGAGCGCGCGGGCCGCGCCGCTATAGAGCGCAACCGCGCCGACATCTGGGCCGCCCACGCGGTCGCCCATGTGATGGAGATGCAGGATCGCCCGGAGGACGGGATCGCCTGGGTCAGCAGCCTGGAAGACGCCTGGGAGGGCTGCCACAACTTCACCTATCATGTGCACTGGCACCGTTCCCTCTTCCGGCTGGAGCTTGGCGACCACAACGGCGTGCTGAAGGACTACGACACCAAGGTGCGGGCCGACCGCTCCGACGAGTTTCTCGACGTGATCAACGCCATCGCCCTGCTGTGGCGCCTGGAGCAGCGCGGCGTCGAGGTCGGCGACCGCTGGGAGGAGCTGAGCCAGGTCTGCCGCGACCTCAGCGAAGACCATCGCATGGTCTTCGGCGATGCCCACTACATCATGGCGCTGGCCGCCGGCGGCGACGCAGCGGCCATCGAGACCGCGCTGGCCAGTCTGCAGCGCTTCGGCGAAGGCCACGGCAGCGAAGAGGCGGTCGCCCGCGCGATCGCGCTGCCCCTGGCCCGGGCCGCCGTCGCCCACCGCCAGGGGCGGTATGGCGCCGCCATCGAGGCCCTGCTGCCCCACCGCGCGGCGCTGCACCGCCTGGGCGGCAGCCGGGCGCAGCGCGACCTCTTCGAGCAGCTTCTGATCGACGCGGCGCTGAAGGACGGCCGCAGCGGTCTCGCCAAGGCGCTGCTGTCGGAACGAGCGCTGCAGCGCCCGGGTAATCCCTGGAACGCGGCCATGGCGAAGGCCGCCCGGGAGGCTGCATCCCTGCAGCCGGTCTAGACCTCGCACATAACGCGCCATCGGCATCATGTCCGTAATGCAGCCCCTTCGAAAGGAGCCCCCAATGCCCCGCGGCAAGGATCACCACTACGCACTCAACCTCACCTGGACAGGCGCCGCCGCCGGCCCGACCAGCCATTACAAGAGCTATTCGCGGGAATACCGCGTTGATTTCGAAGGAAAACCCTCGATAACCGGGTCTTCGGACCCAGCCTTTCTGGGCGATCCAAAGCTGCACAATCCCGAGGATCTGCTGCTGGTGGCGCTGTCGTCCTGCCACATGCTGTCCTACCTGGCGCTCGCCGCCCTGGAAGGGATCGAGGTGCTGGCCTACGAAGACAGCGCCCAGGGCACCATGCAGCAGCAGGGGCGCGGCGGCCGCTTCACCGACGTGCTGCTGCGCCCGCGCGTGGTCCTGGCCCCCGGCAGCGATCTGACCCGCGGCGAGTCCCTGCACGAGGACGCCAACCAAACCTGTTTCATCGCCAACTCGGTCAACTTCCCCGTGCGTCACGAGGCGGTCGTAACCTGTCAGAGCCAGCCGGCATCGGTTCCGTGATCCTGATTCGGAAGACAAAGCAGGCAAAATAGCTATTATTTCACCAGCCTTTAGGGTGAAATGACGGCCCGAGCAGCGGCGGGGCGGCAGGCCGGAGTGCTTCCGGCAGCCGTCCGGGCGATTCCCCCTGGCAGGAGGCATGCGGGGCGCTGGCACGGACAGCGGGGTGAGAACGGTGAGGGCAGCAGCGTGAGCGCGGCAGAGGAACTGCTGGCGGCCTCGTCCCTGGAGGTCGTCCGCGACGGCCCGCGCCTGATTCTGCGTTTCATCGGCGACTGGACTACCGGAGAGCTGGCCAAGCACGACCCCGCCCTGCGCTCGCTCGACTCCCAAGGCGCCCAGCAGGCGGTGCTCGACCTCACCCACTGCGGCACCGTCGACAGTGCCGGGGCCTGGGTTCTGGACCGTACAGCCGGCGATCTGAAGGAGCGCGGTCTGGTGGTGGAGGTGGCCGGCGCCGCGCCGGCGGTGGAGACCCTGATGGGGACCGTGGCGGCGCGGCGCGTCAAGTGCCCGCCGGCCCCCAAAGCGGACAATCCGCTGGTCGCGGTGGCGGTCCGCCTCGGCCGGGAGACTCTGCGCATCAGCCGCGAGGCGGCGGACCTGCTGTCCTTCCTCGGCCTCACCGTCACCGTGATGGCGCGCACCCTGGCCCGGCCCTGGCGCATCCGGCTGACGCCGCTGATCAGCCAGATGGAGCAGACCGGCTTCAACGCCCTGCCCATCGTCGGGCTGATTTCCTTTCTGGTCGGCGTTGTCCTGGCCTACCAGGGGGCAGACCAGCTGGCCCAGTTCGGCGCCCAGATCTTCACGGTGAACCTGGTCGCCGTCGGCATCCTGCGCGAAATGGGTATCCTGCTGACCTCCATCATCGTCGCCGGGCGTTCCGGCAGCGCCTTCACCGCGCAGATCGGCACCATGAAGGTGAACGAGGAGATCGACGCCATGCGGACCCTCGGCCTCGATCCCATGGAGGTGCTGGTCATGCCGCGGGTCATCGCCCTGGTGCTGGTGCTGCCCCTGCTGACCTTCTATGCCGACATCATGGGGCTGCTGGGCGGCGCGGTGATGGCGACCATCGTCCTCGACATCACCTTCTTCCAGTTCGCCCGCCAGCTCGCCGATGCGGTGACGGTGGAAACCCTGGCCGTCGGCATCATCAAGGCCCCCTTCTTCGCCTTCATCATCGGCATGATCGGCTGCTACGAAGGCCTTCAGGTGACCCGCAGCGCGGAATCCGTCGGCCAGCAGACCACCCGGGCGGTGGTCGAGGCGATCTTCCTGGTGATCGTGCTCGATGCACTGCTGTCGATCTTCTTCTCGGTGATCGGGTTCTAGGGCCATGACTGATGCCACGGGCATGCCGCCGCCGGACAACGGCGGCCAGACAAATGGCCAGGGCGCCGGTAATCCGGGCACGAACGGGGCCGGTGACGCAGGCCGCGCCGAAGTGCCGCCGATCCTCACCATCACCGGGCTGCGCACCCAGTTCGGCACCTCGGTCATTCACGACAATCTGGATTTCAGCGTTCAGCCCGGAGAGGTCATGGGCGTGGTCGGCGGCTCCGGCACCGGCAAGTCGGTCCTGATCCGCACCATCATCGGCCTCAACAAGCCCACGGCCGGCCGCATCGCCGTCTTCGGGCGCGACCTCGCCAGCCTGAGCGCAGCGGAAACGACCGCCATGCAGTCACGCTGGGGCGTGCTGTTCCAGGACGGCGCCCTCTTCTCCTCGCTCACCGTCGCGCAGAACATCGAGGTGCCGATGAAGGAGCACAGCGACCTGCCGCCCGAGCTGCGCCAGGAGCTGATCGACGTGAAGGTCTCCATGGTCGGCCTGCCGCCGGATGCCGCCCACAAGTATCCGGCCGAGCTCTCCGGCGGCATGCGCAAGCGCGCCGGCCTGGCGCGCGCCCTGGCGCTGGATGCCGACATCCTTTTCCTCGACGAGCCGACCGCCGGGCTCGACCCGATCGGCGCGGCCAACTTCGACATTCTGATCGGCGACCTGCAGCGCGCCCTGGGGCTGACCGTCGTGATGGTGACTCACGACCTGGACTCGCTCTATGCGATCTGCGACCGGGTTTCCGTGCTGGTCGACAAACGTGTTAAGGTGGGGACCATCGAAGAGCTCATGCATGAGCCGGACCCCTGGATTCAAGAGTACTTCGGCGGTCCGCGCGGCCGGGCCGCCGCAGGCAGTGCAGAGCGCAGCGGCACGGCGCCGCAGAGCGCCGGCTGACCGCGCAGGACACTGAGGATGGGGGACTGAGGGCTTCATGGAGACACGCGCCAATTACATCATGGTCGGGCTCTTCGTGCTGCTGCTCGCCTTCGGCCTGCTGGGCTTCGTCCTCTGGCTGGCGAAGTTTCAGTTCGAGCAGGAGTTCGCCCGTTACGACATTGTGTTCGAAAGCGCGGTTACCGGCGTCAAGGAAGGCAGCGCGGTGCGCTATCAGGGCGTGCGCGTCGGCGAGGTGATCCGTGTCGATCTGGACGAGGACCGCCCGACGGCGATCCGCGTGCGCATCGAGGTGGAAAAGCGCACCCCCGTGCGCGCCGACAGCAAGGCGACCCTGGAACTGGAAGGACTGACCGGCGGACGCTACGTCCTGCTCACCGGCGGCTCGCCGGAAGCCGCACCGCTGGAGCCGCCGGAGGGCCGTAACCTCGCCGAAATCCCACCCGGCGTTTCCTCTTTCGAAGAGGTTCTGGAAGGTGCACCGGAGGTCCTGGAGAACGTCAATCTGCTGCTGCGCCGTGCCCAACTCCTGCTCAGCGACACCAACCTCAGAAACATCGAGCAGCTCATCGCAAACCTGAGCGCCGTCACCGGCGCCGTCGCCAAGAACAGCGACAACATCGATCAACTGATCGCCGATGCCGCGCTGACCATGGAAAACCTCCGCGATGCGACCGGCAGCCTGGAGGCCATGGCCGGCTCGCTGGAGTCCAACGTCGGGGAGCTGACCGAGCGCGCCGGCACCACGCTGGAGAGCTTCGAGTCCATGGCCGGCTCCATCGACCGCGAGGTCACCCTGACCAGCGCCGACGCCCGCGACCTCATCCAGAGCCTGCAGGTCACGGCGGACAACCTGGCCGATGCCTCCACCCAGTTGGAAGCCATGATCGCGGAGAACCGCGAGCCGATCCGCGATTTCGCCAACACCGGCCTCTATGAACTCACCAACCTGCTGACCGAGGCGCGCGATCTCATCGTGGTGCTCAACCGCGTCACCACCGAGGTCCAGAGAGACCCGGCCCGTTTCATTTTCGGAGATCAACAGCAAGGCTATGAAGCACAATAGATCCGACATCGACGGGGCGCCGGCGGCGGGCGAGGCCGCCAGCGGCCTGCGCCGACGCCGCGTTCTGGGTGGCCTGGCCGCGCTGCCGGTCGTTGCCCTGGCGCCGGGCTGCAGCCTCCAGGTTCCGGGCCAGGGGCCGCCGCCGGAGCTTTTCCGGCTGTCGCCCAAGAGCACCTTCCGCGAGGACCTGCCGGAGGCAAGATGGCAGCTGATCCTGGAGCCGCCGGTGGCCAATGCGGGGCTCAACACCACGCGCATCGCCCTGCAGCGCACGCCCACTTCCATCGAGTACTACGCCCGTTCCGGCTGGGCGGACCGGGCGCCGCTGATGGTGCAGACCCTGATGATCGAGTCTTTCGAGAACACCCGCAAGATCGTCTCGATCGGCCGCGAGTCGGTCGGCCTGCGCGCCGACTTCGTGCTGAAGAGCGAACTGCGGGAGTTTCAGGCCGTTTACTACAACAACGGCAACCCGCAGGCCCTGGTTGCCATGAACGTGAAACTGGTGCAGCTGCCGCGCCGGTCGATCGTTGCCTCCCGCTCCTTCGAGCATCGCGTGGAGTCCGGCGAGGACCAGCTGCGCAGTATCATCGAGGCCTTCGACGAGGCGCTCGGCCGGGTGTTGCGGCAGATGGTGGAATGGACCCTGATCGAAGGCGATAACGCCATCAACCGCGGCCGTCCGCGCCTCAAGCCGGAAAGCTAGCAGCCCTAAACCGCAGGGTTGAAATCGCTTCGGATCTGCTACGCCAAGGCTTAACGCACTTGGTAAACGAAAGCTTGTCTTTAGGAAAAATCAAACCTTTTCCCCGCACACTGCGCGTTACAGCAGTTAAGGGAATCGCCTCCTATGACGGAACTGAACGACCTGCGCCAGCGCGTGGAAGCGGCCGAAGAGCGCTTCGGATTGATCGACGAACAGCAGCAGCATTACAGCGACCGGCTGATCGGCCTGATCGAGACCATCGAAGGCCAACTCGCAACCGCCAGGGCGGAGGTCGAGCAACGCGCCGACGAGAACACGCGGATGGCGGCGGAGAACGAGGAGCTGCGCAGCCTGTTGCACACCTTCCTGCTGTCGGTCGAGAAGAAGACCTTCACGGAAACCCTGCAAAACCTCGAGACGCGGGTCTCGGCTATGGTCGGCGGCAGCGCCCCGGCCGCTGCGGAAGCCGAGCCGATGCCGGCGGCGGCACCGGAAGCCCCCGTCGCCGCGGACGTGGCGGCCGAGGACGTGGCGGCCGAGGACGTGGCGGCCGAGGACGTGGCGGCCGAGGATGCGGCTGCCGAGGACAGGGCGGCCGAAAACATGCCCGCTGAAGAGATGGCTGCTGAAGAGATGGCCGCCGAAGACTCAGCCGTGACCGAAGACGCGGAGGCCAGCGGAACCGTCGAGGACGCCGCTGTGACGGCTGAAGCGGCGGAGCCGGAGGCAGACGCCGCAGAAGAGACACCCGCCGCTGAAATCGAAGCGCCCGAAGCGCTCGACCCGAGCGCCGAAGAGCCTGAGGAGCCTGAAGAGAACGCGGCACCGGCCATGGATGCCGCCGAGGCCGAAGCGGTAGACGCCGGCGCCGAGGAGACTCCGGTCGCCGAAACGGCGGGCGCGGAGGCAGAGGAACCGGAAGCAGAAGCCTCCGAGACGCCAGCCCCGGACCCGGACGCCGGTGCCGACGACGCTTTTGACGCCGAGGCCGCCGAGAAGCGTATCGCCGAACTGCTGAGCGAGGACCGCCCCGAGGCGGACGAGCCGGCTGCGGTGATGGAGGACCCCGCGAGCGCCGAAGCCGGATCCGAAACGCCCGCCGACGAGGCCATCCCCGAAGAAACCGCATTCGAAGAAGATGCCGCTGTGGCTGCGGAGCTAGAGACTGTGGCTGACGACGCTCAGGATGAAGTCGCCCTGGAGGCCGAGGGCGAGGCGGACGCTTCCGCGCCTGCCATGGAGGAAGCCGAGGCTGAGGCTGAGACGCCCGCCGAAGAGATGGCTGCCGAAGAGATGGCTGCCGAAGAGATGGCTGCCGAAGAGATGACCGCCGAGGAAATGCCCGCCGAGGAGACTCCGGCAGAGGCGGTCGGAGAGGAGCCCGGCGCTCCCGAGGAGCCCGCCGCAGCGGGCGAGACCAACAAGGGCCCGGTCATCGTCGAGGAAGCCGGCAACGAGACCCCGACGGTGAAGGAGATCATCAAAAGGGTTGGCGACCTGGCCCGGGAGCTTGAGCGTGCCGAAGCCCAGCGCAAAGCCAGCCTTGAGAGCACGGGCACGGACGATACCCCGGCGGCGGCCCCGGAGAGTGGCGGCGATGGGGACACAGGGGGCGCAGAGACCGACGACCACGCCATGGGGGCAGCCGCGACGGGCTGAGCCCCATGATCCCGCCAGCGGCCCCCCGGAAGGACGGACCGACCGCCAAGGCATGGCCTGGCTTCGCAGGCGGGTTCTCTGACGGCCACGCGGGGACGCCGTCTCTCCGCGTGACCGACTTCGCCGCCATTCACCTGGGTGGCCTTCCAACCTCTTTAGTCAGCGTCCCCACCAGATAGAAGACCCAAATAAAACGCAAAGAGATGCGCTTCACTTTGTGTTTGGCTTTCTGACGCGGTTGTGGTGAAACTTAAAGTGTAGCGTTTGCGGAGCATCACTCGTTACTGAAACTATACTTTAGAGAATTTGAATGGCGTCGCGTGACGTTCAGGGCGAAGGGCTGTTGAGCCGCCTGACCGCAGAAGACGGACAGCTGCGCCGCCAGCAGCTCGAGGGCTTCGCCCGCCACACGCCGATCAACGCCACGGTCAGCCTGGTCAATTCCCTGATCGCCGTGGTCATGATCTGGGACACGGTTCCCAAGCCGATGCTGCTGACCTGGCTCGGCCTGATCTGGCTGTCGGCGCTGTACCGGCTCCAGCGCTGGCATCATTGGCGCAGCCGGACAGCCGCTCGGCCGGAGCAGCAGCAACCAAAAGGTGTACGCAGGGCCACCCTGCACAAGGCGGCGGCCTGGTCGGCCCTGGCGGGCGTGCTCTGGGGCGCCAGCGTCACCTTCGACCCCTACCTCGGGCCGGATCAACGCCTTCTGGTCATGATCCTGATTGCGGCCATGGCGGCCGGTGCGGCGACCACGCTGGGCGCCATCCCGCTGGCCGCCGCCGCCTTCATTGCCGCATCCATCCTGCCCTGGGCCGGATACTTCGCCTGGCTTGGCGACGGCGTGCACATCGCCCTGGCCTGCTTTGCGCTGATCATGACCTTCGCAATGCTGATCTCCACCTCCATCGTCCACGGCTCGTTCATGGAGGCCGTGCGTGCGCGCCGGCAGAACGCCGCCCTGGTGGGGCAGATCCGCGAGGAACGCAGCGACTGGCTGGAGATTTCCGACACCTCGGAGGCCTTTGCCCTCTTCGACGACAAGGACCGGCTGCTGCTGTGGAACGAAAACTACCGGCGCATCCTTTCCCTGCCCAAGGACCAGCTCCACCGCGGGGCCGAGCGGCGCGAGCTGTTGCAGCGCGGCGCCGCCCCCGTTTCGGTGGTGCGCGGCGAAGAGTCGGTCGACGACTGGATCGAACGGCAGTTGAAGCTCGGCAAGGAGGATCGCTCGGCACAGATCGAACAGCTTTCCAACGGACGCTGGCTCAAGTCGATCGCCCGGGAAACCGGCCGCGGCCACACGGCCGTGGTTCATGTCGACATCACCGAGCTGAAGCAGCGCGAGTCCGAACTGCTGGCGACGCAGGAGGAACTGCGCCTGCAGTCACAGGAGGTTCAGCGGGCCTACGATCAACTGGGACAGCAGCACCGCCGTATCGAGGAGACCACGACCGAACTGCGCCGGGCGCGCGACTCCGCCATGGAGGCAAACCGCGCGAAGACCGAGTTCCTGGCCAACATGAGCCACGAGCTGCGTACTCCCTTGAACGCCGTCATCGGCTTCTCGGACCTGATGGCGCGGGAAGCCTTCGGGCCGCTGGGCGATGCGCGCTACGGCGGCTACATCAGGCACATCCACGACAGCGGCGAGCACCTGTTGAACCTGATCAACGACCTGCTCGATCTCTCGATCATCGAGGCCGGCGAGCTGAAGCTGATCGAGGAACCCGTGGACGTGGCCGCCATCGTCCAACTCTGTACCGAGCTTCTGGGCAACCAGGCCGCCCATGCGGAGGTGACCCTCACGGTCACGGGCAACCAGGCGGACTGGCCGCGGCTGCGGGCCGACGCCACGAAGCTGCGCCAGATCGTCCTCAACCTGCTGTCCAACGCCATCAAGTTCACGCCCGCCGGGGGCTCGGTCTCGCTGAACCTCAGCGGCGGCGGCGGCCAGCCCTTCACGATCACTGTGGCGGACACCGGCATCGGCATGCGCCCCGAGGACATTCCCACGGTTCTGGAGCCTTTCCGGCGTCTCAGTTCCGCCCACGACGCCGCCTACCAGGGCGCCGGCCTCGGCCTGCCGCTGACCAAAGCGCTGGTCGAACTGCACGGCGGCGACATGACCGTCACCAGCGCCCCGGGCCAGGGGACCCGCGTGGTGGTCACGCTTCCGGCCGCCGTCGCCGTCGGCCACGGCAGCGTGACCGAAGAGACCGAAGCCCCTGGATCCCCCGACTCCCCCAAATCCACAGACGCCTCCAAATCCACCGGCAAGGCCGCGGCCACCCCCTCGGCAACAGCCTCCGCCGGCGGCAGCGGCACCTGACCCGACAACCGGAAGCGTAGGCTGGAACCACCGGCGGCGGCGCAGTAGGGTCGCGCCATGCCTGACCTCGCTCTCGACCTGGCCTGGGGCGGCGCCGGCCTGCGCGCGGGGCAGGCATCCCGCACAGCCATCGCCATCGTCGACGTACTGTCCTTCAGCACCGCCGTCGACGTCGCGGTTTCGCGCGGCGCCCGGGTTCTGCCCTACCGCTACCGCGACTCCACGGCGGCGGGCTTCGCCGCGGCGCAGGGCGCGCTGCTGGCTGGTCCGCGGGAGGGTCCCGCCGGCCTCAGTCTGTCGCCGCCCTCCCTGGCGGCGCTCGAAGCGGGAAGCACCGTCGTCCTGCCGTCGCCCAACGGCTCCACCCTTTCGACCCTGGTGGGCGACACACCCACATTCGCCGCCTGCCTGCGCAACGCAACCGCCGTGGCGGCGGCCCTGCAGACGCTGGCCGGGGCGCCGAAAAAGGGGCGCATCCTGGTGGTCGCCGCCGGCGAACACTGGGCCGACGGCAGCCTGCGTCCCGCGCTGGAAGACCTCCTCGGTGCCGGCGCCCTGCTGGCGCGTCTCAAAGGCACGCTCAGTGCCGATGCCATGGCGGCCGTCGCCGCCTACAAGGCCTTGCGGGAGAGTCTGCAGGCAGCGCTGGCCGGCTGCCCTTCAGGGCGCGAGCTGATCGGCAGGGGCTTCGACGAGGACGTCGCCTGGGCCGCAGCGGAAGACAGCAGCGCGGCGGTGCCGCTGCTGCAGGACGGCGCCTACAGCGACAGCAGGGGCGGGGGCGGGCGCGATCCGCAAGCTGGCGCAATGCAGGAAGCGCCGCTGCGCCTGCGCGATGGCGGTGCCCGGGACGACGCAGACTGCGGCCGGATTGTCGGAGCGGCCGCAGCAACCAGCGCCTACGCACCGCGGGTGCCGCACGCGGCCCGTTTGCTGGGCGACCGCAGGCCGCTGGCACAGGAAGACCGGCAACGCATCGTGGCCGAACAGGGAACCCGCTCTGTCGGCTTCGTCGAGTTCCGGGCTAGCGCGCAGGAAGCCGGCGGCCACATAAAGTATCTCTTCGTCGACCCGGCGGCGCAGGGCCGCGGCGTGGGCAGCGCCCTGCTGGAAGCCGCTGAACGGAGGCTCGGCATGCCGATCACTCTGACGGTCCTCTCCGTCAACGACCACGGCCTGCGCTGGTACATGGCGCGCGGTTACCGCATTGCCGGCGGGCAGTTGGAGGCCGACTGGGAAGGCGGACCGGCCATCTGGCTGACCCTGAAAAAGGGTTGATGGTGAAGAACGGCTGACGGAGCAATCTGTCTGGACGTTCTGCAACGCGCCGTCACGGCGTGAACCAGAGCTCGATTTCTTCCGTGTCCTCTTCGAAACGGGCGGCGTGCCGCTGACCGGCGGGGACGTGATACCACTGGCCGGCAGGCACCCGCGTCTCCTGGCCTTCCACGATCAGGATCAGGGTGCCCAGGGTCACGAGGCCGTGGTTGTCGGTGTCGTGGGTGTGCGGCTCGATCTCCGTTCCGGCGGGATAGGAGGCGAAGTAGACGTCGCAGCCCTTGCCGTTCAGGCGAAAGGCGTCGAAACGCCCGCTGTAGGGTTCGAGACGCTTGATGGCCTCCGGAAAGCGGGCGGGGCGAAAGGTGGCATCGGCAGTCAAGACGGGAACTCCGGATGTCGGGAAAGGACAGAACGGCGCAGTCGGGGAGACTCTGGCGCGGATGACTCTGGGCGCTTGTGTCACGCAAGGAAAGAGGCAAAATCTGCAGGCCTTCATTTCATTTCTGCAATCGAAAGACCGGCGACGTGCAGGACAACTGGGAGCATCTGCGCTACTTCCTCGCCCTGGCGCGGCACGGCAGCCTGGCGGGGGCCGCGCGGCATCTGGAGAAGGCCGAGACCACGGTCTGGCGGCATCTGGCGGCTCTGGAAGACGATCTTGGCTGCCGCCTGTTCGAGCGCAAACGGGGCGGCTACCTGCTGTCGGAAGCCGGGCAGCGCCTGCTGAAACAGACCGAGCGGGTGGAGGCCGAGATCCTGAATGCCCGCCAGGCCCTGGCCGGCGACGCCCCGGCGGTGGCCGGGCAGTTGCGCCTCACCGCGCCAGCCTTTCTGGCCGTCTGGCTTACCGAGACCTGTCTGCCGACGCTGCAGCGCCGCCATCCCCTGCTCTGTCTGGAAGTCGTCACCGGCAGCCCGACCGCCATCCTGGCAAGACGCGAAACCGATCTGGCCCTCCGCTTCGATGCCGCCCGGGAAAGGGACTTTGCGACCGAGGCCGAAGCGGAGATCGGGTTCGGCCTCTATGCCTCGCGGGTCTACACAAGACGTTACGGCCGCGCACCGGCCCCCGACCGCTTCGACGGGCATCGCCTGATCGCCTTTGACGAATCGGCCGGGCATGTGGCCCCGCAGCGCTGGCTCAGCCGGGGCGGCCGTGGCGCCGAGGTCGTGCTGCGCAGCAACTCGGCAGCGCTGCGTCTCGCCGCCGCCAAACGCCATCTCGGCGCCACCCTTCTGCCCAGCATCGTCGGTGACCGCAACCGGGCGCTGGAGTGCTGGTTTCCCGCCGAGCGGCTTGGGCGCCTGCCGCTCAGCCTGCTGGTCGCGCGGCGCGTCTCTCATCTGCCGCGCAGCCGGGTGGCCCGCGACGCCCTGGCCCTCCTGCTCGACGACAACCGGGCGGCTCTCAGGGGTTAGGCAGCCGGATTTCTCATCTGTGCATCCTCAGCTCCGCCACTGCAGGGTCTTGGCCTTGATCGGATTCTCAAAGGGTCGGCCCTCCCGCGCGGCATCAAGCCATTCGCGCTTCAGGCGGTGGTACCACTTGGCCTGGGTGTCGGCATCGTCGATGAGCATCAGGTTGGGGCCGTGAGCGAGGCCTTCCTGCTGCTTGATGACGACCTTCCTGTCCTGGGCGAGAAAGATGTGCGCCAGGCGGCGCGCCAGGGGCCTCAACGGCGCCGTCCAGGGCAGGGTCCAGTAGAGCGCCTGATGAACCTCGGTCTCGGTTTCGCTGAGCGGCGTGATGGCAGTAAGGCCGGCGGCGGAATGCCGGGCGCCCTCGATCAGTTCGATGCGCAGGCCCGGCAAGGCGTAGGTGATCTCGGTGGTGGCGCCGTCGCCGAGAAACACGCGGTAGGCCCGGTTCTGCGGCGGCAGGGGGTGGCGCTTCATCCGCCAGCCGAGCGGTGCCGGCTCGAAGTGCTTTTCCTTCTGGCGCAAGGTGGTGGCGTTCTTCTTCCACCACCAGGAGGTATGGACGAAGGCGGCATGGGTCGGGTCCATCAGACCGAAAGCCGCCTGGTCGCAGTCGCAGGGAAAGACTTGGGAGATGGAAATCTGCGGCGGCGCATCCCCTAAGCCGGGCAGTTCCGGCACCGGCGGCAGCCCGTCGCCGTCGGCGCGCGGCAGGCGCGCCGACTTCTCCGGCATGTAGACCCAGATGTTGCCTTGCACCTCGCGGCAGGGATAGGCGCCGCAGCGGATCTTGCCCACATCCATCGGCTGGTCCGGCGTCAGGGACGGGATGGCGGTGCAGCGGCCGTCGGCGCCGAAGCGCCAGCCATGATAGCAGCACTCCACCTCCCGCCCGTCGAAGCGGCCGTAGGACAGGGGAATACCGCGGTGCGGGCAGATATCGCGCAGCGCAAAGACGCTGCCGTCCCGGGCGCGGCAAAGCAGCAGCGGCTCGCTCAGAAGCCGAGCCTTACGCATCTCCCCGCGCCGCAGTTTCGCGGCCGGCAGGACCAGATACCAGAAGTTGTGCAGCAGCAGCGGCGCGCTTGCCAGCATGGTGTCCCGTATCCTCCAACGGCGACGAAAATACAGGGGCGGCCAGTCTTGGACCAGTCCCGGAGAAGAGCCTGCGAAAAGGGCCTGCCAGCCTGCAGGTGGCGGGAAACGGCCTGGCCGAGAGGGCCGCCGTTGCACCCGGCTGGAGGACGGACCATATTTGGCTCATGAGCGATCCCGGAACAGCGCCCAAGCGGGCCGAGGCTCGGCTGACCAACCCGAACAGCGGCACCGTCCCCAGCACCGGCGCAGCCCTGGTGCCCTATGACGCGGAACGCCACCGCCGCGATGAGGCCGCGGTGCGAAGCGGCTTCTGGGCCAAGGCCCGCCTGGTTCTGGGCAGGGTTCCCTTCCTCGATGAAGCCACGGCCGCCTACTACTGCGCCACCGACCCGGGGACGCCCCTCAGGGTCAAGGCGCTGCTGATGGCGGCGCTGGCCTACTTCATCCTGCCTGCCGACATAATCCCGGACTTTATCGCCGGCCTCGGCTTCACCGACGACGCGACCGTGCTCTTCACCACCATCAGCTTGGTCTCCGGCCACGTGAAGGGCCGCCACCGCCACCGCGCGCGCAGGGCGCTGGTCCAGCTCGGCTTCAAGGACGGCAGCTTCAAGGACGGCGGCCCCAGGGACAGCGGCCCCAGGGACGGCGGCCCCAGGGACGGCGGCCCCAGGGATGGCGGCCTCAAGGAAAGCACGCCCTAAGGAATGGCCGGCAGGGCAACTCCAAGCAAGGCGGCCCCGGGCCGGACAACCCTGGCGGCCGTACCGCGGCCCGCCCTGGTGTTGGGCTTCGCGGGGTTGATTCCCTTTCTCGCATCAGCCTTGGGAGTCTGGACCGCCGGCTACCCGCGGAGCCTGATTGCCCTCGACATCCAGCTCGCCTACGGCGCCGTGATCCTGTCGTTCATGGGCGCCGTCCACTGGGGCCTCGCCATGGCCGGCGGGCCCGGCGCCATGACCTTCCGCCGTCTCGGCTGGTCCGTCGTGCCGGCGCTCGCCGGTTGGCTGGCCCTGCTGCTGAACCCTGCTTACGGCCTGATCCTGATGGCGGTCGGCTTTGCCGGGGTCTACTTCGGCGACCTGCGCAGCATCGCCGCCGACAACACGCCTGCCTGGTACAAGGCGCTGCGCAAGCCGCTCACCATCATTGTCATCGCCGCACTCGTCAGCTCCTACGGCGCGCTGGTGGTCGGCGTTTAAGGCGTTCCCGGCTTTCGTCGAAGCGGCGCCGGTACGCTATGCGAGGGGCGCCGCAGGCCGCGGCTCTGCCGGCTGCCGGGCGGCCTCTCTGCGGGCGATGTAGAAGGTCGAGCCAACGATCACGACCGCGCCGGCCACGGTCCAGTGATCCGGGATCTCGGCGAAAACCAGAAAACCGATGAGGCCGGCCAGGATCAGCTTCAGATAGTCGAAGGGCGCGACGAAACTGGCCTCGCCGTTGCGGTAGGCGCGGATGATCATGGCCTGGGAGGCGATGCCCAGGACACCGATGGCCGCCAGCAGCCCCCACTGAGAGAGGCTCGGCGCCTGCCACGCGGCCAGCGCCGGCGCTGCGGTCATGACGATGGAGGCGATGCAGAAGTAGGCGAGCATGGTCACGTGGCTTTCGCCCGGCGGCAGCTTCTTCACCAGCGTCACCGCCAGGGAGATGCCGAAGACCGAGGCCAGGGCGATCAGGGCCGCAGGATCGAAGGCGGCGGCCCCCGGACGCACCATGATCAGGACGCCGAGAAAGCCGATGGCGGTCGCCAGCCAGCGGCGCCAGCGCACGTTCTCTTTGAGGATCAGCACCGCCAGCAGGATGACGAACAGCGGCTGGGTGAAGGTGAGCGCCGTGAACTCGGCCAGGGGGAGCTGGCCGACGGCATAGAAGCCGCAGACCATCGCCAGCGAGCCGCTGACCGCGCGGATCCCATGCAGTCCCGGCACCGTGCTGCGCAGCACGCCGAGCCCGGCCCGATAGAAGAACGGCGCCAGCACGAGGGCGGAGAAGAGCGCGCGGGCAAAGGCGATCTGGAAGGTGTCCAGGCCCTCGGCGCTGAGCGTTTTCACGAAGGCCGAGTTGATCGTGAAGCCGAGGCTTGCCCCGATCATCCAGAGCGCGCCCCGGTGGTTGGGCGAGAGCCGCAGCCAGGCGGCGATCAGCCCCCGGTGTTCTCCTTGAACTGAGTCCGGATCGGCGGCGGGTTCCGTCACGTCTTGGCCTTCACCGCTTCGCTGCCCGGACGATGCGTCGCGCGTTCCCGCGCCACCTTGGTTTCGCGGTGGGCGATGTAGACCGCGGAGGCCGCAATAACGGCAGCGCCGATCCAGGTCCAGACGTCGGGCACTTCGGCAAACAGCAGAAAGCCGATGGCGGCGACGAAGGGCAGGCGCGCGTAGTCAAAGGGCAGCACCGCCGAGGCATCGGCCAGGGCGAAGGAACGGGTGAAGGCGATGTGGGCGAGCACGGCGCAGCCGCCAACCAGCGCCATCAGCATGAGCGCCCAGAGGCTGGGCATCTGCCACACGAAGAGCGCAGGGATCAGCGACAGCGGCGTCAGCAGCAGGTTCATGTAGAGCACCACCACCATGGGGTCTTCGGTGCGCGACAGCGACTTCACGATCAGTACCGTGACGGCCATGAAGCAGGCGGCGATGACCGGCAGCGCCATCACCGGGGTAATCTCGGCAAAGCCGGGCCGCAGGATGATGAGCACGCCGAGGAAGCCGATGATGGTGGCGGTCCAGCGCCGGGCCCGCACCACCTCGCCCAGGAAAATCGCCGCACCGGCAGTGGCGAAGAGGGGCACCGTAAAGTTGAGCGCCACCGCCTCCGCCATCGGCATGCGCACAACGGCGGTAAACCAGCACAGCATGGCGATCAACCCGATGCCGGCGCGCCAGAAATGCACCTTCAGGCGTTCGGTGCGCAGCCCTTCCCGGCCCATGCGGGCGAGCCAGGGCAGCATGAAGGCCAGGGCGAAGCTGTTGCGGAAAAAGGCGATCTGAAAGGGGTGCAGGCCTTCCGCCGCGGCGAGCTTGATGGTCGCGTTCATCACCGCGAAGAGCAGAGCAGCGGTGATCATGTAGATCGCGCCCTGAAGCGGCGCGGGAAGGCTCCTTCCGCCCGCGCGAGGAGTCATGGAGGAAGGCATGGACCGCTATTTTAGTGTGAAGCCGGAAGCGTCACCACCCACGCGGGCGCAGGGCAGCCATGCAGGCCCCCCGCCGTCGCCCTGGGATGACCCAGGGATGGCCCAGGGATGGTCCTCGAACGACCCGTGGCACCCCGGTTCCGGCCCTGATCGGGTCTGGATCGGGCCTGGATCGGGCCTGGATCGGGCCTGGATCGGGCCTGGATCGGGGAGGGCGGCTTCGCCATACTGCGCGAAACGGCCGCCTTGCCGGGCGGACCGAAAAAACCACGCGTCTACAGGGAGACACCATGACGGAACCGCTTTGGCAGCCCTCGCGGGAGCGGATTGCCGATGCCAACCTGACCGCCTTCATCGCACAGGTGAACCAGGACCGGGGCACCCGGCTGAGCGGCTACGACGCGCTCTACGACTGGTCGGTCGCGGAACCGGCCCAGTTCTGGCAAGCGGTCTGGGATTTCTGCGGCGTGATCGCCGATGCCGGCGGTCCCGTGCTGGTCGACGGCGACAAGATGCCCGGCGCCCGCTTCTTCCCGGAAGCAAGGGTCAACTTCGCCGAGAACCTGCTGCGGCGGCGCCCTGGTGAACCCGGCGAAGACGGCGACGCCATGGTGTTCTGGGGCGAGGACAAAGTGAAGCGCCGCCTCTCCCACCGCGCGGTCTACGAGCAGGTCTCCCGCCTGAGCCAGGCCCTGGCCGCCGAAGGCGTCGGGCCGGGCGACCGGGTCGCCGGCTTCCTGCCCAACATGCCGGAGACGGTGATCGCCATGCTGGCGGCGACGGCGCTGGGCGCCGTCTGGTCCTCCTGCTCGCCGGACTTCGGCGTGCAGGGGGTGCTGGACCGCTTCGGCCAGATCGAGCCCAAGGTGCTGTTCTGCGCCGACGGCTACCACTACAACGGCAAGACCCTGGACTCGCGCCCTCGCGTGGCCGAGTTCACCGCCCAGATGCCGAGCCTCGCGAAGATCGTGGTGGTGCCCTATACCGAGGCCGCCCCCGACGTCTCCGCCATCGACCGCGCCGTTCCCCTCGCCGACTTCGTCGCGCCCTTCGAGGCGGGCGAGATCGCCTTCGCACGCCAGCCCTTCAACGCGCCGCTCTACATCATGTTTTCCAGCGGCACGACCGGGAAGCCGAAGTGCATCGTCCACGGCATCGGCGGCACCCTGCTGCAGCACCTGAAGGAGCACAAGCTGCTCTGCGACGTGAAGCCGGGGGACCGGGTCTTCTACTTCACCACCTGCGGCTGGATGATGTGGAACTGGCTGGTCCCCGGGCTCGCCTCCGAAGCCACGCTTCTGCTCTACGACGGCTCGCCCTTCGCGCCCGACGGCAACATCCTCTTCGACTTCGCCGAGGCGGAGCAAGCGACGCTCTTCGGCACCTCGGCGAAGTACATCGACGCCCTCGGCAAGGCCGGCCTCGATCCGCAGGCGAACCACGATCTCTCGGCGCTGCGCCTCGTCACCTCGACCGGCTCGCCGCTGGTGCCGGAGGGTTTCGACTACGTCTACGAGCACATCAAGAAAGACGTCTGCCTGTCGTCGATCGCCGGCGGCACCGACATCATCTCCTGCTTTGTCGGCGGCAACCCCGTCGGCCCGGTCTGGCGCGGCGAGATCCAGCGCCGCGGCCTCGGCATGGCCGTGGAGGTCTATAACGATCGCGGGCAGCCGGTGCGCGGCGAAAAGGGCGAGCTGGTCTGCGTGAAGCCCTTCCCCTGCATGCCCATCGGCTTCTGGGACGACCCCGGCGGCGCGCGCTACCGCGCCGCCTATTTCGAGACCTATCCCAACATCTGGCATCACGGCGATTTCGTCGAGCTGACCGAGCATGGCGGCATCATCGTCTACGGGCGTTCCGACGCCACCCTCAACCCCGGCGGCGTGCGCATCGGCACGGCGGAAATCTACCGGCAGGTGGAGAAGCTGGAGGCGGTGGAGGAGTCCATCGTCATCGGCCAGGACTGGCAGGGCGACGTGCGCGTCGTGCTCTTCGTCAAGCTGCGCCCCGGCGCAGTGCTGGACGACGACCTGGTGGCGCAGATCAAAGGGCAGATCCGCAGCGGCGCGACGCCGCGCCACGTGCCGGCCAAGGTGGTGCAGGTCGCCGACATCCCGCGCACCAAGAGCGGCAAGATCGTCGAACTGGCGGTGCGCGACATCGTCCACGACCGCGCCATCAAAAACATCGAAGCCCTGGCCAATCCGGAGGCCCTGGAGCTCTACCGCGGCCTCAAGGAGCTGCAGAGCTAGATCGGATCATGTTTTGACGGCACCACTTCGTGGTTGCGGCAAAACATGATCCGATCGCCATCAGAGGATGGAGCCCTTGATCATCCTTCGAGACAGCCCCTTGCGGGGCTTCCTCAGGGTGAGGCTTGGGCCAATGCCAACGCGCTGACCTCATGCTGCGGAGGCACCCCTAAATCTAAGGGAGCGGCGGGGCGTGGTGTAAGCGGCCAGCACCACCTCGACCTCCGCGCGCTCCAGCGAGACCTCGGCCATCCGCTGCATGGAACTCGTGCCAGGCACGCCGGTGTTCAAGAAGCCTTCGAGCTTCTTGCTATATAAGGTCAAGTCTTTAGACTTGGCTCTTGTGCATTTGGACTTGGGTTTTTGCCTGACCTAAGCCGTGGCGAAGAGCCGCCCCAGCTCTCCACCAGCCCCCTCAATTCCGGCGATGTGAAAGCTGGTTGGCTCAGGTAGTTCCTGACGCGGGGCCCGAAGGAGGCATCAGGGAGGCGCATAAGAGCGCGAGGGCGCCCGGATTTTCCGGGGGCTGACTCTGAGACGGCCTCACACAGCTTTTCTTTCAGTATATTCGCGTTTGTGTACCCCTCTGTGGCAGCACACAGCAACAGCGCCTTACGGATTTTGCCGGAATCTTCCTTACTGATGCGATCGACATGGACGAACAATTGCTTCAGGTGCTGCGGATAGGTCCAGTAGAGTCGGGCCCTTTCGTGGGGCTTCAGCATGCCTTCGTCGACGAGTTCGCGATAGTCGGCGGCGAACTCGTGGTCCGCGTCCCCTAGTTCATTGCCGATCTTTTTCAGCTTGTCCTCCATGCGAAACGCCTCAACCGCACTCCAGACTCTGGCCGGTTCAAAGCTGTGGTGGTCATCCGGATCCAGCACGCTGTAGCCCCGCCCGCCCTTCTCCGGTGTGCTCAGCAGCCGCGCCTTGATCTGCTGCGCCGCCTCCAGTCGCCGCCAGGCTTCCCCATTCGTCTTGGCCACCGCCATGATCAGCGCCGCGCGGATCAATTGCCTGTCCTCCTTTTTTGCCACCCCCTTGCTCGACCATGAGTGCTCGGCCGGCACGTGCAGCAAATCCCACCATTGCGTGGGCGACCCCGTGTTCGCCAGATTCCAACGCTCCTCGTCCATGAACCTGTGGCCCTTATCTTGGAACCACTGCAGCGCCGCTTTGATGTGGCCCTCATGAGAGTCCTTGATCATCTTGTGGTCACCGAACTTGAACCCAGCCCCCCCACCAAGGAGCCCACCAAGGAGTCCACCAACAACGGCACCACCATAGGCACCAGCATAGGCGCCGACCGCCGATCCTATCACGGGGACCAAAAGTGTACCGGCCGTGCCCAAAACCGCCACGCCCACTAAGGCCCCGATCACCGCCCAATTGATCGGGGTCAACTCGTTCCGGGCTTTGATCGTGATGCTCGTCGGAGGGATATGGCGCTCTTGCGACATGGCCACAGACGTCGTCGCCCTCGTGAGCGAAGACGTCGACTGACTCGAGTCAGTCGATCGACGATTACTAGTGTCAGTTCGTCGGCGACTACTAATTTCAGTCCATTCACGACTGCCAATGAGAGAGTCTTCGCGCCTCAGCAGCGACGGATCTGGATAAAGAATGCTATCCTTGCTGCCGAGGCGGCGGAAGTCTTTGGTGTCGAAGGCGTCTGCGCTGTGGATGGGGCTTTTGCCGATGGTCACGCTTGAGCTGCTGGAGTTCTCGCGGTCATCGAGTTTGGATTCATTGCCGAAGTAGTTGGAGAAGTTGAGGTGCACTGTTTCTTCTTCCACATCGGAACCGTCGTGACCCGACGCCGGCACGTGTTTGGTCTCCGGCACAACACTGCACTCGTGGAACTGCGCCGCGTTGTGCGCCGTCTTCTTGCCGACGGACTGCAGTACTGCCGTTTTCGGCGCCGGTGACAATGCCTTAACTGATTTATCTGACATCTCCCCCTCCAAACTTCCCCGACCGGACCGGCCGGATCACATCCGGATGCCGCCCGGGGGTATGGGCGGGTCGCCGGCCCTCCAGCGCGGCGCGCCCGCGATCGCTGATCGTCCCCTGCTCCGTGATCCATAGATCTCGCTCAGACGTAGTCATCACTAGTAATCGGATTCTTCGGTCTCGGAGATTTCCGTTTGGCTCCAATCCGATGAGTCGACACCGGAGCCGAAACCGCTGCCTATCGCGTCCACATCTTCAAACTTGATGTCATGCTGACGCATCAGCACCTCCAGGGC
>NZ_JANQKD010000088.1 GCF_028281305.1 Pelagibius sp. | reverse complement strand
ATCGGCAAGACGCTCTGGTCGGAGTTCTTCAACAACCGCGACTGGCCGCTGTCCTCCGCCGTGGCCGTGATCCTGCTGCTCATGCTCGTGATTCCCATCGTGCTGTTCCAGCGCATGCAGGAACGCAGCGCCCGGGCCGGGGGCTGATCTCATGAAACAGGGACTGACCTGGTTCAACCTCGGCTCGCTGGCCGTCGGCTTTCTGTTCCTCTATCTGCCCATCGCCCTGCTGGTGATCTACAGCTTCAACGAGTCGCGCCTGGTCACGGTCTGGGCAGGCTTCTCGACCAAGTGGTATGGGGAGATGCTGCGCAACGAGTCACTGATGAACGCAGCCTGGGTGACCCTGCAGGTGGCCTTCTTCGCCTCCACCATCGCCACGGTCCTGGGGACGCTGTCGGGCCTGATCATGGCCCGCTTCGGGGCCTTTCGCGGCCGCACCCTGTTTTCCGGGATGATCTACGCGCCGCTGGTGATGCCGGAGGTGATTACCGGGCTTTCCCTGCTGCTGATGTTCGTCGCCATCTCCCTGGACCGCGGCATGGTCACCGTCACCATCGCGCATACCACCTTTGCCATGTGCTATGTCGCCGTGGTGGTGCAGTCGCGCCTGGTCAGCTTCGACCGCTCCATCGAGGAAGCGGCCATGGACCTGGGCTGCCCGCCGGGGCAAACCTTCGTCAAGATCACCCTGCCGGTGATCGCGCCGGCGGTGGTCGCCGGCTGGCTGCTGTCCTTCACCCTCTCCCTCGACGACCTGGTCATCGCCAGCTTCACCACCGGGCCCGGCGCCACCACCCTACCGATGAAGATCTACAGCCAGGTGCGCCTGGGCGTGACGCCGGAGATCAACGCCGTCTGCACCATCCTGGTGGGCCTGGTGGCCACCGGCGTCCTGGCCGCCTCCATCGTGACCCGGCGCCAGGAACTGCGCCGCGAACAGGAAGAGCGGGAGGCCCTGGCAGCCCCTTAGAGGCACCGATCTGCCAGAGCAGTTTTCCCGGGCCGCGCAATTCGCTACAAGTCCTGCCGTGTCCGTACTCCTGGAATCTCTTGCCGGCGCCCGAAGCCGCCACGACCACCTCGCCTTGGTCCTCTCGCTCTTCGGCCTGCTGCTGCCGCTGCTCGGCCTGCTCGCGTCCAAGGCCGTGGTGCCGCTCGTCCTGGCGACGGCGGGTCTCGCCGCGGTCCTCCTGGGCGGCCGGGCCCTGCCCTGGCGGATCATGGACCGGCCCGTCACTCTGGGCTTCGGGCTGCTGGCGCTCTGGTGTCTGGTCGCTTCGCTCTGGAGCTTCGCACCCGGTGAGGCGGTGACGCTGGCGCTGCGCGTCGGCGTTCTTTTGCTGGTTTTGATTTACCTCTGCGCCCTGGCGGCAAGCCTCGACCAGCGACAGCGGCGTGTCGCTGCGCTCGGTTTTGCGTTCGGCATGGCGCTGACCGTCGTTTTGGTGGTCGTCGAGTTCAGCTTCGGCTTCCCGGTCTCCTCGGCGCTCAAGGGCGACCTCGACCGCACTGCCTTTAACTACGAGTATCATGCCTATTCGCGCCTCAACCGAGGGATTTCGGCGCTGGCAATTCTGGTCTGGCCGCTGGCGGCCCTGTGCTGGTTTCGCGGCTGGCGGGTCCCTGCCCTCGCCCTGCCGCCGGCCCTGTTCGCGCTCGTCATGGCGTCCCAATCATCCGCCACGCTTCTGGGATTTGGGTTGGGAATCCTCACCGCAGCCATCGCGGCCCTGGGGCGCTGGGCCGGGCGCCTGGTCCTGACGCTGGCCGTGGCCGGTGCCCTGCTGGCCAGCCCCGGCATCGCCAAGCTGATGAAGCAGGCCGAACTCGACAAAGCCAGCTTCCTCGGCGAGACGGCGAACTTCCGCGTCCACATCTGGGGCTTCGTGGCCGACCGCATCCTCGAGCGTCCGGCCTTCGGATGGGGCTTCGACTCCTCGGGTTCGATCCCGACCGAGGGCGCGACTCCCTTCAGGGCCGACAAGGAGGTCATTCCCTCCCACCCCCACAACGGGCCGCTGCAGATCCTCCTCGAGTTGGGCTATGTCGGCGGCGCTTTGACCGTTGCTGTGCTGTTCCTGCTGGGCCGAAAGCTGGACGGCCTGCCGGCGCCGGGGCGGCTTTGCGGGCAGGCTATGCTGATTACGGTGCTCGTGATCGCCTCCAGCGCCTACAGCATCTGGCAGAGCCATTGGCTGACCATGATGGGCGCCGCAGCGTTGATCCTGGTGTTGGCCCTGCCCGGTAGCCCCGACCAGCGGAAGACGGCCCCGCCCGGCTGAGATGGACGGCGGATCCCTCTAATGGCCTACGGGACTTAGTCGGCGCGCTTCTTCAGGGTGAAGGCGTCTTCGATATACCTGATGATGCGGCCGACGGACTCAGTCACGTCCTCGGCTGCCGTGTCGACGACGAGATCGGGCGATTCCGGCGGCTCGTAGGGGGCGGAGATGCCGGTGAACTGCGGGATCTCGCCGGCGCGCGCCTTCTTGTAGAGGCCCTTGGGATCGCGCTGCTCACAGGTCGCCACGTCGGCCTTGATGAAGATCTCGTGAAACCGTCCCGGGGCCGAGGCGCGGGCCCGGTCGCGGTCCACCCGGTAGGGCGAGATGAAGGCGGTGATGCAGATGATGCCGGAATCGGCGAAGAGCGCCGCGGCCTCGCCGACACGCCGGATGTTCTCAGTCCGGTCCTCCGGCGAGAAGCCGAGGTTGGCATTCAGGCCCCGCCGGACGTTGTCGCCGTCCAGCACATAGACCTGATAGCCCTTGGCGAAGAGCCGCTGCTCGACCTCCATCGCCAGGGTGGACTTGCCGGCTCCGGAAAGGCCGGTGAACCACAGCACGCCGCCGTGGTGGCCGTTGCGCGCGGCGCGGGAGTCGGCGGTCAGATTGTGTTCGACCGAGATCACGTTGGTGGACTTCACGGTGATCGCCTGGCGCTGGTCCGGCAGCCCCTCCATGAAGATCACGCCGCCGCCGACGGTGTCGTAGTCCTCGACCAGCACGAAGCGGCCGGTCCTGGAGAGATCGCCGTAGTCGTCCAGGGCGAGCACCTGGCGGCTGTAGAGTGTCACCTCGGCCACGGCATTGCGCTCGACCGCATCGCCTGCGCTGTTCTGCAGGGTCTGGGTATCGACGATGCGTTCGATGGACTTCACCCGGACCTCGGCTTCCTGGGTCAGCAGCTTCAGCTTGTAGCTGTCGCCTACCTTGAGCGGCTTGTGGCCGAGCCAGAAGAGCCGCGCGTGGAAGGTGGTGCCGAGCCTCGGCGGGTTCTCCATGTGGCTGACGACTTCGCCGCGCTCGACGAAGAGCTGCTCGACCAGGGTGATGCCCACCGACTCCCCCGCCGCCGCCGTGTCGGAGGCGCTGTTCTGTGGCCAGGCCTCGATGGAGCGGACCTTCGCGGTCTTGTTGGAGGGCGAGAAGAGCACCGTGTCGCCGACGGAGATGGCACCGGACTCGATCCGCCCGGCCAGAATGCGCCGGGCATCGAACTTGTAGACGTCCTGAATGGGCATCCGCAGCGGCTGTGCGCCGATGCCCGGATGGCCATGGAAGCCGTCCAGGGTCGAGATCACCGTCGGCCCGTCGTACCAGGGCGTGCGCTCGGAGCGGCCGGCGATGTTGTCGCCGCCGCGCGCGGAGATGGGCACGATCACCAGGGGGACCGAGCCGATGGACTTCAGATAGTCGGAGATCTGCCGCGAGACCTCCTCGAAGCGCGCCTGGCTGTAGTCCACCAGGTCCATCTTGTTGATCACCACGGCGATCTGCTGAACGCCCAGCAGGTGCAGGAGGTAGGCATGGCGGCGGGACTGCTCACGCACGCCCTCTTCCGCATCCACCACCATGATTGCCGCATCGGCGCTGGCGGCGCCGCTGACCATGTTTTTGAGGAACTCGCGGTGACCCGGCGCGTCGATGATCACATAGTCGCGCAGCGCGGTCTTGAACCAGATCTGCGTGGTGTCGATGGTCACCGCCTGATCGCGTTCGGCCTGGAAGGCATCCAGGACAAAAGACCACTCAACATCCATGCCGCGGCGGGCGGAAACCTCCTTGAGCTCCTCGAACTTGCCCGGCGGCAGGGAGTCGGTGTCGTGCAACAGCCGGCCGATCAGCGACGACTTGCCGTGGTCGACATGGCCGACGATAACGATGCGGTGGAGCGCGCGCTCTCCGACCGTTTCCTCCTCGCCCGTCAGAGCCAGGTTCTCTGTCGCGTCTTCAGGCAAGGTGGTGCTGTCCTCGCTCATTCTTGGGCCGCTCCCGTCTACATGTAGCCGGTGGCGCGCAGGCGCTCAAAGGCGTCTTCGCGCTCGTGGTCCATGGCCCGGCCGGCCCGTTCCGCCGTCTTCGTAGTCTGCAGTTCGGCGATGACATCGTCGAGGGTGGCGGCATCGGAGTCGATGGGATGGGTGATGTCCTCGTCGCCCAGGGAGCGATAGCGCTTGCCGTCGCGCGCGAAGTAGAGCGGCACGATGGGAATGCCCTCGCGCCGGGTATAGAGCCAGATGTCCAGCTCCGTCCAATGCAGCAGCGGGTGGATGCGGATGTGGGCGCCGGGCGGGAAGTCGGTCTTGTACTGGTCCCAGAACTCCGGTGGCTGGTCGCGGAAATCCCACTGGCCGGTCTCGTCGCGGGGGCTGAAGACCCGCTCCTTGGCCCGCGTGGCCTGTTCGTCGCGGCGAATGCCGGCGATCACCGCCCGCAGTTCATACTTCGCGATGGCCGTGCGCAGCCCCTCGGTCTTGCGCGCCGCCGAACGCGCCGCCGGCGGCAGGCTGGGGTCGACCGCATCGATGGGCGGGCATTCCTCGCGGTGGAAGTCGAGCTTCCACTCCGCCGCATAGCGGTCGCGGAACGCGTACATCTCCTTGAACTTCTTGCCGGTGTCCACATGCATCACCGGAAAGGGCACATTGCCGAAGAAGGCCTTGCGCGCCAGCCACAGCATCACGTTGGAGTCCTTGCCGAGAGACCACAGCATGGCCAGCGGCTCGATGCGGTTATAGGCCTCGCGCAGGATGTAGACGGATTGCGCTTCCAGTTCGTCCAAACGATCCATCTTGGAAGACTTCCTTGGGAAGATGCTGCAGGCGCGAAGGGACTTAGCGCCTTTGCCAACACGAATCAAGGTTCATAAGGGAGGGGAGGATAGTGGACCTATGGTTAACACAGGTCTAGTCCGCTTCCCGCGGCGGTGCCAGAAATACCTTGAAAAATGAGAGCGTTAGACGCGGTGGTAGTCGCGGTACCACTGCACGAAACGGGGGATGCCCTGGTCGATGGTCACCCGCGGCTCGAAGCCGAGATCACGGCGCGCCGGCTCGATATCCGCGTAGGTCTCCTTGACGTCCCCCGGCTGCATTTCGGCGAATTCACGGATGGCCTTGCGCCCGCAGGCCTCCTCGATCAGCTCGACGAAGCGCAGCAGCGGTTCGGAGCGGTGGTTGCCGAGATTGTAGACGGCGTTCGGCGGCTCACCGTTCAGCGCCTGGGGCGGCCGGTCGACCACGGCCAGAACACCGGCGACGATGTCGTCGATGTAGGTGAAGTCGCGGCGCATGTTGCCGTGGTTGAAGATGCGGATCGGCTGCCCTTCGAAGATCGCCCGGGTGAAGATGTAGGCCGACATGTCCGGCCGGCCCCAGGGCCCATAGACGGTGAAAAACCGCAGCCCGGTGCTGGGCAGCTCGTAGAGATGGGTATAGCAATGGGTCATCAGCTCGTCGGCGCGTTTGGTCGCGGCGTAGAGCGAGATCGGCTGATCGACCCTCTGGTCGACGGAAAAGGGCAGCTCCTTGTTGCCGCCGTATACCGATGAGGACGACGCATAGACGAAGTGGCGCAGCTTGGTCAGCCGCCGGGCCAGCTCCATCATGCAGAGGTGGCCCATGAGGTTCGTCTGTACGTAGGCGAAGGGATTCTCCAGCGAGTAGCGGACCCCGGCCTGTGCGGCCAGATGAACCATCTCGGTGACCTCCGGGAACTCCTTGGCGAGCCCGAGCACCGCGTCCTTGTCGGAGATGTCCAACTGGCGGAATGTGAAACCATTGTGCCCGGAGAGGCGATCCAGCCGCGCCTGCTTCAGCGCCGGATCGTAGTAGTCGTTCAGGTTGTCGACACCGATGACCGCCTGGCCGCGCTCGATCAGCCGGCTGGCCACATGAAACCCAATGAAACCGGCAGCCCCGGTCACGATGATGGACATTGGCTTCCTTTCATTGGGGCTTCCCGCGCGCGCCGGACGGCGCGGACAGCCCCCTGTCCTATCGGTTCGACGCCACCTGTCTGATCAGCCCCGACCGGCCCGGCAGAGCGCGGGCAATCCTTGCGGCTTGCGGATTTCCCGGGGGGTCAACTAGCAGGTCTGGGCAGCGAGGCAAAGTCTCAAAGTCGCGGCACCTGGAAACCGGCCTGCCACCGGCTCCACCGCGGGGCTTTACAGGGCCTCGGCCACGCCGGTTCGGAGGATCCGGACCACCGAGCGCGCATCGTCGATGGCCCGGTGCGCGGTCCCCTCAGGCGGCAGGCCCACCTTCCTGAGAGCGCCGCCCAGCCCCATCCCGCGCCGAAGCTTGAGGTGCTTGGCAAAGGCTTCCTTGACGTTCACGTAAGGCAGCGACTCGAAGGGGTTGTCGATCCCGTGTTTGGCGCAGTCCCGGCCGATCTGCGCGCCGTCGTAATTGCCCCAGGCCGCCAGGGTGAAATCCCCCGCCTCTGCCGCCCAGCGGTGGAACGCCTCCAGGGCTTCGGGAAACCGCGGCGCAGGGTCGACGTCGGACTGGCGGATTGTGGTCAGCTCGGTACAGAAGGCCGAGAGCTTCGGCGCCATGAAGGGCCGCACGAAGGTCTGAAATTCGGGCGTCGTGGGGCCTCTTGTCTCAGGCGTCTCATCCGGGCCGGGCAAGCTGAACCGAACGGCGCCGATTTCGATGATTTCCGAGGGAGCCTGCTCCTTGCCCCGGTGCCAGCAGGTTGCCTCCAGGTCAAAGACCACGTAGCGCTTTATCATCTTTAACTTCTGACCGGCGGTTTCCGGCCTTGACTGTTCCTTCAATTCGCGCCGCATATAGCCTGATAAACAAACACAAATCAATGAAATTGTTCGGTTTTTCAAATTTCTGTTCATATTCAGAACATTGACAGGCGCAACCTTTCGAGAGTAGACAGAGGCACCGACCGGGCAATAGCAAGTGAGTCCCGCCAGATGCGGGCTCGCGGCTTCCAACTCGGTCCGTCAAAGGGAAACCATGCAGCCGGCCGCCATTCTCTATTTGGTCGACACGATGTTCGGCAACCGCTTCTGGTTTCCGCTGTTCGAGCGCGCCCATGCGGCCGGCGGCTACGCTGTCGATGCGGTCTGCTTCCAAAGACATCAGCGCAGGTCGTTTCAAACCCTTGCCTGTTGCCGGCATGTCTATCCCGAGCCTGAGTTCGTCTACGGCTACGCGCAGCTTCCGGACCGGCCGGACTCCGAGCTGGCAGACTGGGTGCGGAGTTTCGAGCGGGAGTCGGGCTGCCTGATCACCGATCTGATTCAGGCCGACCGCCATGTCGGCCTCGGGTTCCAGCAGGCCGGCCTCAACAATCCCGAGACCCATAACCGGCGCAAGGCCGCCTACTGGCGCACGCTGCGCTACATCAGGCAGCTCGACGGCTATGTCGAAGACATCCTGGACCGCTCGGCCCCGAGCCTGGTGGTCACCTCGGTGGTCGCCGATCTCTACAGCAAGCTGATCTGCGCCAAGGCCCGGGCCCGCGGCATCCCCATCAGAATGTTCAACTCGCTGCAGGTCGGCAGTCTTTACGGCTGGTATCACGACGAGTACTGGAACCACCCGCCCCTGAAACGCGCCCTGCAAGGCAAGATCGACGCGGCCCCACCGCAACTTGTCACACCGACGGCGGGCAGCGAAACGCCGGCGGACGCCAATCAGGATCTCGAGCCGGTTTACGCCACGCACTACCTGGCGAAGCTGAAAGCCAGCCTGGGCCTGCGCGCGCTGCTGCGCAGCCTGGTCCAGGAGGCAAAACGCTCTCTCGGCAATCTCAAGACGAAACGCCCCGACCGCCCGAGCTTCCTTGAGGCCGCCAAGCTGCAACTCCGCATGCGGCGCCAGTTCAAGGAGCTGGAACGGCGCGTGGAACAGCAGACGGAGGCACTGCCCGAGCACTTCGTTCTCTATGCGCTCCACAAGGAGCCGGAGGCCTCGACCATGGTCAAGGCACCGGAGTTCAACAATCAGCTCGCGATCATCGACCTGGTGGCACGCGCGCTGCCCGGCGGCTACAAGCTGCTGGTCAAGGAGAGCATGGTGTCCCTCGGCTTCCGGTCCCAGGGCTTCTATCAGGCCGTTTCCGAGTTGCCCAACGTGCAGCTCGCCATGCCGGACCAGCGGGCCAGCGATCTTCTGCCGATGGCCGCCGCGGCCGTGGTCATCACCGGCACGGTTGGCCTGGAGGCGGCCAGGGCCGGCATCCCGGTCCTCTCCTTCGGCACGCGGAACAACTACGATCCCATCGAGCACGTCCACGTCGTTACCGACTTCCTGCAGGTTCGCGCGGTGCTGGCCGAACTGCTGGCTGAGGCTCCGGAGACCACCAAGCAGCGCCGCGCGCGCCAGGCCCGGCTCTACGACGAAGCCGCGGCGGAGCTGGGGACCGACATCGGGGAGTTCTTCGAGGCCAAACGCCGCAGTTCGGCGCCGGTCGCCGGCCATGTCATCGAGCGCGCCATCGACCTGCTGCTGGCATCGCTCTCCAGCACGCCGCAGCCGGCGCGGAGGGTCTCGCAATCGTAAGGGACCAGAACCTGGAGATCTGGCAGACCGGCGGGCTGGTCGGCGACTACCTCGAGCGGTCGGATCTCTACCCCGGCGAAGAGCGCTTTCTGAGCGACCATGCGGAGGAGCTCAAGACCGCCAGGCTGCTCGACATCGGGGTCGGCGCCGGGCGGACCACGGCGCGCTTTGCCGCCGCCGTGCGGGACTATGTGGGCGCCGACTACTCCCCCTCCATGGTCGAGGCGGTCACGCGGAAGTTTGCCGGCAAGCTGGACAATGCCCGCTTCGAGCAGGCCGACGCCCGGAACCTCGGCAACCACGCCGACGGCAGCTTCGATGCCATCCTCTTCAGTTTCAACGGCCTCGACACCCTGGGCGCGGAAGAGCGGGAGATGTTCCTGGACGAGGCGCAGAGGGTGCTGCGGGACCGCGGTCTGCTGGCCTTTTCCTCCCACAATCTCAGCGCCCTGGACCAGGTGTTCCGCTTCAAGCGCGCCAGGTCGGTGACCAAGCTGATCGAACACACCAAGCGCAAGGCGATCCAGCTTTCGCGCAATCCGCCGCTGTCGAAACTGATGGCCCGGGATTGGGCGCTGGTCTACGACGGCACCCACGGCAAGCTGTTGCGCCACTACTATGTGACCCCGCCGGCCCAGGTGCGGCAACTGGCCGAGCACGGCTTCGGCGAGATCCGGGTGATCGATACCAAGACCGGCGACGAGTTGGAGCCGGACTCGCGGGCGGCGGCAGGCGCGCGCTGGCCCTATTTCTTCGCCCGGGCGCAGAAGCGCGCCTGAGCCATGCCCGGCGGTTGGTGAGCGGATGCTGAGACTCCTGAAGCGCGCAGGCCGGCGGCTTACGGCGGGTCTGGCCCCCCCAGCGCCCAGCGGTGACCTCTGGAAATCCGTGGCGGAGCTGCAGCATGCGGCAAGGGTGGTGGATCTGGCGCGCCGGCGCGCGCTTTTCTCCCCCCAGCTCACCGAGCCACCCAAGAACCAGCGCATCGTGGTCATCGCCCCGCATCCGGATGACGAGGTGATCGGCTGCGGCGGCACCCTGATCCTGGCGCGCCGGCACAACTGCGCCGTCCGGGTCGTCTATCTGACCTCCCAAGGGTTCCAGGGTGCCGAACAGCGGGTCGCCGAGGCGCGCCAGGTTTGCACCCACCTGGGGGCCGAGGCGGTCTTCCTGCCGTTCGTGCCAGGCCAGATCCCAATCACGGAAGACGCGGCGCAGCAGTTGGCCGAGGCCGTCGAAGCCTTTTCGCCCGACCAAATATTCCTGCCCTTCATCCTCGACGACCACGACGATCATCGCCGTGCCATCGAACTGTTTCGGGCGGCGGCCGGCTCCGGCCATCTGCGCTCTGCGCCGGGGCTCTGGGCCTATCAGGTCTATAGTGGCGCTCCCCTGCCAAACGTCGTCGACATCTCCGAGGCGGCGTCAGAGAAGCGCACCGCCATTGCCCTCTACCGTTCGGAGATGGATAAGCGGCACTGGGCCCACTATGCCCTGGGGCAGAACGCCGCCGCCTCCCGATTTCTGCCCTCCAGCGCCAAAGAACGTTACGCGGAGTTGTTCTTCCGCTCGACCCTGGAGGATTACCTGGCGCTCGCGGAAACTTACTTCGCGCAAGGCAACACCTATCACCGCAGCTACCAGGACGGCTGATATGGTGGCCCTTCGAATCCCCTCGACTGCGCGCGGTGGGAGCGCCCGGTAGGTGACGGACCCCAGGGTGCTGACCGCACGCAACGAAGAGGTGGGACCGCTGCTGAAGACCCTGGAGGGCTATGGCGCCCCCACGCACTGCCTCGCCGCCCCAGAGTGGCTCTCGGTTCTGGCAAAGGCCTATGGGGTCGAGACCGTCCTCTTCCATCTGCGCGAAGCCGATGGCCGGCGGATTGCCGGCCAGCTTCCCACCTACTACGGCAAGGGGGGCAAGACGCTTTACGGCCTGCGCTACGGCCTGCGGGCCAGGACCGCCCAACAGGCCGAGGCGCTTCTGGAGAGCGCCGAGGACTTCGCCAGAGCCAACGGCCTGGCGAAGATCGATCTGGGACTGGAGGCCGGCACGCTCCTGCCGCAGGCCGATGTTACCACGGCGGCGTCCTTCACCTTCGATCTGACCGGCTGCCGCGGGGAGGATGATCTCTGGCCGCTTCTGTCCCAGAGCGGCCGGCGCGGCCTGCGCGCAGCCCTACGCAGCGACCAAAGCCCGCGCAGCGGCTGGGAGCACTTTGACGCCGCCTTTCGGCTCTACCGGGAGGCAATGGAGCCCAAGGGAGTTAGGGTGCACAGCGAAACCTTCCTGCGCGCAATCGCCGAGGGCTTCCCCGACAGCTTCGTGCCGCTGGTCTGCTATGAAGAAGAGACCCCCGTCGCCTCCGCCTTTCTGCTGCTCGGCGAGCGGGTCGGCGCCTATCTCTATGGCGGCACGACCGCGCGCGGCACCGCCCTCAGGTCGGCAACGCTCCTCTACTTCACCATGATGAAACTCTGCCAGGAGCACGGATTGGCCTGCTTCGATGCCGGCGAGTCCGCGCAGGGGAGCGGCACCTTCGAATTCAAGCGGCGCCTGGGGGGCCGGCAGACCGGGGTCTGCTACCTGCGCAAAGCGGTTGGCGGCCAAGGCAATCTCGGATCGGCGGCGGCCCGGCAGGTATCCCGCCTGACCGTCGGGCTCGCCCGCGCAGCCGCCAAGGGGCCCTTGTCCGCCCTGGTCCCCCGCGGCGGCGGGCAGAACATCACCGCACGGAGGATCATCTGAGACCCTGGAGGCTAACTCCTCCATAGGCAAATCCGCATCCCAGAAGCGATCTGGCGGCCAACCGCCCGGCCCTCTCCAGGCCTTGAATTTCTGACCTTTAACAATTTGAAAATAATACTTAAATCGCCCTACAGTTCAACTGGTGAACACTTGACAGAGGGCATTTCCGGGGAGTAGAAGAGGCCCCTATAGGGGCACCTTGAAGACCCACACTGGTGCGCCGGAGCAGCGCTTGGCCTCGCAGAACGAACCCGCCGTCGAACAGGATCAGGAAGGCGATTCCACCCGCCTGATCCTGCATGCGATCGAATCGCGGGACCGGGTGACCCAGCGGGGCCTGGCCGCCGAGCTGGGCATCGCCCTGGGCCTGACCAACATCTATCTGAAGCGCTGCCTCAACAAGGGCCTGATCAAGGTGCGCAAGGCGCCGGCGCGGCGCTATGCCTATTACCTGACGTCGAAAGGCTTCACGGAAAAGGCGCGGCTGACCGCCAAGTTCCTGCGCCGCTCCCTCAGCTTCTTTCGCCTGGCCCGCCAGGACTGCGCCGAGCTGTTCGACCAGTGCCGCACCAGAGGCATCGAGAAGGTCGCCTTCGTCGGCGCCGGGGATCTCTGCGAGATCGCCTCGCTGGCCGCGCTCGACAGCGAGGTCGAGGTGGTCGCGGTGCTGGACGAGGTGACCAACCGCCAGAAGGTCGCGGGCATCCCGGTCGTGCGCCGCCTCGACCAGCTTCCCGCGGTGGAAGTTCTGGTGATCACCGATACCAGGGATCCGCAGGCCTGCTTCGACCGCCTGGCCGAACGGCATCCGCCGGAGAAAATCCAGTTTCCGGGCTTCCTGCACCTCTCGCGGGGCCGCAACGGCGGCCGGGAGGGGAAGTCCTGATGGCCGACTGGTATGTGGTGCAGACCCTGGCGCGGTCCGAAGACCGCGCGGAAATCAACCTGAAACGCCAGGGATTTCAAAGCTATCTGCCGAAGCTCCGCCGCGAGCGGCGCCACGCCCGGCGGCGGGAGATCGTCGCCTCGCCGCTCTTTCCCGGCTACCTCTTCGTCAAGATCGACATATCCCGGCAGCCCTGGCGCTGCATCAACGGCACCTATGGCGTGAGCCATCTCGTCTGCCATGGCAGCAGACCGAGCCTCGTTCCGCCTGGTGTCGTCGAGAGCCTGAGGGCGCGCGAAGACGAGACGGGCTTTGTCACGCTGGAGCCCCGGCGCTTCGAGCGGGGCGAAGCGCTGCGCTTCGTCAGCGGCGCCATGCGGGACTGTTTCGGCCTCTTCGAAGGCATGGCAGCGCGCGAGCGGGTCATCGTCCTGCTCGACCTGCTCGGCCGCAAGGTCCGGGTCGAAGCGCCTCTGGACGCCGTCGCCGCGACGACCTAACCGGCGCCCGCTCCGCGGCGCCTTTGTTCTTCGGTCTTGGTGAATTTTTCACCCGGACTGCGGTAGCAGTGGTCAAACTCCACTTTCATGCACAGGACAGCGATACGCTTTCGGGACCTCCCGATAGACCGGAGCCACCCCCTCTGACCCGCCCACCGCTTTCATTCCAGCCTTCCATCAGAGAGACCCATGTCCCCGTCGACGACCACTGACTTTTCCTCGGACCAGGATTTCGACCTCAACGGCAAG
>NZ_JANQKD010000082.1 GCF_028281305.1 Pelagibius sp. | reverse complement strand
TCATTGGCGCTGCCGAGCTCTTCGAGAAGGTCGAGGGGGTTGATCGGCTGGTGGGAATCCTGAACGAGCTCTACCATGTCGACACAGCCTCTTCGGTTGGCAGTGGCAGGGCTCCAGCGCCTCAATCGCCCCGACATATGGATTAATGCGACGCCGCCGCTACCACATGTAGCGTGCCTCATTCGATTCCGCTGTGCAACAAGGGAATTTCCGCGACGCAGCGCCGCGGCCAAGAAAGCTGTGGACGAGATGGAGCGGTTGGACTCGGCGCCTTGCGGCGCCTCTTCAGTCCGACTCTTTCGGTTCGGACTCTTTCTGTGTTGCAGCTTTCTTGGCGGTTGCTTTCTGGGCCGGCTTCCCGGCCGCCGCCTTGCCGCCTTCCAGGGCTGCCAGACGCGCTTCCAGGGCCGCCAGACGCGCTTCCAGGGCCGCCAGCTTCTGGCTCAACGCCTCCTGCTCCTCGCGCGCGGCGATGGCAACGGCCTTCATGGCGTCGAACTCCTCGCGAGGGACCAGGTCCATCTGGGCGAGCAGCCGTTCGAGTTGTTCGCGCAGCCGCGCTTCGACCTCGCTGCGCATACCCACGGCCACGCCCATCGCACTGCTGGCGAGCCGGGCAAAATCGTCGAGGATCTTGTTCTCACTCTGCATGACGGCGCCCCCCTTTCGCTGCGCAGCCGGTTACTGAGCGCTCACTATGGCCCGGCACCCCGGCGGCTTCAACCGGGCCGCCAGCTCCGCGGCCTTGCGCCGCAGTTTCGAAGCGGCTTCACTTCCGCGCAGGCGAATCGCCGGCAGAACCTGCAGTCCGGGGTTTGCAGTCCGGGGTTTGCAGTCCGGGGTTTGCAGTCCGGGGTTTGAAGGGGCGATCCATTTTTTGGGGAACGGAGCGACATGATCGATCATCGGGAACTGCGGTGCGGCGCGCTGGCCGGGGTCCTTCTGCTCGCCACGGCCTGCGCTGCCGCTGCGGCCGAGCGCGAGCGCCTGCAGATCGTCGGCTCCAAGGTCGTGTTCCCCCTGGCCGTCGCAGCGGCGGAGGCCTTTCATCTGAAGACGGGGCGGCCGACCCCGGTGGTGGAGGCCAACGGAACGGGCGAAGGCTTCGCCCTTTTCTGCGCCGGCAAGGGCGCCGAGCATCCCGACATCGCAACCGCCGAGCGGCGGATGACGGCAAGCGAACAGCAGCGTTGCCGCAGCAGGGGAATCAGCGTCGCCGAGATCAAGATCGGCCACCGTGCCGTGGTGGTCGCGAAGGCGCGGCGCGGCCCCGCCCTGGCCCTGGCGCACGCGCAGCTCTTCCAGGCCCTGGCGGCCCAGCTGCGGATCGATGGCCGCCCGGCTGACAATCCCTACCGGCTGTGGAGCGACATCGACTTCTCCCTGCCGGTCACGCCGATTGCGGCCTTCGGCCCGCCGCCGACCAGCGCCCAGCGTGGCAGCTTCGATCGCTTGATCATGGCCAAGAACGCGGGCGCCGGGCAGAGCACACAAGACAGCTCTGTCGAGATCAGAGGCGACGGCGTCTTCACCGAAGTGCCTGCCGACGATCCGCAAAGCCTGTCACGGCTGGAGGCCAATCCGGCGGCCCTGGGCATCTTCGGCTTTACCTTCGCGCTGCAGAACAGCGCGCGGCTGCAGGCCGTCGCCATCGACGGCGTCATCCCCAGCGCCGAGACCATCGCCGACGGCCGCTATGGCCCGGCCGAACCGCTCTATATCTATGTGAAGCGCGAACAGATCGGGGCGGTGCCCGGCCTGGCCGAGTATGCCGCCGAGATTTCGAGCGAGGCTGCCTCCGGCGACGGCGGCTACCTGGTGCGCCTCGGCCTCGTGCCGCTGCCGCCGGGCGAGCGCGACGCCCAGCGCCAGTCCGCCGCCCGCCTGCCGGCTGCCAGGATGTAGACGCCCTGCCGGGGTTTGGGGCAAGCCGGCCGAAACCGGACTTGCCCCGCCTTTGCCCGGCCACCTATAAGGGGCGGCGCCCAAGACGGGCCTTCGCGCGACCAGAGGACCTGCCTGCCCATGCTTCTCGTCACCGGCGGTGCCGGCTTCATCGGCTCCAACCTCGTGGCCGCCCTGGCGGAACGGGATCAGCCGGTGGTGGTCTGCGACCGCCTGGGCCAAGGCGACAAGTGGCGCAACCTAGCCCACCACGCGATCGAGGACGTGATCCCGCCGGAAGAACTGCCGGACTTCCTGCGCTGGGCCGAGGGCCGGCTGAGCGCGGTCTTCCACATGGGCGCCATCTCCGCGACGACCGAGACCGACGGCGATGCCCTGATGGCCAACAACTTCCGGCTCTCCAAGGTCTTCTGGGATCACTGCGCGCGCGAGGAGATTCCGTTGATCTACGCCTCTTCCGCCGCGACCTACGGCGACGGCGCGGAGGGCTTCGACGACAGCGTCGAAAGCGCCCATCTGGCCCGCCTCCGGCCACTGAACGGCTACGGCTGGAGCAAGCATCTCTTCGACCGCTGGGTGCAGCGCCGCCTCGCCGCCGAGGCCCCGGCCCCGCCGCAGTGGGCGGGCCTGAAGTTCTTCAACGTCTACGGCCCCAACGAGTATCACAAGGGGGGCCAGGCCAGCGTCGCCTGGCACCTCTTCGGACAGCTCAGCCGCGGCGAGCCGGCCCGCCTGTTCCAGTCGCACCACCCGGACTATCCGGACGGCGGCCAGCTGCGCGACTTCATCTGGGTCGGGGACTGCGTTGAGGTGATGCTCTGGCTGCTGGACACTCCCGCCGTGAGCGGCCTCTTCAACGTCGGGACCGGCAAGGCACGCAGCTTTGCCGATCTGGCGCGCGCCGTGTTTTCCGCCATGGACCGGCCGGAGAACATCCGCTACGTGCCCACGCCGGAAGAGATCCGCGAGAAGTATCAGTACTTCACCGAAGCGAAGATGGCGCGTCTGCGCGCCGCCGGCTATGACCGGCCCTTCACCGAACTGGAGGACGGGGTGGCGCGCTACGTGACGGACTATCTCCAGAAGCCCGATCCCTATCTCTGAGGCTCCATGGCAGAGACCCTGACCCCCATCTTCCTGGTTCTGCAGCATCCGAACTTCGATCCGGTCGCCGTCAGCATCTGGATCTTCGATGTGCGCTGGTATGCGCTGGCCTATATCGCCGGCCTTATCCTCGCCTGGCTCTACTGCCGCTGGATGACCAAACTGCCGCCCAACCGCCTGAAGCCGGTCGACTTCGACGACTTCCTGCTCTGGGCGACGCTGGGCGTGGTGCTGGGCGGGCGGCTCGGCTACGTGCTGTTCTACAAGCCCGGCTACTACCTGCAGAACCCGCTGGAGATCCTCATCATCTGGCAGGGCGGCATGAGCTTTCACGGCGGCATGCTGGGGGTTCTGGCGGCGATTCTGCTGTTCACGCGCAGCCGCGGCGTCAGCTACTTCACCCTCTCCGACATCGTCGGGGCCGCCACGCCCATCGGCCTGTTGCTCGGCCGCGTCGCCAACTTCATCAACGGAGAACTCTTCGGGCGGGCCGCCGACCCCGAGGCCGTGCCCTGGGCCATGATCTTCCCGCATCCAGAGGCCGGCCCCATCGCGCGCCACCCCAGCCAGCTTTATGAGGCCCTGCTCGAAGGCTTGCTGCTCTTCATTGTGCTCTACCTCATGGTGCGCCGCGGCGCCCTGCAGCGCACCGGGCTGATCTCCGGCGTTTTCATGATGGGCTACGCCGTGACCCGCAGCGTGGCGGAGATCTACCGCGAACCCGACGCCTTCCTGGGCTTTATCGTCCAGGGCATCACCATGGGCCAGGTGCTCTCGCTGCCTATGTTCCTGGTCGGCCTGCTGGTCACGGTCTGGGCGCTGCGGCAGCGCGCCTGATCCGGCCTGCGCCCCGAACCGCCCCCAAGAACGCCCCGCCCAGCCATGCCGCTCCTGGACGAACTGCTGACCCGGATCGAGCGCCAGGGGCCGCTCAGCCTCGCCGATTACATGGCGCTCTGCCTCACCCATCCGCAACACGGTTACTACATGGCGGGCGATCCCTTCGGCGCGCCGCGCGCGGCGGGCGGCGACTTCGTGACGGCGCCGGAGATCAGCCAGATGTTCGGCGAACTGATCGGCCTGTGGTGCGCCGATACCTGGCTGCGCCTGGGCAGCCCCGACCCCTGCCTGCTGGTGGAGCTGGGGCCGGGGCGCGGCACCCTGATGGCCGATGCGCTGCGGGCAGCGCGCGCCCTGCCCGGCTTTCCGGAGGCGCTGCAAATCCATCTGGTGGAGGTCAGCCCGTCCCTGCGCCAGCAGCAGTCAGCGGCCCTCGCCCCCAATTCGGCAGGCCAGAAGGTGACCTGGACAGACTCGCTGGCCGAACTGCCCGACGGCCCGCTGCTGCTGATCGCCAACGAGTTCTTCGATGCCCTGCCGGTGCGCCAGTTCGAGCAGACCGCCGATGGCTGGGCGGAGCGGGTCGTGGTGGCGGACGGCGACGGCGGCCTGGCCATGGCTCTGGCGGCGCCCTCCCCGCTCAACGCCGCACTGATCCCGCCGGGCCTGCGCGGCGCGCCGGCCGGCAGCCTGGCCGAGCTTTGCCCGCAAGGCCTCAGCCTTGCCGCCTATCTGGGCGCGCGGCTGGCACAGCAGGGCGGCGCGGCCCTGATCGTCGACTACGGCCCTGCCGCATCCACCGCCGGCGCCACGCTCCAGGCGCTGCGCCGCCACCGCCGCCATGACGTGCTGGCCGATCCCGGCAGCGCGGATCTGACCGCCCACGTCGACTTCCAGAGCCTCGCCGAGGCCGCCGAGGCCAAAGGGGCGCTGGCCTTCGGCCCGGTCGAACAGGGTGTCTTCCTGCAAGCGCTGGGGATCGACGCCCGCGCCGAGGCCCTGGCCGAAGCCGCACCGGCCAAGGCTGAGGAGATCACGGCGGCGCGGCGGCGGCTGACCGCGCCCGAACAGATGGGCAGCCTCTTCAAGGCGCTGGCGCTGACCGCGCCCGGTCTGGAAACGCCCGCCGGGTTTCCCGAGCGGCATCCGGACGGCGGTCCGGCATGAACGCAGCCCTATCGCCGGCCGCAAGACGGGGATAGAGTCGCCGGCATGCTTACGGTCGCAGCCCTCAATGACACCACCTCGGTCAGGCACGGATTCTTCTCGCGCAACGGCGGGGTGAGCGAAGGCCTCTTCGCCAGCCTCAACTGCGGCTATGGCTCGGGCGATGTGCCCGAACATGTGACGGAGAACCGCCGCCGTGCCATGGCCCGGATCGACCTGGAGGAGGCGCGGCTGGTGACCGCCTATCAGGTCCACTCCCCCGACGTGGTGGAGGTGAAGGAGCCCTGGCGGCGCGAGGACGCCCCCAAGGCCGACGCCATGGTGACCCGCGCACGCGGCGTCGCGCTGGGCATTCTGACCGCCGATTGCGTACCGGTGCTGCTGGCCGACCCCGAGGCCGAAGTGATCGGCGCCGCCCATGCCGGCTGGAAGGGCGCACTGACCGGCGTGCTGGAGGCGACGGTCTCTGCGATGACAGCCCTGGGCGCACGGCCTGCGGCAATCCAGGCGGGCATCGGCCCGGCAATCTCCCAGCGGTCCTACGAAGTGGGGCCGGAGTTTCCCGACCCCTTTCTGGAGCAGGACGACCGCAACGCCGACTTCTTCTGCCCCGGCAAGCGCGCCGGCCATTCCCATTTCGACCTCAAGGGCTACGTCGCCCGGCGCCTGGTCGGCGCTGGGCTGACGGCCATCCAGACCCTGCCTTGCGACACCTGCGCCGAAGACGGCCGCTTTTTCAGCTATCGCCGCGCCTGCCTGCGCCGGGAACCGGACTATGGGCGCGGCCTCTCCGCCATCTACCTGGAACCCTGATCCCCTAACCCCGATACCCTGAAAGCCGAGCACGATGCCCCTGCACTTCTCAGAGGAGGAGCTGGCCGAGCGCCGGGCCAGAACCTGCCGCCTGCTGGACGACCGCGGCCTGGACGGCCTGTTGATGTTCCGCCAGGAATCCATGTACTACCTGACCGGCTACGACACCTTCGGCTACTGCTTCGTCCAGTGCCTCTACCTGGGCGCCGACGGCCGGACCGTGCTGCTGACCCGCGCGCCGGACCTGCGCCAGGCGCAGCAGACCTCCACCATCGAGGACATCCGGGTCTGGGTCGACCATCCGGAGGCCGAACCCTTCCGGGACCTGCGGGCCATCCTTGAGGAGGCCGGCTGCAGCGGCAAACGCCTGGGTGTGGAGTACGAGGCCTACGGCCTGACCGCCGCCAACGGCAAGCGCCTGGACGCGGCACTGGACGGCTTCTGCCGGCTCAGCGATGCCTCGGACCTGGTGACCCGGCTGCGGGCCGTGAAGAGCCCGCAGGAGATCGCCTATGTCCGCGAGGCCGCCGGGCTGGCCGATGCGGCCTGGCGGGCGGCCCTGGACACCGCCGGCCCCGGCGCCTTCGAGGGCGCGATCCTGGCCGCCATGCACGGGGCCATCTTCTCCGGCGGCGGCGACGACCCGGGCAACGAGTTCATCATCGGCTCCGGCCCCCAGGCGCTGCTCTGCCGCTATCATACCGGCCGCCGCTACCTGGACGCCCAGGACCAGCTGACACTGGAGTGGGCCGGCACCTACCGCCACTACCACGCAGCCATGATGCGCACCCTGCCCATCGGCGACCCCCTGCCCCTGCACCGGGAGATGCATGCCGTCGCCCGCGATGCCCTGCTGGCGGTGGAGGAGCGCCTCAAACCCGGCAACACCTTCGGCGAGGCCTTCGATGCCCATGGATCGGTGATGGACGCCGCCGGCTATGCCGCCCACCGGCTGAACGCCTGTGGCTACTCCCTGGGCACGACCTTCGCGCCGACCTGGATGGACTGGCCCATGCTTTATCACGGCAACCCGGCGGTTTTGGCCCCCGGCATGGTGGTATTCTGCCACATGATCATCTTCAATTCCGAAGCCGGGGTTGCCATGACCCTGGGCCGCACGAATCTTGTGACCGAGGGCGGCGCGGAGCCGCTCTCCCGCGCCGGGCTGGACTTGGAAAGCCGCTGACCCGCGTTAAGAATCTGGGCCGAAGTATCTGGGAGATCCCATGCCCCATATGGCCTTCTTTGTCATGTTCCTGCTGCTGGGCCTGCTGGCGAGCTGTTTCTTGATGTAGCCGCGGCCCCGCACCGGGCCCTCGCAGCAGGTGTCGAGGCCCGGGATTTTGGGGCCCTGCGACCGCCACCGGGCGCCCCCGGAACTCTGTCACATTTTGTCCATCCAAGGACGTTTACAGGCCCCAAGCGCGTTGATATGGTCCCGCCGCCCGGGCCGGAGAGACCGATCGGGACAAGGGGGAAAGCCAGGGGAAATCTCCGGGGGAGCCTCTTTGCCGGCGCCTTCTCTTCCCTGCCCGCAGATCCGCGCAGTGCCAAGGCCCAGCTAGGGGTGTAGCGATGAAAATTCTGACCGGGAACAGCAATCGGCCCCTGGCCGAGGCGATTTCCGCTTTCCTGAATCTCGAGCTGACCAAGGCGAGCGTGCGCCGCTTCTCGGACATGGAGATCTTCGTCGAGATCCACGAGAACGTGCGCGGCCAGGATGTCTTCATCATCCAGTCCACCTCCTACCCGGCCAACGACAACCTGATGGAACTGCTGGTGGCGATGGACGCGCTGAAGCGCGCCTCCGCCCGGCGGATCACCGCGGTGCTGCCCTACTTCGGCTACGCCCGCCAGGACCGCAAGACCGGCAGCCGCACGCCGATCTCGGCCAAGCTGGTAGCCAACCTGGTCACCTCCGCCGGGGCCGACCGGGTGCTGACCCTGGAGCTCCACGCCGGCCAGATTCAGGGCTTTTTCGACATTCCGACCGACAACCTCTTCTCGACCCCGGTGTTCACCAAGGACATCCTGGAGCGCAACGGGAAGGGCAACCTGACCATCGTTTCCCCCGATGTGGGCGGCGTGGTGCGGGCCCGGGCCATCGCCAAACCGCTTGACGCCGACCTGGCAATCATCGATAAGCGCCGCGAGCGTGCCGGGGTCTCCGAGGTGATGAACATCATCGGCGACGTGAAGGGCCGGCGCTGCATCCTGTTGGACGATATCGTCGATTCGGCCGGGACCCTCTGCAACGCCGCCGTGGCGCTGAAGGCAGCCGGGGCCACTGCCGTTTCGGCCTATGTGACCCACGGGGTGCTTTCAGGCGGCGCGGTCGCGCGGGTCAGCTCCTCGCCGCTGGAGGAGCTGGTCATGACCGACAGCATTCAGGCGACCGAGGCGGTGCGGGTGGCCCAGAACATCCGCCAGATCTCCATCGCCCCGCTGATCGGCGAGGCCATGCAGCGGATCAGCGACGAGCGCTCGGTTTCGAGCCTCTTCGACGTGCCGGCGATGTAACGTCCGGCAGGAACGCAGACTTCAGTCATCCGACGCCGGCACCCCTGGAGGCCGGGTCGGACCAGCGGGCAGAGCCTTCATGTCTCTGCCCTTCATGCCTCCCGCGGGAGGCTTTGTGTGTAAGGAGAGACAGCAATGTCTGAGATTGTCGATCTTCCCGCCAGCGCGCGGGAACGGGCCGGGAAGGGGCCAGCCCGGGCAGCACGTCGCGCCGGCCAGGTGCCGGGCGTGATCTATGGTGCCAAAAAAGACCCCATCATGATTGCCGTGGAAAACCGGCAGCTGAACAAGCTGCTGCACAGCGGCGGCTTCTTTTCCACCCTGTTCAACATCAAGGTGGGCAGCGCGTCCGAGCGCGTGCTGCCGCGCGACGTGCAGTTCGACCCGGTGACCGACCAGCCGGTCCATGTCGACTTCCTGCGCGTTTCCGCCGCCACGACGGTGACCGTTCAGGTGCCCGTCACCTTCCTGAACGAAGACCAGTCCCCGGGCCTGGTCGGAGGCGGCGTGCTGAACGTGGTGCGCTACGAGGTCGAGCTGACCTGCCGCGCTGACGCCATTCCCCAGCAGATCGAGATCGATCTCGCGGGCCTCGAAATCGGCGACGGCGTGCACATCTCCATGGTCAGTCTGCCGGACGGCGTCGAGCCGACCATCACCGACCGCGACTTCACCATCGCCACCATCGCAGCGCCGACGGTGGTGAAGGACGAGGCTGCCGAGGCGGCTGCCGAAGCCGCGGCGGAAGGCGAAGCGGCCGGCGAGGCCGAAGCCCCGGCAGAAGCCACGGGCGAGAGCGAGGGCGGCGAGAGCTAAGCCTGCTCCCGGCGGCTCCGGTCTGGCCGGAGCCGCCGCCTTACGTGACGGGAGGCCCGCATGCTGCTGCTTGTCGGGCTCGGCAATCCGGGCCCCCGCTATGCGCAGAACCGGCACAACATCGGCTTCATGGCGGTGGACGAGATCGTCCGCCGCTACGGCTTTTCGCCCTGGCGCAACCGCTTCCAGGCGGAGACCGCCGAAGGCCGGATGGCCGGCGACAAGGTGCTGGCGATGAAGCCGCAGACCTACATGAACGAGTCCGGCCGCGCGGTCGGCGAAGCCCTGCGCTTCTTCAAGCTGGAGCCGGAAGACGTCATCGTCCTCTACGACGAGATCGACCTGGCGCCCGGCAAGCTGCGGGTCAAATGCGGTGGCGGCAGCGGTGGCCACAACGGCATCCGCAGCCTGGAGTCCCACATCGGCAAGGAGTTCTGGCGCGTGCGTCTGGGCGTCGGTCATCCCGGCGACAAGGAGCGGGTGCATGGCCACGTCCTCAGCGACTTCGCCAAGGCGGACCAGCCCTGGCTGGAAAAACTGCTGGACGCGGTGGCGGCGGAGCTTCCGACCCTCGCCGGCGGCGATGCACCCCACTTCATGACCAAGGTGGCAGAGGCCGTCAACCCGCGGCCTCTCAAGAAAGATCGCCCGGCCAATAAAGAGAGCCCGAAACCGCCGCGCCCTGACTCCGACAAGGTCCAAGGCAAAAATACGGCCAAGGGCGGCGAAACCCCTTCCACAGAAACCGGCTGACCCATGGGATTCAATTGCGGTATCGTCGGCCTGCCCAACGTCGGCAAGTCGACCCTCTTCAACGCGCTGACCGAGACCGCCGCCGCCGAGGCCGCGAACTATCCCTTCTGCACCATCGAGCCCAACGTCGGGCGCGTGCCGGTGCCGGACCCCCGCCTCGACCGCCTGGCGGAGATCGGCAAGTCGGCCAAGGTCATTCCCACCTACCTGGAATTCGTCGACATCGCCGGCCTGGTGCGCGGCGCCTCCAAGGGCGAGGGCCTGGGCAACCAGTTCCTGGCCAAGATCCGCGAGGTCGACGCCATCGTCCAGGTCCTGCGCTGCTTCGAGGGCGAGGTCACCCACGTCGACGGCTCGGTCGACCCGATCCGCGACGCCGAGACGGTCGAGACCGAGCTGATGCTGGCCGCCCTGGAAAGCGTCGAGCGCCAGATCGAGGCCGCGACCAAGAAGGCCCGCGGCGGCGACAAGGAGGCCAATACGCGCCTGGCCGTGCTCGAGCCGGTGGCCGAA
>NZ_JANQKD010000055.1 GCF_028281305.1 Pelagibius sp. | reverse complement strand
CTTCATGGGCACCGAGCTGACCGGCAAGGTGCTGGGGGTCATCGGCTGCGGCAACATCGGCTCCATCGTGGTCGAGCGGGCCCAGGGCCTGCGCATGCGCGTCATCGCCTACGACCCCTTCCTCTCGCCCGACCGCGCCGAGGATCTGGACATCGAAAAGGTCGAACTGGACGAGCTGCTGGCACGGGCCGACATCATCACCCTGCACGTGCCGATGACCGACCAGACCCGGGGCATCATTGACGCCGCGGCACTGGCGAAGACCAAGCCCGGCGTGCGCATCGTCAACTGCGCGCGCGGCGGCCTGGTGGTGGAAGCCGACCTGAAAGACGCCATCGAGTCGGGCCACGTCGCCGGCGCGGCGCTTGACGTCTTCACCGAGGAACCGGCCAGGGAGAATCCCCTCTTCGGCATGGACCAGGTGGTGGCGACGCCGCACCTCGGCGCCTCGACGGCGGAAGCGCAGGAGAAGGTGGCCCTGCAGGTCGCCGAGCAGATGGCCGACTACCTGATGACCGGGGCCATCACCAACGCGCTCAACATGCCCTCCCTGACGGCGGAGGAGGCCAAGCGCCTGGGCCCCTACATGCAGCTCGCCGAACAGCTCGGCTCCTTCGCCGGGCAGCTCACCCGCACCGGCCTGAAGGATGCGCGCATCGAGTACGAAGGCCATGTGGCGCACTTGAACACGCGGCCGCTCACCCAGGTGGCGCTCTGCGGCATGCTGCGGCCGATGCTGGACAACGTGAACATGGTCAACGCGCCCATCGTGGCGCGCGAGCGCGACATCGACGTGGCCGAGGTGAAGCACGAGCGCGACTGCGACTACCAGACGCTGATCCGCCTGACGGTGACGACGGAGCGTGGCGAGCGCTGTGTGGCCGGCACGCTCTTCGGCGGCGACAAGCCGCGCCTCGTCGAGATCAAGGGCATCGCTGTCGAGGCCTCCATCACCCCGCACATGCTCTACATCACCAACGAGGACAAGCCGGGTTTCATCGGCGCGCTGGGCACGACACTGGGCGATGCCGGGGTGAACATCGCCAGCTTCCATCTCGGCCGCGCCGCGCAGGGCCAGGACGCCATCGCGCTGCTGGAGCTGGACGCGCCCATCGACCCCGGCATCCTGCGGAAGGTGCGCTCTCTGCCGCACACCAAGCAGGCCGAAGCGCTGGTGTTTTAAAGCGGCCGTGCGCGCCCTCTCGCTCGTCCTCGCAGCCGGCCTCGCGGCGGCCGGACCGGTTCAGGCCGAGGGCCTGGAGGCGCTCGGCTTTCGCCCCCTGGTCACCGAGGCCCAGCGCGAGATGACCATCGAACTGCGTGCCGTGGCGCGGCCGGACAATGCGCTGCCCGACGGCCACCCGGCGCTCGGAGAGGGAGCGATCGCCGAGGTCTGGCTGACCGAGCCGACGGAGCGTTACGGCCACGCGGTGCTCGGCGACGGCATCGAGGCAGGCGGTCTGCTGGTGCGTCTCGCGGACGGCGTCAGCCTTACCCTCTCCTTGCCGGAGGATCAGGTCTTCGAAGACCTGCAGCCGCGGCTTGTCGACCTCGATGGCGACGGGCTGCAGGAGATCCTGGTGGTGCGGTCCTCGCAAGGCAGCGGCGGCATGCTGACGGCCTACGGCGTTGTTGACGGGGCACTGCGCTTGGTCGCGAAGGGCCCCGAGCGGCTCACCACCTATCGCTGGCTGAACCCCGTCGGCGTTGCCGACTTCGACGGCGACGGCGTGCCGGAGGTCGCCTATGTGGAGACGCCGCACATCGGCGGCGTGCTGCGTATCCTTTCCCTGCAGGGGGGCCGGCTGGTGCAGGAGGCAGAGGCCTACGGCTTCTCCAACCACTTCATCGGCTCCCGAGCCCTCGGCCTCTCCGCCATTCTCGATGCCGACGAGGACGGGCTGCCGGAAATCCTGCTGCCCGATGCCGGCCGCCGCGCGCTGCGCGTCATGGGCTTTGTCGACGGGGAACTGCGCGAACGCGCCGTCCTTCCGCTGGACCACCGGATCGTCGGCGACTTCCGCCTGGAAGACATGGACGGCAACGGCCTCGACGGCGTCGCAATCCCCTTGAGCGGCGGCCGCGAACTGCGGCTGTACCGCTAGCGCGGCAGCCCGGCGCTGCGCCGATGGGCGCAGGTTATCCAAAGCCTCCCTGCCGTTTGGAAGCAGCACTTTCATGAGCAAAAGGCGCGATCGCCACTTGCCTTTGAAGTGCAACCATTGTTGGATGAATTCCATCAATGATTGAAAGACTGATCGGTGCTGCTCATGAAGACTTCAGGATTCCTCCGTTTTCCAGCCGCGTTTGCTGTGCTCGCCCTTTCTGCCTGTGCGGCTTCCGATGTTTCCAGCATCAAGGCCGCCTCCGAGGCCGATATTGATGCCATCCGGGTCACCTCTGTCGCGGTCACCATGGAAACGCCGAAGCCCAACCCGGCCCTCGAGGCCGCGTTGAAGGAACAACTCGAGAAGGCCATGCAGCGCTGCGCGGACGGCGACGTCGATCACCGGCTGGACGTGGCGGTCACCGACTTCGAAGAGCAGGATGTCGGTAAGTCGATCTTCCTGGGCGACGAGATTGAACTGGAAGGGCGTGCCGAGTTCGTCAATCTGGCCAACGGGGACCAGACCGGTGCCTATTACCTGGAGAACAGCTTCTCCTGGGGCGGCTTCATCGGTGCTGCCATGATGTCCGATGCCGAAATCTCGCTCAGCAAGGACTTCGCCAAGAACCTTTGCAAAGAGGTTTTTGGTGTCGATCTAGAAGAGGAAGAATAGCGGCCGACAAGGCAAGGGCAGGACAGGCCCCAGGCCCCGCCGGCAGAAGTTGGGCGCCTTATGCGCCCGATTACAGCGGCTGCTGCGGGCGCATGTCGTCGCGGCTGATGCCGGCCACTTCCACAGGCTTCTTCATGGCGTCACGGCGGAAGGGCTCGCCCAGTTCCTGATTGAGGATCACCTCGATGAAGGTGGTCACGCCGTCATCCTGCGCCTTGCAGGCTGTCGCCAGCGCTTCGGTCAGGTCCTGTTGGGTGGTCACGGTGACGCCCTTCAGGCCGCAGCCCTCGGCAACCTTGGCATAGCTCAGGTGCGGGTCGAGTTCGGTGCCGACGAAGTTGTCGTCGTACCACAGCGTCGTGTTGCGCTTCTCGGCGCCCCACTGATAGTTGCGGAAGACCACCATGGTGATGGCGGGCCATTCCTCGCGTCCGATGGAGGACATCTCGTTCATGGAGATGCCGAAGGCGCCGTCGCCGGCAAAACCCACCACCGGCACGTCCGGGCAGCCGATCTTGGCGCCGATGATCGAAGGGAAACCGTAGCCGCAGGGGCCGAAGAGGCCCGGCGCCAGGTATTTACGGCCCTGCTCGAAGGTCGGATAGGCGTTGCCGATGGCGCAGTTGTTGCCGATGTCGGAGGAGATGATGGCCTCCTTCGGCAGGCCCGCCTGGATCGCCCGCCAGGCCTGGCGCGGCGACATGCGGTCGGCATCGCGGTTGCGGGCGCGCTCGTTCCAGGTGGTGCCGGGGTCATCGTCCTCGTGGTCCATGGAGGAGAGCGCCTGCAGCCAGGCCGACTTGGTCTGGTGGATGGTGGCCTTGCGCGCCTCGCGGTCGGCATTGCCGGCCTCCGGGCTGAGCTGTTCCAGCAACTGCTCTGCCACCAGTCTGGCGTCGCCCTGGATGCCGACGGTCACCTTCTTGGTCAGGCCGATGCGGTCGGCGTTGATGTCGACCTGGATGATCTTGGCGTCCTTCGGCCAGTAGTCGATGCCGTAGCCGGGCAGCGTCGAGAAGGGGTTGAGCCGTGTGCCCAGCGCCAGCACCACGTCGGCCTTGGCGATCAGTTCCATGCCCGCCTTGGAGCCGTTGTAGCCCAGCGGCCCGGCGAAGAGCGGGTGCGAGCCGGGGAAGGCATCGTTGTGCTGATAGCCGCAGCAGACCGGCGCGTCGAGGCGCTCGGCCAGCGCCTGGGAGGCGGGAATGGCTCCGGCCAGCACGACGCCGGCGCCGTTCAGGATGACCGGGAACTTCGCCTCGGAGAGCAGCTTGGCCGCCTCGGCAATGGCGCGCGTGCCGCCGGCAGGGCGCTCCAGGCGGACGATCTGCGGCAGTTCGACGTCGATGACCTGGGTCCAGTAGTCGCGCGGCACGTTGATCTGCGCCGGAGCGGAGCCGCGCCAGGCTTTTTCGATGACCCGGTTCAGCACCTCGGCGATGCGCGAGGCATCGCGCACCTCTTCCTGGTAGCAGACCATCTCGCGGAACATCGGCATCTGGTCGACTTCCTGGAAGCCGCCCTGGCCGATGGTCTTGTTGGCCGCCTGCGGGGTGACCAGCAGCATCGGCGTGTGGTTCCAGTAAGCGGTCTTGATGGCGGTGACGAAACCGGTCACACCCGGGCCGTTCTGGGCGATGGCCATGGCCATCTTGCCGGTGGCGCGGGTGTAGCCGTCGCAGATCAGCCCGCCGTTGGTCTCGTGCGCCACATCCCAGAAGGTAATGCCGGCCTTGGGGAAGAGGTCGGAGATCGGCATGAACGCCGAGCCGATGATGCCGAAGCCATGCTCGATGCCGTGCATCTGGAGGACTTTTACGAAGGCCTCTTCGGTGGTCATTTTCATCGCATCTCACCCCTTGCTTCTGGGTTGGTTCTTCCTGAACTGATCTCATCTGGCTGCGGCGGTCTCAGCCACTGAGAACCGCAGACTTTGGCCCTTTCGGGCACCCGCAGGATATACGACAGCGGCCAGTCTGGACCCAAGAGCCAGATGGGCTGGCCCTATAGAGCCAGGGCGGGCCCGTTTCCGCCGCAACCGCTGTCCTCTGGCTTGCGGCCCTAGCCGCCGGGCGTCTCCAGCTTGCGGTGGGCCAGGATCGCGATGCGGCGCACCGCAATCATGGAAAGGATGACCGCGGCCATGAACACATAGAGGCCGGCATGAATCTCGACGTCTGAGATCAGCGAAAGCTTAATCACCACCACCAGAATGGCGGCGACGAAGACATCCAGCATCGACCAGCGCCCCAGTGCCTCGATCGCCCGCAGCGTGCGCCGCACGCGCGGGTCTTCTACCCGCAGCCAGGCCCAGGCGAGATAGGCCAGCACCAGCTTGCCGACCGGCAGCACGACGGTGAAGACCACGATGACCAGGAAGATCAGATAGTCGCCGCCTTCGAGCAGCCGGTAGGCGCCGGTGAGGATGGAGACCTCGTCGTAGAAAACCAGCAGCGTGCGCACGGTCATCACCGGCAGCAGCCAGCCGGCCAGCAGCGCCGCGGCGGCGGCCAGGATGAGCAGCCCGAGATAGCGGTCCAGACCGCTGCTGGCTGCGGCCAGGCTGGCCGGTTTGAGAAATCGCCTGAACAAGATTCCGGGAAGGTCCCTCGCTGTCGCTGAAGCCCGCGCAGTCTATCGGCCCGGGCGGCCGGCAGCCAGCCTGCGAAAACGTGTGAATTCAGGGCGTTACGCCGTTCCCCGCGCCCCCGCCGCCGTGCCTGTGGGCGGATTTCCGTTTGCCCGCCGCGCCGCAGGCTGTTACCAGAGAGCGGAAGCGGGCCTGCCTCCGGCTGATCGAGCCTCTGCCCGCTTCCGGATAGACGCCCAGCATCCGGATCGCAGCTCCCCGAAGATCTGACGCCATGACAGATACTGCCGACAAAGGCCTTCTGCCGGCCGGCCTCCAGGACGTGCTGGCCCCGCTTGCCGCCCACGAGTCCCAGGTCCTCGAACGCCTCGTGGCCGCGTTTCGTGCCCAGGGCTACGACCGGGTGAAGCCGCCGCTACTGGAGTTCGAGGAGGCGCTGCTGACCGGCCCCGGCGCCGCGCTGGCCGGCCAGACCTTCCGCCTGATGGACCCGGTGAGCCAGCGCATGATGGGGCTGCGTGCCGACATGACCCCCCAGGTGGCGCGCATCGCGGCGACACGCCTGAAGAACACGCCGCGCCCCCTGCGGCTTTGCTACGGCGGCCAGGTCCTGCAGGTGCGCGGCAGTCAACTGCGCCCGGAACGGCAGTTCGCACAGGCCGGTGCCGAGCTGATCGGTGCCGCCGCCGAGGCGGCGGACGCCGAGGTTGTGCTGCTGGCGATCGAAGCCCTGGACGCAGCCGGTGTCGCGGGCCTTTCGGTCGACCTCAACCTGCCGCCCCTGGTCGGCTCGCTGGCGGCGGACCTGGGGCTGGGGGAGGCGCAGGTGGGCGATCTGCGCATGGCTCTGGACCGCAAGGATGCAGCCGCCGTCACCGCCCTGGCCGGCGCCCAGGCGGAGCTGTTCCATGCATTGCTGCGCTCGGCCGGCCCGGCGGAAAGTGCCCTGGCGGCCTTGAAGGCGCTCGACCTGCCGCCTGCCGCGGCGCAAGAGGTGAGGCGCCTCGATACGGTGCTTTCGCTTATCCAGGCCGCCGCGCCGGATGCGCGCGTGACGGTCGATCCCGTCGAGCACAGAGGCTTTGAGTACCAGACCGGCATCAGCTTCATTCTCTTCGCCAAGGGCGTGCGCGGCGAGCTCGGCCGCGGCGGGCGCTATCAGGCGGCCGGTCCGAACGGCGTGCAGGAGCCCTCCACCGGCTTCACGCTGTTCATGGACACGGTGCTCCGGGCGGTCCCGGGTCCGCAGCGCCAAAGGCGGATCTACCTGCCTTTCGGCACCGCCGTCGCCAAGGCGCGCGATCTGCGCCGCGAAGGCTGGGAGACCCTGGCAGGCCTGTCCCAGGCGGAGCAGGCGGAAGACGAAGCACGGCGGCTCGGCTGCAGCCACGTGCTGCACGGCGACGCGGCCGTGGCGTTGGAACCAGCGAACGACTAGAGAGCGAAGCGAAGGACTGAGAAGCCATGGCGAATGTCGTCGTCGTCGGCTCCCAATGGGGCGACGAAGGGAAGGGGAAGATTGTGGACTGGCTGTCGGAGCGCGCCGACGTGGTGGTGCGCTTCCAGGGCGGCCACAACGCCGGCCACACGCTGGTGGTGGGCAACGAGGTCTACAAGCTCTCTCTGCTGCCCTCCGGCGTCGTCCGTTCCAACAAGCTCTCGATCATCGGCAACGGCGTGGTGATCGACCCCTGGGCGCTGGTGGAGGAGATCGACCGCCTGCGCGCCCAGGGCGTCGAGGTGACGCCGGAGCGTTTGAAGATCGCCGAGGGCGCGTCCCTCATCCTGCCCATGCACGGCGCCGTCGACCGCGCGCGCGAGGCGGCCCGCGGCGAAGGCAAGCTGGGCACGACGGGACGGGGCATCGGCCCGGCCTATGAGGACAAGGCGGGGCGCCGTGCCGTGCGCTTCTGCGACCTGGCCGATCCAGACCTGCTGCGCCAGCGTGTCGATGGCCTGCTGCTGCACAACAATGCGCTGCTGCGCGGCCTCGGCCAGCCGGAGTTCACGGCGGACGAGGTGGTCGAAGGCCTGCTTGCGCTGGCCCCGCGCATCCTGCCCTTCGCCGACCGGGTCTGGCAGCGCCTGGACGCCGCCAAACGCTCCGGCCAGCGGATCCTTTTCGAGGGCGCGCAGGGGGCGATGCTGGACGTGGATCACGGCACCTATCCCTTCGTCACCTCATCCAACACCATGGCGGGACAGGCCGCTTCCGGTTCCGGCACCGGCCCCGATACCATCGACTTTGTGCTGGGTATCACCAAGGCCTATACCACCCGCGTCGGCTCCGGCCCCTTTCCGACCGAGCTCGAGGACGAGATCGGCGAGCTGCTGGGCGAGCGCGGGCACGAGTTCGGGGTCGTCACCGGCCGCAAGCGGCGTTGCGGCTGGTTCGACGCCGTCATGGTGCGCCAGGCCGCCAAGATCGGCGGGATCACAGGCATCGCGCTGACCAAGCTGGACGTGCTGGATGGCATGGAGGAACTGAAGGTCTGCGTCGGCTACGAGATCGACGGCGAACAGCGCAGTCATCTGCCGGCCCTGCAGTCGCGCCAGGCGCGCGTGACCCCGGTCTACGAGACGATTCCCGGTTGGGCCGAGAGCACCCGCGGGGCCCGGTCCTGGGCTGATCTGCCGGCGGCGGCGGTGAAGTACATACGCCGCCTGGAGGAGTTGATCGAGGTGCCCGTCGCCCTGCTCTCCACCTCGCCGGAGCGCGAGGACACCATCCTGGTCCGCGATCCCTTTGCCGACTGACCTGGGCGGCCCCGTGCTGCCCCGCCCTGCACCGCAAGGTCCCGGGGCCTGAATTTCCGGGCGGCCGCAGGCTTTGGCTGCCCGGGTCTTAACGTTCTCTTTGCCTTATCCCGCGTACCTTTGCAGCCGGTTTCCGGTTGAAACGGCGTATCCCCATGCGCCAAAAGGTTAACGGCAGGTATGAGCGCTCAGGAGGAGGAAAGAGGGCCGGATCACCGGCATGACGGCGCCTTCGACAACGGCATGGTCATGCTGGGCGATCGCTTTCGGCTGCACCCGGATATGCCGCTGCCCGAGCTCGGCACGCCAGGGGTCAAGGCCTATGCCGTGTCCGACGAGCGCGGCGCGCCGAAGTCGCTCTATGCTCTGATCTGCCGTCAGGACATCGCCGCGCGGACCGACGTGCTGGCCCAGTTTTCGCGATTCCGCCGCCTGCCGATGTCGATCCCGCTGCGCAGCGGCGTCGTCGACTGGCCGCCGGCCCGGGCCCGCCGCTTTGTCATCGTCTTTGAGCAACCCGGCGGCGAGCGGGTGCTGCCCTCCGCCGATGCGACCATTGAGCCCTGGCGCGAAGACCGGGTCGTCCGGACGATGATGCAACCCCTGATGCCGCTGTTCAAGGAACTGAGCGACCGCATCCTGACGCATCGCTCGATCCGGGCCGACAACATCTTCTTCTCCGATCCCAGCCGCGAGAGTGTTGTTGTCGGCGAGTGCTTCAGTGCCCCCCCGGCGATGAACCAGCCCTACTATTACGAGCCTATCGACGGCTCGATGGCGATGCCGGAAGGGCGCGGCGCGGGGATGCCGCCTGACGACTTCTACGCGCTCGGGGTCACCATTCTGACGCTGCTGTGCGGTGGCAACCCGGTTGCAGGCCTGAGCCAGGACGAGGTGGTCGAAGCCAAGATCACCAAGGGCTCCTATGCCGCTCTGGTGCGCGATGCCCGGCTGTCGCTGCCCATGGTGGAGGTTTTGCGCGGCCTGCTCTGCGACGATGCGGAGCAGCGCTGGCGTTACGAAGACCTGAACATGTGGATGAACGGCCGGCACCTGAGCCCGAAGCAGGCGTTGCTGCCGCAGAAGGCCGCGCGCGCATTCCAGTTCGGCGATCAGGAATACCTGAACGCGCCGGCCCTCTCCCACGCCTTGGCGCGGTCGTGGCCCGAGGCGCTCATGGTGATCCGCAAGAACGACCTGGAAAGCTGGGTGCGCCGCTCTCTGGGCGACGACGCCCGCGCAGAAGCGGTGCGTCAGTCGACACAAGCCGCTTTCAGCTCCGCCACCGGACGGGTCGCTGGCGAAGACCGCTTGCTGGCCCGCGTCCTGATGGCGCTCGACGAGCACGCACCGCTGCGTTACCGCGATATTGCCGTACGCATCGACGGTCTGGCGCAGGCCTTTGCGGTGAACTACCACAGCGATGAAAAGCGGCAGACCTTTGCTGAGATCTTTGCCCAGCGCCTGCCTCAGATCTGGATCGAAAACCAGCCGGCAATGCGGCCGGAGCTGTCGATGCTGCGGCGGATCTTCGATACCGCCGCCTTCACGATGGCCAAGCCACGGATCGGCCAGGGTGCGGAGCGGGCCCTCTACGCCAGCAATCCGAACTGGCCCTGCCAAAGCCCCTTGTTGAAGCAGGACTATGTTGCCGAACTGGAAGACCTGCTGCCGGCGCTGGAGCGTGTGGCGCGAGAAGGCAAGACGGAGCGCCCGCCGGTCGACCCGCACATCGCCGGCTTCGTCGCGGCCAAGACCAAGGCTTCGATCGATCAGGCTCTCAGCGAACTGGGCACCGCGGACGACCCGGCGGTTTTCCATTTGGGGGTCCTGCGCCTGCTGGCAGATGTTCAAAGGGCCGTCGGACCGATGAAGACGCCTTATCTGGCGGCCTGGTGCGCGTCTCTTCTACAGCCGGTTATCGAAGGGTTCCACAACCGCACACGGCGCGATCAGATGATCGAGATGGCGCGTCAGCTCGCCGCCCAAGGCAACCTGACGACGCTCCTGAGCCTGGTCGACGATCAGCGGCGGCGCGAGGCCGACGAGCAGGGTTTCCTGAATGCCAAGGCGGAGTTCGCGGCGCTTGTCGAGCAGGCCAACTGGCTGCGCGGTGGCGGCATGACGTCACCGGCCATCGTGAAGCACCACGCCCGGGAAACCTCCAGCATCGTGTCTTCTGTGATCGCCGCTGTGGCCGTGCTTGGCATCACCCTGGTATCGGTGTTCTAGGACCAGCGGGCGATGGCACAGGCAACCAAATCACGCAAGGTCGTGCGGACGCGCCAGGTGGGCCTGAAGCCTTGGGTCAAGGTGCTCGTCCTCATCCTGCTGTTCCCCTTTGCCGCTCTTCTGCTGCCGACCACGCTGGTCGTTGCAACCATGATGGCCCCGACCTGGGTTGCCTACATGACCGACCGCTCGGCCGAAAAACATCTGGCCATTACCGTCGGCCTGCTGAACTTCAGCGGAACCCTGCCCGCGATCATCGATCTTTGGTCGCGCGGGCAGAGTCACGACGCGGCAATGCTTCTGCTCACGGATGTCTTCGTCTGGGCGGTCGCCTACGGCGCGGCGATGCTGGGCTGGGTGATCTTTGCCCTGATGCCCGGCCTGGTCGGCAGCTACTTCAAGATGACGACGGAGAGCCGGATCAAGAGCCTGGCCCGCCAGCAGAAGGCCCTGATCGACGAGTGGGGCCACGCCGTGGCCGACGGGATGGCCCTGATCCCTCTGGACGGCGATGACGGGGAAGGCGAGGCCGGCTTGGCGTCTGAAACTGCGGACACCCCCGAAGCGGAGATCGTCGAGGCCGACTTCCCGCGCTGAGCGCTGGAACCTGCGGACCGGGCCGGCGGCGTGGGTAAGGGGCGGGGCGATCAGCTGATCGCCAGCCGCTCCTCGATGGCCGCGTTGCGGATCGCCCGCTGCAGCTTTTCGAACGCCCGCACCTCGATCTGGCGCACCCGTTCCCGGCTGATCCCGTACTCCTGCGAGAGATCTTCCAGGGTGGTCGGATTGTCCTTCAGCCGGCGTTCCTCCAGGATCCTGCGCTCGCGGTCGTTGAGGTTGGCCATGGCGGCCTTCAGCAGCGCGCGGCGCTTGCCAAGCTCTTCGGACTCGGCGAGCTGGCTTTCCTGGTCTTCGGTGTCATCCACCAGCCAGTCCTGCCATTCGCCGTCGCCGTCGATGCGCAGGGGGGCGTTCAGCGAATGGTCCGGCGCCGCCAGACGGCGGTTCATGGACACCACGTCCTGCTCCGGCACGCCAAGGGTCTCGGCGATCTTCGAGACGTTCTCGGGATGAAGGTCGCCTTCCTCCATCGCTTTCAGCTGGCCCTTGAGCTTGCGCAGATTGAAAAACAGCTTCTTCTGCGACGCCGTGGTGCCCATCTTCACAAGCGACCAGGAATGCAGGATGTATTCCTGGATCGCTGCGCGGATCCACCACATGGCGTAGGTGGCCAGGCGGAACCCGCGATCCGGATCGAAGCGCTTGACCGCCTGCATCATGCCGACATTGCCTTCGGAGATCAGCTC
>NZ_JANQKD010000041.1 GCF_028281305.1 Pelagibius sp. | reverse complement strand
GCCAGTGTCGAGGGTCTTTCCTACGAGGATGTGGTGGTCGTTCTGTTTGAGGCTGATCCCCCGCCGGTCGTGCGCTCAGCGGGCCCGCCAATGGCGGAGTTTTTCGGCATCCGGTATACCGCGGACTCGACGGATCACATTCTCATGGTGGCCGGCGGCCTCGTCGTCCTGCTGCTGCTCGCGCTGGCTGGCAATGGTTACTTCCTGTGGCGCCAGCACAGGGATCGCACCGCAGCGGGCAGCCTGCCGGCGACGGTGGATGGCTGAAAACCCACCCGGCGCAGCAGTGGCGGCTTTGGCCGTGCAGCCTTGGGTGGCGGCGGCGGTCTCCTTCAATCTTTCTCCTTTGAAGGATCTCGACGAGAGCTGGCTGCAGACCCTGCCCAATGGAAATCTGGTGCCACACTTGCGCGGCGCTGCCGCCGAGCGCTGGGTCTCGCGCCACCTGCTCGATGCCTTCGACCTCTCCGGGCGCTACTGGGAGGACTTCTCCGCGCCGCGCGCGCGTCTGGCTCTCTTGGACCGCGCCGCCCTGCAGACTGTGCTCTTCCACGTTGGCTTGGTTCTGCGCGCCGGCGAATTCCGCAACCTGCTGGACGGTGCGCGGGTGAAGGCGCTGCGCGACGAAGTCGGGCCGGCTGCCTACGACTTCGCGGTGAAGACGGCGCCGCTCTACGGCGCAACCCCGGCCTTCGACTACGAGCCGGAGCCCAATACCGGCATGAGGGAGCGCTTGCTGCTGACCGGGGCGCTACATTCCCTACATCGTGGCGCTGCGGCCGACCCGGCCTACATAACGCGCGTCGCTTTCAAGTTGCCGGTCTCGCTCTGTCGTTGCCTGATGAAGGCGGTTTCGGCGCTCCCACCGGAAACCAGCTGGCCGGCACCGGGTGACACTCTGCCCCACCTCACCCGGCGCATTGTGAAGGATATGGCTCCGCAATGGCTGACTTTGTTCGACTGACCGCTGATCACCCGAAGCTCGACGGCGGGCGGCGCGTCCTGCGGGCGGCCGACTACCAGAAGACCGTGACGGCGGCGGAGCTGATTTCCGAGGCGGAAGCCAAGGCAGCAGCGATCCAGGCTGCGGCACAGGCCGAGTACGATGCGCTAAAGGCGCGCGGCTATGACGACGGTATGGCCGAAGCGAAGGCCGAAGTGGCCGAGCAGATCGTGACCATCGTTACCCGCTCGGTCGATTTTATGGCCAATGCGGAACGCGATATTGCGCGCACCGTACTCGTTTGCCTGCGCAAGGTGCTGGGTGAATTCACAGAGGAAGAGCTCGTACTGCGCCAAGCACGCGCAGCGCTTCATGTCGTGCGCAGCGAGCCACGCGTTACCTTGCGGGTGCGCCCGGAGGTGGAGGAGAACCTGCGTGAGCGCCTGGGCGAGATCCTGCGCGGCCAGGGTGAGGTGAGTTTCCTGGAGATCGTCGCCGATGAGGGCATGGAGCGCGGCGGCTGCCGCCTGGAGACCGAGGTCGGCGTCGTCGATGCAAGCCTGGATCTACAGCTGAAAGCCCTGGAGAAGGCCATCCTGTCGCGGGTGGAAAAGGCGGGGCCTGCCGGGTAGAGCCCCGACGATGCCTCCTGATCCGGGCGACGCCGAACACGAACTGTGGGCGATTGCAGTGCTGGATGCCGGCTGGGGTGGGGGGCCGGGAAGGCCGGCCTCACACTTTGAGACTGCCAGCCAGGACGCTTCTGCCCTGCCCAACCTGCTCAGTGGTCTGCGCGTAACTCTGATTCACATCTTTGACGGCGTCCTCGATGTCCTTCGGGTTGATTTCCTCTTGCAGACTGCCGGAGAACTCCGCATCCGCCTTATGACGCTCTTCGTCCGCAGAGATGTTGCCGTCCTGAAACTTTTCGACACCTTGAACCATCTCGGTTCCTCCGCTTGCCGTCTTGTCCCACATATTTGCTTTGGTTGACGCCATCATCATCGCGCCTTCGCTGGATCCGGCATTCATGGAGATGCCATAACCGATGGCAGCGGTCCCCACATCTGCAACGCCTTCGCCGATTGAGAATCCCAGGGCGTTCGCCCCCTTATCCTCCTCGTCCTGCGCTGCGTCCATATTTGAGTCATAAGTAGCCTGGCGCAGGTCCATCTCGGTGCCGTGGAAGGCCGCTTTCTCTTCGTCCAGGGATTTTCGCAGGCCATCCGTGGCCTTGCCCACCAGTCCGATCAGGTCGAAGGTGGGTTCTGTATCCAGGTCGGCAAAGCAACTGACGGCCTCACGGATCTGGTCATTGATGGCCTGCGGCGGGTGATCGAGATCGTGCTGCTGCGGCGGCTCGTCCTGCGGCAGGCCATCGGTATGGCTTACCCGGACGCCATCGTCTTCAATGTTTCCGCGGCCGGCCTTGGGTGAGGCCTTGCCGCTTTCCTTGATGCCGACTTCTTTCTCTGCCGGGTAACTCGGGCCGGCCTGGGGATTGCTTGTGATTGGTCCGGTCGTCATGGTTTGTCTCCTCGATGTGCTCTCATTCAGGCGGTGCCGTCGCGGCCGGCAGCACCAATAGCGCCGGCTGTAGCCTGTCCCTGGGTTAGGAAGCTGGTGTTGATTTTGCCCATTTCCTTGAAAGAATCGGTCAGCGCGCTGCAGATGTTCGTCAGGTTGTCCTGATTGTCGCTCCTTGAGCTCTCCTCAAACTGGATGTAAGCGTCGGTACGCTGCATATCCGCTTGCACGGAGTCCTGCTTTCTCTCGATGAAACCCGTCTCGACCTTTACCTCGCCCTGCTGCGTCTGGCCGCCGAGTTTCAAGGTTGCGCCAACTCGCCGGCTAATCTTGATGGCCGCCCGCTGCTGCGGGCTTAGCCCTTCCGTCCGCGCCCCCTGAACGCCCTCGTCGGAGGCAGCATCGGCCACCGAGTCGGATCCATCCGGTTTATTGGCCTGCTTGGCTCCATCGCGGGTCTTATTGAGGCCCTCGGCCAGGTCGTCAGCCACGTCGTCAGCCACGTCATCGATCGAGTCGGCGACATCGTCAATCTTCCCGGCAGCGGCCGAGACCGGTGCCGCGGCGTCGTCGACTGAGCCTGCCTCCGCCAGCTGGGCGCCGTCCCCAGCGGCACTGCCCGCCTGGTCCGAGAAGGCCGCGGCCGGTCCGACCTCCACAGTGGCCTCGGTGACCTCGGCGACGTCGATGCCG
>NZ_JANQKD010000022.1 GCF_028281305.1 Pelagibius sp. | reverse complement strand
GCCGTTCATGAAGTAGCCGAGGATGTCGGCATCGAAGATCATCGCCGACTTGCCGGCGCCCAGGTCGGTGCCGACCTGATACCAGGTGTGGGACGACCAATCGGCCGCGCCGCTTTCCTGGATCATGCGCACCCAGTCGGCATGGAAGGCCTTCGAGCTGTCGGTGTTCATCGCCGCCGAAAGCTTGCCGTCGCCGGAAAGGTTCAGATCCCGCTCGCCGAAGTTGGCATAGGCGGAGAGGAAGCCCGGGTGGATGGTGGCCCAGCTCCGCGAGCCGCGCACACCGATGCCGTAGACACCGTCGATGTCCTTCGTTGCCTTGGCGGCGACCTCGATCAGCTCGCTCATGTTGGTGGGCACCGAAGCGCCGATCTGCTGCAGCATGCCGGCATTGTAGGCCAGGTTGTTCTGCTCGTAGCCCCAGGGGATGCACCACTGCTTGGCGTCGTCCGAGCCCAGCTCGCCGCCGGGGCGGCCGTTCCAGGCGCAGGACTTGCGCACGCCCTCCAGCATGTCCTCCCAGTTGTAGGTGGGGGAGGTCTTGTCGCTGTCCTGGATCCACTCGTTGAGGTCGGGAATCCAGCCCGCCGGCCCATAGGTCCAGGTCATGTAGGCGCCGGTCATGAAGGCGTCGTATTCGCTGGAGCGCGAGGAGAGGGCGGCCGTCACCTTGTCGAAATAGACGTCCTCCGGGAAGATGTCATAGGCCACCTCCATGCCGGTCAGGGCCTTGAAGTTATCCAGGTTGGCGATCATGGCGTCGGTGTAGGGGTGCTTGTTCAGCAGCAGCTTCACCCCGGTGCCGGCGTGCTTCTTCCAGTCGAAGTCGGCGGCCATGGCCTGGGTGGACACCATGTTCACAAGGACCCCGGCGGTCCCGGCGGAAACGCCCAGGACACCGAGGGCGCGGATCAGGCTGCGGCGGCTCATCTGTCCGCGGCGGAACGCGTCAATGAGATCCTTTTCTTTCTCGTACATTGTGTTCCTCCCGTTTTGCTCTTGTTTTGCTGGTCTGTGGAAGTCGTTGCGCCTCACAGTTCTTCGACAAGGCGTCGAGCGGTCGCCTCGTCGACAATCAATCCGCTGAGCAGGCCGCTGCGCAGGCCGGCGCGAATCGCGGCCAGCTTGCTCTCGCCGCCGGCGATGGCGACGACCTCGCGCCCGCGCAGGCTTTCCAGGGCAGGCGCCATCACCCGCTCGTCGTAGGAGGTTTCCAGCGCCGCGCCGTCTGCCGTCAGGAACTGGCCCAGGATCTCGGCTGCGGCGCCTCTGCGGTTCAGTTCGTCGATGGCATCGGGCTGATCCAAGGCCGCGGCAGAGGCGCCGCCGTCGGCGCTTTCGGTGTTGCCGATACCGGCGATCACCAGAGAAGCCTCTCCGATCAGCTCCATGGTGGCCGCAAGGCCGGACTGCGCCATCATCACCCGCTTGTCCTCGGCGGAGTTGGCGAAAAGCGGCGCCGGCATCAGGTAGGCCTCGGCGCTGGTCTTGCGGGCCAGGTTGTGGATCACGTCATAGGGATTGGCCGCGTAGCTGCGGGTCAGGCCGCCCAGCATCGACACGAAGCGGATCCGCTCGCCCGGCGTGCGCCCCATGGCGTCGACCGAGGCGGCGATGGTGCGGCCATGGCCGATGCCGATCACACGGTGGGCGCCGGAGGCCACCACCTGCATCAGATAGTCGGCCCCCACGGCACTGAGCGCGCGCAGCGGGAGCGGTCCGGGTTCCAGGGCGTCCATCGCAACGCGGCACAGCGAGAGCCCATAGGCCGCCATCAGGCGGGTTTCCAGATCGACGCAGTCGGCCGATTCGATGTCGACGAAGACGCGGACCAGGCCCTCGCTCTGGGCGCGGGCGATGTAGCGATGGGCGCGGGTGTTGGGGACGCTGAGGCGCTTGGCGACCTCGCTCTGGGTCAGGCCGCCGACAAAATGCAGCCAGGCGGCACGGGCCGCCATCTCCGCCTCCTGACGGGCGTTCGCTCCCCCAAATCGTGCCGGCGTGGACATCGCGGCCTTCGTTGAAATTATTTTCAGTTATGGAATATTTTTCGAAACCGGCGCGAATGTCAACCGCCGCGGTGCCCCACCACGGTTGAGGACCGCGGGTCTCTGCAGGCTCACGGGAGGGTTTTGTAGGCTAAGATGCGCGCCCAGAGGCTTGGGCAGCGACACGCCCGACAGCCTCGAAGTCGGGACCGGAGGTCGGGACGGCGATGCCGAAGACCTCGGCGATGACCTGGGTCCAGCCGTGCAGGAAGTACGTCCAGCCGTCCTCGACCTGAAGGCCGGCGTCTCCGGCCTGACCGCGCGCCTGGTCGAGGAAAACGAGGTCGCCGCGGTAATTGAGGTCCCAGGCGATGGCGCGCTCGGGGAAGCGGGCGCCGTCGCCGAGCGGCGAGCCCGGTGCATCCTTTCCCAGGCCTGTGGCGTTGATCACCAGGGACGCGGGCGGCATGCCGGCCAGCACGGCATCGTTTTCCGCTGGGCCCGAGGCGGTCACATAGTCGACCGGGATGTCGGCGCCCATGGTCTGGTGAATGGTGCGGATATGATGAAGCCGTTCCTCACTGCGGTCCGACACCACGATTTTCGATGGGCGGTCGGCGCCGCGCGACGGCTGGAGCAGGTGCCAGGTGATGGCGATGCTGGCGCCGCCGGCCCCCATGCAGAAGAGGGCGCCCCCCGTGTCCGCGAAGTGTTGCGGCGGCAGGAAGCCGTCGATGGCCAGCCCGGCCGTGAGGGGATCCTTGGCGTGGCAGGCGAGGGCGCCGTTCTTTTTGGAGAGGCAACTGGTCTCCGCCGTCAGCGCTGCCAGGGGATCGATGATCTCGAAGAGATCCCGGCAGGCGGCGAAGAGATCCAGCTTGTGGGTCGTCACCAGCGCACCGCAGGACAGCGGATCGTCCTTGATGAAGGTGACGGCGCGCCGATAGGCCTCGCGCTCCGTATGCAGGGCGAAGTCCATGCCTTGGATGCGGGTATCCTTCAGCCCGAGGTGCGATGCCCAGGCCGGGAAGACGCGCATGATGGAGCTTTGCCCGGTGGTGACGCCGATGAAGTAGAGCGTCGGCTGCTCCGCAGGCGTGAAGGTCATGCTGTCTCCTCTCGTCCTCTGATCGGCCATGGTACGGCAGCGCGGCCACATCTTCGAGGCATCCGGGCGCAACAGGCGCTATGCTTACCGGATGAGTCGGTGCAATCTCCTATCATCGTCGCCGCTTGAGGCGGAATTCTGAATGGCGCGCGATCTCTATCTGGCCATCGACGTGGGGACCGGCGGCATCCGTTCGGCCCTGGTCGACCGGCAGGGCAGGATCCTTGCCTTCAGCCATCAGGAGCACGAGCAGATCGTTCCGCACTATGGCTGGTCGGAACAGCGCCCGGCGGACTGGTGGGACGGTGTCACGGCGACACTCCGTGCCGTGGTCGGCGAGGTCGAGGGGGCAGCCGGCCGTATTGCCGCGATCTGTGCCTGCGGGCAGATGCACGGGTCGGTGCTGATCGACGCGGAGGGGCGGCTCACCCGCGATACCGCGCTGCTGTGGAACGACAAGCGCACGGCGCCCCAGGTCGACGCCTTTGCCGCCGCCCATACACCGGAACGCTACCTGACGGCCACCGCGAACTTGGCGACCCCCGCCTGGCCGGCCTTCAAGCTGCGCTGGATCGCCGAGAACGACCCGCAGGCCTACGACGAGGCCGCCGCGGTCCTGATGCCGAAGGACTACATCGGCTACCGTCTCACGGGAGAGCGGGCGTGGGACGTGACCGAGGCCTCCATGAGTTTCCTCATGGATGCGCGTTCCGGCGCATGGTCCGAGCCGCTTTTGGAAATGACAGGGCTGCGGCGTGATCTGCTGCCGGGGATCAAGGCGACCCACGATGTTCTCGGGCCGCTCAGCGAGGCCGCGGCTCGGGAGACAGGGCTTACCGCCGGCATCCCTGTGCTGGTCGGCGGTGGCGACTATCCGGTCGCGCTGCTCGGCTCTGGCGTCGCCGAGCCCGGCATGGCCTCCGATGTGACCGGAACCTCGACCATCGTCTCCGTGCTGCACAAGGCACCGGTCATCGACCCGCAGGTCTCCAACGTGGCGACGGTGGAAGGGCACTGGGCCAGCTTTGCGCTTCTCGATGCCGGGGGCGATGCGGTGCGCTGGGCCCGGCGCGCCTTTCACGGGAATGCCCTCAGCTACGACGAGGTCACGGCGGCGGCCGAGCGTGCCGGCTGTGGCGCGAAGGCCTTGTTCTTCCTGCCCTATCTCTCGGGCGAGCGCTTCGGTGCCGCCGTCAACGCCCGCGCCCAGTTCTTCGGCCTGACGGCGGCCCACGGCCTGCCCGAGCTGCACCGCGCGGTGCTGGAGGGCGTGGCTTTCGCGGTGCGCCGCAAGCTCGCCATGCTGCAGGGCGGCGGCGAGCGGCCGGAGCGCTTTGTCGCGGCCGGCGGCGGTGCCAAGTCCGCACTCTGGGTGGCCATCAAGGCAAGCATGCTGGGAACGCCCTATCTGATCCCCGAGGAGTTGGAGTGCGGGGTTGTCGGCGCTGCCTGCATGATGGCGGTGGCCAGCGGCGACGCGCCGGACCTCAAGGCCGCCGTGGCCCGCATGGTCCGCTTCGAGAAGGAGGTCTTACCCGACCCCGCCTGGTCCGAGCGCTACGACCGCATGGCGCCGGTCTTCGACCAGATCTTCGATGCCTCCGTCGGCCTTTATGGTTGTCTGGACGCGCTGGACGGAGACATCGAACAGTTGGTCGAAGACCGGCAATCAAGGAATTGCTGATGCGCTACCCGGGCCGGGCCTTGCGACCTTCGTAGGGTTTTCGCGGCCCTGCGGCCTCCCTAGACTTGCATGATGGGGTGGATCGGCCTTCCGCGCTTCTGTCGCTTTGCCTTGGCGCTCCTGGCGGTGGTCCTGCCGCTGGGCAGTGGCGCCGCTGCGCTGGAGCGTGACGAACTGGCCGCGCTCATCATGCCGCCCTTTTCCCTCGGCGAAGCGCTCAACGACCAGGGCGTCTGGTCGTTGCTGAACTCGGGCGGAGCCGAGGCCGGCTATGTTTTCGAGACCCAGCCCCTGGCGCCGCTGCCCGGCTTTTCGGGCGCCCCGATCAACGTGCTGATAACCCTCGACCTGGAGGGCCGCTTTATCGACGCCCGGCTGATCGAACACAACGAGCCGATTTTCGTCTCCGGTCTCGGCGAGGCGCCTTTCCGCAGGTTCTTCGAGCAATACCGCGGCCATTCGATCTCCTCGACCCTGGTGGTCGGCGTTCCCTATGGGCGCGACGACGGGGCTTCCTCGCTGGTCTACCTCGACGGCGTCACCAAGGCGACGGCCAGCGTGCGCATCGCCCACGAAAGCATCCTGGCCGCCACCCTGGCGGTGGCCCGGGAGAAGATGCAGGGCTTGGCAAAGGGGCCGCCGGCGCACCCCGACCCCGACTATGATGAGGCCCTGACCTGGCAGGATCTGGTGGACGAGGGACTGGTGACCCGGCGCCTCTTCACCAACGGCGAGGTGCAGCAGGCCTTTGCCGGAACCGTCTGGGCGGATGACGACCCGGAGGCGTTGGACGACCCGCACGGTGCCTATCTCGATCTCTGGGTGGCCGACCTGGGGCCCCCGGCGATCGCCCGGGCTGTCCTGGATGAGGACAGCTTCGCCGAGCTGCAGGATTTCCTGACCCTGTCGCCGAACGACGAGCCGATCCTGGTCATCGACGCTGGCCGCCACGGCCTGGTGTCCGAGGACTTCGTGCGCAACACCAGTCCTGACTGGATGTCGGCGGAGCAGGACGGCCTGCCAGTGGCGCTGCGAGACGCCGACCTCTTCGTAGAGCTTCGCGACGGCGTGCCCGAGGGCACGGCCATGATCCTGCGCACCGACCGCAGGTTGGGTTTCGATCCGACGCGGGAGTGGACGCTGAACGTCCTTGCGGTGCGCGAACACGGGTCCTTTCAGCCGCAGGTGGGGACGATAAAGCTGGCGGCGGCGCATCAGACCGACGAGCGGTTCTTCACCCGCCCGGGGGTCATTGAGCCGGTAGCGCCCTGGGTCGAGGCGCTGCGCAACCGCGCTTCCGATCTCGTCGTGCTCTCCGTGTTCCTGGCCGCCCTGGTCGCCGTTCTCGGCCTGCGCATGAACAGCTTTGCGGCACTTCCCGCCTTCACACCGCTGCGCCTCTGCGTCCTGGCCGCCATGACGGGGTTTGTGGGCTGGTGGGGCCAGGGTCAGCTCTCCATTGTCACCGTTCTGGCGGTGATCCGGACGGCCTTCGACGGCGGCAGCTTCGCCTTCCTGCTCTACGATCCCTTCTCGCTGGTCATTTGGGCGGTGGTGATCGTCAGCTTCGTGCTCTGGGGGCGCGGACTCTTCTGCGGCTGGCTCTGCCCCTTCGGCGCGCTTCAGGAGTTCGCCCATCATATCGGCACGAAGCTCGGCCTGCGCCAGATCGAACCCAGCGCCCTTTGGGACCAGCGCCTCAAGGCGCTGAAGTACGTGCTGCTGGCGGGCCTCGTTCTATCGGTCTTTGTGGCTCCGTCAATGGTCGATACCTTCGCGGAGGTCGAGCCCTTCAAGACCGCGATCACGGTCTACTTCGTGCGGGAATGGTACTACGTCATCTATGCCGCCTTCTGGCTTGTGCTGGGGCTCTTCCTCTTCAAGGGGTTCTGCCGTTATGTCTGTCCGCTGGGGGCCGTCATGGCCATCGGCGGACTGCTGCGCGGCCGCGACTGGATCGCCCGGCGCGAGGACTGCGGCAGCCCCTGCCAACTTTGCCGCGTGCGCTGCAAGTACGGCGCCATCGCCAAGACCGGGGAAATCCAGTACGCCGAATGCTTTCAATGCCTGGACTGCGTGCAGATCCACGACGATGCGGCGCAGTGCGTCCCGCTGGTCCTTGCCAACCGCAAGCGGGGGGCAGCATGACCCGGCCAGGGCTATCGCGGCGCCGCTTTCTCGCGATCGCTGCGAGCTGCGCCGTCGCCGGACCGGCCCGCGCGAAAACCACCACGCGTTGGCGCGGGATCGCGCTCGGGGCGGAGGCGGAAATCACTCTGCACGGGCCCGAGGAGGCTGCCGGCCCCGCCCTGCAGGCGGCCAGAACGGAACTGCGGCGCATCGAGCGTCTCTTCAGTCTCTACGATCCGGCCTCGGACCTTGCGCGCCTCAACCGCGACGGCCGGCTCGACGATCCCGCGCCCGATTTCCACGCCCTGCTGGATCTCTGCAGCAGGGTTCACGCGGCAACCGGCGGTCTTTTCGATCCGAGCGTCCAACCGCTCTGGCGGGCCATGGCCAACCATCGCGGTGCGCCGCCACGCGATGTTCTGGAGGAAGCGCAGGTGCGGGTTGGCTGGGACGGTGTGGTCTATGGCCGCACCGCGGTGCGGTTGACCCGGCCGGGGATGGCGCTGACCTTCAACGGGATCGCCCAGGGCTTTGCGACGGACCGGGTCGCCGGGGCGCTCGCCCGCTTCGGTTTCGAGGAGACCCTGGTGAACATCGGGGAGTTTCGGGCCGGTGCCGGGTCCTGGCGGATCGGTATCGCCGACCCGGATCAGGGTCTTGTCACGACCCGTTCCCTGGAACGGGGTGCCATGGCCACCTCAAGCCCCGCGGCGCTCGTGTTCGGGGGCGGCGGCCTGGGTCACATTCTTGACCCGGGCTTTCCCCTGCGCGAAGCGTCGTGGTCGACGGTCAGCGTCGAGGCGGAAAGCGCGGCGCTGGCCGACGCCTTCTCGACGGCACTCTGCCTGCTGGACGCCCCGGCTGTCCAAACTGTCCTGGCGGCGAACGCGGCGTTGAAGCGCATCGTGCTTGTGGATCGCGACGGCGACGTGGCAACGCTGGTCTAGGCAACGCTGGTCCAGACAAAGCCCGCAAGGCCCCGCTTACCACTCCGCCGGCGTGTAGGAGAGGCCGTAGTCCTCGAAGACCGTCTGCAGGCGCCCGTTCTCGAAGGCAGCCCGCACGGCGTCGCCCACGGCGTAGGCCAGCGGACGGTAACGGTGATTGACGGCAACACCCAACGTCCACTCGCTGGTCGAAAAGCCCAGAAGCGGCGGCATGTGGATGTCCAGATCCGCTGTCAGCCCGTGCTCCAGCTGGGACTTCGGGCCCATTACCGCTTTCACTTCGCCCTGTGCCAGGGCCGCCATGGCCTCTTCCGGTGTCGTATAGCGCCGGACGTTGGCCCGGAGTTGGCCGCCGGCAAAGCTGGAGAGATAGAAGTCGGCAATGGTGTCGTTCTCCACCCCGACGAGATCGAAGCGGAAGTAGGCCGGAACCGGCGGGTCTTCCGGATAGGCATCGCGGCGGAACGCGATGGCGATCTTTTCGTTGAAGTACTGACCGGTCAGCACGACCTGCTCCGTGCGGCAGCTCAGATCGCTGTCGTAGGGTACGTGAATCATCACGTTGCTCACCCGTCCGCCGACGATGGGGCCCTTCCAGACGTAGTTGCGCAGGTCCGCATCGACGTTTTCGCCGGCAGCCACGAAGTTGAAGCGCGGCTCAACCTCCAGGGCCTCGGCGATGATGCGGCCGAGCTCGATGTCGACACCGCGCGGCCGGCCCTTTTCCTCCCAGGAGTAGGGCGCAAAGTCTTCGTAGACCGCGAACTCGATGAAACCGCGCTCCTGGATCTGATCGAGGTCCTGGCCGACGATATCGCGGCTCGCGTTCTGCGGCTTTGGTCCGGGCACAAAGCCTTCGCAGCGGGCTTGGGCGGTTGCGCTTGCGGCCAGCAGGGCCAGCACCGCAGCGCAGAGGCCGGCGGCGGACTTGATCATCTACTGCGCGGCCGAGAGACCGATCGTCAGCGTATCTGCGGCGGTCTTGAAGCTTTCCGCGGAGCCGTCGAGCATGCGGGCGGCGCGGAAGGCGACACTGTCGGCAATCGGCGCGCCGGATCCGGTCTCCACCTCGGAAGCAATCTCGGTCAGCTCCTGCCGCACGGCATCGATGGCACCCGGATCGCTCTTTTCCTCGGCCGCCCAGGTCTGAAGCTGGTCGCGGATCTCCTTCAACCGGCCGCTGAAGGGGTCCAGCGCCCCTTCATCCGGCCGGGTTTCGATATAGGTGCGAATGGCCCAGGCCGCCTTCTGGCCGAGCAGATCTCCGAACGCAGGCATCTTGGTGATGCCGTTCTGCGTGTAGCCGTTGCGGAAGCGCTCCATGTACCACTCGTCGCCGTACTCTTCTGCTTCCAGATAGCGCAGGTCCGGAGCCAGGCCGCCGGAGACCGCGCCGAGACCGTGGCAGCGCGCGCAGTTTTGGTTGTATCCGGAGGCACCGATGTCGATCGCCGCCTGCCAGACCTCTTTCTCGACATCTCGATAGGGGTTCTCGATCAGCCACTCCTCGCCGACATCAGGCAGAGCGTCGGTGTTGACCGGCTGTGGCGCGACGTCGCCGTGCGCGTAAACCATCGTTGCAGCGGCCAGTGTCGACAGGCCGAGAAGGGTCCCCTTGATCCAGCGTCGTGATGGCAAAGATGGCATGTCCATGCTCCCAGAGCTTTCCTGCTTTTGGTGAGTCGTAGCACAGCCCTTGAACCGCTCCATATTGGACTTTCGGTCTAAGTCCACCCCGGATCGCAGACCTACACGGGGTGTTCTAGACAGTCCGGGCGTAAGACCATCGTCTTATTCGAGGCCCGGGGGTCTGCTGGTACCGTTTCAAGAAAAAGGGAGGAAATCGATGCAGAGGCGTTTCCGTTCCGCACTGATTGCGGTCACAGCCTTTGCAGTCCTGGCGACTGTGGCCCCTGCTTCGGGGCAGATCAAGGTAGCGGTCAGGATCGCTTACCTGGAGCAGCAGGTCGACCTGCCGCCCACCTTGTCGAACCTCGATCCTCTGCCGGAGGATCTGGGCCTGGCCGGTGCCGAACTTGGTGTCAAAGACAACGCCACGACCGGAAGCTTTCTCGGCCACGACTACAGCCTGACCGTTGTCACCGTTCCGCCTGGGGAGGACTTTCTTGCTGCGGGCCGGGCCGCCCTGGCGGACAGCAGCTTGCTGGTCGTGAAGGCACCGGCCGAGAGTCTGACCGCCCTGGCCGACCTGCCCGAGGCAGCCGGCGCCCTTGTGTTCAACGCCTCGGCCCAGGACGGCCGCCTGCGCGACGCCGACTGCCGGCCCAACCTGTTTCACACCATCGTCAGCTACGGCATGCGCGCCGATGCTTTGGCGCAGCTCATGAGCAAGAAGCGCTGGAGCGACTGGGCGCTGGTCGAGGGCAGCTACCCCGGCGATACCGCTTTTGCCGAGGCCCTGAGGACTTCGGCGCGGAAATTCGGTCTCTCGATCAGCAGCGAGCGGCAATGGGTGTTCGACGCCGACATGCGCCGCAACGCTGCGCAGGAAGTGCCGCTTTTTACGCAGACGCTGGGCGACCATGATGTCCTGGTGGTGGCCGACGAACTGGGCGACTTCGGCCGGTACATTCTCTACAACACTTGGGAGCCTCGGCCGGTCGCGGGGTCCGAAGGCGTTGCGCCGCGCGCCTGGTCCTCTGTCGTCGAGCAGTGGGGGGCCGCTCAGCTTCAGAACCGCTTCGAAGACATGGCCGAGCGCCGGATGTTCTCCGAAGACTACGCTGCCTGGGCGGCGGTGCGCAGCATCGGCGAGGCCGTGACCCGCACCGGCGTGGCGGAAGCCGACGCTCTGCGCGACTACATTCTGTCCGATGCCTTCGAGCTTGCCGGCTTCAAGGGCCGCCCGATGAGCTTTCGCACCTGGAACGGCCAGCTGCGCCAGCCGGTGCCGCTGGTGCATCCGCGCGCCCTCGTCGCCCTGGCGCCGCTGGAAGGCTTTCTGCACCAGCGCAGTGAACTGGATACCCTCGGCCTCGACGCGCCGGAATCCGCCTGCCGTGCTTTTGGGGAGTGACCGCAATGATGAGAACGATCCTGGCAGCCAGTCTGTTAACTCTCGCCGCGCCTGCCGGCGCTGCTGAAATCTGGGTCAGCAACGAGAAGGACGACACCATCAGCGTCATCGACGTGGAGACGCTGGAAGTCGTGCGTACCATTCCCACCGGGGAGCGCCCGCGCGGGATCACCTTTTCCCAGGACTACAGCCGGCTCTACATCTGCGCTTCCGACAGCGACACGGTGCAGGTGATGGATCCGGAGACCGGCGAGATCCTGCATGACCTGCCGTCTGGGGAGGATCCGGAACAGTTCGTCCTCCATCCCAACGACCGGCACCTCTACATCGCCAACGAAGACGATGCGGTGACCACCGTTGTCGACACCGAAACCCGTAAAGTGATCGCCCAGATCAACGTCGGCATTGAACCGGAAGGCATGGCGGTCTCGCCGGACGGCAAGATCGTCATCACCACCTCCGAGACGACCAACATGGCGCATTGGATCGATACCGAAAGCAAGTCGATCTTCGCCAACACGCTGGTGGACTCGCGCCCGCGCCATGCCGAGTTCATCAAGGAAGGCGGCGAGCTCTGGGTGAGTTCCGAGATCGGCGGCACGATCACTGTCTTCAACGTCGCCGACCAATCGGAGGTCGCGAAGATCCGCTTCGAGGTGCAGGGCGTTCATGAGGATCGCGTGCAGCCGGTCGGCTTCGAGTTCACGGCGGATGAGAAGCGGGCTTTCGTTGCCCTCGGTCCTTCGAACCATGTGGCGGTGGTAAATGCCGAAACCTTTGAGGTGGAGAAGTACATTCTGGTCGGCCGGCGTGTCTGGCACATGGACTTTTCGCCCGACCGCTCGCTGCTGTTCACGACCAACGGTGTCTCCGGCGATGTCACGGTCATCGACGTTGCCGCCCTGGAGCCCATCAAGACCATAAAAGTCGGCCGCTTCCCTTGGGGCGCGGCGGCAAGACCCTGAGGGAGGAAAGCACAATGAGGGGACTTCTGATCGCACTGGCCATGGCCGTTGCACTGCCATCGGCCGCCATCGCGGACCAGCACGGCGGCGAAGAGAACAGGTTCGGCCTGGCGGGACTGCTGTCCGGCTCCAACAAGGCGGACCTGCCGAGCCTGACCCTGGCAGCCGGCGAACCCATCGCGGACGGCCCGCTGATGCTGAAGTCCGGCACCTACTACGAGATCGAGATCGAAGCCGACGGCTCGGCCGAGCTGGCGCTGGCCGGGGCGGAGTTCTTCCGCGCCATCTGGATCGACGAGATCGTCATCGAAGGGCTGGAGATCCGTCCGCTCGGGCTCGACAGCGTGGAATTCGACGAGGCCGGCACCATGGAGATCGGCTTTGTCGCCATCAAGCCCGGGCGCTATGAACTGAAGATCCCCGGGTCGACCGGCGAGAACCAGCGGGTCGACATCATCATCCAGTGATGCCGGAAGCTGACAGCGGGCTGAGGGTTTCCCACGTCAGCTATTCCTATGGCAGCAAGGAGGCGCTGCAGGACGTCAGCTTCTCCGTTGCCCGGCACCGCTTCTGTGCCCTGTTGGGGCCGAACGGGGCCGGCAAGTCGACGCTCTTTGCCCTGCTGACCCGGCTTTTCGTCAGTCCCGAGGGCCGGATCGAGATCGCCGGGATCGATCTGGCCAGGACCCCGCGGGCGGCGCTGGCGCGGATCGGCATTGTCTTTCAGCAGCCGACCCTCGATCTCGAACTGACCGTGCGGCGGAACCTGACTTACTTTGCCGCCCTGCACGGTCTCACCGGGCGCGCCGCCGCCCAGCGGATCGACGCTGCCCTGGAGCGCCTGGATATGCGCGAGCGGGCCGGGGAGCGCGCGCGGGAACTGAACGGCGGCCACCGGCGGCGCACCGAAATCGCGCGCTGCCTGATCCATGACCCTGAGGTCATCCTGCTGGACGAGCCGACGGTGGGCCTGGATGCGGCCAGCCGCCGGGCGATCACCGACTATGTGCATCGGCTCTGCGAAGAGGACGGCCTGACGGTGCTCTGGGCGACCCATCTCGTCGACGAGGTGAAGCCGCAGGACCAGCTTCTCGTTCTGCACCGCGGGCGTATTCTGGCGGAGGGAACCGCCGCCGAGGTCGCTGGAGACAGGCCCCTGGCCGATGCGTTTCTTTCGATGACCGCGGCGGAAGCCTCGTGAACGCCTATATCATCTGCCTCTATGCCATCCTGGAGCGGGAGTCGCTGCGCTTCGTCGGCCAGCGCGGCCGCTTCGTTGCGGCCCTGGTGCGCCCGCTGGTCTGGCTGCTGGTTTTCGCTGCCGGCTTCCGCGCGGCCCTGGGGCTCTCCATCACGCCGCCCTATGAGACCTACATCACCTACGAGGTCTACATCGTGCCCGGGCTCTGCGGCATGATCCAGCTGTTCAACGGCATGCAGAGCTCTCTCAGTCTGGTCTACGACCGGGAAATGGGATCGATGCGTCTGCTGCTGACCAGCCCCATGCCGCGCTGGTGGCTGCTGTTCTGCAAGCTGCTGGCGGGCGTCACCATCTCCATCTTCCAGGTCTACGCCTTTCTCGCCATCGCAGCGGCCTTCGGCATCGTTCTGCCCTGGGCCGGCTACCTGCTGGCGCTGCCGGCCCTTGTGATCAGCGGGCTCACCCTGGGTGCGCTCGGCCTGGCGCTGTCCTCCATCATCCGTCAGTTGGAGAATTTCGCCGGGGTGATGAACTTCGTCATCTTCCCCATGTTTTTTCTGTCGTCGGCGCTCTATCCGCTCTGGCGGATGGCGGAGAGCTCCGTGCTGCTGCGCGACATCTGCGCCGTGAACCCCTTTACCCATGCGGTCGAACTGATCCGCTTTGCCCTCTACGCAGAGGTGAACGGCCCGGCCCTGGGCTGGACGCTGCTCGCGCTGACCGTCTTCATGGCCCTGGCGCTCTGGGGATACGACCCGGCGCGCGGGCTCATCCGACGAAAGGGCTAGGGCAACGCGGTCGCTCTCGCCGCCGGTTCCCGCTATACTGCCTTGCGACGAGAGGAGCAGGCGCCATGAGAAAGCTGCTGCTGGTCGGGTGCCTCTGCCTGCTGCCGGGCCTGGCGCAGGCCGAGGGGGGGACCCTCGATCACGGGACCCACGAGCACGGGACCCTGAATCCCGAGGAAATGTCCCTCAACACCGTTATGCAAAAGGCGCTGCGGGGCGAGGTCGACATGGTGACCTGCGCCCAGGGCTACTTCATCACCAAGTCGGGGCGCCATGCCATGGCGCGGCAGCTCTTCGAGCGCTGTGCCGAAGCGGGCTATACCGGCGCCATGACCTGGATGGCGCAGCTCGACGACAACGGCCTCGGTGCGCCGGAGAACCCGGAGGCCGCGGCCGCCTGGGACCGGCGCGCGGCCGAGACGGGGGACCCGGTGGGGCAGTTCAACTACGGCCTCGATCTGATGCGCGGGCGCGGCGTCGATCAGGATCTGGCCCTCGGCCGCAGCTACGTCGATCAGGCGGCTGCAGCGGGTCTCAAGGTGGCAAAGCGTCTGCAGGATGCGGGCTATGATCTCGACGAGGTCACGCCTGACGCCGACAACTGGAAGTATCAGGTCCTGTTCTGATCCCGGTTTTGGGAACCGGCGCCGTTGCGCGCGTCCACCGCAATCGTGGCCGGCATGCCTTCCAGCCGGACGATGCGGCTGGCCAGGCGCTCGGCCTCCATCTGCGAGTGGGTGACGAAGATCGTCGCGACCGGCCGCGCGGCCAGCAGACGTTCGGTCAGCTCCAGCATTTCCCCGGTCAGGGCCGGGTCAAGCGAGACGAAGGGCTCGTCCATCAGCAGCAGATCCGGTTCCGCCGCGAACGCGCGGGCCAATGCCAAACGCCGTTGCTGGCCAAGCGAGAGCTGGGTCGGAAAACGCTCGCCCATCCCCGCCAGCCCCACCTCAGCCAGCAGGCTGTCCGCCTTTTCGGGCCCGGCGCCGGTGGTCAGGCAGATGTTGTCGCGCGCGCTGCGCCACGGCAGCAGGGTCGGTTCCTGAAAGACCATGGCCAGACGCTCGGGCCGGCGGACGCGGCCGTCGAAGTCCTTGTCGAGGCCGGCGATGATCCGCAGCAGGGTGGTCTTGCCGATGCCGGAAGGCCCGGTCACGGCCAGGGTTTCCGGCGGCTCCAGATCGAAGGCGACCGGTCCCAGCACAGCGGCGCCCGGGTAGTGCTTTTCGGTGATCGCGACGGAGATCATGATCCGGTCACATCCGGCGCCAGCGGGCCGCCCGGGCCTCCCAGGGGCGCAGGACGAAGGTTTCGATCGCCAGCATGACGGCGATGAAGCTGAGCGCATAGACCAGGATCATCCCGACGTCGAAGAGTTGGAAATAGAGGTGGATCTGGAAGCCGACGCCGTTGCCGCGCCCCAGAAACTCGACCACCAGGACGATCTTCCAGATGAGCGATATGCCGGAGCGGCCGGCGGAGGCGAAGAAGGGCGCAAGCTGTGGAACGACAACGTGCCTGAGCCGGGCGCCACGATCCATCCGGAACACCCGCGCCATGTCCTCCAGCGCCGGGTCAAACGCCCGTGCGCCCTCGCGGATCGTCACCACCACCGTCGGAATCTTGTTCAGCGCCACCGCCAGGATCGCGGCGGCCTCGTTCAGCCCGATCCAGAGGTAGCAGAGCACGATGGTGACGAGGGCGGGCAGGTTCAAAAAGAAGATCAGCCAGGGGTCCAGCCAGCGGTCGGCGCGGCGGCTGCGGCCCATGAACATACCGATGGCGCTGCCGATGGACATGGCGACAACAAAGGCCAGCACCACCCGTGCAAGGGTGGCGCCCAGGTGCCGCAGCAACTCGCCGGAGGCCAGTTCTCGAACCGCCAGGGGCGCGACCTGCCAGGGTGCCGGCAGCAACGCGGGATCGCCGCCGGCCAGCGCCAGAAGCGACCAGCCCGCCAGCAGCCCGGCGAGCGAGAGCAAAGGAACCCAGGGGTGCCGGGTGTCAGCTTCCGGCTTCGACAAAGAGCCCATCGGGTAGGTCGCTTGCCAACCCCACAAGATCGCTGCCGCCCAGGCGCGACATCAGCGCCAGCAGGGCCGCCGCCGAGTCCTCGTCAACCGGGCCCGGTGCAGGGATGCCGGCGCGGAAGCCCGCCTTGAGGGCGTCGAACTGGGCGTCGGAGGCGGCTTTCATGCGTGGGCGCAGGCGCTCCCACTCCGCATCGTCTTCGGCGAGCAGGGCCTTGGCGCTGCGCGATGCCGCTGCGAGGCCGGAGACGAGCTGCGGCCTGTCGCGCAGCATCTCACCCTTCACCACGTAGCCGAGCAGCGGGGTTTCCGGGTCGAGCCCCAGGTCTTCCGCCGCCTCGGCCACCGAGATCAGGCGCCGCATGCCCGCGGCCTCCATCTTGGCCATGAAGTGCCAGTAGTTGATGGCCCCGCCCAGTTCGCCGCCGAGCGCGGACTTGAAGATCAGCGGCGGCGCGCCGAAAACCTGCTCCGTCTCCTTTTCCAGGTCGATGCCATGGGCCTGTTCGGCCAGGGCGCGCAGAATGATCCAGCTTTTGTCCAGGGGGCCGCCGGCCACGCCGATCTTCTGGCCCTTGAGATCGACCAGGGTCCGGGCCGGGCTGTCGGCGGGCACCACGATGCCGCCGACGGCCTTGGAGTAGGGAATGAAGACGTAGTCCCTGCCGGCCGCACGCTGGCGGGCCACCCAGATCCAGTCGGAGACGATGACGTCGGCTTCGCCGCCCTGGAAGGCCACCTTGGCGGCCGCCCCACCGGCTACGCCTTCGACCTCCAGCGCAAAGCCGTTTGCCCGGTCGAGGCCATGATGGGTGATCGTGTCCAGTTCCCAGTTGACGGTGCCGAACTTCAGCACCGAGATCCGCAAAGCCGGCATTTCGGCCAGCGCATCGGCGGCGGCGAGGAGCACCGCCAGTGCTGCGGCCAGTACAACCGCCAACGACCGGCTTGGCCCTACGACGGCAAGCCTCATGGCGCTACCTCCCTGGTTTACGACCCCTTTTGTCTCTTAGAGCCACAGACTACAGCTTCCGCGGAAACTTGGAATACGACCAAGGCAGCACATCGTTTTGTTCCGGGTTTTGTTCCGGGTTTTGTTCCGGGTTCTGTTCTGGGCTTTGTGCCGGCCGTTTCGGCTACGACCATGGTGCAATTTTCAAGCCGCAGCCGGCCAAGAGATACTCCAGAGTGCACGGAAGGCCGGCTGCAGCCGGCGACTTCGGAATCGGCCGTGGCGAACGCGGCGAGGGAGGAAAGACATGCATCGGTTCTTGCTTGTAGTGACCGCCGGGGTGCTCGCGTCCGGCCTGGCGCAGGCACAGGTGACGGAAGATGACCTGCAGAACGACCAGGCGGTCACGACGCAGATCGTCACCAACGGCATGGGGCGCCATCTTCAGCGGTACAGCCCGCTGGACATCATCAATACATCCAACGTCAAGAACCTGGTGCCTGCCTGGGCCTTTTCCTTCGGTGGGGAGAAGCAGCGCGGCCAGGAAAGCCAGCCGCTGATCTACGACGGTGTCATGTATGTGACCGGGTCGTATTCCCGGATCTACGCCGTCGACGTCAAGACCGGAGAGGAGATCTGGCAGTACGATGCCCGCCTGCCGGAAGGCATTCTTCCCTGCTGTGACGTGGTCAACCGCGGCGCGGCGATCTATGGCGACAAGGTTTACTTCGGAACGCTGGACGCCCGCATCGTCGCGCTCGACCGCAAGACCGGTGACGTGGTCTGGCGCAAGAAGATCGCCGATTACAAGGCCGGATACTCCTACACCGCCGCGCCGCTGATCGTGGACGGCCTGATCATCACCGGCAATTCGGGCGGCGAGTTCGGTGTCGTCGGCGAGGTCCAGGCCCGCGATGCCGAAACCGGCGACATGGTCTGGACGCGACCGGTCATCGAAGGGCACATGGGCACCTTCAAGGGCGAGGAGTCGACCATGACGGGCACCCTCAATGCGACCTGGCCGGGCGACATGTGGAAGACCGGCGGCGGGGCCACCTGGCTCGGCGGCAGCTACGATGCCGAAACCGACACCCTTGTCTTCGGGACCGGCAACCCGGCGCCCTGGAACAGCCATTTGCGCGATGCGGGCGAACCCAAACCGGACAATTCGGGCGACAACCTCTATGCCGCTTCGCGTCTGGGCATCGACCCTGCCAACGGCGAGATCAAGTGGCACTTTCAGACCACGCCGCGCGAAGGCTGGGACTTCGATGGCGTCAACGAGGTGATTCCCTTCGAAGACGCCAACGGCAACAAGCGTTTCGCTACTGCGGACCGCAACGGCTTCTTCTATGTGCTGAACCGCGAGGACGGCGCCTTCGTCGACGCCTTCCCCTTCGTGAAAGATATCACCTGGGCGGAGGGCATCGACGAGAACGGGCGCCCCATCTTTGCCGAGGACAATCGCCCTGGCGATCCAGCGGCAGCGGCCGATGGCGCGAAGGGCGAGAACGTGTTCTCGATCCCTTCCTTCCTAGGCGGGAAGAACTGGATGCCCATGGCCTACAGCCAGAAGACCGGGCTGTTCTATGTTCCGTCGAACGAGTGGGGCATGGACATCTGGAATGAGCCGATTTCCTACAAGAAGGGCGCGGCCTACCTCGGTGCCGGCTTCACCATCAAGCCGCTGTTCGAGGACTACATCGGATCGTTGAAGGCGATCGATCCCCTGACCGGCGAGGTGAAGTGGGAGTACAAGAACAACGCACCGCTGTGGAGTGGGGTGATGACGACCGCCGGCGGCCTCGTTTTCGCAGGCACGCCGGAGGGTCATCTGAAGGCTTTTAACGACGAGACCGGTGAGGAGCTCTGGTCGTTCCAGACCGGCTCCGGCGTCGTCGGCCAACCGATCACCTGGGAGATGGACGGCGAGCAGTTTGTCGCCGTGGTCTCCGGCTGGGGCGGCGCGGTTCCGCTGTGGGGCGGCGAGGTTGCCAAGAAGGTCAACTATCTCAACCAGGGTGGCCTGGTCTGGGTCTTCAAGGTGCCCAAGCAGCTGGCCTCCTCCAACTGAGGAGCGGGCCTTGGTTAACGGGGGCGCGGCCTTTCGGCTGCGCCCCCTTTGTTTTTCTGTGTGTTCGGGTCTAGGTCTTTAGTCGGGTATCGCACCCCAGCGGCTTGCGTTACCCTTAATTCCAGGAGCAGGTGACGGCGAGCAGCGGGAGCCAAGACCATCATGGCGGCCATGTCGACCACGCAAGCGGAACAGCCAGAGGTCATCAGCCTCGCCACGGCGCTGGTTGTCGATGATCACCCGCTGTTCTGCGAAGCCCTTTCCATGACCCTGAAGTCGGCGATCCGGGTCGGCAAGGTCGTGACGGCGGAGCGGCTGGAAGATGCCATCGCCCTGATCCGTGACGGGCTGGTGCCCGATGTCGTGCTGCTCGATCTCAATCTTCCCGATGTCAACGGGCTCGACGGTCTGGTGCGCCTGAAGACCGCCGCAGCGGCGGTGCCGATCATCGTTGTATCTTCGCTTGCGGAGAACCGCATCGTCGACTCGGCCATTCAGGCTGGCGCCTCCGGCTTCGTGCCAAAGCACAGTCAGCGCGACGTTTTTCTGCGCGCCTTCTCCGAGATCTGGTCCGGCAAGGTCTACCTGCCGGAGGGCTTCGTTCCTATTGAGCGGGACGCGGCCGCGCCGCTTTCTGCCGAGGAAGATGCAATTCAGCGCCTGACCCAGTTGACGCCGCAGCAGGCACGCATTCTTCAGTGCGTCTGTGAGGGAAAGCTAAACAAGCAAATCGCCTTCGATCTTTCGATCGCCGAGACTACGGTGAAAGCCCATGTGACGGCGATTTTGCGAAAACTGGGTGTGCAAAGCCGGACTCAGGCGGTTTTGCTGGCGCAGAACGCGCATTTCGCAAAGCTCTTGCAGGACAACAACAAGGTCACCTAACCTACCCCCAAAGAAGAAACGAAGAACGTTTTCTGGGGAGGTCATATGGACGCACCGGTCCTGCCGTCGGCGGGCGAGACGCTTGTGCCGGGCGTCGTCGTGAAAACCGCCCATGCGCCGGCCCAGCATCCGCGCGAAGCACTGGCAACGCTTGTCCGGGAGATGGGCGACGAGGACCTGAGCCTTGTGGTCCTCTTTGTCTCGCCCAGCGGCGATTTGCCGGCCATTGCAGCGGAGGCAGCGGCGGTCTTCGGCGCCACCCCGGTGATCGGCTGCTCTACGGCCGGGGAGATCTCGCCGCGCGGCTACACGGAGGGCGAGATCGTCGCCGTGGGCTTTCCCAAGAGCCACTTCGTTGCGCTGATTCAGTTCGTTGCCGACCTCAAGGCAATGCTGCGCAAGGATGTGGTCCGCTCCACGGTGAAACTGCGGGGCGAGCTGGCGCGCGTGGCGCCGCAATGGACCTCCGAGTTCGCCTTTCTCATGGTCGACGGTCTTTCCCTGCTGGAGGATCAACTGGTGTCCGCACTCAGCACCGCGCTGGGGCCGACGCCGCTGTTCGGCGGCTCTGCCGGTGACGGCCTGGACTTCAAGCAGACCTTCGTGATTCACGAGGGCCGGGTCCATCGCGACGCCGCCGTTCTGGCACTGATCCGCACGGACTGCGCCATCAAGGTCTTCAACTTCGATCACCTGACGCCGACCGAGCGCAAGATGGTGGTCACCGAGGCGGACCCGGAGCGCCGTGTCGTGCGGGAGATCAACGGTGAACCGGCGGCACGCGAGTATGCCCGGCTCCTCGGCATGGACCCCGAGCAGCTCTCGCCCTTTATCTTCGCCGCCCATCCCGTGGTGGTGAAGGTCGGCGGCAAGCATCACGTGCGGGCGATCCAGAAGGTCGAGCCCAATGGCGATCTGACGTTCTTTTCCGCGATCGACGAGGGCCTGGTGCTGACGCTTGCCGATCCGCGGGACATCGCCCGCGACCTGGATGCCGCGCTCGGCGATCTCGCGCTGCGCAGCCGCCCCCAGGCGATCATTGCCTGCGACTGCATCCTGAGGCGCGTGGAGGCGGAGCAGAAACAGGCCATCCGGGCGCTCTCCGGCATCCTCTCGGCCAACAAGGTGGTCGGCTTCAGCACCTACGGCGAACAGCTCAACTCGGTCCATGTCAACCAGACCATGACAGGAATCGCCATCTACGCGCCGCCCGGTGGGAAGAAGGCGCCGTGACCGCACCCTTCATCGATCCTGCCGACAGCCTGGAACAGCAGAACAGGAAGCTGTTGAAGATCACCTCGGTCCTGATGCGGCGGGTCGAGCAGGCAATCGATGACAGCGGCGCAGCCTATGCCCACTTCCAGCGTGCCCTGATGCTGGAAGAGGAGGTTCAGGCAAGGACCTGGGATCTTGAACAGACCCTGGGGTTGCTCAACCAGTCGAACGCCGAGCTTTCGCGCGCCAACCGTGCGGCGGAGCGCGCCCGCCGCGACCTGTCGAACGCACTCGAGGCGGTGCAGGAAGGCTTTGCTCTGTTCAACGCAGGCGATGTGATGGTGATGTGCAACAGCCGCTTCGGTATGCACATGCCGGACATCCGTGCCCAGCTCGCGCCCGGGCTGACGTTTCAGCGCTACGTGCAGCTTGTCAGCCAGAGCGCCCATCTGGCCCTGCCGGAGGGCGAGACCGCCGAAAGCTGGGCGGAGAAACGCAAGCAGAAGCACAAGGAAAACCACGTAAACTTCAACGTCAGGATCACCGGCGACCGCTGGGTACAGGTCAGCGAGCACCGCACGCCGGACCAGGGGACGGCGATCCTGCAGACCGACGTAACGGACATGATCCGCCTGGAGCGCCAGGAGCGCGAGAAGCTACTGGATGATCAGGCCCGTCTTATCCGCGCCACGCTGGAGCACATCAACCAGGGTATCTGCATCTTTGACGGCCAGCACCGCCTCGTCGGCTGGAACCGGCGCCTGGCGGCCCTTCTCAACCCGCCGATGCATCTGCTGCGGGTGGGCACCAGCTTCGACCGCCTGCTTGAGCATTTCGGCCGCGACCTGACCTTCGCGAAGGGGCAGTCCCTGCGCAAGGTGCGCGACTGGGTGCACCAGCAAGGCAGCCGGTCGCCGCTGTCGCTGGAGGTAACGCGGCAGGAGAAGACGCATCTGGATGTCTTCGGCCAGGAGATGCCCGACAAGGGTTTCGTCATCAGCTTTACCGACGTGACCGGCGAGCGCGAGGCCATTGCGGCCCTCTCCGCGGTGAACGAAACGCTGGAGCAGCGGGTTCTCGACCGGACCCTGGCGCTGAAGGACGCGCTGGAGGTGGCGGAGCGCGCCAACGCCTCGAAGTCGCGTTTCGTCGCCGCCGCAAGCCATGACCTGCTGCAGCCGCTGTCGGCGGCCAAGCTGTTCCTATCCTCCCTTGCCAACATGGACCTCGACGAAGAGCCGCTCGTCGTGACCCAGCGGATCGAGAGCGCGCTGAACAGCGTCGAGTCGATCCTGGCGGCCCTGCTGGATATCTCCAAGCTGGATTCCGGCCAGGCCTCGGTGGAGCTTTCCACCTTCCCGATGAACCAGGTCCTGGCCCCGCTGCGCGACGAGTTTCAGCCGCTGGCCCGCAAGAAGGGTCTCGATCTGCGGGTGGTCGGCTGCGATGCGGTGGTGAAGAGCGATCCCTCCTATCTGCGCCGGGTCCTGCAGAATCTGATCGCCAATGCGATCCGATACACGGTCTTCGGCAAGGTGCTGGTCGGCGCGCGCCGTCAGGGCAATGACCTCAGGGTCGAGGTCTGGGACACGGGGCCCGGCATTCCCGAGGACAAGCGGGAGACGATCTTCAAGGAATTCCAGCGCCTGGAACCGGCCGGCCACGCCGGGGAGGGCGTGGGCCTGGGGCTGGCCATCGTGGAGCGGGCCTGCGCCCTGCTGGATCACCCTCTGCAGATGCACTCGCAGCTTGGCGCGGGGACCGGATTCACGGTGACACTGCCCAGAAGCTACGGTCCCGCGCGATCGGAAGCGGCGCAGACGCCGGAGGCGTCGGGCGAACAGGCCGGCGCCCATGTCATCGCGCTGGTGATCGAGAACGACAAGGACGTGCGCTGGGCGATGGCGACCCTGCTGGAAACCTGGGGTGTCAGCGTCTTCGATGTCCGCGATCAGGCCGAGGCACTGGCGCTCCTGAGGGAGGTCGGCGTGGCGCCGGACATTCTGCTCGTCGACTACCAGTTGGATCGCGGGGAGAGCGGGCTCGATGCAATCGACGCGTTGCGTGCCGAGTTCGGCAAGCTGCCGGCCGCTCTCATAACTGCCAACCGCTCCGAAGAGCTGCGCAGGAGCTGTGACACAAAAGGGATCGGCTACCTCAACAAGCCGATCAAACCGGCCGAACTGCGCCAGCTTCTTCAGGCGCTTGGTTCGCCCCCGGTCCCGGGGCTCCGCGGCGATCCGGGGCAGGACGCGGCCGAGTAGGCGCCGGCTCCAAGGCTCTCAACCCAGGGCTCCTGTGCCCTCCAAACCGATTTGATCTCGCTCATTCCCAGCAACGCCGGGCCGTGCGATGAAACGGGTACAGCCTGTGGACCACCCAAGAGGAGTGACAGCTTTGGATCGTGCCGCCGCCGAACCTGTCGATCGATCCATCGTGATCCCTGCCGAGAGCCTCGATACCCTGATCGGAGCTCTGCGGGACGGGGGTTATCAGGTCTGGGGCGCGCAGGAACGCGACGGCGCCCTGGGGCTCGCGCCCCTCGCCGCGGCAGCGGATCTGCCGCGCGGGCGAGTCGAGGCCGCGGAGGCCGGCACGGTGCGGCTGACGGACGGGCCGCGCCCGGCGTACTTCGATCACACCCTGCCGATGCAGGGCCTGAAGCGCATGGTCTATCCGGCGCGCGAGCGCCTCTATGCCGCGGGGCAGGCAATGTCCCTGGAGGAAGACCCGGTCGAGGCGCCGCCCATCGCGGTGCTGGGCGTGCGCCCTTGCGATCTGGCCGCGCTCGACACCCTCACTGCCGTCTTCGAATCCGGTCCCTTCGTGGACGACCGCTTCCGGCAAAGGCGCGCAGCATTGTTCCTGGTGGCCGTGAACTGCATGCGGCCCGCCGCGACCTGCTTCTGCGCCTCCATGAACACAGGCCCGCGGGCCGAAGGCGGCTTTGACCTCGTCCTCGACGAAGTGATGGAGGGCGACCGCCATGTCTTCGTCGTCGCCTCCGGCTCCGCGCGGGGCCGGGCCGTTCTCGACGCCTTGGCGGGCGAGGAGGCGGGGCAGGCGGACCGTGAGGCCGCGCGCGCAGGCTCGCAGGCCTGCGCCGAGGCGCAGCGGCGGCATATGCCCGATGGGGTCGCGGCGCTGCTGAAGCAGAGCTACGACGATCCGCATTGGGCCAACGTGGCGGAGCGTTGCCTGAGCTGTGCGAACTGTACGCTGGTCTGCCCGACCTGCTTCTGCTCCACCGTCGAGGACCGATCCTCCCTCGATGGTGCCGAGGCTGAGCGCTGGCGGCGCTGGGACAGTTGCTTCGGGCTCGACTTCAGCTATCTGCACGGCGGAGCCGTGCGCACGGAAACCGCTTCGCGCTATCGCCAGTGGATGACCCACAAGCTGTCGCACTGGCATGACCAGTTCGGCATGTCCGGCTGCGTGGGCTGCGGGCGCTGCATCGGTTGGTGTCCGGTGGGGATCGACATCACGGCGGAGGCGCAGGCTCTGGCGGCATCGGAACAGGCCGCCTGAGCATATCGGAGGACCCCCCAATGGCCGAAAGCAAGATCCACTCCATAGCCGAGATTCTCGCGGCCCATCCCTGTTTTGCCGGTCTTGACCCGGCGATCACCGATCTTCTGGGAGGCTGCGCGTCGAACGTCCACTTCGCGAACGGGCGCTATCTCTTTAAGGCCGAGGAGGCGGCCGACACCTTTTACCTGCTGCGGGGCGGGGATGTCGCGCTGGAACTGCGGATGCCGGGGCGCGGCCGGCTGACGGTGCAGACGCTTCACCCTGGCCAGGTGGTCGGTGCCTCCTGGATTCTGCCACCCTATCGCTGGCGTTTCGATGCGCGTGCCGTGGGCGATGTCCGGGCCACGGGCATTGACGCGGCCTGCCTGCGCGGGAAGTGCGACGACGACCCGTCGATGGGCTATCAGGTGATGCAGCGCTTCCTGCCGATTGTGGCCGAGCGCCTGCAGACGACACGGCTGCGGCTGATCGATCTCTATGCACCGCCGGCGGAGGTGGGGAACGCCCTATGAGTGATGTCCAGACCCTGGACCGCCCGCAGGCAGCGCAGAGCGGCGGCATGCTGCCCAGCATCTACGAGGTGCGCAGGCGGCGCCGGGAGCTTGCCGACTGCGTTACCCTGGAGATGGCGCCGCTCGAAGGCGCCCCGCTCTCTTTCGCGCCCGGCCAGTTCACTATGCTCTATGTGCATGGTGTGGGCGAAATCGCCGTCAGCATTTCCGGCAATCCGGGCAACGGCGAGGCCCTGGTGCAGACGGTGCGTTCCGTGGGTGCGGTCTCCAAGGCCGTCTGCGGCCTGGCGGAGGGCGCGCGGCTGGGGGTGCGCGGGCCTTTGGGCGTTCCCTGGCCTGTCGAGCAGGCCCTCGGCAAACATCTGATGGTGGTGGCCGGCGGACTGGGCCTGGCACCGACGCGCCCCATCATCTACTGGGCGCTTGCCAATCGCGACCGCCTGAAGAGCATCTCCATTGTCTATGGCACGCGGTCCCCGGACCAGATCCTCTATGCGCCGCAGCTTCTGGGCTGGTCCAACACGGAGGGCCTGCAGGTCGGCATCACCGTCGACCGTGCGGGTGAGGACTGGACCGGCCGCGTCGGCGTGGTCACCGAGCTGATCGCCCCGATGCTGCATGATCCTGCGGAAACCGTCGCCATGCTTTGCGGGCCGGAGATCATGATGCGTTTTGCTGCCGACGCGCTGGCAGACGCCGGGGTCTCCCAGGACGACGTCTATCTGTCGCTGGAGCGCAACATGAAATGCGGCATCGGATGGTGCGGTCATTGCCAGTTGGGGCCGCACCTGCTGTGCCGCGACGGGCCGGTCTTTGCCTATCCGGCGGTGCGGGACCTTATGACGGTGTGGGAGCTCTAGCGATGAAACCCAGACTGGCGGTTTGGAAGTTCTCGAGCTGCGACGGCTGCCAGCTCACGCTGCTCGACTGCGAGGACGAGTTGCTCGACATCGCCGAGGCCGTGGAGATCGCCTATTTCCTGGAGGCAACGCGCACAACCCGGGCCGGCCCCTACGATGTGTCGCTGGTCGAAGGCTCGATCTCGACAGCCGACGAAATGGAGCGCATCCAGCAGATCCGCCGGGACAGCCGTATCCTCATCACCATCGGCGCCTGCGCGACTGCCGGCGGCATCCAGGCGCTGCGCAACAGCCGCGATCACGACGCACTGCGCGCCTCGGTCTATCCTAGTCCGCAGTTCATCGAGGCGCTGGCCACCTCGACCCCGATTGCCGATCACGTTACGGTCGACTTCGAGCTGCGGGGCTGCCCCATCGACAAGGGCCAGCTTCTCGAAGCTATCACGGCCCTACTGAAGGGCCGCAAGCCGGCGATCCCGGATTACAGCCAGTGCACCGAGTGCAAGCTGGCGGGGACGGCCTGCGTCATGGTCACCAAGGGCATTCCCTGTCTGGGTCCGGTCACCCAGGGTGGCTGCGGCAACCTCTGCCCCCAGGTGGGCCGCGGCTGCTACGGCTGCTTTGGCCCCAAGGAGAACGCCAACACCGGGGCGCTGGTGGCTGAAATGGCTGCCCTGGGCGCCGACCGGCGCACCATCCGCGACCTCTTCGGTGGCTTCACCGCCAGTGCCCCGGCCTTTGCAGCGGAAAGAGAACGCCATGACGGATAAGGCAGCCGACGGCACAAGGACGATCCAGGTGGAGGCCCTGGCTCGCGTGGAGGGGGAGGGGCGCTTCAAGGTCCGTGTCGAAGGCGGCAAGGTGGTGCGCTCCGAGTTCAGCATCTTCGAGCCGCCGCGCTACTTCGAGGGGCTGCTGCGTGGGCGTTCCTTTGAGGATGCCCCGGACGTAACCTCGCGGATCTGCGGAATCTGCCCCATCGCCTACATCATGGGGGCGAGCAAGGCCATGGAGGATGCGCTCGGCTGGGAGATCCCGCAGCCGATCGCCGATCTGCGCCGGCTGATCTACTGCGGCGAGTGGATCCAGAGCCATGTGCTGCACACCCACCTGCTGCATGCGCCGGATTTTCTAGGCCTGCAGGATTCCATGGAACTGGCGCAGTCCAACCGCAGCCTGGTCGAGAACGGCCTGCAGGCGAAGAAGGCCGGCAACCGCCTGATGGAGGTGATCGGCGGGCGCAGTGTTCATCCGGTCAACACCCGAGTCGGCGGCTTCTACCGTGCCCCGGAGCAAGAGGCGATCCACGGCTTGGTGCCGGAACTTGAGGCCGCCGAGGCGATGTCCATCGCCGCGCTCGATGCCTTTTCCGGCTTCGATTTTCCCGACCTGGAGGTCGACTATCTTTTCGTCGCGCTTCGGCACATCAGCGATTACCCCATCACCGAGGGGCGGATCGTCTCTTCGGAAGGCCTCGATATTGGCGTCGCCGACTTCCCTGATCACTTCGAAGAGCATCAGGTCGCCCACTCCAATGCCCTGCAGGGGGCGACCATCGATGGCCGGCCCTATCTTGTCGGGCCGCTCGCCCGCTTCAATCTCAATGCCGACCGCCTGCCGCCCGATATCCTGGCGCTGGCCGAGCGGGCGGGCCTGGCGCCGGGTTGCCGCAACCCTTTCAAGAGCCTGCTGGCACGCCAGGTCGAGACGATCTATGCCTTTCGCGAGGCGGCGCGTCTGGCCAAGGCCTACCAGCCGCCGGAGCCGAGCTTCGTCGAGGCGCCGCTGCGGGCCGGGACCGGCCATGGCATCACCGAAGCGCCGCGCGGCATCTGCTATCACCGTTATGAGGTCGCCGAAGACGGCGCCATCGTGTCCGCCACAATCGTGCCGCCGACTTCGCAAAACCAACGCCAGATCGAGCTGGATCTGATCGGCACGGTGGAGCGCTTTCACAATCTGGACGATGACGACCTACAGTGGCGCTGCGAGCAGACGATCCGCAACTACGATCCCTGCATCTCCTGCGCGACCCACTTCCTGAAGCTGGATGTCGAGCGCGGCTGACCGCGGTGCCTCCGCGGGACTGCTGATCGGCCTCGGCCATGCCGAGCGGCAGGACGACGGGGTCGGCCCCTTCGTGGCGAGGGAGCTTCAGCACCGCGGGCTTCCCGCCGTCGTGCACAGCGGCGACGGTACGGCGCTCTTGGATCTCTGGGACGGGCAAGCGGTCTGCGTGGTGGTGGATGCGATGACCGCTCCCGGTGCGGAACCTGGCGCACTCCGGGTTTTCACGGATTTTGAAGATCCCGGGTTTCAGCGGGCCGGCTTCGTGCACTCGACCCATCGTCTCGGCCTGCCCGAAGCGGTGGCCCTGGGCCGCACGCTGGGGCGGCTTCCAGGGCGCCTTGTCGTCATCGGCATTGCGGGAACGGCTTTTGGCTTCGGGCCGGCTCTGTCATCGCCGGTCAGGGCCGCGGCTGAAAGCCTGATCGGTCGGATTGCTGAGGGCGGCTTTTCTTTCGGCCATGGCCTGCGATAGTCGGATCACCGTCCGGTTTGCCTTGCCGTGGCCGCAGTGACGCGCCTGGGCAGGGTTACTCCTCTCCCGGCAGCGTCAGGCCGGCGTTGCGGGCGTAGACCTTGGCGACGGCTGAGTCGTCCTGCTGCCCCAGTCCCATGCCGACGGCGACCATGTATTGCTGAAGCGCCGCGGCGGTGATGGGAGCGCTGAAGCCGGCGCTGCGCGCGGTGTCCAACACGATGCCGAGGTCTTTAGGCCAGATGTTGACCTGGCTCAGCGCGGTGTAGTCCCCGGCCACGATGTGGGGCGCGCGGTTCTCCAGCATCCAGGACGTACCGGCGCATTTGCTGATGACCTCAACGAACTTGGCAGGCGCGATGCCCTGGGTCATGCCGAGGGTCAGCGCTTCGGCCATGGTGGCGATGTGAACCCCGGCCAAGAGCTGGTTGACCGCCTTCATCGCCGAGCCGGCGCCTGCGGCCGCGCCGAGTTCAAACACGGTTTCGGAGACGGCATCCAGCACGGGTCGTGCGGCCGCAAAAGCTTCGGGACTGCCCGAGGCCATGATGGTCAGTGCGCCGTCAGCGGCCTTGACAGCCCCACCTGAGATCGGCGCGTCGAGATAGAACACCCCATGCTCGCGACAGCGCGCTTCCATATCGCGGGCGAAGCCGGGCGCAACAGTGGCGCAGGCCAGCACGACGGCGCCGGCCTGCAATTGCGGCACGATTCCACTCTCGCCGAACAGAACGGCTTCGGTCTGCTCGGCGTTCAACACCACGACGACCGCTGCTTGGAGGGATCCGGCCGCCTCTGCCAGGGATCCCTTTGTCCCACCAACTTCGCGAAACCGCTCGGTCCGGCCGCGGTCGACGTCGGCGCCGAGTGTGCGAAACCCTGCCCGCAGGCAGGATTGGGCCATGCCGAAACCCATGGAACCCAGGCCGATGACCGCGACCTCTTGGTCAGACATGCTCATTTTCCCTCTACGCCGGTCGTCTGCGACGAAATTGCCCGCCACTACGACATCATCCTGTCAACCTCTGTCGGCGGTCGCCGCGTCGGCTGCTGTGCCATGTTTTGTGGCACATTTCCACCGGACCGCGAAAGCCATGTGAAGACGAGCCTTAGTATTTCTGCATAGAGCTTAAGGCAGACTACTGATCCTCTGGACTCGTTCTGACTGACAGCAGTAGCGCGACTTCGCCTGCTGGGCGAAACCGCACAGTGCTTCTGCCTGAAGATGACCCGTTCTAAGCGCTGGATTTGCGCTGGGTCTCTGTCGCCTTGAGTTTTCGCACGACGTCGCGCACCGCCATGGTGCTGCTGCGTGGTGCCACCAGGACGGCGTCTTTGGTGGAAATCACCACCATGTCGGCGAGCCCTATGGCGGCCACAAGACGGCCGTCCTCGCTGCGCAGATAGCTGCCCTGGACATCCTGGATCAGGCAGTTCCCCAGCACCGCGTTGGCCGCGTCGTCTTTCTCTGCGATCTCCCAGAGGGCGTTCCAGGCGCCGACATCGCTCCAACCCATATCGCTCGGAATGACGACGACCCGGGCGGCCTTCTCCATGACCGCATAGTCGATGGACTCGGAGGGACAGGTGTCGAAGACCGCAGCGTCCAGGCGGATGAAGTCCTGATCGCGGGTTCCGGCCTCCAGAGCCTTGCGGCAGGCCTGCAGGATGTCCGGACGCTGCCGCGCGAGTTCTTTGAGATAGCGCGCGGCGGAGAACACGAAGATCCCGCTGTTCCAAAGATACTGGCCGCTGGCCAGGTAGGTCTCCGCGGTTGCCAGATCGGGCTTCTCGACGAAGCTTTCCACCCGAAAAAGTCCCGGGGCCTCGGACAGGGCCGGGCCCCGTTTGATGTAGCCGTAGCCGGTCTCCGCACGGGTCGGACGGATGCCGAAAGTGACGAAGCCCTCTGCGACCGCCTCGCGCGCCAGCTCCAGGGCGCTTAGGAAGGCGGCCCTGTCGCGCACGGCGTGGTCGGCTGGCATCAGGACCATGACCGCTTCCGGGTCTTCCGCGGTCAAGACCAGGGCGGCGACCGCGGCGGCCGGGGCGGTGTTGCGCCCGCAGGGCTCCAGCACGATTCGCTTGGACGTCAGGCCAAGCTGCTGGAGTTGGTCGGCCACCAGAAAGCGATGCTCGGCACTGGCGACCACCAGCGGGGGCGCGCAGCCGTCAAGCCCCGCGATGCGCTCGACAGTCTCCTGCAGCATGCTGCGCTCCGAGATCAGGGACAGCAGCTGTTTGGGGTGCTGCGGCCGCGACAGCGGCCAAAGGCGCTCGCCTGATCCACCGGAAAGGACGACCGGGTGAAGCTTGCTTGCGATGACCGGAACTCCCCCTGTTACGCCCGCCAGCCGGCGGGAATCCTGAGGATTTGGGCGTGCGGCGTACCGCAAGCTCCGGCCAGAGCCTGTCAAACTTCACAGGCCGGATGCATGTCATTCCTATGTCAAGGCGCCCGTCTGCGGGTCCGCCCGGTCTGCGGGTCTGGGTTCTGAGACGGGCTCGAACTGATAGTCAAAGCGCTCAATGTCCCGCTGGTAGAGTTCGGCCACCAGGTCCCGCGTCCGGGCGTCGTAGTACTCCTGGTAGCGGCTGAAAGTCGGAAAGTTCTCAGTGCCGCGCCCGCGCCAGATTTTCTTCAGCCCTCCACGGACGGACTTTGTTGTCTGGTCCCGCGCGGTCTTGGCCTTCGGGACGGACAGGTTTACGTGGGGGAGATCGATCGGCGGCAGACCGATCTGCACGCAGACCTGCTTGAAGTCGCTGTTCAACCGTTCGAAGCGGCCGAGGAAATCCACCTTGAGCGCGCCGTCTTCGTCGCAGATGAAATCAATCTGCGGGCCGACGAACCATTGCTTGTCGCGCCACATCCAATCACCCAGGTTCTTCTCGACGAAGTCGCTGTAGCTGCACTTCTTGTGGAACTTGTAATACTTGTAGATCGAGACCGCGCGGTCCCAGGGGTTCCGCACGAAGGCAAACTTGAAGTAGGAGTCGAACTGCTCCTGCGGCATATACTTGCAGCCGACGTATTCGTGCCATTTGAGATGCGCGAGCCGCGGCGGCCCCAGCTCCGGCTTGTCATTGGGCATCATCAGCAGCGGCGCCCGCGTCTCATAGGTCAGCCCGAGAAGGTCGAAAAAGACGTGCTCGATGCTCTGGCCCGCGTTCTTGGGAATATGAATGAAAACGCATTTGTGGTGATGAGAGATCATGCCTTTATCCGTAAGTGACCTGCAGAGCCGGGTGCCGTACACGACGGCAGGCGGTTGGGTTCTCTTCCATCGGCATCAGATCCGCCCTTGCTGGGGCTTGCGGCTTTCAAGCTGCGCTTTGTCCCTTCGCGTTCCCTCCTGCTGCTCATAGGCGGCGGCGGTCAGCGCCCCCATCTGGGGCCATGTTCGCGCCTCGGCCTCGCGGCGATTGAAGTCGGCCATGGCCGCGAGGTCGGCGCTCTGCGCGGCTTCCATGGCCTCGGTCAGCGCTCCTGGTGCGAAGTAGAGTGCACCCTGTTCGCCGGGAAAGTCGTAGACCCGGGCCGTCTCCGGCAGGATCAGCGGTTTACCGAAAGACATGGCCAACAGCGCTGAGCCAGAGGTCAGGGTCTGGGCGAAGGGCAGGACAACGACCGATGCGAGTTCCAGGTAGACCGGCAGCGCCTCGTCGGCCAAGTATCTGGGCCGCAGGATAATCCGGGTGTCGGCGGCCGCCTTGTCCCGCAGCCAGTCTCCCATCTGCGGATCCAGCACCGATCCGACGATGACCAGCCGGGCGTCCGGGGCAGAGAGGGCACCGAAGGCCTCGATCAGGGCATCGATCCCTTTGTAGCGGCGGATTGCGCCGATGAAGAGGTAGACGAAGTTGCTGTCCTCAAGACCCAATTCATGGCGCACCAATGTCACAGCTTCGGGCTTTGCCGGAGGGTATTGTCCGACGTAGCTCGCGTGGGGCACGACCCTCGTCTTGGCAGCCAACGGAAGACCATAACTTTGTTCGAGTACACTCACTGCGCTTCGGCTGTGCACGAGGCAGACCTCCACATGCCGGGCGATCTGGCGGCGCAGGCGCAATTCCCAGGCGCTGTCCTCGCTCTCGTGGGAGACGCGGTTGTGGACCGTCCAAACGGTCCGCACGCCGAGGAGGCGGCAAAGCCTGAGGTCGGCAACCAGCAGAAGCAGCTTGGCGAGGCGCTTGAGCGGGTTGGTCGACCAGAAGTGCGACTTGATCCAGGGGTTGATCCAGTGCAGGTGCAGGATGCCGACATCGGGGTGCTGCATCAGCAGGCGAATGAGCGGGAGCCGCGCTTTCGGATAGTCGCAGAGGGTCACCGTGTAACCTTGTCCGCCAAGCGCATCCGCCAGCAGGTTCTGATAGGGATTGGCCTTCCCCCAGTTCGGCAAGAACAGAACCCTGCGTTTTTCACGAGCCATGCGGAGCGGAACCGGAGCTTGTGGAGATTGGCGAACCGGGGGAACCCAGCCCTGTTCCAGGTCTCTACACCAAGAGCGCCAGACCGACGAAGTGACATTCTTGGGAAGCGAATGACGGAATACGGGAAACCGGCGCGCCCGGCGCTCGGTCGAAGCGGCTGAGACCGGCGGCCTTGTCGATCCGTAGATCCATCGGCTGGACCTTCAGCGAGCAGACCTTCCAGTTCGGCCTGCAGTTTGCCGCATCGGTGATCATTGCGCGGCTGCTGACGCCGGACGAGATGGGCATCTTCGTCCTGGCCATGTCGGCATCTGCGGTTCTGACATCGCTGCGCACCTTCGGCGTGGGCAACTACCTCATTCGCGAGGCCGAGCTGACGCTGGTCAAGATCCGCTCGGCCTTTGGCGTCATGCTGGCGATCTCCTGGTCCCTCGGCCTGCTGCTGTTCCTGGGGCGGCACGTCATCGCCGGCCTTTACGAGAGAAGCGGCATCGCCGAGGTGATGGTGGTGCTGGCGGTCAGCTTCGTGATTGCGCCCTTCGGAGCCCCCGCGGTGGCCTTGCTGACCCGCGAAATGCGCTTCCGCACCCTTCACAACATCGGTCTCTTTGCCACGCTTTGCGGATCGTCGCTCAGCGTCGGTCTGGCCTTTGCCGGTTACAGCTTCATGGCCCTTGCCTGGGGGACGCTGCTGACCGCGTTCCTTTCCTCGTTGCTGCCCATGTTGGTGATGCCGCGCTATGCTTTGCTGCTGCCGTCGTTCGTGTACTGGCGAGACATCACCCGCTTTGGCGGACTTCTCTCGCTTGCGCATCTGATCGGCACCCTGAACACCCAGGGCACGCGTTTCATCCTCGGCGGCTTCACCTCTCCCGCCCTGGTCGCGCAGTTCACCCGTGCCGCCCAGCTGCCAAACCTGTACCGGAAGGGCGTTTTCGGACCGGTCGCCAGGGTGCTGACGCCGGCCTGGATGAGGAACGTCCGGGAGGGCCACTCCATTGCCAAGGGCGTGGAGAAGCTGGTTGCGCTGAATACCGTTCTCATGTGGCCGGTCTTCCTCGCGCTCGGGCTGATCGCCGTTCCCTTCATCACGCTCGTCTTCGGAGAGAACTGGCGCCCGGCCGGTGAGATCTTTGGCTGGATCCTGCTGGGTCAGGCGATTATCGCGATCATGCCGCAGCCCGAACAGGTGCTGGTGCCGCATGGGGAGGTTGCCCGCCTTCTGCGCTTGCGCTGCCTGACTGCGGCGTTTTCGTTGGCGACCGCCGTCGTCGGCGCGTCAATCAGTCTCGAGGCCTTTGCTGTTTCCCGCGTTGTCGCGGCGGTCTTCTTCGTTGCCGTGAACTTCATGGGGATGCGCGAGTTCATCGATTTTCAGGTCCGGCGATACGCCGCAATCTATCTGCGCTCCGCGGGCGTCGCCGCGGCTGCGGCCCTGCCGGCTGCGGCCATACGCTTCAATGGACAGGACTCGATGAACCTGATCGAGCTCCTGATCGTGATCGCCGGATGCGCCCTGCTTTGGGTCGCCGGCACCGCTGCGGCGAGGCACCTGGTCTGGTTCGAGGGTGTCGCGGTCCTGCGCCGCCTTCGGGCGGAAAGGGGGGTCTCGGGATGAAATCCATCGGACGCGCGATCCTGGGCCCGCGCCGCAGCCGGCTGACCTCGCGCGGGGCGCGCGACCAGGCGGCAAGGCTCGAACGCCAGCTTGACGCCTTCGACAGCCGCTTTCTGACCGGTGCGCCCCTGCAGACGTCCAGCGGGCCGCTTTGCGAAAACCCCGTCTTCATTCTGTCGGCCGGCTGGCGCTCCGGGTCCACCCTGCTGCAGCGCATGGTCATGGCCAACAATCCCTCGATCATCGTCTGGGGCGAGCCCTATGACATCGCCTCGCCGATCCAAACCCTGGCCGACCAATTGCGGCCCTTCTCGGCAGACTGGCCCCGCAGCGGCTACTTCGTCGAACCGAGAGGGTCGGATCTGTCGAATGAGTGGGTCGCCAACCTCTATCCGCCGGCACAGGCCTTTCGGACCGCTCATCTCGCCTATCTCGAAACCCTTTTCGCCGCACCGGCGGAGGCCCTGGGGCGCAGCCACTGGGGACTGAAGGAGGTGCGCCTGGGCTCCGACCATGTGCGCTATCTGCGGTGGCTCTATCCCAAGGCGAAGTTCGTTTTTCTGATCCGGAACCCTTTGGACGCCTATAGATCCTACCGCGGCCGGCTGACCTGGTTTGCGGACTGGCCCAACCACGTGGTGGCGACGCCCCACAGCTTCGGGCGCCATTGGCGCCGCCTCTGCAACGAGTTCCTGGAGATGCAAGACCAGGACGTCGGGGTGCTTCTGCACTACGAGCGTCTCGGCGATGACGCCACGCTTTCGAGCCTGAGCGACTATCTCGGATGGTCCGTGCCGCGGCTTCAGGAGATGGCCAGGCTGAAGGGCTGGAACAGCAAAGAGGAAAAACCGCTGGGTGCCATCGAGAAAGCCATGCTGCGCAGGGCCGTCGGCAGCACGGCGCGGGCGCTCGGCTATTGATGGTGGCGGTCACTTCAGTCAGCAGGATGACGATGGATGGTTAACCGCTCCGTGAAGAACCTGGCTAAGGCGGTCCTGCCGAGAGGGGTCGTCAATCGACTGTCGAACAACGGCAGGTATCGGCAGGAGGCCCTGCCGCGGTTTACCGCGCCGGTGAACGGGGCAGCGGAGACGCTGGCCTGCTGCATTGCCTACACCGAGAGCGGGGGATTCTGCGTGCCCCTTTCCTCACGGCACCGCCCGGCGGCGCGCCGCATTCTCGAAGGCTCGGTCTACGAACCCGATACCATCGCGTTTCTGACCGCGCACTGCGGAGACGGTGATATCGTTCATGCCGGAACCTACTTCGGCGACTTTCTGCCGGCGCTGTCACGTGCCTGTTCGCGCGATGCGAAGATCTGGGCCTTCGAGCCGAACCCCGAGAACTTCCGTTGCGCCAGTGTGACCCGCGCGCTCAATGTCCTCGACAACGTCCACCTGACGAACTGCGGGCTGGGCGCCAGCGGAGGCAGCGCGGTTATGCAGGTCAGATCGCCTGATGGCAGGGCGTTGGGTGGCGGCAGCCAGCTGCAGAACCAGGGCACGGCCCTGTCTGCGGACCTGACGGTCGAGGTCGGGATCGTGGCGCTGGACGACGTGATTCCGCCGGACAGGGGGGTTTCCATCATTCAGCTCGATGTCGAGGGGTTTGAGCAAGAGGCCCTGTCCGGCGCCATGAAGACCCTGTCCCGCTGCAAGCCGATCCTGGTTCTGGAAACCCTTCCGGAAGAGGCCTGGCTGGCCAGCAACATCCTCAGTCTGGGATACAGGCTCGACGCGGAAATCCATGGCAACCGGGTTCTCTTACCGCCCTCCTAGTGCGATCCGCTGAAGAAAGCGATCAAGTCGGTGCAGGGGCCCGGGCCTTGCTCCACCTCAAAGCTTGTAGCGCAACAGACTCTGAAGCCGCCAGGGCAGCCGCTCGCGGGCATCGTGCAGACGCTGACGTGCGGCCGAAAGCCTGCCTTGACCCTGACTGTAGGGCAAGTCGTAGGCAAGCTTGGCCGAGAGCCCATCGCTCAGGTGGTCGAAGCGCCGGATCGCATGGGCCGGCCAGTGTGCGGCGCGGGCCAGGGGGTTGAAGTCGGTGGCCTTGGCGACGGGGTCCCAGTTGAGTTTGTCCTGCTGGGAGCTGCCGTAGACCGGAAACTCCGCCAGTCTTTTCCGGTCGAAGCCGGCCGGGTCCAGCCCGATCTGGGCAGCGACAGAGTTCAGCACGCTGCCTGTGTCCGTTGCCAGGTCCTCGTAGCGCACCAGAACGAAGGGCTTCAGCCCCTCCGCCTTACGCCGCTCGGCCGTCGAAAGGACCGTTTGCACGGCCGTCCCCCAGCGCTTGCAGGCGGTCTCGAAGTCCCAGCCGAAAGAACGCATCCCGGACTCGATGGTCGCCGGGCCCTGCCGCAAAACGATGACCACATCGGCCTGGGGCAGGAAGTGTTCGATGCGATCGATCCCCCTGACCGAAGGGGTCTTGAAGACCGGCCGCTTGCCCGGGCTCCGCACGTCGTCCTCGAGGAAGGTCAGCAGGGCCTCTCCCAGCCTGCCGCGCAGTTCGTCCAGGCGGCGGTGGCACGGCCAGTGTTTGGGCCAGCTCGTGGCGATGCCTTCGACGCAGTCATCCAGGTCCGGCAGGCTGTGGACAAGGAAGTCTTCGTAAAGGGTCTTCGCCGTCGTGCAGTCGCGGTGGGTTCTGAGCATTCGGCCTAGATAGTTCGTTCCTGTTCTGGGCATCAGACCGAGAACGAGGATTGGCCGATTGGGGTTCACGTCGACCATCGGGGGGCTCCTTTGGAAAGCCACAGGGCTGCGCTGACTGGCATCGAACGGCTGACTGGCATCGAACAGACCTGCGCAGCCGATATCACTGTCCCTTTGGCTGGTTGCCGATGCAAGGGACATCGCTTGGGCAGCGCCGGGGCCCGGATCGGAGCCAGGATCGGCGCCTCAATCCGCGTTGCGGGCGGGATTGCCACCGCGCCGCGGGAGGAGAGGGGCGCCGTCAGCCTACGAACTGTCCGGGCACGAAACCCGCGGCTGGGGAGCGCGGATTGGGCAGGCCGCCGGCGCCGTAGAGGTCCACTTCGAAGTAATCCATCAGATCGAGAAGCTTCCTGCGCGTTTCGCTATCGAAACGGTGGCGCCATTTCTGGACCTGTTCGGATTTGTCCCCTGCCAGATCGACCGTGGTTCGGCTTCTGATGTCCAGCCGGTCGACGATCCTCCGGGGCATCTGCATGCCCCAGGCGTCGAAGACGTGCGCCAAAACCGCCTGCGGTGCCAGCACCAGGTGCTCGTAGTGGATCGTGATCCAGTCGCGGTTGTTGCCGGCGTGCTGCAGAAGGTACTGATTGGCCAGGCACCACTTGGCGACGTGACGCTCTTCCACGGTGCTGACAGCGGCAAGGCGGGCGCGGTGCGGTTCGAAGAACTCGGCGAAGCGCTCCTCGGGAATCGGGAAAGCGGCGGGCGCATGCTGCCAGCCGCCGTGACGCATCATCGAGGCTGCGACGGCCATGGGGTGCCGGGTCAGAACGAGCGGCTTCAGATCGAAGCGGAATCGGTTCAGGAGCCAGGGCAGCAAGAGTTTTGCACGGACGAACTTCACCAACAGGCGTTCGGCGCGATAATAGTCCAGCGGGTTCGAGTAGCTGCAGGTAAAGCGGTTGAGGACTTTGCCTTCATAGATGTCTTCGAAGAACCGCATCACCTCGGGCCAACTCTCATTCTCCGGGATGTGTTGCTCCCATCCGATGCCCAGACTGCGCAGCCGGGGCACGTTCTGCAGATGCAGAGGTTCGTAGACGGTCGCCACACCCCGGATTCCCTGCAGGACTTCGAACAGCCAGGTGCTGCCTCCACGTGGGTCGGCGACGACGGTGATCGCCGATTTAGGATCAAACCGCGAGAAGACGTTTGCTCCGGCCACCAGGGCGCCGGTGGCAAGCCACTTGCTTTTTTTGATAAGGGAACGCCGCCCCTCGGCCGCAGCCATCTTTCGGCTCCATGATCGCCAGACGCAATCGCGGGAACGGAGCCCCCTCCCAAAGGCAAACCGCAGAGGGACCAAGCTGGTCCAAAGCGCCTGGATGCGGACCGAGGCCTTGGGCCGTCAGTCCATCGGGCTCAGCCGGTTCCCCTTCGCGTGTTTCCATCGCGACCTGGCATCTCTGCCGTCCGGCTTTATGACATCTGCAAGACAGGGTTTGCCGGGCCGTAACGGATTGCAAGGGACATCAATTGGGCGCCGCAGGATCGGCGTTATCTGTGCTGCTCAGCGGCCTGCAGCGTAGCCCTGCATGAACCGTGGATTGGCCGCGGCCTTCAGCAGGCCGTTGTCCCGCGCCGCTGCCGTGACACGGCCCAGGCTCCAGGGTTCGCCCACGTCGAGGTCATGGCCGCGCCGGCGCAAGTCCTCCAGTGTTGCCTCGGGAAAGCGGTCCTCGACCTTCAGCTTTCCGGGCTCGCATTCGCGGGGGTGAAAGGAACTTGGGAAGTGCAGGCTGTTGAACTCAGGGGCGTCTATGGCCTCCTGCAGGTTCAACCCGAAATGGACATGGCGGAGGAAGACGTGCAGTGCCCATTGGTCCTGCTGGTCGCCGCCGGGGGTGCCGAAGGCCATGTAAGGTTTGCCGTCGCGCAGCGCGAAGGACGGCGAGAGCGTGGTCCGGGGCCGCTTCCGGGGTGCCAGGCTTGCCGGCAGTCCCTCCTGCAGCCAGAACATCTGCGCCCGGGTGCCGAGACAGAAGCCCAGCTCCGGGATGGCCGGGGAGCTTTGCAGCCATCCGCCGCTGGGTGTGGCCGAGACCATGTTGCCCCAGCGGTCGATGACGTCGAGGTGGCAGGTGTCGCCCAGGCTGGTGTCCGCCAGCCGGCTGTCCTCCTGCCGCCTGTCCTCGCCCCGCCTGTCCTCGCCCCTGAAGTCCGCCGTCGTCGGTTCGCCGCTGCCGGCCGGGCCGTCCGCCGACTCTGCGGCGGCGATGCGCACCACCGGTTCGGCGCCGAAACCGGGGACGCTGCCGGGGCGCAGCTCGAAGGAGGCCTGCTCGCCGACCAGCGCCCGCCGCTCTGCGGCGTAGTCCTCGGAAAGCAGGACGTCGGTGGGCACAGAGACGAAGTTGGGGTCGCCGTAGAACGCCTCACGGTCGGCGAAGGCCAGTTTCTGGCTCTCGACGATCAGATGCACGAACTCCGGGCTCTCGGGCTCCAGGCTGTCGAGGTCGAAACCGCTGAGCAGGGCCAGGGACTGCAGCATGACCGGGCCCTGCCCCCAGGGGCCCGTCTTGCAGAGAGTGTGGTTTCTGTAGTCGTAGGTCAGGGGCGGCTCCGTTGATGCCGACCACCCGGCCATGTCCTCGCCCGTGAGCAGGCCGCTGTGTGCCTCTCCGCTGGCATCCATGACCGTGTTCTCGCGGCAGAAGCGGTCGATCGCATCCGCCACGAAGCCACGATACCAGGCATCGCGGGCCACCTCGATGCGCGCCTCTCGGGTCTTCGCGCCGACGCTTTCCTGCACTACGCGGCGGTAGGTCTGGGCCATTGCCGGATTGCGGAACAGGCTGCCGGCTTCGGGCACCCCCTTTGCCAGATAGAGTGAGGCCGAGCTTGGCCAGTCGTTCTCGAAAACCTCCTGAACGTTCTCGATAGCCGCGCAGACGTTGGGAAGCAGGGGATGTCCGTTCTCGGCATAGGCGATGGCGGGCGCCAGAACATCCGCCAGTTCCATGGTGCCGTGGTCGCGCAGCATCACCATCCAGGCATCGAAGGCACCGGGCACGACGGCGGCCAGCAGGCCCGTGCCGGGAATCATGTCGAGACCGAGATCGCCGAAGGCCGCGATGGTGGCGGCGGCCGGTGCGACGCCCTGGCCGCAGATCACCTCCACTGCGTCGCGCCGGCTGCTGTAGAGGATGATCGGCATGTCGCCAGCGGGGCCGTTCAGATGCGGTTCGACCACCTGCAGCGTAAAGCCGGCAGCCACCGCGGCATCAAAGGCATTGCCGCCGCGTTCCAGGATCGACATGCCGACGGCTGTTGCGATCCAGTGGGTGGAGGTGACGACACCGAAGGTGCCGGTGATCTCGGGGCGGGTGGTGAAGGCAGTCACAAGGTTATCCTTATGCTCAGTCCCCGGGCGGTGACGGGCAGGGTTGAAGGTTGGCGGTTTTGGCAAAGGGCGGAGGGATCCGCACCTTGGTAGCCTGTTCGAAGGCGAAGGCAAAGCGAATCAGCACCGCCTCCTCATAGGCCCTGGCTATGAAGGAAAGGCCGATTGGCAGTCCGAAGAGATAACCGGCCGGCACCGTAATGCTCGGGTATCCGGAAACCGCCGCAAGATAGGCGCTGCTGCCGGAACGGTTGTCGCCGTTCACCCAGTCGATGAGCCAGGGCGCACAGGTGGTGGGAACCACCAGGGCGTCGAGCTCTCGCTCGGCCATGACCCGGTCGATGCCTTCCTCGCGGATCAGCTGCAGGCAGTCGCGCCGCGCATTGCGATAGATGGGGTCGTCCAGGCCCGCGGTTGCCTCTGCCTTCTCCAAGAGGTCCTGCGGGAAGTAGGGCATGACCTGCTCACGATGGGCTTCGTTGCGGGCGATCAGCGCCCTCAGGTCCTTCGGTGCCCCATCAGCCGCAAACTCGGCCAGATAGGCATTCAGGCCGGCTTTAAACTCCGTGGTCAGGACCTTCATCTCGAAAGGCCGCACCGCTTCGGCTTCGGGCAGTGCGATGTCATGAACGATCTCCGCCCCAGCCTCGCGGATGGCCTGCAGGTTGCCGTCCAGGATGGCGGCGGCCCCTGCATGGATTGCCGCCAGGCCGGGCAGACAGCCGATCTTTGCACCCTTAAGGCCGCCGGGGTCGAGGCAGGCTGTGTAATCCCGGCTGCCGCGCCGGTCCGCCTCTGCCGTTGCGGGGTCGCCGGCGTCGCTGCCGGCCACCACGCCCAGGACCAGCGCCGCGTCGGCCACGCTGCGCGCCATCGGGCCGGCCGTGTCCTGGCTGTGGGAAACCGGGATGATGCCGCGGCGGCTGATCAGCCCGACAGTGGGCTTGATGCCGACGACCCCGTTCATTGCAGCGGGACTGACGATGGAGCCGTCGGTTTCGGTGCCGATTGCCGCGGCGCAGTATCCGGCGGCGACCGCGACGCCCGAGCCGGAGCTGGAGCCGCCGGGCGTGCGGTCCAGGGCGTAGGGGTTACGCGTCTGACCGCCGCGGCTGCTCCAGCCGCTGGACGAGCGGGCGGAGCGGAAGTTGGCCCACTCGCTGAGGTTCGTCTTGCCGAGGATGACCGCTCCGGCAGCGCGCAGCCGGGCGACGACGGTGGCGTCCTCCCTGACGGTAAGTCCCTCCAGTGCCAATGATCCGGCAGTGGTGGTCATCGGCGCCGCGGTATTGAGGTTGTCTTTCACCATCACCGGGATGCCGTGCAGCGGACCCTTGACGGCGCCATGGCTCAGCGACGTGTCCAGCGCTTCGGCATCGTCCAGCGCCCGCGGGTTGAGTTCGATCACAGCTTTGGTCTTGTGATCGAGATCCTCGATGCGGGTGATGTAGCTCTCCGCCAGCGCGCGGGCGGTCAGGGCGCCGCTGTCGAGGGCGCGGCGCAAGCCGGCGAGGCTTCTGTCGCTTTCGCTGAGCATTGCCGGCGCGCGTCAGTAATCACGGCTTTCGCGCACGTCGAGGAAGTCGCGCAGCGCGTCGCCGAGGAAGTTGATGGAGAGCACCGTCAGCATGATGGCGAGACCCGGAAAGATGCCGAGCCACCAGGCCCGCGAGATGAAGCTGCGGGACTCGGAGAGGATCAGGCCCCAGGTCGGCGTCGAGGCCTCGACGCCCAGGCCGAGGAAGGACAGACTGGCCTCGCCGAGAATGGCGTAGGACACGCTGACGGTGGCCTGGACGATGATCGGCGCCGTTGCGTTGGGCAGGATATGGCGCCACATGATGCGGAAGTCGGAGGCCCCGACCGTGCGGGCGGCGGCGACGTACTGCTCCTCCTTGATGGAGAGCACCATCCCGCGGGCGATGCGGGCGAAGTCGTCGACGAAGGCAAGGGAGATGGCGACGATGACGTTGACCAGCCCCGTGCCCAGCACCGCCACTAGGTAGACGGCGATGATGAAGTTCGGGAAGGCCCACTGCAGGTCGATGTAGCGCATCACCACATGATCGACCCAGCCGCCGAAATAGCCGGCCAACACCCCCAGGGTCACGCCGAGCACCAGGGCGAGGGCCACCGTCGAGATGCCGACGAAGAGCGACACCTGGGTTCCGACGATGAGCCGGCTCAGCAGATCGCGCCCCAGGTCGTCGGTGCCCAGCGGGTGGGCGAGGGAGGGCCCCAGGATCATGTCGAAGGCCATGTCGTTGGGGTCGTGGGGGGATATCAGGGGGCCGAAGACCGCGGCGAAGACGAAGATTGAGAGCAGGACCAGCCCGACCAGCGCCTTCTTGTCGGCCATCACCAGCCGCCCGAAGCGCCCCCAGCCGGTGACACGGCGGGGCATGAACTCCTCTGCCGGAACGCTCGCGTGCTGGGTCATGTGTCGTACCGGATGCGCGGATCGATGACGGAATAGAGCATGTCGACCAGGAGGTTGCTGAGCACGAAGATGGCCGAGACCACCAGGATGGCGCCCTGGACCACCGGATAGTCGCGGTTGAGGATGCCTTGGATCAGCAGGCGCCCGAGGCCCTTGATGGAGAAGACGTTCTCCACCACCACGGCGCCGGACATCAGCAGGGCAAAGGCGATTCCGATGACCGTCACCACCGGGATCAGGGCGTTGGGCAGCGCATGGCGCAGGATCAGCGCCGACTGTCGCAGGCCCTTGGCCTGCGCCACCCGCATGTAGTCGGTCTTCAGGACCTCCAGCATCGACGAGCGGATCATGCGGGCGATGATGGCGGAAAAGCCGGTGCCGACGGCGATCGCCGGCAGGATCAGGTGGGAAAGCCAGGGCCAGAATCCGGCGGAGAGCGGCTCGTAGCCGATTGCCGGCAGCCAGGAGATGTTCACGGCCAGGAAGACGATGAGCAGGATCGCCAGCCAGAAGTCCGGCATGCTGAGGCCGAGGAAGGCGAAGACCGTCACGCCGTGATCCCAGGCCGTGTTGCGCCGCGTCGCGGCGATGAGGCCCGCCGGCACCGCGATCACCAGGGCGATGACGAAAGAGAGGCTGGCAAGGGAAAGGGTGCGTGGCAGGGCTTCCAGCAGCAACTGCTGCACCGGCACCCGGGCGCCGTAGATTGAGGTGCCGAAGTCGCCCTGCAGGGCGTTGGCGAACCACTTCACGTATTGCACATACATCGGCTGGTCGAGGCCGAACTTGCGCCGCAGGGCCTCAACCGCCTCCATGTCGCCGGCATCGGCCAGCATGGCGGCGAAAGGATCACCGGGCACGATCCGCAGCATGAAAAACACCAGGGTCGCCACCGCCCACATGACGATGACGGCGCCGAGGCTGCGTCTCAGGAGATAGCCGTACATCTCTTCTAGCGTCTCATGACGGCAGGCGACGGGTGGCCAGGGCGACCACCCGTCGCTGCCCGCCGGTTACGACAGGGTCACGCGGTCCAGGTCCACCAGGCCGGGGATCCGGCTGACGGCCGGGTAGTTCACCGATTTGTGGTGGACCAGGATGTTGGCCGGATGGAACAGGAAGGCGCAGGCCACCTTGTCGGAGGTGATCTTGTTGGCCTTCTGGACGAGCTCACGACGCTTCTCGATGTCGGCGGTCGCGCTCTGTTCGTCGATCAGGGCGTCGGCCTCCTTCTCGGAGAAGTATCCGAAGGGATACTTGCTCTCGTCGCGTTTGCGCCCGTTGAACTTGGAGCTGGACTGCATCCAGTCCACCAGTCCGTCGTCGGGGTCGTAGTCGCCGCCGCTGCCGGCCCGGCGCAGATCCCAGTTCATGGTGTCGAAATCCTCGATGCCGACTGAGAATTCCTTGGTCAGCAGTTCGACGTCGATGTTGAGGTTGCGCTTCAGGATCGAGGCGACGACCTGGGACTCCCGCCGGCCCGACGGCGTGGTGATCAGCTTCAAGGTCGGGAAGCCCTCGCCGTCGGGATAGCCGGCATCGGCCATCAGGCGGCGTGCCTCTTCGAGATCGAAGCGCTGGGCACTGGTCTCCGCGAGCGCCTCGTCGAAGTAGTAGCCCATGGCCGGGTTGATGGTGCCGTAGGCCGCGGTGCCGCGCCCGAACTGCGCCTGCTTCAGATAACGGTCGCGGTCCAGCGCCTTGGCGATGGCGAGGCGGACCTTGAAGCCCTTTTCCTTCATCAGCTCTTCCATGGGCTTGTCGAAGTCGGTCACCTTCATGTGCTCGTGCCAGGGGTTCATCCACAGCGACTGGAAGCCGGGTGCGGGCTTCTCGTCGACCACCAGGTCCGGGTTCTCCAGGAAGCGGTCGATCAGCTCCGGCGCGATGGGGTTGCCGCCGATAAGCTGGATGTCGCCGGCTTCCATGGCCGCTGCCAGGGGCTCTGCCGCCGAGATCGGCTTGATGATGACCTTGTCGAGCTTCGGCCGCTCCGGATCGTAGTAGTCGTCGAAGCGCTCCAGGACGACGCCCTGACCGAGTTCATGAAAGGTCACCCGGAAGGGGCCGGTGCCGACCGGCATGAGGCCGTACTGAGACGGCGACATGCTTTCCAGAGCGCCCCGGCTGACGATCGTCATCGCACGGCCGCTGGAGCGTTCCAGGGCCTTGGTCAGGAAAGAGGCCTGGGCCTGCTTCAGCTTGAAGCGCACAGTGTAGGCATCGACCTTCTCCAGTGCCGCAACATTGTTCAGCACGCGGGCGTGGATCGACTGGTTCGGGTCCTTGGAGCGCTGGTAGGTGAAAAGCACGTCGTCCGCATCGAAGCTGTCGCCGTTGTGGAAGGTGATGCCCTCGCGCAGCTTCATCGTGTACTCGGTGCCGTCGTCCGAGACCGACCAGCTCTCGGCCAGATTGCCCTCGGCCACCAGGTCGGCATTGATGTGCATGAGGCCGCCGAGAACGTTGGATGAAATCTGGAACTGCAGGACCTGGTTGATCTGCGCCGGATCGAGGGTCTGGATCTCGGCAACGCCGGACCAGCCGCAGGTGAGCGTGCCGCCGCCGTGACCCGCGGCGGCGGCCGGTTTGACGGCGCCCATGCCGGGCAGGAGCTGGGCTGCCGTCAGAGTGCCGGAGGCGGCCATCAGCCGCAGCACCGTACGGCGCTTGAGACGCGGGCCCGACATCTGCTCGCGGTTGAGGCCGAACAGCGGGTCGCGGGGGTCGAAGTCGTAAGCCGCCGCGAGGTCGGCGTCGATCTGCGCTCTTTGCCGATCGGTCAAGGGTGTGGTTTTTTTCTTCATTGTCACCTTCTCCTGTCTGTATTCCCTGTTTTCTCTGGGTAACCGCGCCCTTCTGGCTTTTTGCCTGCTAGGGAGGGGCGGTCGTGGGCTGGAAGGTCGGAGGCTCGCCGGCCTTCAGGCAGGCCGCCTTGTGGTCATCCCCGAGGTCACGGAGCTCCGGCACTGTTTCGGTGCAGGCCTGGTCCGCCAGCGGGCAGCGCGGATGGAAGACGCAGCCGCTCGGGGGATTGCTGGGGCTCGGAATCTCGCCCTTCAGGACCTGGTGATCGCGGCGCTCCTCGATCTCCGGGTCCGGCACCGGCACCGCCGACAGCAGCGCCTGAGTGTAGGGGTGCTGGGGATCGGCGAAGAGACGTTCGCTCTCGCTGATCTCGACCAGCTTGCCCAAGTACATGACGGCGACCCGGTGGCAGATATGGCGCACCACGCTGAGATCATGGCCGATGAAGAGGTAGGTGAGGTCGAACTCCTCGCGCAGGTCCTCCAGCAGCCTGATGATCTGCGCCTGAATGGACACGTCCAGCGCGGACACGGCTTCATCGCAGACGATCAGGTCCGGTCGCAGCGCGAGCGCCCGGGCGATGCCGACCCGCTGGCGCTGGCCGCCGCTCATCTCGTGCGGATAGCGGTCGGCGAGACGCGGGGAGAGCCCGCAGACGTCCAGCAGCGCGCGGACCCGTGCGTCCAGCGCGTTGCGGTCCGGCTCCATCTTGTGAACGATCAAGGGCTCACCGACGATCTCGGCCACCTTCATCCGCGGGTTCAGGGAGGAGAAGGGGTCCTGAAAGATCGCCTGGACGCGGCGCCGGAAGCCCGCGGTCTGCGGGCCGTCGAAAGCGGCGATGTCAGCCCCGTCAAAGTGAACGGAGCCCGCCGTCGGCGTCTCCAGCTTCAGAATGCAGCGGCCGATGGTCGACTTGCCGCAGCCTGACTCCCCGACCAGGCCCAGGGTCTCGCCGCGCCTGATGGTCAGGCTGACGTTGTCGACGGCTTTGACCGCACCCACCGTGCGCGGGATGAGCGCGCCGCGGCGGATGGGAAAATGCTTGCTGAGACCGCGCAGTTCAAGCAGCGGGCCTTCTGTCTGCGCTGCCGGTCCTTTGCTGGTGGGCCTGTCCATCTCTGCCGCGACAGTCATCGCACCAGTTCTCCGGCAACGCGCTGGGACTCGAAGCAGGCGCTCCAATGCTCCGCGGCAACGGGCGAGAGGGCCGGCGCTTCCGCCCGGCAGCGCGCCGTTGCCATATGGCAGCGGGGCTGGAAGGCGCAGCCCGGCGGCAGGCTGGCAAGGTCGGGCGGACTGCCGGGGATCGGTTCCAAGGGGGCACCGCGCGGCCGGTCGAGGCGTGGGACCGAGTTCATCAGGCCGACGGTGTAGGGATGGCTCGGCCGCCGGTAGATCTCGCGGGCCTGGCCGCGCTCGACCACCGAACCCGCGTACATGACGTTCACCCGGTCGGCGTAGCGCGCCACCACCGCCAGATTGTGGGTGATGATGACCAGGGCGACGCCGAGGCGCCGGCAGAGATCGCGCATCAGTTCCAGGATCTGCGCCTGTATGGTGACGTCGAGGGCGGTGGTCGGCTCGTCGGCGATGATCAGCGGCGGATTGCAGCTTAGCGCCATGGCGATCATCACCCGCTGGCGCATGCCGCCGCTCAGGTGATGGGGATAGGCCTTCAGGCGGCTTTCCGGATCGGCGATGCCGACCATCGTCAAAAGCTCGGCGGCACGGTCCCGCGCTGCTGCGGCGCTCAGGCCCAGATGAAGGCGCATGGCTTCAGTCATCTGACGGCCGATCGACAAGACCGGGTTGAGGGAGGTCATCGGTTCCTGGAACACCATGCCGATCTGCCCGCCGCGCACCCGGCGGATCGCCTCGTCGTCAAGCGCGAGCAGATCGTCTCCCTTGAACAGGATCTTGCCACTGACGATGCGTCCGGGCGGCTGGGGGACGAGGCGCAGCACGGAGAGGGCGGTGACCGACTTGCCGCTGCCCGACTCGCCGACCACGGCGACGATCTCGCCGGGCTCTACATCATAAGAAACGGCGTTGACGGCGCGCAGCGCGCCGCCGCCGGTCGAGAACTCGACGACCAGATCCCTGATCTCGAGCAGTGCGGTCATGACCGCACCCCGGCTCCGGCAGTCTCCGGCCCTGCAGTGAGGCGTCGCGGCGCGAGGCCTCCATGGTGTCCGCACGCCCTGGCATGGTGTCCGCACGCCCTGGCGCCAAAGGCCAAGGGACTGCCTTGCTGCATCAAGAAACGTCCGCCTCTCCACCCCCTGCCGCGTGCGGGAGGTGCTTGTGCCCTGAGTTCATAGGTATTATCATTATTGATATTGATAATCTTAGACAGCCACGGGCGCCTGTCAACCGATGACGGAAATTGCTCAGATCCTGTACGACAATGCCGGGCCGTTCGGCCGCGCACGCAAGGCCGATGCGGTCTACCACGCGGTCAAACGGGCCATCCTGCTGCGCTCCCTGAAGGCCGGCGACGCCCTGATCGAACAGCAGATCGCGGCGGCGGCCGGCTGCAGCCAGGGCCCGGTGCGTGAAGCCCTGCTGCGCCTGGAACAGGACGGCCTGGTGGCGCGGCGCGGTTATCAAGGCACGCTCGTTTCCGCCACCACGGCCGCCGAGGCGGCGAAGATGGCGCAGATCCGCATCGAGATCGAGACGGCCGGTGTGCGGATGGCGACGCCGTCCATCACCAAGGCCAAGCTGGACGAACTGGCGCGGCTGCTCGACGACCTGGAGGACGCTGAGGACCGCCTGGATGCCTATGCCAAGAGCGATCTCGACCGCGCCTTTCATCTGGGAATCTTTCGCGCCTCCGGCATGCAGGCCCTGGAGCCGATCCTTATGCGCTGCTGCCTGCACATGCACCGCTTTACCTTCGGCAACGAGAGCCGCGAAAGCGGACCCGCGGCCAACGACGACCTACGCGGGCCCAGCCGCGACCAGCACCGCGAGATCTTCGAGGCGATCGCCGCCGGCCGGGCCGAGGACGCGGCAGAAACGCTCAGGCAGCACATCGAGGCGGTGATCGCATACTGGGCGCCGGACCTTCAGTCCGCCATGCTGGCCAGCCCGAAGTAGCGGGCGCATTTAGCTTCCCTCCATCCTCCATAGGCGCGCTTTGATTGCATAGCGCCCCCGGGCGCCTGATGGTGAGCGGTCGCAGCGACGCTCCCGGGCCGATCTGCAAAACGCTGGAAAACCTGAATGTTCTTGTTTTGTTCAAACCACTGCGCGATACTTGCCGCGCTATGCAACTCGCCCTTCAGCTTGATGGACGGCAGGCGCGCTTCGCGGAGGTCGACCGGCGGTTGCGGCGGCGTTACAGCCCCCCGGGCCCATGGTTCCGGCTGGATCCCGTCAGCCAGCTGGTGCTCGGCATGGTGGGCGGGCGCACCTACGAGGCGGATTCGCGGCGTGCCTTCCTGGCGCTCTGCGACCGCTACCGCGGCTGGGAGCGGCTGCGCGACGCCCCCTTGGCCGAGATCCGCGAAGCGATCCAAGCCGTCACCTATGCTGAGGTCAAGGCGCGGCGCCTGAAGGCCGCGCTGTCGGTGATCACGCAGAGGCGTGGGTCGCTGACGCTCGACTTTCTGGCGGGCTGGGGCGTTGCGGCGGCGCTCGCCTGGCTCGAAAGCCTGCCGGGCGTTGGCCGCAAGACGGCGGCAGCGACCTTGAACTTCAGCACCCTCAAGATGCCCACCCTGGTGATCGACACCCATCACCTGCGCGTCTTGCGCAGGCTCCAACTCGTTGGCCCGCGCACAACGTTGCCGGATGCCTATGACCGGATCGTACCCTATCTGCCGATGCAGTGGCGTGCCGAAGATCTCGACGCGCACCACCAGCGTATGAAGACCCTGGGGCAGGATGTCTGCAGCCACGCAGAGCCCACCTGCGGGCTCTGCGTTCTCCGTGATCTCTGTCCATCTGCAGCCTTGATCGGGAAAACTGATTGAAGGCATTCCGGAATCGGAATTCACCTCCTGCGCTCCGCTTCTTATCTCCTCTCAATCACGCTCGCGACGTCGACGAGGTGCCGATTTGTGACCATTCCAAGACATTGACCTGCATCAGCGCTGCCGGGCGATGGCCATGGCATGGTTCATGTCAAGCAACGGAACCTGCACGAATGAAACGGAGCGGCAGTCTGCGATGGCTGCGCGGCCGAGAGGGAGGAAGACAGCAATGCCGGCAAAGTCCTATGTGTCTTGGTTCGCCGACCTCAGTCTCGATGATGTCCCTGTCGTTGGCGGCAAGAATGCGTCTTTGGGAGAGCTCTACAGGGAACTGACGCCGCTTGGCGTTCGGGTGCCGAACGGATTTGCCATTACCGCCGAGGCCTTTCGCGATGCCTTGAGCGCGGCGGGGGCCTGGGACGAACTTCACGCCCTGCTGGACGATCTCGACAAGACCGACGTCAAGGCGCTGGCCGCCGCCGGCCATAGAGCGCGCGAGATCGTCTACGCTGCCGGGCTGACGCAGGAAATGCGCGAACAGATTGTCGCTGCTTATCGGCAGCTTGAGGAGGAGTACGGGCCTGACCTCAGCGTGGCCGTGCGCAGTTCGGCGACGGCCGAAGATTTGCCGACGGCCAGCTTTGCCGGCCAGCACGACACCTATCTGAACATTCGCGGCGAAGAGCTGCTGATCGACGCCGTCAAGCGCTGCAACGCCTCGCTCTTTACCGACCGCGCCATCTCCTACCGCATCGATCAGGGCTTCGACCACTTCAAGGTGGCGCTCTCGGCCTGCGTCATGAAGATGGTGCGCTCCGATCTCGAGTCCAGCGGTGTCATGTTCTCCATCGATACGGAGACGGGGTTTCGCGACGCTGTCTTTATCACCGGTGCCTACGGCCTGGGCGAGAACGTCGTCCAGGGCGCCGTCGATCCGGACGAGTTCTATGTCCACAAACCGACCTTCCGCCTCGGCCACCGCGCCGTGCTGCGGCGGGTCCTTGGCGACAAGCAGGTCATGATGGTCTACGCCCCGGGTCGCACCCGCGAGCCGGTGGTGAACAAGCCGACGCCGAAGCCGGCGCGCCAGCGCTTCTGCCTGAGCGATCCCGAGGTCCTGGTGCTGGCTGACTATGCCATCAAGATCGAAGACCATTACAGCGAGCGTGCCGGCGCGCCGCGGCCCATGGATATCGAGTGGGCGAAGGACGGCGTCGACGGGGCGCTTTACATCGTGCAGGCCCGGCCCGAGACGGTGGCCTCTCAGCAGGCCGCAACCAACCTGGAATCCTACGTGCTGAAGGAGACCGGACCCGTCCTCGCCACGGGCCGGGCCGTGGGCACCAGAATCGGCAGCGGCCCGGTGCGCGTTGTCGTCGACTCCCATCATCTGCCGGACTTCAAACCGGGCGAGGTGCTGGTGGCCGACACCACCACGCCGGACTGGGAACCGGTCATGAAGACGGCCGCAGCGATCGTCACCAACCGCGGCGGCCGCACCTGCCATGCCGCCATCGTCGCACGGGAGCTTGGCATTCCTGCCGTGGTGGGTGCCGAGCACGCCAGCGAGATCCTGAAGAACGGCCGGGAGGTCACGATCTCCTGCGCCGAGGGCGATGTCGGACGCATTTACGATGGCAGGCTGCCCTACGAAGTGGAGACGACCGATCTCAGTACCTTCGAGCGGCCCGCCACGCACATGATGCTGAACCTTGGCAACCCGGAGCTGGCCTTCAAGACCAGCTTCCTGCCGAACGACGGCGTCGGCCTGGCCCGCATGGAGTTCATCATCAACGAATACATCAAGGCCCACCCCATGGCCTTGCTGCACCCCGAGCGCATCGCGGATGAGCGGGAGCGGGAGCAGATCGAAGCCATGGTGAAGCACTATCCTTCGCCGGCTGAGTTCTTCGTTCAGAAGCTGTCAGAGGGTGTGGGCATGATCGCTGCCGCCTTCTATCCCAAGCCTGTGATCGTGCGCCTTTCCGACTTCAAGACCAACGAGTACGCGGCGCTGATCGGCGGGGCGGCCTTCGAGCCGGAGGAAGCTAACCCGATGCTCGGCTTCCGCGGTGCTTCGCGCTACGTCCATCCGGCCTACGAGGAGGGTTTCGCCCTGGAATGCGCGGCCATGAAGCGGGTGCGGGATGAGATGGGGCTGACCAACCTGAAGCTCATGGTTCCCTTCTGCCGCCGGATCGAGGAAGCGCGCAAGGTGATCGATGTGATGGCCAAGAACGGGCTGACGCGCGGGGAGAACGGGCTCGAGGTCTACGTGATGTGCGAGATCCCCAACAACGTCATCCTGATCGATGGCTTCGCCGAACTCTTCGATGGGTTCTCCATCGGCTCCAACGACCTCACCCAGCTCTGCCTGGGTGTCGACCGCGACTCGGAAAAGGTCGCCTTCGAGTTCGACGAGCGCGATCCCGGCATGTTCGAGATGTTGCGCCTGGCCGTGGAGGGCGCGAAGCGCAACAACCGCCATTCGGGCATCTGCGGACAGGCGCCCTCCGACTACCCAGAGGTTGCCCAATATCTGGTGCGTCTGGGCATCGACTCGGTCAGCCTGACCCCTGATAGCCTGCTGCGCACGATGATGGCGGTGCGCGAGATCGAGCGGGAAATGGGCAAGGAGCCGCGGGCCGAAGCCGCGGAGTAGCGACGGTCGGTCTTGCTTCTCGCGTGAAAGCCGGCGCTGTCAGGTCTCGCCGAGTTGGCGCATGACGGCGAAGAGTTCCGGCTTGCGCTCGAAACCGATCCCCGCGGCGTCCGGCAGCCCAACGTAGGAGTCCTCTACGGCGCAGTCCTCGGCAAAGCCGTTGAAGGGCCAGAAGACGTCCGGGTAGCTCTCGTTCCCGCCCAGGCCCAAGCCGGCGGCAATGTTGAGGGAGAGCTGGTGCCCGCCGTGGGGGATGCAGCGCCGCGGCGACCAGCCCTGCGCTTTCATGACTTCCAGGGTTCGCAGGTACTCCACCAGGCCGTAACTGAGCGCGCAGTCGAACTGCAGCCAGTCGCGGTCCGCCCTCATCCCGCCGTACCTCAGCAGGTTGCGCGCATCCTGGTGGGAGAAGAGGTTTTCGCCCGTTGCCATGGGGCCGCTGTAGTAGTCCGCCAGTGTCGCCTGCAGGGCGTAGTCCAGCGGGTCGCCCGCTTCCTCGTACCAGAACAGGCCGAGAGGCTCGAGCGCCCGCGCATAGGCGATGGCCGTGTCGAGATCGAAACGCCCGTTGGCGTCGACGGCCAGGCGGTCCGCTGCACCGACCACCTCGATGGCCGCCTCGATGCGCTTCAGATCCTCGAGCAGCGGCGCCCCGCCGATCTTCATCTTGCAGACACTGTAACCGCGGTCCAGGTAGCTCTGCAGTTCGTCTTGCAGGCCTTTCAGCCCCTTGTCCGGGTAGTAGTAGCCCCCGGCGGCATAGACGAAGACCTTGTCGTCGGCTTCGCCCTGGCGGTAGCGCTCCGCGACCAAGCGGTAGAGAGGGACGCCGGCAATCTTCGAAACCGCATCCCAGACCGCCATATCGAGGACACCCACGGCGACGGAGCGTTCGCCGTGGCCGCCCGGCTTCTCATTGGCCATCAGGCAGTCCCAGATGCGGAAGGGATCGAGCGTTTCTCTTTCCGCGTCCAACAGAGACAGCGGCTCTGCGTTGCGCAGCCGCGGGATGAAACGTTCGCGCAACAGGCCGCTGGGCGCATAGCGGCCGTTCGAGTTGAACCCGTAGCCCACGACGGGCTTGCCGTCGCGGACCACATCCGTCACCAGGGCGACGACGCTGACGGTCATCTGACTGAAGTCGATGTAGGCGTTGCGCAGATCGGACTTGATGGGAACCACGGTTTCCCGGATGTCGACGATGGAAACCGGTGCAGAGGGTTCTGCGATAACAGCCGTCATGCTTTGCCTTTCGGTGTCTTGAAACCCTTGCGGGCGGTCACTGATCGACCACGAAACCATCGCGATGCGCGCGCATCGCCACCGGCCGCGATACCTTCGGCGCAACCTTATCGATATTGTCGACCAGGTCCATGCCGATTCCCGGGCGCGCGGGGATCTCGATGAAGCCGTCTGCGACCGGCGGCACCGCGTCGACCAAGTGGGCGCCGCGCAGCTGATGGTCCGGCCGGTCCGCCGCGGTGGGGTCGGAGAAATCCAGCCCCACCGTCGGGTACTCCTGAATGGCGAAGTTGGGGATCGCAGCGTCGAGCTGCAGACAGGCGGCCAGGGAGATCGGCGAGAGGGGGTTGTGAGGGATCACCTGGATGTCGTGTGCCTCGGCCAGGGCGGCGATCTTGCGTGCGCCTGTGATGCCGCCGCAGATGCAGACCGAAACCCGTGCATAGGCCAGCGCCTTGCGGGCGATATGGGTCTGGAACTCGAAGAGAGAAAAGAACCGCTCGCCGGTGGCGACCGGAACCGTGATCTTCTCTGCGATCCGTGCCATGGAATCCGGGCTCGTCGGTGCCATCGGATCTTCATAGAACATCGGCCGGTAGGGCGCGATTTCATTTCCAAAGACGATGGCTTCGGCCGGTGTCAGGCGGCGGTGGATCTCTATGCAAAGATCGACGTCCGGTCCCAGCGCCTCGCGCAGATCGTGCACGATCCCCACGGCGTCCTCGATCTTCCGGGCATGAGGACGGTGATAGGGAACCGAACGATCTTCGTCGAGGAAAGGGTTCAGATGGCCGATGGCGGTAAATCCGAGGTCCTTCAGCTCCAGGCAGCGGGCAATCATCTCCTCCCGCGTCTTCGCCTTCACATGAGCATAGACCCTTGCCGTCCGGCGGGTTGGCCCGCCGAGCAGTTCGTAAACCGGAACGCCGAAGGCCTTGCCCTTGATATCCCAAAGGGCAACGTCGACAGCCGAGACGGCGCCGGAAAGCGCGGCACCGCGGAAATGCGACCAGCGGGTCAGCACGTTCCAGTGATGTTCGATTGCGCCGGCATCCCGGCCGACGAGATATTCGCCGCATTTCTCGATGGCCGTCGCCGCTGGCTCAAGCTGGCCCCAGGCGCCGCACTCGCCGGTGCCGGTGAGGCCATCTTCCGTTTCGATGACGGCATAAAGAAAGCGGTCGGCAAAGACCGGTGTGACGCTCTTGATCTTCATAAAGGCTTCCGGTCCCCCTTTGCTGCGTTCAGGCGGCTTTGGCCGAGGACCTGCGGACCAGGGCTGCATCGGCGCCGCGCCGCTCCACGGCCGTGCCGAAAGGAGCGGAGCGTTCCTCCAGTTGGCGAAGGATGTCGGCCCCCTCCGGCTGGGCCGGATCGGCAATGCCTACCAGGTTGTCATCGTTCCGCCGTACCGGCAGCACGGAGATGTCCCGTACTCCGGCTTTGGAAGCGATGAGCCGGATCATGATGCCGTCGAGGTTTCGGCCCTGCATGCGCACCCAGTCGAAGGCGAAGTTTCCGAGACTGTAGAAGACCGGCTTGCCCTTGTAGAGCTCGGCCCCCTGGACGACGTGAGGGTGGTGGCCGAAGACCACGTCGGCTCCGGCATCGATGGCGGCGCGCCCGACGGTCTGCTGATAGTCGGCGATTTCCGTACTGCTGGAGATGCCCCAGTGGCAGGACATGACGACCACGTCCACATCTTCGCGCAGTTTTCTGATGTCCTCCTCCATTGCCGCAAGCTCCTCGCTGTCGGGCACGGTGAGGATCAGCGGCGGTGTGCCGGGCATCTCCAGCGCCCGGCGGCCCGGCTGATAGCCGGTGTGGATCTTGATAGTGGCGCAGCCTGCACTCTCCGGCGTTGCGGCGTGATTCACATGCCAGAAGACAGAGGTGTAACTGAGGAAGCCGAAGCGCACGCCCTTGGACTCGACGATTGCCGGCTTGCGCGCTTCGGCAAGATTGGCGCCGGCCCCGCAGTGGGCGATGCCGGCGGCATCCAGGGTCGCGTTGCTGGTGAGGGCAGCGCGGGGCGGATAGCAGACGTTGCTGGCGCAGGCAAAGGCCTTGAAGCCGGCGGCCTTGTAGCCCTCCACCATGCGCGGGTCGCTGTGGCGCCACAGCAGCTTATGGGCGATGTCCGGATTCTCCGGGTCCTCGGAAGGCGGGCTGAGCGGGCCTTCGAGTTGCCCGAAAAGAACGTCTGCGGCATTCAGGGTCGCACCGACGCGCTTGAAGGCCTCCGCCGGATCGCCGCGGCCCTGGATGTTGGTGTCGCCGACCAGCAACAGCGTCGCCTCGTCGGCGGCTGGCTGCTGAGACCAGGTCCAGGGGGTCGCGTCCTCGGTCATGGATGTCACCTCCGTTTCCGTTTCTGTCCTAAGCGTTGGCCACATAGCGGTGGCGTTCGTGGATTCTGCGCTGTGTGGGATCGGGCCTCGGCACTGCGGACAGCAGCGCCTTCGTATAGGCGTGCTGAGGGTTGTCGCAGACGGCCAGCGCCTCGCCGATTTCGACGATCTCGCCCTTGTACATAACCGCGACGCGGTCGCAGAAATAGCGGATCACGCTGATGTCGTGACTGATGAAGATGAAGCTGAGGTTCATCTGGCGCTGCAGCGAGAGCAGCAGGTCGAGGACCTGGGCGCGCAGGCTGACGTCGAGGGCCGAGGTCGCCTCGTCGGCGACGATCACGCGCGGCTCGGGTGCCAGGGCCCGGGCAATGCAGATGCGCTGGCGCTGACCGCCCGAAAAAGCATGGGGATAGCGTTCCAGGACCTCGGCCTTCAGATCGACCCGCTCGATCAACTCAACGACGCGATCGCGGATCGCCTTCGGCTTCCAGCCCATCATCAGCAGCGGCTCGCCCACCACCTGTTCGATGGTCATGCGGGGATTGAGAGACCCGAAGGGATCCTGGAAGATCATCCGGATTTCGCGGTAGATCTGCCGCAGTTCGGCCTTGCTCACCGCCTCGATATCGACCTCGGAGCCGTCGCTGCGGCGATAGAACACCGCGCCGCCGCTGGGGTCGATCATGCGCAGCAGACAGCGCCCCAGCGTCGTCTTGCCGGAACCGCTCTCGCCGACGATGCCAAGGTTCTCTCCCTCGCGCAGAGTGAGGTTGACGTCCGAGACCGCGCGCAGGGCGGAGGTTTCGCGCTTGAAGAAGCCCTTGTGGACGACAAAGTCCTTAACCAGGTTTTCCACCCGCAAGATCGGCTGCGTCTCGGCACCGGGGCTCTGCCTTTGCAGTCGCGACTCCGCCGGCCTTTCCAACCGGAGGGCCGAGCCGATCAGCATGCGGGAGTAGGGGTGGCGGGGGTTTTTGAAGATCTCCTCGACCGGCCCGCTTTCCACCATTTCGCCGTGCCGCATGACGCAGACCGTATCGGCGATCTCCGCCACCACGCCCATGTCGTGGGTGATGAAGATCACGGCCATGCCGAACTCGTCCTGGAGCTCTTTGATCAGGTCCAGGATCTCTGCCTGGGTGGTCACGTCCAGGGCCGTCGTCGGCTCGTCGGCAATCAGGACCGAGGGATTGCAGGCCAACGCCATGGCGATCATGGCGCGTTGGCGCATGCCGCCGGAGTACTCGAACGGATAACGGTCGACGGTGGTTTCAGGGTCGGGGATTTCCACCCGGCGCAGCAGCTCGATGGTCCGCGCCCGGCGGCCCTGCTTGTCAAGGTCGGTGTGGAGCTTCAGTGCCTCCTCGATCTGAAAGCCGATCTTGTGAACAGGCGAAAGGGAGCTCATGGGCTCCTGGAAGATCATCGAGATCTCCTTGCCGCGGATGGCGCGCACCGCACGTCCGCGCGGGTCCAGGGCCGCCAGGTCGACAACGCGCGCTGCATCACCGTCGACGCCATGGAGCCGGATCTCGCCGGCGACCACCTTGCCGGGGCTGGGCACGATGCGCAGGATCGAGCGCGCCGTGACGCTCTTGCCCGAGCCGCTTTCACCGACAATACAGAGAGTCTCGCGCCGTCTGAGGGTGAAGCTGATGTTGTCGACCGCCTTCAGGAGCCCGGTGCGCAGGGCGAAGTGTGTGGAGAGGTTCTTCACCTCCAGCACCACATCCTCTGCGGGGTCTGCCTGCTGCGGGACGGTTGGGAGATCGGCGGCGGGTGTGTTCATGGGCGCGTTGCGCTCCCTTAATCCGCGTAGGGGTCGGCGGCATCGCGCATGCCGTCGCCGAGGAAGTTGAGGGAAAGCACCGCGATGACCACCGCAAGGCCGGGCAGCAGCAGCCAGGGCGCCGTGGCGACGGCGCGCACATTCTGGGCCTCCTGAAGCAATACCCCCCAACTGACCACTGGCGGGCGCAGGCCGATGCCGAGGAAGCTGAGCGCCGTCTCCGCCAGGATCATGGTGGGGATCGCCAGGGTCAAGGTGGCGATGATGTGGCTGAGGAAGGAAGGCGCCATGTGGCGCAGGATGATGCGCACCTCGCCGGCGCCGTCGAGTTTGGCGGCTGCGACGAAGTCCTCCGTCTTCATCGAGAGAAACCGCCCGCGGACTTCCCGCGCCAGGCTGGTCCAGCCGATCAGGGAGATGAGGACCGTGATCAGAAAGTAGACCGTGAGGGGGGACCAGTTCTGCGGGATCGCCGCCGCGAGGCCCATCCAAAGAGGGATCGTGGGAATGGCCTTCAGGAACTCGATGGTCCGCTGGATGATATCGTCGATCAGGCCGCCGTAGTATCCGGAGATGCCGCCCAGAAGTACCCCGACGAAGAGGCTGACGAAGACCCCGACCAGGCCGATGGACATGGAAACCCGCGCGCCATGGACGATACGGCTCAGCATGTCGCGGCCCAGGCGATCGGCGCCCAGCAGGTAGAATGGGTCGCCCTTGTTCACTGGCCCGATCAGTTTGGTCTGCATGGGGATGAAACCCAGCAGCAGGTAGGGATCGCTTTCGACGAAAAAGCCAACGGGAACGATCTTGCTTTCGTCGGGCACGAAGGTGCGGCGGATCGCCACCGGGTCGATCTCCACCTTGTAGCCGGTGACGTGAAGGCGAAAATCGGAGCCGCCCGCACCGTCGGGCACGAAGAAGCCGAGGCTCTGGGGCGGCGCATAGGTGTGGCGCGTGCTGGTCTGGTTGGGTGGCAGCGGCGCCAGGAACTCGGCGAAAAGCGCCACCAGGTAGATCGCCAGCACCACCAGCCCGCTGACGACGGCCAGGCGGTGCCGTTTGAAGCGCCACCACATGAGCTGCCATTGGCTGGCGTAGGCGGAGTCCCGATCATCGGCGGTGCCGCTCTCGTCGCCGGGGGGCAGGGTCTGGGGGATATCTGAAAGCGCCATCGGCCGGCCCTATCCGTAGCGGATGCGCGGATCGAGCCACGCCAGCAGCAGGTCGGAGACCAGGGTTCCGACCACGGTGAGGATGCTGAGAATCATGATGAAGCTGCCGGCCAGGTACATGTCCTGCGACTTCAGGGCGATGAGCAGGACCGGGCCGGTTGTCGGCAGGTTGAGGACGATGGAGGTGATGGCCGCACCCGAGACCAGCGACGGCAGCTCCCAGCCGACCTGGCTGACGAAGGGGTTGAGGGCAAGCCTGACCGGATAGCGGATCAGCAGCCTGCCCTCGGAGACGCCTTTGGCCCGCGCGGTCTCCACGTAGGGCTTGTTGAGCTCATCGGCCAGGTTGGCGCGCATGACGCGGATCAACCCGGCAGTGCTGGCGGTGCCGATGATGATCACCGGAATCCAAAGGTGCGCCAGCAGGTCCCAGAGTCTGGCCCAGCTCCAGGGTGCTTCCGCAAACTCCGGCGAGAAAAGGCCGCCGACGCTCTGCCCGAAGAGGGTGAGCGCGCCGTACATCAGGATCAGTGCCAGCAGGAAATTGGGGATGGCGAGACCCAGAAACCCCAGGAAAGTGAAGACGTAGTCGCCGAGCGAGTACTTCTTTACCGCGGAGTAGACGCCGATCGGGAAGGCGACGACATAGACGAAGACCAGAGAGGCCAGGGAGATTACGAAGGTCAGGCCGACGCGGTCCCAGAGCACGTCGGAGACCGGGCGCTGATACTGGAAGGACCAGCCAAAGTCCCCCTCGAAGAGGATACCCGTGATCCATTGCCAGTATTGAATGACCAGGGGCTCGTCGAGACGGTAGCGTTTGCGGAGGTTCTCGACCTCGATACTGCTGATGTCGCCGCCGTCGGCCTCCAGGGTCGAGATGTAGGTGTCGAGGAAGTCTCCCGGCGGCAGCTGCACGATCGCGAAGGAGACGATGGAGATCGCCAGCAGGGTCGGTACCATGAAGACCAGGCGTCTGAGCACGTAGTTGGAGAGCATCGCCGCGATCTATCCGCCTTCTTGCTGCCGCTTCATCATAGACCCCGGACGCAGAGACAGCGACCCCGGCACCCGACGGGTGCCGGGGTCATTGCCAAGCTGATCTCGGGCCGTCAGCCGTTCTTGCCGCCGACGAAGTAGTAGGTCGGTGGATTGGTCGGCCCCGGCGGCGCGAACCAGTAGGAGCCGTGCATCGTCCGCGGCACGTTCTTCATGCGGTTCGACACGATGCCGTAGCCCGACTTCGGCACCACGACGCCGATGGTATAGAAGCTGTCGGCGGCGATCTGCAGGATCTCCCGCATGGCGTCTTCGCGCTTCTGCGCATCGGCCAGAGAGTTCACATCGTCCCAGAGCTCGAGCTGACGCTTCACGTGGGCCGGCGGCTCCGTCCCGCCCTCGCGGCCGCGCTGCCAGTCGTACCAGGGAATGCCATAGGCGGCGTTGTGATGCATCGGCACCCAGGGGGTCGGCCGCAGAAAGGCATCGCGGGCGCCGCCCGGAAAGTCCTCGATGATCACATCGTGGTCGTTGGCGTTCTTGCGCGAACGTACGAGGGACCGTTCGACGATGTCGACGCGCGCGTTGATGCCGACCTTCTTCCAGTGCTCGACAACCATCAGGCTGGAGTCGGCCATGAACTTCTTGTCGGCGCGGGTGAGGATGGCGAACTCGATGGGCTTGCCGTCTGGGCCCAGGCGCCAGCCGTCGGAATCGCGCTCGGCGAAGCCGGCCTTATCCAGAAGGGCGTTGGCCTTGTCGACGTCGTACTCGGTGAACTGCATGGCGAGCTGCTCGTTGTAGAGCGGTTTGTAGCTCGGCAGCACCGCCGTCTGCATGGGCGTACCCTGACCGATGAAGACGAGGTCGATGATCTCCTGGCGGTTGATGGCATGGCTGAGCCCAGCGCGGAAGTCCTTGTTGGCCAGCACTTCCCGCAGCACCGGGTCCTTGTGCATCTGGTTGAAGGAATATGTAGCGAGATTGGAGTCCGAGGGGATCAGTTCGAAGAAGTCGAAGTCCGCCTGCTCCCGCCCGTCGAACAGCACGGCCTTGTTGGCGACAGTGTTGACCATGGTGCCGATCATGTCGATCTCGCCCGCCAGGGCCTTCAGCAGCAGAACTTCGGGGTCCTGGACGATCTCGAAGACCACGCGGTCGATATAGGGCAGTTGCTGGCCTTCCGGGTCGACCTTCCAGTAATAGGGATTGCGCTCGGCCACCACCTGGTTGCCGTCGCCGTAGGGCAGCGTGACCATCCAGGCATTGAGGGTTGGCTTGTCCGGGTTCAGCCAGGTGTCCGCCTTGATGCTGAAGAGGTCGGCCCAGGAACTGGCGCCGGACTCCGTGACCAGGGCGTCCAGTCCCTCCTTGTTGAAGTCGGGATGGAACTGGCGCATGTAGTGCGCCGGATACTTGGTCAAAGCGTCGCCGCCGATCTGCGTGGTGACCTGGGCCATGCCTTCCAGAAAGCTCGCCTTCGGCTTCTCGAAGGTCACCGTGAAGGTGATTGCATCGATCTTCTCGATCTTCGCCGGGCTTTCCTTGCCGGCACGCAGATAGCCGGGAAATTCGGCCAGGTCCGAATGCTGGAAGACATTCTCGTAGGCAAAGAGGATGTCGTCCGTGTCGAAGGGGTCGCCGTCGGACCACTTCATGCCCTCACGCAGAGTGATGGTGTAGACCCGAGCGTCCGGGCTCACTTCGTAGGAGGCGGCGATGTTCGGCACCACGCCGGTCCAGTCGGGCGCCCAGTGAAACATGTGGTCGTAGCCGACGGTGCGCAGGTTCCAGGTCGGCGCGCTTGGCTTGGAGCCGGTACGCCAGACCCCGCCGTAAACTCCGACGCTTTCCAGCGGCTCGAGAACCCGCGGGTTCTTTGGCAGGCGCTCGGCCAGCGGCGGAAGCTTGCCGGCCTCCACCAATGCCGTCAGCTGCGGTGCCTCGGTATAGGGTGCGGCAAGGCCTGCGCCTGACGCCGTTGATACGGCGGCCGCAAAGGCAGCCACGGCGCCAAGGGCGCGCCTGCCCATCCATTGCTCTGACATGGTGATACGTCCTCCCCAAAAGTGCATGCGGCAGCTGCAAACTGCTCTCTTGTGATCTGCGGAAGACTGGGGGCTCGACCTATTTTTGTCAATGAACAAAAAACTTTTTCATTCAATGAAAAATATACAGCAATGCTCTCGCCGGCCTGTCGTCGAGAATCGTGGGTATCGCTTTGAAGAAGGCGCGCGCGGCGTCAGTCGTCGAAGATCTCGACCGTGGTTCCGCCGTCCTGGGCCACCCGGTGAACCGGGGCCTGGGGGCCGTCCGTGAAGCCAAGGCGGCGCGAGATATCCGCCGCCGCTGTCATAATCTTCTGGCCAAAGGCGCCGGGGTCACTGCGGGGAAAGCGGGTGGCCACGCGGGAGACGGAGAGGGCGCCGACGACATGGCCGTCGCGCCCGCGGATCGGCGCAGCCAGGCAGCAGATTTGCTGCTCGTATTCCTCAAGGTCGACCGCGTAGCCCTGGGCCCGGGTGTTGTCGAGCTCCTGCAGGAGCCCGGCCCAGGTGGTGATTGTCGAGGCCGTGAATTCGGTAAAGGGCTCTTCGCCAAAGACCTCCTTCAGGGCCGCCTCCCACAGCCAGGCCGTCAGGACCTTCCCGGCGGCCGTGCAGTGGAGCGGCGCGCGTACGCCCAGCCGCGGGGCCATGCGGATCATGCCGCGCCCTTCGCGCTGGTCGACGAAGATGACCTCGCCGTGGTCGCGCAGGCCCAGCGAAACCGTATCCCCCAGTTCATCTGCAAGGCGGCCCAGCACCGGCTGCGCCACCTGGTGCAGGCGCAACCGCTCGGTGAAGGCCGAGCCGACCTGGAAGGCCCGTGGGCCGATATCGTAGAGGCCGGTCTGTTCGTCCTGGCGCACATAGTCGCGGTGCCGCAGCGTTTCCAGCAGTCGCGAGGTTGTCGCCGGCGTCAGATCGAGGCGCCGCGCGATTTCCGAGAGCGACAGCGAGGCTTCCTCGGCCAGCACCTCCAGCACGCGCAGGCCGCGGTCCAGCGTGCGGGTGACCTCGACCTTGGTTCGGGTCTTGGCCCTGCCGCGTTTCAAATCCGCCATGGTTTCCCTCAGTTCACTGCGCAACACCGGCGGGCTGCCGGCCGATTCCGTTGCTCAGAATGACGGATCGACCCGAATTTTTCAACCAATGAGAAATAGAAGGAGGGAGACTTCAGACCGCCTTGGGCAGGGAGAGGGTCTGGCTGATCCAGCCGCAGATTTCCCGGGCGGCGGCGGCTTCGAAGCCGACGAAGGTGTTGGAGGCGCCTTCGATGATCTTCGCCTTGACCTCCGGGGACTGGACCGCCGTTCTGCGAATGCGCTCGATGAAATCCTGCAACGGCCGCTCGCGGGTCTCCGCAAGGCCTCCGTAGAGGACGAAAATGGGTTGGCGGATCTGAGCCAGAGCCGGTGGGCGGTCACCCGCTTCGCCATAGAACTCGCGGTGAATGCGGGCCCGGTCCGCGTAGACCTGGGCACTGACGGTGCTGCCGAAGGAGTCCTTCACCGCACCCATGGCCATCAGCTCCTGCCCCCGGCCCTCGGCGATCATCCGCTTTGCCAGAGCCGTCGTTTCGGCGGGGGCCAGGTCGGTGATCTTGTCTCTCACGATAGTGCCCGATGATGCGAACACGCATCCTGCCGTGTGACGGTCCTGGCGCTGGACCTGGTAGAACACCACCTTGGGCGCGCCGTAGCCGACGCCGACCAGAACGTAGTTCTTGAAGCCTTCCTTGCGCGCCAGCTCGGTCCAGGCAGCAATATCGAAGGGGCTGTCGATGAACTGTTCCCACGCCGTGCCGCCCAGCAGGAAACCTTTCGGGGTGCGAAACCAGGCTCCCAGGTCATGGCCCCGGGTGTTCACGGCCAGGAACGGAAGGCCGAGGCGCGCCACATGGCGGCCGATTTCGACGAACTCGCGCTGGCTGAACCGGCGGTGCATCCCATGGACCCAGATCACCAGTGGACCGCTGCCCCTGCCCGGCTGCGGTGTGATGAGCAGGCCCTCAAGCTCCAGCCCGTCCTCGGTGGTCACGAAGACCAGCCTTTCTAAGGGATCGTTTGCTTTGCTCGGCATGGAGGCCAATCAGTCCCCGTTTTCGCGATCCGGTCGGTCCCCGGCCTTCGTGCAAGGTAGAGAATTCAGGCTGGACGTTACAAGCTTTCACCGTAGATCGCCGGGCCAAAGGTGCCTTGCGTCTCCCGGCCCTGATACAGCTGTGTCTCGACTTGCGCCGTGATGTCGAAGCGCCGGTGGAAACACGCCAAGCTTGCCCGCAACGCCTGGGCCGTTCCTGCTCCCGAAGCGGCGCCGCCTCTCCGCGCGCGGTCAGCGACCCCGGGCCGAGTGATGGCGAGGCGCTGAGGCAGGCCTTCGCGGGTGATCCGAAGAACCATGACCGGCTCGATCTGACGCGCCGTGCCATGCCCACCATACAGGCCGAGGCGGAGCGCGTGATCGCACTGCCCGGCCGGTAGAGCGAAGATGGAGGCCGCCGATAGGCTGGATCCCAACGGTTTCCCGCGCGGCCCGAACACTCATACGCCAAACCCCAGTCAGAAGCCGCACCCCAGGGAGAGGCCGCACCCCAGTGGGAAGCCGCTACGGGGCGCGATGCCAATCAATCCTGCTCCTGCCGCTTCAGGCGTGTATTCACACGATCTAGGGTTGATGGGGTTGCCAAGCGCATCTGGCCGCCTGCAGGCGCCGGGGCCGTGTCGCGTCTGCCGACTGCTTGCGGGCACGGGCCGACGACCAAAGATCTCGGACCGGTCGCAGGCCCAAACCGCTACCACGCTTCTCCGGGTAAATCCGCACTCTCCGGCCCCATCTTGGCCCTGGAAGGCGAGCGAGTTTCTGGTCGTAGTACACCATTGATGATTGCGGATCTTAACGCTTGTGGGCGCAATTCTTAATCATATGGAGGGCAAAGAGATAAAAGTCCTATAAAACTCATACATAACATTGAGTATTTTCGGATATTTTTCTTGTTTTTATCACAACTCTCCACGAGACTGCGGCTCGTGGGATTGATCAGTAAAGGGGTGGTTAACAGCGCTCAATAGCGCCTGCGAGCACCCTGGCTCGTCTTCTTAGGAGACGAAAAATGACTGACGATCTCACCCGTGGCCTCGAGGGCCAGCAGGACACCTCGGCCGACTCCACTGAAATCACCTACACCACCGGTAGAGAGGGCGCCGCCACTGTCGTTGGCCAGGCCGCCGAGGTGGTCAACGTTTCGCGCCCCGCACCGGGACAGACGGTCGAGATCCAGGCGGCAGCCGGGCAGACCTATAACCTGGACTTTCCGCCGGCCGGCGCGCAGGTCCAACTCGATGGTCCCGACTTCATCCTGGCCTTCGAGGACGGCGGCCAGATTGTCTTCAGCGACATGGCCACGGTGGTCGAAGGCGGCGATGCGCCGACTTTCACGTTGGCGGGCACGGAAGTCGGCGCGGAAGTGCTGTTGACCCAGGCTCTGGCCCTCGCCGGTCAGGACGATGCCACGCTGGAGACGGCTGCAGGGCCCGATGCGGTGGGCACTGGCGCCACGGTGTATGTGGACTTTCTGGGCAACCTTATCGAACTGCTGATCGCGCAGGGCGTGATCCCGCCGGTCGAGCTTGAGTTCGGCCTGATCGACCTGGAAGAAGACCCCTTCGCACTGACGACCGGCGCCCTGGAAGAGCAGTCGACACCGCTGATCAACGAGATCGGTATCGCGGTGAAGATGAACATCCCCGATCTTCCCCCTGAAGAAGGTGGCGAAGCGGCCGAAGAGGCCGCCGTCGCGGCGGCTGCTAAAGAGGCCAAGACCGCCTCCGAAGTCAACTTCATCGAACTGATGAACACTGACGGTGGCGCCTTCGACGTCAGCGGCATGACCCTGGAAATCCTCAATCCGGCCGGCGATGTCATCACCTTCGTGATGCCCGGCGGCACAGTGCTGCCGCCAAACGGCTTCGTGGTGCTTTACCAGTCCGCCGAAGATCCGGAAGAGGACGGCGAGACCGTCTATGTCCGCATCTTCGATGCCGAGGGCAACGTCGTCGGCGGCGTCGATGTGGTCGGTGCCGACTTCTGGAACCTGGGCAACGACACCACCGATCCCATCGCGGTCAATCTGGTCGACGGCGGCGAGTCCCTCGACACCTTTGCCGCCAACCTCACGCAGGACGACCTCACCGCGTTGACCGACCCGAGCTTTGAGGGAACGCCGGCCGACTTCGTCTCCCCCCTGCTGGACCTGAACCTGGAGACCTTCAACGGCCAGTTCACCGACAACCACCACATCTTCTCCCGGGTGAACTCGAGCGACACCGACAGTCAGAACGACTGGACCACCAACAACATTCCCACTGACGGCGGGCTCAACACCACCGGTGTGCCCGGCGGCCCCTTCGCCTACACGATCACGGGTGCCGATGTCCTGTTGGTTATCGATCTCTCCGACGGCACAACCTACGAGGTTGGCCCGCTGTTCGACGGCGATGGCGTGCTGTCCGGCGACTTTGAGGGGCTGACCTTCGGCCAGGGCGCCGATGCCGGCTTCCTCTTCGCCTACGACGACGGCGATGATCGGATCGTCAAGGTTGACCCGGCCACCGGCGAGGTGGTCGAGCAGTGGACCTTGGACGACCTGGTCGTCGCGGGGCTCAGCAACCCGGGTCTGACCGTCGCCAGCGACGGCACCTTCTACGTCGTGGGTGACAATGAAGGCGTGTACGAAGTGGTCTTCGGTGCCGGCGTTTTCTCGCTGACCGAGATCGCGCCCACGGCCGAGTTTGGCGATTTCGACATTACCGGCCTTGCCGCCGATCCGAACGACCCGAACCTGCTCTATGCCATCGGTGAGGATTCCGGGACGGTCAAACTCTTCACCATCGCTGCCGACAGCGGTGTGGTCACCGAACTGCCGGGGGCGATTGGCGTAGCCTCCAGCCAGCAGATGGGCCTTGCCTTCGATGCCGACGGCAACCTTTGGGCTATCGACGAGCAGAACGACCTGGCTTACCAGGTCGACCCGGTTACGGGGGCGTCGATCCCGGGAAGCACGGTTCTTCTGCCCTCCGGTCTGTCCCTCGAGTCCATTGCGATCCTGCTGGACGGCGTGCCGGACATCGTCGATGCCAATCCCTGGGATCCGCTGAACGACGACCTCAATCCCGAGCAGAACAATCCCGATCCGCTGGCCGGCCAGAACTTCCTGCAGGCCGCGGACGGTGGCGACACCGTCGAAGGCTTCGGCGGTCCCGACTTCATTCAGGGTGCTGCGGGTGACGATGGTCTCTACGGCGGCTCTCAGGATCTCGTCGAACAGCAGGCCCAGAAGATCGCCGGTCAGCTCGAGCTGCTTGAGGGCGCCGGCGTTCCGGTCCTCGGCGAGGGCACTCAGAATGGCCTTGATGCCGAGCTCGTCCATCAGCCTTTCTTCAGCGACCACAACGACTTCCTTTTCGGTGATGCCGGCGACGACCAGATGTACGGCGGCTCCGGCGGCGATTACATGATCGGCGGCGAGGGCGACGACTCCATGGACGGCGGTACCGGCGACGATGAGATCTTCGGCGACGGTTCGCAGGAGATCGGCGGGTTGCCGGAAGAGGGCGAAGGCACCGGCGAAGACGGTGCCATTGAGTACGGCGACGACGTGCTTGCCGGCGACGCCCTGAACAACCTCGACAGCCTGCTGGGCGGCGACGATGCCGAGCCCGAGATGGAGGCCCCGGATGGTGTCGAGGCCATTCTGGAGGGTTACGACGGTGCGGCCGCGGCGATCCTCGGCGGCAACGACACCATCGATGCCGGCAAGGGCGACGACATCGCCTCCGGCGATGCGCTCGCCACGGGGGCGGAGTCCGTCTATGCCCTGGGCTATGCCGACAACAGCTACCAACGCCCGGAAAACGGCGTCGCCGCCGACGGCGCGCTGGTCCAGAACGACGCGGAAGCCGGGGACCCTGGAAGCATTTTCCTGGTGGATGCTCTGGGCAATGTCGAGCTTGCAGTCTCGGCCGACGATATCACCGACCTGACCGAGCTTGGGACCGTCGGCTTGATTGGCACCGGGATCGACATCGACTCCGAGGGCACGGTCTATTTCACGGAATCGGCATCTGGTGCGGTCTATAGGAAAACCGAGTTCGGCGATGTCGAACTGGTCGCCTCCGAAGCCGCCATCGAGACGGCGCTTGGCGGTGGCGTCAGCGTGACCCCGCAGGGCCTCGTGGTGGGGCCAGACGGTTTCGTCTACATCACCGAAGATACGACGGATTCGATCCTGAAAATCGATCCGGCCGACGGCACCGTGACGGTTCTGACCGCTGCGGCCGACGTGGAAGGGCTTGCCGGAATTACTGACTTCAACGTTGAGGGCGGCCTCATCGTCTCGGCCGACGGGCTCAGCCTCTATGTGGCGTCTGAAGGCACCCCTGACGCGATCATCAGGATCGATCTTGCCACCGGCACGCCGGAGGTTCTGGCCAGCGGTGCGCCCTTCAATGATCTCGACGGCTATATGGTCCTGGCGCCGAACGGCGATATCATTGTCGCCGATGAAGGCAATGATGCTCTCTATCGCGTCACGCCGGATGGTGTGGTGACCGAGTTCCTCAGCAATACAGAGCTCACGACAGCGTTCGGCGGTGTAGTCGATCTGGAAGGTGGAATCTGGTTCGACAGCGACGGCAACTTCTATGTTACCGATGAGATCTCAGGCGACATTGTCAAGTTCGAGAGCGTGAACCCTTGGACTGGCGAGGTCGATCCGGCGGGTGAAGTGCTGGTCGACGAGGCTGCCATCCAGGCCGCGATCGGCAGCAACGTCGACTTTGAGGGCGGCGCCGTTGCGGTGCCGGGCGGCGGGGCCTTCCCGACGGACACCGGCTTTGCCAACGACATCATCGACGGCGGCGAGGGCGACGATGCCCTGGCCGGCGACTCGGCGGCCATCGCGGTTGCCGACGAGGACAGTGAAGAGGCCACCGAGGCCAAGGCCGTGGCCATCAACAACGCCGTCTACTCCGACGGTGTGAGCGATGGCGAGTCCAAGGCCGCGACCGGCAACGACATCATCGACGGCGGCGAGGGCGACAACCGGATCGCCGGCGAGGCCCAGGCCATCGCCGACGACGCCGAGGCGGTGGCGCAGAACACGGCCGCCGGCGAGGACGTCGAGGCGGGCAACGACAAGATCAAGGCCCATGAGGGCGATGACCAGCTTTCCGGCGATGCCCAGGCCCTGGGCAAGGACAGTGCCGTCTCCAAGGCCTACAACACGGTGGTCGGTCTCGGCGAGAGTGCTGAACGCTCTTCGGCCGGCAACGACTACATCGTCGCGGGCGAAGGCCACAACACGGTTGCCGGTGATTCCCAGGCGATCTCCGAGGACGGCGAAGCCTCCGCCTATGGTGAGAATACTGCGGGCGATGGCGGCAGCGATGACGTAAACCGGGCCGGCAACGACACCATCTTCGGGTCGCTGCTGGGTGACGATGTGCTCTCCGGCGGTGCCCAGGCGGTTGCCGCGAAGGATGCCTTCGCCAAGCAGCAGAACCATGCTGGCGGCGAAGACTCGGCGGATGACGACAACGAGGCCGGAAACGACCTGATCCAGGGCTACGAAGGTGACAACGTGGTTGCCGGCGACGCCCAGGCCATCGCCGAGGACCATTTCTCTTTCGCGACGGCGAAGTCCCACAATCACTCTGAAGCCGACGATATTGAGGACGGCGCCAACAATGCCGCCGGTGACGACCGGATCTACACCGGCGACGACGATGACAAGGCCGCCGGTGACGCTCAGGCGATTGCCGGGAAGCTCGCGGACGCATGGTCGACCAACAAGGCGCTCGGCTACGGCAACACCGCCGGCAACGATGACATCGATGTCGGACATGGGAAAAACAAGGTCGCGGGCGACGCCCAGGCCATCGCGGGCCTCAAGGCCTGGGCCTACGGCACCAACATCGCGGGTGACGGAGACGCTGACCGCGAGAACGCGGCGGGCAACGACACCATTGTGTCGGGTAGTTCCTCCGACACGGTCTCCGGCGGCGCCCAGGCCCTGGCGGGGCTCTTCGCCTACGCTGATCAGGTGAACCAGGCCGGCGCCAGCGGAGATGGGGAGCACGGCAATTCCGCCGGCAATGACGATATCGACGTTGCCGGAGGAAAAAACCGGGCCGCCGGTGACGCCCAGGCCATTTCCACCTACGGCGTGGCCGAGGCGTACAGCACGAACGAGGCGGGCGCCGAGGGCAGCTTCGTCGGAAACACCGCCGGCAATGACGCCATCGAAAGCGCCAGCGGCCGAGATACCGTCTCCGGCGATGCCCAGGCGATCGCCAAGTTCCATGCCCTGTCGGTGTCTTCCAACGTAGTGGGTGGCAACGACGACAATCGAGCCGGCAACGACTTCATCGATGCAGGTCACGGCCACAATGTGATCGCGGGTGATTCCCAGGCGATCGCATCGCACGGTGTGGCAGAGGCCTATGGCGAGAATACCGCTGCCGACAACAACGACAGCTATGCCGGCAACGACACCATCAGAAGCGGCAACGACGAGGACACCATCTCCGGCGGTGCCATGGCGGTTGCGGCGGCGCTGGCCTTCGCCCGACAGGTGAACGCTGCCGAGCAAGGTAACGCCGGCAACGACGACATCGACTCCGACGTTGGTAGCGACGACGAGGACGAGGTGGCCGGCGATGCCATGGCCCGCTCCCAGGGCTGGGGCTTCTCGGATGCCGTCGCCGAATCGGTCAACACGGCGAGCGGTAGCGGTAGTCTTGCGGGCCTCGACATCATTGATGCCGGCGGCAGCGACAACCACGTTGCCGGCGAGGCCATGGCGGTCAATACCGACGAAGATACCGGCGACGATGCCGAGGCCACTGCCGCCAACACGGCGACGGACGGAGGCTACGCCGGCAACGACGAGATCTTCACCGGCGGAAGCGCCGATGTTGTCTCGGGCGGCACGCAGGCGCGGGCCAAGGATGATGCCACGGCGGATACGGACAACCGGGCTACGGGCGACAATTCCGAGGCCGGCAACGACACCATCGAGGCCGGGCAGGGCAACAACCAGGTTGCCGGTGACGCCCAGGCGATCTCCGACGACGATGCCTGGGCCTATGGCAGCAACATTGCGGGTGATGGCAACGGGGACAGCGGCAACCGGGCTGGTGATGACAGCATCACCACGGGTGACCAGACCGACACCGTTTCCGGCGGCGCCCAGGCTCTGGCCAACGATCAGGCCTTTGCGGAGCAGATCAACCGGGCCGGCGCCGGCGGGGACGACGAGGTCGGCAACTATGCCGGCAACGACGACATCGATGTCGGCGATGGCTTTAACTGGGTGGCCGGCGATTCCCAGGCGATCTCCCACAATAATGACGCCGCGGCCTATGGTGAGAACGAGGCCGGCAACGACGGCAGCGCCGATGGCAACTACGCCGGCAACGACACCATCGTTGCGGGTGAGAACAGCGATCGAATCTCAGGCGGGGCCCAGGCAAGCGCCAACGACGCAGCCTATGCGTCGCAGGAGAACGATGCAGGCACCGGCGCGTTCGACGACGACAATCGCGCGGGCAACGACGATATCTCCGCTGGCGGCGGTGCGAACAGGGTCGCGGGCGATGCCCAGGCTCTGGCTGGCGGTAACGCCACGGCGCTCTCGGACAACCACGCGGACAGCACGGATACCGAGCCCGACGGTTTGGCCGACAACCAGGCGGGCAACGACGTCATCGACGCTGGCAACGATGGTGACAGGATCTCCGGCGACGCCCAGGCCATCACGGACGGCGATGCGACGGCGGCGGCCACAAACACGGCCCTCGGCAACGGCAACCTGGCGGGCAATGACAGCATCACCGCTGGTGATGGGTCGAACCTGCTTGCCGGTGACGCCCACGCGGAAGCCGGCGGCGATGCCGATGCGCAGACGGACAACACCGCCGACGGGGCCGGCAATGTGGCCGGCGTCGACACGATCACCGGCGGTATCAACGTTGATATCATCGCCGGCGGCTCGCTCGCCATCGGCAACACCGGTGCGGCGAATACCAACAACCAGGCCCTGAATGGTGGCGTGGCTGGCGACGACACCATTGATGCAGGGGACGGCGACGACACCGTCTCCGGCGAGTCGGGCTCCCTGGTCGTTCTCGGCGGCACCGCGACCACCGAAAACACCGCAGCGGGCGGCAGCGTCCAAAACAACAGTCGGGCCGGCAACGACAAGATCATTGCCGGAGATGGCAACAATGTCGTGGCCGGTGATGCCCTGGAGACGGCGAATCTGAACGCCGAGGCCCGTGCGACCAACAACGCAGTCGGCCTCAAAGCCTTTGCCGGCAACGACGTGGGACTGGCCGGTACCGGTACCGGCTCCGACGACATGGCGGGCGACGCTCTGGTCAAGGGCGAGCTGGGCTTGGCCGTGGCCACCAACAATGCCACCGGCGGCTCCTCCCATGCGGGTGACGACAGTCTCCGCGGAGAGGGCGGAAACGACGAGATTGCCGGCGAAGCCGCTGCTTTCGGTGCGGGCGCCCAGTCGGAATCCCACAATACGGCGAATGCCGGTGGTGGCTGGGCCGGCAACGACTACATCAACCTCGGTTCCGGCGAGGACTGGGCCGCTGGTGACGCGGGTTCCTTCGGGGCCGACAGTGGCAACGCCACGGCCTGGAACACGGCAACCGTCTCTGAGGATGCAAACGACATTTCCAAAGCCGGTGACGACGATATCTATGCCGACGGTGAGAACGGCAGAGAGCGGATTGCCGGTGACGCCCTGGCCGCAGGCGCTGGCGCCACCGCGCTGGCCATGAATACGGCGACGGCTCTCGTCGGCGACGTCGATGCCTACGGCGGCAACGACCTCATCGTCTCCGACAACGGCGGCGCCCTGAACGACGATCATGGCGGCGACGGCCCGGATGAAATCGGCGGCGATGCGCTGGCGACAGCGGCGGATGGTATTGCCACGGTCGTGAACAGCGCTGAAGTGGACGGCGATCCGCACAGTGATGCCTTTGCCGGTAATGACACCATCGATGCCGACGGCGACAGAAACGTCATCGCCGGCGATGCGGCCAGCACCGCTGAGGACGGCGGCAACGCCACGGCGACCAACATGGCCGCGGCCGCCGGCGAGATCGACGGTGAGTTCATCAATGAGGCCCAGGCAGGCAACGATCTGATCGAAACCAGAACCGTGGTCTCTTTCGATGATCAGAGCGACGAGGACGACTACATCGCCGGCGATGCCCTGACCCGCGGTGTCGGGACCACGGCGCTGGCGGTCAACCAAGGCACGGGCTCGGACTATGGCTATGCCTACGCCGGCAACGACACCATCGAATCCGGTGACGACGGCGATGCCGTTGCAGGCGAAGCCCTGACGACCGGCGACGATGCCCTGGCGAGAGCCGAAAACAGTGGCTTCGGCGAAGACGACGCCACTGTGACGGTCGGCAGCGACTCCATCGAAGCCGGCGTCGACGCCGACACGATCTCCGGCGGCGCCCTTGCCACCGGGGTCAACGGTGTCGCGGAGGCCGACAACGACGCCGCGGCGCAGGACAACGCCGTGGTCGTGGTCGGCAACGACACCCTCAGTGGTGGCCCCGACGCAGGCGATATCAACGGTGACATGATCGCCGGGGATGCTGCGGCGAGCGGCGCGGGCGGCGTAGCCTTGGCCGAGAACGCGGCGGAAGCCACCAACGCCGGTGCCGCCCAGGCCGGCAATGACCTCATCAACGGCAAGTGGGGCAGCGACATTCTCTCCGGCGATGCTCTGACCGGCGAGGACGGCGGCAACGCCACGGCCCGGAACACCGCCTTGGTGGCCGAAGATGGCGATGGTGCCGCGGCTGACGCCGGCAACGACCTGATCCTCTCGGGTTCCACTCAGAGCAACGAGACGATCGCTGGCGATGCCTTGACCCTCAACGATGAGGCCGTCGCCCGGGCGGAGAACACCGCGCGGGTGGAGGAGAATGCCGCGGGGAACTCCGCTTCCGCGGGCAATGACGTCATTGAATCCGGAGGCGCGGGAGCTGGCTTCGTCGGCGGCCACAACATCGCCGGCGATGCCTATGCCGAAGGCGACGGCACCGGCGCCGACAACTTCTACATGGCGGAGGTTCAGAACACGGCCCTCGGCGGGTTCTCGGCCGCCGGCAACGATGAGATCCTGGTCGGCGGCCAGGCCTCTGAGGTGGCGGGCGACGCCCTCACCACCGGCGAGGACGGCCATGCACTGGTGTTGAACCAGGCTCTTGAGGATGTCGACACCCTTGGTCCGCTGGGGGTGCGCGAAGCCGGCAACGACACCATTACGTCGACCGCCAACGGCAGCAAGGTCATCGCCGGCGATGCCCTGGCCACGGGGCAGAACGGCAATGCCGTCGTTCACAACACCATTGCCAACGCTGCTGCTGCGGCGATCGTCGGCAGCGATCTGATTGAAGGCAGCGACGATCTGGATCTGATCGCCGGCGATGCCATGGCCACCGACTCCGGCGATGCGGTCGTAATCAACGATCCGGTCGGCGAGTCGGAGTCCCAGGCCGGTGAAGACACCATCATCGCCGGTGACGGCAACGATACTATCTCCGGCGACGGTTTGTCCGTCGGCGGGACGGCCTCGGTGACCAACGGCGGTGATGACGAGATCGACGGTGGTGACGGTAACGACTCGATCGCCGGCGATGGCATGGCGCTCGACGGCGGTACCGTGATCCTGATCGACTCGGCCGGTGACGACACCATCGACGGCGGTGACGGCAACGACACCATCTACGGCGACTCCTCCGATCCTGACGATGCCATCGGCGGTGACGACATTCTCCTCGGCGGTGCTGGCAACGACCTCATCTACGGTGGCGCCGGCGACGACTTCATCAACGGCGGTTTCGGCGAGGATTCGGTCTACGGCGGTGCCGGCGACGACACCCTGGTTTTTGGCTCCCTGGATGCCGTGATCGACGGTGGCGACGGGACCGACACCGTTCTGATTACAATCGATGCCGATCTGACGGGGAACACCAGCCTGAACGATATCGAGATCATCGATATGACGGATGGTGATGACTTTGACGACCTCACGCTGACGGCTGCGGATGTCCTGAGCATGACGGATGCCAACGATCTGCTGCAGATCCTCGGTGATCCGATTGGCGGCGCCGGTACGGGTGATCAGGTCAACCTCACCGGTGGCAACTGGAACGCCGGCGTGGTTGGCGTGGACTTCACCGTCTACACAAACCTCAACGGCGCGACGGTAGAGATCGACAACGACATCGACGTTACCGTCAGTTGATAGAGGGGTCCGCCATAAGGCGGACGGCGGTATCAAGTCCTTCAGGGCCCGGTGGGAAACCGCCGGGCTCTCTTCTTTTTTAGGAGGCGTCTTCCGCTTCCTGCGCCGCCCCGGCCCGTCGTGACGGTTTCGGGCCCGCCAGAAAGGCCTCGATCGCCGCCCGGAGGTTGGGGCCCAGCGCGTTGCTGGCATAGCCGCCTTCCTGCACGACCACGCAGGGCAGCCGCAGTTCGGCAATGCGACCGGCAATCCGGCCGAAGCCGTTCGTCGTGATGGCAAGGCCCTGCACCGGATCGTCAACGTGGGCGTCGAGACCGAGGGCGACCACCAGAGCGTCCGGCGCGAAGTCGGCGACCTGAGTCAGCGCCCGCTCCAGCGCCGCAAAGTAGCCATCGTCTCCGGTGCCCCGGGTAAGGGGGATGTTCAGGTTGAAGCCTTCGCCGGCACCGGCACCCCTTTCGTCGGCATAGCCCCAAAAGAAGGGGTAGAAGCGCAGAGGGTCGGCGTGGAGAGAGACGGTCAGCACGTCGGCGCGCTGGTAGAAGATCTGCTGGGTGCCGTTGCCGTGGTGGACGTCGACATCGAGGACGGCGACCTTGGGATACCGGCTGCGCAGCCGCTCCGCAGCGATCGCTGCGTTGTTGAGGAAGCAGAACCCACCCGCCAGGTTGCGCGCTGCGTGGTGTCCCGGCGGCCGGCAGAGAGCGTAGACAAGGGCTTCGCCGCCAAGCACCAGGTCTGCGGCATGAACGGCGCTTTGTGCGCTGGCGTAGGCGCTGCGCCAGGTCTCCGCGTTGATGGGCGCGGCACCATCCATGATGTGGTAGCCGACCTGGCCGACGGCGGATGCAGGATAGCCGCCTTGGGCCTCGCCGGCCCGTGAAACGGGGTGGAGGTTGGGCATTACCTCTTCCGGCGCGCCGGCAATCCGCCGCCAGCGTGGCAGAATGGTTTGCAGGAAGGTGAGGTAGCGGTCGTCGTGCACCGCTGCAAGGGCGGACGATCCACTGTCCGGCGGCGGCACCGGGACGATACCGAGGTCCCCGAGGGCATCAAGAAAGGTCTGCGCGCGCTCCGGGGTTTCCGGGGCCGGCACGAAGGTGCCATTGGCCATGATACGCCGGGGATGGTAGGCGCTCTGCGCCGGATCGAAGATGGCTTTCATAAGCTGAACTGCGTCCGCGCCCTCATGCCCGGTGCCGCGCCGTGCCGCAGGAACCGGCGGCACCGCCCAGCCAGCCCTCCCTGGTGAGTTCGTCCGTACAGTCGGCCAGCGTGCGGCGCAGCGCGGCGGAGATTTCATCGAGCACGGCCTCACTGCTGTTGAGAGGTGGCGAGATCATCACCCACTCGCCATACCTGCCGTGACTGGTGCGGCGGGCATAGACGATGAGACCGTTCTTCATGGCGGCTTGAGAGACGCGCCGGGTGATCTCCACCTCCAGGGGGAAGGGTTGCTTCGTCGCCTTGTTCATGACCAGTTCGATCGCCATCAGCAGCCCTTTGCCACGCACGTCGCCCAGAATTGGCGAGTCGTGCAGCAGTACGCGCAGTTTTCGATCGAGAGAGGGGCCAAGGTCCGCCGCTTTCCCGGTCAGGCCCTGGCGTTCCACTTCGTCCAGGACCGCGAGACCGGCTGCGCAGGTGAGCGGATTGGCCACATAGGTGTGGCCATGCAGGAACCCGCCGCCTTCGGCGAGGAGGTCGACGAGGCTGCGCGGTGCCATCATGGCGCCCAGCGGCGTATAGCCGGCCCCCAGACCCTTGGCGAGCACGACCAGATCCGGCCGTCCCTGCGGCCAGTGGTGGGCGGAGAGAAAGCGTCCGGTACGCCCGGCGCCGCTCATCACCTCGTCGTAGATCAGTAGCAAGCCGTAACGGGAGCAAATCTCGCGCACGGCCGCGTAGTAGCTGTCGGCCGCCACCAGGGCACCGGTCGCAAGGCCGCCGATCGGCTCCATGACGAAGGCCAGGCAGGTCTCCGGGCCTTCGCGCAGTATGGTTTCTTCCAGCGCCGCGGCGGCGGCGGCCTGCCAGCTTTCCGGGCTGTGACCCGCGGGAATGCGGTAGGTGAAGGGCGCGGGAATCTTCGGCATTCTGACCATCATCGGCCCGAACACCGCGTCGGCTTCCTCGTCGCCGGTAATGGCGAGCGCACCCAGCGTGGAGCCGTGGTAGGAGGGGTTGCGGGCGATCACCTTCCAGCGCTTGCTTTCGCCGCGCAGCCAGGCGATCTGGCGGGCGAACTTCAAGGCGGCCTCGATGGCCTCCGACCCGCCCGATGTGAAGAAGGCGCGGTCGAAGCCTTCGCCGCAGAGGCCGGCCAGGCGCTCGCCCAGGGCTTCATTGGCCTCGTTCACGAAGGCCGTCCGCGAGGCGAAGGCGCAGTTGGCGGCTTGCCGGGCGATGGCTTCGACGACGTGAGGGTTGCCGTGGCCGATATTGGTGACCACAGGTCCGCTGGCCGCGTCGACATAGCGCCGGCCCTGCTGGTCCCAGAGATAGGGGCCTTCGGCGCGGGCAAGGCGTGGCAGGCCGCGGCTGGAAGCGGCGGCATAGAAGGCCTGGATCGCCAACTCCCCGCTCATCGCCCGTCCTCCGCCAAATGGCGAAAGGCTTCGCCGGCGGCCTGACAGATGGTTTCGTCGCGGCGCGGCTCGAGGCCGACCGCCTCATAGAAGGTAAGCGCCGCTTCGTTGCCAGGGTCGACAGAGAGCCGCAGATGGGTGCAACCATCTGCGCGGCCGCGGCGTGCCGCGTCTGCCAGGAGCCTGCGGCCGAGTCCGTGACCGCGGAAGCGCTCGACGACATGCAGGTCCTGCACGTAAACCCCGAGGCAGCCGCGCCAGGTGGAGTATGTGTAGAAGTACAGCACCAGCCCTGCCGGCGTGCCTTCGGCCTCGGCGATCAGGGCCTCGAACTGACGTTTGTCGCCAAAGCCGTGATGCCGGATGGTCTCAAGGGTGCTGCCGCAGGGCGGCGCGTCTCTCAAGGTGCGCACAAGATCAGCCAGCAGGTCGCAGACAATCTGAGCGTCTTTTTCGACTGCCTGACGAATATGCACCTTCGTCTTCGCTATGACCGGGTCAGAAGCCAACTTGGTCTCCTCCCTTCAGAACCAGGGTGGAGCGGGCCTCGTTGGGTGTCGCGACTTCGAGGCCAAGTTCCTCGACAATCCTGCGGATCTTTGCGACCTGGTCAGCATTGCTCTCGGCAAGCTGTCCGCGGCCGATGGTCAAACTGTCTTCCAGGCCAACGCGTACGTTGCCGCCCAGGATTGCGCCCATGGTGGCCAGCGGCATCTGGTGGCGTCCCGCGGCCAGCACAGAGAAGCGGTAATCGCTACCCAGCAGCCGGTCTGCAGTCTGCTTCAGGTGCATGAGCTGCTCTGGATGCGCGTCGATGCCGCCAAGGACTCCGAGAACGAACTGGACGAAAACGGGCGGTTTGATGGTGCCCTTGTTCAGGTAGAAAGCGAGGGTCTGCAGATGACCCGTATCGTAGCACTCGAACTCGAAGCGGGTGCCGGCCCCTTCGCCCAGCCGCTCGAGCACCGCCTCGATATCGGCGAAGGTGTTCTTGAAAACGAAGTCGCGGGTCGCCTCCAGGAAGCCCTGCTCCCAATCGTGCTGCCACTCGTCGTAGCGGCGCGCCAGAGGAAAGATGCCGAAGTTCATGGACCCCATGTTCAGCGAGCACATCTCCGGGCGGGCCCGCAGCGGCGCGGCCAGGCGGTCCTCCAGGGTCATGTTGGCGCCGCCCCCGGTGGTGATGTTCAAGACCGCGTCGGTGGCCTGCTTGATGCGCGGCAGAAACTCCATGAAGACGTCCGGGTCCGCCGTTGGCAGTCCGCTGTCCGGGGTGCGGGCGTGCAGATGGAGAATTGCCGCGCCGGCCTCTGCTGCGGCGACCGCCTGCTCGGCGATCTCCGACGGCGTGACCGGCAGATGCGGCGACATCGTCGGCGTGTGGATCGAGCCCGTCACGGCACAGGTGATGATAACCTTGTTGTCGGCCACGACGGGCCTCCTTGGTTGGTGGTCCGGGCGCCCCTCCGCCGCCCTGTGGCGCCGGAGGGTCCGCCTCAGGGTGCACCTATTTCAGGAGTCTGGTCCAGACCTGGTCCTGCAGCTTGATCGACTTTTCCGAGCAGGCCGGCACGAAGATGAACCTGCGGTCGGCAGGGGCGACGATCTCCGGCGCAGTCTTCAACTCGTCGGCCATGAAGGCATCGCTGCCCGCCACAGCGTTGGAATAGCGCGCGAAGTTCGACTGAATGGCGACGTTTTCCGGTTGCAGCATGAAGGACAGGAATTTCAGGGCGTTTTCCTTGTTCTTGGCCCCGGTCGGCACGACCATCACATCCATCCAGGTCAGCACGCCCTCTCTGGGGTAGGAATAGGCAAACTTCGCGTCCTTGCTGCGCAGCTTCAGCGAACTGCCGTTCCAGTTGGAGTGGGCCTTGACCTCACCGGCCAGCATGCGCTCGCGCAGTCCCTCGGACTGATACATCTTCACGTGTTCTTTCTGCGCTTTGAGGACGTCGAAGGCAGCCTGGAAGTGGGCCGGGTCCTCGGTGCAGAGGTCGTTGCCCAGATAGGCGTGGACCATCTTCACAACCTCGTCCGCGGAATTGAACATGCCGATCTCGCCCTGCAGTTCCGGCGGCGGGTTGAACAGCACTTCGTAGGTGTGAATGTCGCCGCCGTACGCCGAGGTATCCACGGTGAAGCCGGTGGTCCCCCACAGCCAGGGGATGGAGTATTCGTTTGTCGGGTCCCAGGGCGGCGACTGCCAGCGGCTCTCCAGGTTCTCGAAGCCGGCCAGAGACTTGACGTCGACGTTCTGGATCAGGCCTTCGGAGATCATGCCCGCGACGAAGTTGTTGCCGGGAACGGCGACATCGTAGTCGGCGCCGCCGGCTTGAAGCTTGGCGAGAAGGGTTTCGCTAGAATCGTAGGTGTCCAGCACCACCTTGATGCCGGTTTCCTCTTCGAACTTCTCGAGCAACTCGGGCGAGGTGTATTCGGCCCAGTTGGCGAAGTTCAGCACGCCTTCGGCGCCGGCGCCCGTGGCGATCAGGGTGAGGGGGACGGCCACGGCGGCCAACCTTAAAGTCTTGTGCATTGTGCGTCTCCACTGTTCGGTTTTTTTGGTTTCTGTTGCAGGGACAATCACGGCGAAGCCTCCGAACGCCGTGCGATCAGCCAGGCAAGGCTGACGAAGATGAAGGAGATCAGCAGCACCAGGGTCGAGATCGCGTTGATCTGCGGGGTGATACCGATGCGGATCAGGCTGTAGATATAGATCGGCAGGGTGGTCGTGCCGGCGCTGCCCACCATCAGGCTGATGATGAAGTCGTCGACGGAGGTGATGAAGGCGAGCATCAGCCCGGCCAGAATGCCGGGCGCCAGCAAGGGAAAGGTCACATGCCAGAAGGTGCGCCAGTTGTCGGCGTAGAGATCCTGCGCGGCCTCTTCGTAGACCGGGCTCAGGCTGTCCAGGCGGGCACGGATCGGCAGGTAGGCAAAGGGAATGCAGAACACCGTGTGGGCGATGATGAGATTGCCCAGGCCCAGGCTGAGACCGATGCCGGTGAAGAAGATCACCATGGCGATGGCGATCACGATCTCCGGCACGATCAGCGGCAGCAGCAGCGTGCTGAGGGCGAGCTGCTGGCCGCGGAAGGGGCCGCCGCGCACCATCGCCAGCGCGGCGAAGGTGGCGAGCGCGGTCGCCAGAGTGGAGGCGACGCCGGCAACGATGAGGGAGTTCAGGGCCGCCCGCTGGATATCGCTGTTGGCCGCGACCTTGACATACCAGTCGAGGCTGAAGTGCGACCAGATGGTGGCAGAGTTGCTGCCGTTGAAGGAGAAGACGACCAGCAGGGCGATCGGTGCATAGAGAAACAGAAAGAAGGCCCAGGTCGCCGCCCCGAAGCCTGGAATGCGACCGACCGCAAAGCGCCGGGCTCCGCGGTTCGCTGCGGCTCCCTGCGCAGGGCTCATGCGGACGGTCTCGCTCATGGCTGCCAGGCCCCGCTGCGCCGCCGCTGTGCCTGCCAGAGCAGGACGGCCAGAACGGCGGCCAGAAGAATCAGCGACATTGCCGAACCGAAAGGCCAGTTCCGGGAAGCGCCGAACTGTGCCTGGATCAGATTGCCGATCATGAGATGCTTGCCGCCGCCCAGCAGCGCCGGGGCAATGAAGGAGCCCAGCGCCGGAACGAAGACCAGGATCGCACCGGCGGCGATGCCCGGTCGGGCCAGCGGCAGCACGACATGGCGCAGCATGGCACGGCGGTTGGCGTAGAGGTCGTGCGCCGCCTCGATAAGACCGCGGTCGATACGCTCGATCGCCGCGTATATCGGCAGCACCATAAAGGGCAGGAAGGTATAGACGAGACCGATCGCGATGGCGCCGTTGGTGTAAAGCAGGCGCAAGGGCTCCTCGATCACGCCGGCCGCTTCCAGTCCGTTGTTGATGAGGCCCTCGTCGCGCAGGATCATGATCCAGGAGTAGGTGCGGATCAGCAGGTTGGTCCAGAACGGCACGGTGACCAGCAGCAGCAGGATCCCCTGACGCGACTTTGGCTGAAGCGCGATCACGTAAGCCACCGGAAAGCCGGCCAGCAGGCAGAGCGCCGTTGTGAGCGCGGCCAGCGCCAGCGAACGCAGGACGATGCGTGGATAGGCGTCGTTGAAGATCAGTTCGCCGGTGAAGTCTTCTTCGAAGAGGACCTGGACGTAGGCCTCCACGGAGAAGGTCGGGCGCACGCCGCCCCAGGGGTTGGCTTCCATGAAGGACGCGATCGGCACCAGCAGCAGCGGCACGACGAGAAAGAGGCCAACCACGACGAGCGCCGGCCCCAGGGCGAGTGCGATCCCACTGCGGGAGAGGCGGGCGGGGCCGGTCATGGTTCCAGCACCCAGAGTGCCGCTGCGGGCAGGCTGACCCGCACCGTCTCGCCCTCCTGCGGAGGCACCGCGGCGCCCTCCGTGTTGCGCAGCCGCACGGTGATGCTTGCGCCGAGAGCCTCGACATCGAGCAGAACACAGGTGTCGGCGCCGAGGTACTCGATCTCCCGAACGCGGCCTTCGAACACGTTCGCAAGGTCGTCATAGGCCGCGCCGTTGACAAGCCGGCAGCTTTCCGGGCGGATGGCCACCGAGAGCGCCTGATCCTGTCCGTCCGAAGGCAGGACCGGCGCAGCGAAACGCAGCTCTGCGGTACCGCCAAGGACCAATCTCTCCGCGTCCTTGGGGCGTCCGAGGATGATGTTTGTGTCGCCGATGAAATCGGCGACGAAGCGGCTGCGCGGGCGCTGGTAGATCTCTTCCGGGGGGCCGAGCTGCAAAACCCGGCCCTCCGACAGGACAGCAACGCGGTCCGACATGATCAGTGCTTCTTCCTGATCGTGCGTCACGAAGATAAAGGTGATGCCCGTCGCCTTCTGCAGACGTTTCAGCTCCAGGCGCATTTGCTTGCGCAGCTTAAGGTCCAGCGCCGAAAGCGGTTCGTCGAGCAGCAGGATCTTGGGTTCGTTTGCGAGGGCCCGTGCCAGGGCGACGCGCTGCTGCTGGCCGCCGGAGAGCTGCGCGGGCCGGCGCTCCGCCAGACCTTCGAGCCGCACCAGGGCCAGAACCTCCTCCACCTTGCGGGCGATGACGGCGCTGTCCAAGCCGCGCATCTTGAGGCCGAAGGCGACGTTCTCACCCACCGACATGTGGGGGAAGAGGGCATAGCTCTGAAACACGGTGTTGATGGGCCGGCGGTAGGGCGGCAGACCCTGAAGCGGATCTCCGTCCAGCAGAACCTCGCCGGAGGTCGGTTGTTCCAGACCTGCGATCATGCGCAGCAGCGTGGTCTTGCCGCAGCCGGAAGGGCCTAGCAACGTGAAGAACTCGTTCTCACCGATCTCCAGGCTGAGGTCGTCGACGGCGCGGACGGCTTGGCTGCCGGCAGCGTCGAAGACCTTGGTCACCCGGCGTATGACAAGTCCCGCCCCAGAGACAGTCCCGGCGGGACTTGCGCGCTCTCCCGTCATCGTCCTCCCAACTCCCATCCCCAGGGAAGTGCCGAGAAACGATCTTAGGGAGCGCCTCTGCTTTGATCTAATCTATTCGAAGAATGCAGAACATTGATGAAATCTATGTCGATGCGATCTCCTTCAGACGGTCCAAAGGGATGGCGTAAGAGGTGCGCCCCTCTCGTCCGGTCATGGTTTCCGCTGCGCAGAGGGCGTTCCAGATGCTTTCCTCGGTCGCTTCGATGACCGCCTGGAACAGTCCGGCAAGCGCCATGTCCGGCAGGAAGCGCGCGTTGTGGAGTTGCTTGTCCTCGGCTGCTGAATGAACGTTTCCGGTCGAGAAGGCGAGGAAGATGTCGCCGCTGGCCGGCGCGGCGATGCCGCCGGTGCGGGCCACGCCCATGCCGGCGCGCTGCGCCAACCGGCGGCATTGATGCGGCAGGAGCGGGGCGTCGGTGGCGACGACGGCAATGATGGAGCCCTCGTCCCGGGGCATCGGCCAGGGGCTGGGAACATCAGTGGTCGGGATCGCTGCCCCGATTGCCCGGCCGTCCAGGCGAAGCTGATGCCGCCGGCCGTAGTTCGCCTGGACAAGCACGCCGAGGGTCCAGCTTTCACCGGCGACTTCGACCAGCCGCGACGCGGTGCCGACACCGGCCTTGAACTCGTGTGTGTTCATGCCGGTCCCGCCACCGACGTTCCCTTCGGCCACCGGGCCGTCCTTGGCCGCCTTGAGGGCTGCGTGCACATGTTCGGGCCGCACCGCCAGGGCCGAGGGGTCGCTGAGCCAGCCGTCGAAGGTCTCCGCCACCAGCGGCAGGCAAAAGTCAAAAGCGAAGCCGCCGGCCAGTTCGTAGCTCACCAGTCCCTCGTGGACGGCGCCGATCGAGTGGGTGCCGGTGATGGCCAGGGGGCCGCACATCAGGCCGAACTCCTGCAGAAAGGACAGGCCGGTCATCTCTCCGTTGCCGTTGAGGACATGAGCGTCGGCAAAGAGATGCCGCTGCCAGATCTCACCCTCCTCGGGAACGATCACGGTAACGCCGGACCGCACGGTCGCCGGCGAGTCCCTGATGATCGATTCATGTCCGACCCGCAGACCGGCGACATCGGTTATGGCGTTGAGCGGACCCGGCGGCAGGCTGCCGACGGAAAGCCCGAGATCCCGCAATCGCGCTCTGTTCATGGCCTGCCTCTCCCTTCTCTGTGGACGCTCTGGACATTGATACCATCTGTGTGAAAGCATCATGGCATTCAAATGGTCAATGATGGGGATTGACCCATGACCGACTATCGGGCGCGCGATGGCTTGGCCGACCTTGACTGGAACCTGCTGCGCACCTTCGTTGTCATTGTCGAAGAGGGCAGCATAACCCGCGGCGCCAGCCGCCTGATGCGCACCCAGCCGACGATCAGCAGTGCTCTCAGGCGCCTGGAAGAGCAGGTCGGCCGCCGGCTGGTCGAACGTGGCGGCGGCCGCTTCGCCCTGACCCAGCACGGCGAGGTCCTCTACCGCGAGAGCCGGAAGGTGCTCGATGCGCTCGGTCAACTGGGCGGCCTGCTTAGCGATGCGGACCAGGAGGTGACCGGTGCGATCCGCATCGCCATGGCAAGCTACGTCGTGTTTCCGCCATTCGACCAGCTTCTGGGCCGCTTTCACAGGCGCTATCCGGCGGTGACCTTCACCCTCGATGTGATGCCCAGCGTGGAGGTGATTCGTACCGTGAGAGACGGCCTCTGTTCCTTCGGGATCTGCCTGCTCTCCCATCAACGCCGCCGGCTGACCACTGAGATGCTGTTCCGCGAGCAGTTCGGTTTCTTCTGCGGGTCGGGCCACCCCTTGTTTGGGCGCGACGACGTCACCGTGGAGGAGATGCGCGACAGCACCTACGTGTCCTTCAAGACCGATCAGCTCACCGATGCCTTGCATCCGGTGGCCGAGCTCCGCCGCAGCCTGCAGCTTGGCGAGGAGCCGACCGGCACCTCCTCGCACCTGGAAGAGGTGCGCCGGATGATCATGGCGGGCATGGGCATCGGCTCGCTGCCGGTCCACGCCATGGCGCGCGACGTGCGTGACGGCCGGCTCTGGCAACTGCCGCCTTACGAGAACCTGCCGGCTGTCGACGTTCATATGGTGACCAACGAGCGCACGCGTCTGGACCGCGGCGAGCAGATCCTCATCGCGATGCTCCGGGAGTACATTGCATCCACCGACCCGGCGGAGCGCTCCTTTCCCCTGGCGACCTGAAGCCGCTCTGCGGCGGTGGGGGGCGCCGGCCGCCCGGCCGGTCCCGGAGGGCGAAGACGCAAGTGCTACGCCGCGGGGGTCTGCATCAGGGCATAGCCGCCTGCTTGCGCCAAGGCGCTCAAGGCACTTCGCCGGGGTGTGGAGACAGAACTCAAATCGACCGGACCGCCGATCGAAGTCCTCGGAGACAGCTGCCTCTCCATCGAGAACTCCGAATGCCGTATCAGGTCAAGGCCAGCTTCAGGCCCTCGTGGCTGGCTTGGAAGCCGAGGTTTTCGTAGAAACGCAGCGCCTCGGGACGGCTCTTGTCGGTGGTGAGCTGGACCAGGCCGCAGCCGCGCCGGCGGCATTCCTCGATGGCCCAGTCGAAAAACCGCTGGCCGATGCCGCCGCCGCGCTGCGCGGCGGCGATGCGCACGCTCTCGATCTGACCGCGCCACATGCCGAGGCGGGAGAGGCCGGGTATGAAGCTGAGCTGCAGGCAGCCGATCACGGTGTCGTCGGCCACGGCCACGGCAAGGTACTGGTTCTGGTCCGAGTCGATAGCAGCGAAGGCTTCGCCGTAGCGCGGGTTGGGCGGTTGGGCAGGATCCTCGCGCCCGCTGCCCAGCACGTCGTCGTTCAACAGCGCGACGATCGCCGGCAGATCCGCACGGACGGCGCGGCGGAACGATACTTCTGTCATCGGGAAACTCTCCTGGGAGGCCTTGCGTGGCGCCGCCGTTGGCGCGGCCGGAGGCATGACGGACTGGGATAACAGTCATGGAAACCCGCGCCGCGGTCAATGTCTGGCGAGGCCGCCTGAACGACTTGGTGCTCTTTGCTGTGGCTTTCCGCCGGTGTCTCGCGTCTCTCTGCCGCCCGGGCAGTCCCCTGCAAGGCGGGTCGGCCCGGTTCCGGATCAGCGTCATCATCGTCGGTAGGTTCGGCGCAGCATCAGGAACGCGCTTGCGCCCACGATGATGGCGATGCTGGTCAGGCTCACCGGATCGCTGAGGAAAACCGAGGGATCGCCGCGCGAGAACAGCAGGCTGCGGCGCAGGTATTCCTCAAAGGCCGGCCCCAGGATGAAACCCAGGACGATGGGGGTAGGTTCGAGGCCAAGGCGCACCAGCAACCAGCCGAGGGCGCCGAAGGCCAGCATCAGCCAGACATCGAAGAGCGAGTTCTGCACCGAGTAGACGCCGATCAGGCTGAAGACGATGATGAGCGGCACGAGTTTCGGAAATGGCACCCGCAACAGCGATGCCCAGAGGCCGGCGAGGGGCAGGTTCAAGACCACAAGGATCACGTTGCCGACGACGAGGCTGGCAATCAGCGCCGCGAAGAGATCGGGATTGTTGTCGATGAAGCTCGGTCCCGGCGCGATGCCGTGAATCATCAAGGCTCCGGCCAGGACGGCGATCACCGGATTGCCCGGAAGACCGAGCGTCAGGAGCGGGATCAGGGCGCTTTGCGCCGAGGCGTTGTTGGCCGCCTCGGGCGCCGAAACCCCGGCAACGGCGCCCTCGCCAAGGGGCCGGTCCGCGGTCCTGAAGGCGCGTTCCAGTCCGCGGGCGGCGAGGGCCGACATGACGGTGGTGACACCGGGGATCACGCCGAGGATACCGCCGATGCCGGTGCCGCGCAGGGTCGGCAAGGCGGCGGCCTTGAGGTCGGCCCGCGTCGGCCATGGCAGGCCCAGCGGGGCAATGCGTTGCGGCCGGCTGCCGCTTTCAAGGGCGCGGATGAGTTCGGCGATGGCGAAGAGGCCCATGACCAGAGGCATGAACCCGATGCCGTCGCGCAGCTCGGTGATGCCGAGGGTGAAGCGCGGCATGCCGCCGCCCGAATCGGTGCCGACCAAGCCCAGGCAGGTACCGAACAGAATCAGTGTGAGGGCCGCCAGCGGCTTGCCGGGTGCGATGATGGCCGCGGCGAAAAGCCCAAGGGCAATCAATCCGGCGAGTCCGGCCGGGGCTATCAGCAGCGACCACTGGGCTATGGGGCCGGCCACCAGCGCGATGAACACGGCTGAGGCAAGGCCGGCAAAGAGCGACGAGAGGGCGGCGATCGCGATGGCCGGGCCCGCGCGGCCGGCCAAGGCCATGCGATGACCGTCGAGCGCAGTCACGACGCCGGAGGACTCGCCCGGCAGGTTCAACAGGATGGCGGTTGTCGAACTGCCGTACTGTGCGCCGTAATAGATTGCTGCCAGCATGATGAGCGCGCCGGCGGGGTCGAGCGTAAAGGTAAGCGGCAGAAGAAGGGCCAGGGTGGCCGCCGGCCCGATGCCCGGGAGGACGCCGACGACCGTGCCGACGAGCGCGCCGGTGAAGCAGAGCAGCAGGTTCTGCAGCGTCAAGACCCCCGCGAAGTCGGCGGCCCAGTTTACGACAGCATCCATCTCAGAACGCTGCCCAGGGCCAAAGGCGGGTGGCGGGCGGCAGCAGCGTCAGCCCGATGACAAGTGTCGCCGCGCCGGCAAACAAACCGGATAGGGCGAGAGCGCGCCAGTGTCGGTCGCCGGCCCCCCAGCCGGTGATGAGCGCCGTTGCGACACAGGCGGCGACCAGGCCGGTGAGCGGCAGCATCAGAATGAAAACGAGAACGCCGCTCAACAACGCGAGACCCGGTCCAAGGGGTCTGGAGGAAGCCGCGCTTTCTCCCTCGCTGCGCCTTCCAGCGGGCCCGAAGGCAGCCAGTGCAGCCCATAGCAGAGATAGAGCGACAACCCCTTTGGAAAGCCACTGCGCGAAGAGGCCTGGCCCAACCCTGCCGTCAATCCAGGCCGGCTGGGTATATGCCAGAAGCAGCATCACAAGGCCCAGCGCGCACAAGACAGCCGGGGGCTTGAGGGCGGAGAAAAGGCGGGAGCGCGTTTCCAAGATTAAGAATTCTCTAAAGTAAAGAATAACTTGCAGTTTTATTGACAGTGATTCTCATTTGCAATATCCAGTTTGCCCGTACCTCCCGGTTTGCCGTCGCTGGACACGGTGGGCCTTTCCACAGCGAACAAAGGATTGTCCCATGATTACGAGACGCGCGTTGGTCGGTTCCGCCCTGGCTGCCCCTTTCGTCATGGCCGCTTCAAGATACAGCCTTGCCAATGACTGGCCCAAAGCCGGCCCCATTCGCTTGGTGGTCGCTTCCGGTGCCGGCGGCAATGCCGATGTCGTGACGCGCATTGTCGCCGCCGAGCTGGAGACCGCACTTGGACAGAGCTTCGTCGTCGAGAATCTGTCGGCGGCGTCCGGCATGCAGGCGACGGAGGCCGTCAGCCGCGCCGATCCGGACGGCTACACCTTCCTCGTCGGAACGTCATCCCAGCTTGTGCACAACATCGCGCTGTTCGACCCGCTGCCGGTTGACATCACCACCATGCTGCGTGGCGTCGCCATGATGAACGAAGTCCCGATGGTCATGTGCGTGAACAACGACGACCCGGCCGGTAACCTGGAGGACTTCATCGCGCGTCTGCGTGCGGCACCGGAGGATTCTCAGTATGGCTCAGGCCCGACCGGCACCACGACCCACATCACCGGTGCGCTCTTCCTGTCCGAACTCGGCCTCGATGTGGTGCACATTCCCTATCCGAAAAGCGGCGAAGCGCTGCGCGATCTTATCGCCGGCCGCCTGAGCTTTGTTTTCAATCCCTCCCTGACGGCGGTGCCCCAGGTGCGTGACGGTGCTGTGCGGGGGCTCGGCGTATCGGCACCCGAACGCCTTGTCGCCATGCCGGATCTGCCGACCGTTTCGGAAGCGGGCCTGCCCGGGTTCGTGTCGCAGACCTGGAACACTTTCGCGGCGCCGGCGGACACGCCCGAGGAGATCGTCGTCCGGCTCAATGAAGCGGTCAACTCCGTCGTCCAGTCCGATGCAATACGCAGCCAGCTCGTCAATCTCGGCTCCATCGTGCCGCCGAGCAAAACGCCGCAGGAGGTCGATGCCTACTATGCGCGGCAAAGGGAGATCTGGATCCCTGTGGTCCGCGGCACCGGCGCCACCCGCAGCGCGGGCTGACATCGATGACTCTCGGCGCGGCCTCTCTGGTCATCTTCCGTGGCCGGGCCGCGAAGCAAAGATGATGCTTATCGGTTGCCGCTCTGCGTCTTCAGGAAGTCGGTGATGCTGTCCAAGACGCCCGGCGCCAACGGCAGGTCCGGGTTGGTATAGGCGGCCTGGTTGGCGGCGCGGTCGGGGCTGCGCACTTCCTTGAGGACGTGGTTGGTGTCGGCCAGCAGCCGGAGCGTTGCTGCCGGCGCGCTGGCGCTGAGCCGCCGGGCATCCGCTTCGCTCACCTGGATATCGCGCGCGCCCTGCAGGATCAGCACAGGGCCGCCGTACTGCTTCAACAGCGCGGCAGGATCGTACGCGAAGAGATCCATCAGGTAGCCCTGGACCGAAGGGTGGAACAGGGGCAGGAGGGCCGGGTGCATGGTCCGCGTGTTGACGCGCCGGCCTGCCTGCAGTTGGTCGACCGCCTGCAGCGCCTCGTCCAGGACGGCCGCATTGTTCGGGTTGGCCATCAGCTGTTCCCTCAGCAGTTCTGCGAAGGGCCGTCCGTGCGTTGCCGCCAGGATCAGGCCGCAGAAGTCGCCGGCGTTTTGCTCCACCGCCATCAGTGCGACCAGCCCGCCTTCGCTGTGGCCGAGCAGCCACGTGCAGGCAATTCCGGTCTCCTCCCGCAGAACCGTGGCCCAAGCCCGAATGTCGTTGGCGTAGTCAGCGACGGTCACGGCGTTGGGGTCTGCAAGCGCCGCCTGGCTGGCGAACATGCCGCGTTTGTCGATGCGCAGACTGGCGACTCCCGCCGCCGCCAACCCTTCGGCCAGAAGGCGATAGGTGGCGGCCCGGACGCCGTAGGGGCTGTTCCCGTCGCGGTCGGTCGGCCCGGAGCCGGGGATGATGAGCACCACTTGGCTTGCACCCTCTGCAGGTTTCAGCAGGGTTCCTTCCAGCAGACCCTCCGGGCCCGGCGCCGTGAGGATCGACTCCACGGGCTCAGCCGAGACCGCCGCTGTGAAGGAACACGCGAGGGCGGCCGCGATCAGGCATCTGGCTAGGGTCGCGATGGTGCTGATCCATGCTCGGGGAAGCCGATAATGAGGAAGCACTATATCGCGAATGCGTCGCATTTGCATTGACGAAGTTTCGGGGACTGGCCATCCTGGCCTTTTGCGGCTGATCCGGTATCGGCACGGGGGAGGGCTTCGTGAGTATGACGCTAGTACGCAACGTGGCTGGAGATCAGGGCAGCGCAGATACGAAGAGGGCCGCGCCTGCGTTCTCCGCCGGTTGCGGACCTCGGCGCATACCGCGATGGCTTCAGGCCTTTGCCGATGTCATGGAGGCGGGCCGGCCATGACGCAGAACCAAGCGCTGCATCAGACACCTGCGCCGACAGACGCGCATGCCGTCGATCTTTCCGGCGTGCCGGAGACCATGCTGTGGACGTTGTGGAACCGCGCCTGCGAAATGCGCCGCGCCAGCCGCTTGATCGAGGACCCGATGGCGGCCGATCTGGTGGCGCGGATCGACTATGACTTCGCAGGCCGCTTCGGCCGACCCTCTGTTTTTCACCCGGTGCGGGCCCGCTACAGCGACGACCTGATCCGCGCCTACCTGAGGTCCGTTACCGAAGACCCTGTTGTCGTCGCCTTGGGCGAGGGCCTGGAGACCCAGCTCTTGCGCGTTGACGACGGTCGCGTGCGCTGGGTCAGCGTCGACCTGCCGGAGGCGATGGCCGTGCGCCGGAAACTGCTGCCGGCGCATCCGCGCGGCGCTCTGGTCGAAGCCTCCGCCCTGGATCCGTCATGGATGGATGCGGTTCCGAGGACGGCGCCCCCTTTCATCACCGCGGCGGGACTGCTGATGTACTTCGAGGAGGCCGAGGTGGCCGCGTTGCTGTGCCGGATCGCCGAGGCCTTTCCCGGTGCGCAGATCTTCTTCGATGCCATCCCGCCGGTCTTCTCGCGCAAGACACTGCGGGGCCTCAAGGTGACGAGGCGCTACACGGCGCCGCCCATGCCTTGGGGCATTTCGATCGACGACCTCCCGGCTTTCATCCGGCGGATTCCCGGACTCCAGGTCGTCTCCGTGCAGAGCTATGCCGACCCCTTTCCGCAGCGGACCCGTCTCTATCGCACGCTCTCCCGAATCCCCGCCTTGCGCCGCCGCTTCGCCGCCAGCTTGGCGCACCTGCGTTGCAGGGAGTGAAGGGGCGGCGCCTGAGGCCGCTTGCGACTGCCAGCACCCTGTTCCTGGCCTCCACAGTGATGCCGGTGCCGGCGTTCGGGCACTACTCGACGCGGATGTAGCCGGCGAGGCCCGTCTTCTGGTGTTCGATGACGTGGCAGTGAAAGGCCCAGTCTCCGGGATTGTCGGCAACCAACGCGATATCCAGCGTCTCATTGGCCTGCAGGAGCGCCGTGTCGGTCAGCAACGGCGGCAGTTGGCGCTTGTCGGAGCGGAACAACCGGAAAGTCAGGCCGTGCAGATGAATCGGATGGCTGTTCTTGGTCTCGTTGCGCAGACGCAGGATGTAGCTTCTGCCCTTTTTCAGGACGGCGAGGGCGCCCGGTGCCTCGGGGAAGTCCCCGGGCCAGGGCTGGCGGTTGATCGACCAGAAGGTATAGCCCAGGGTGCCGCAGAGGCTGGGGGCAGGGCGGTCGCCCGGCGCCCAGCCGAAAAGGAAGGGGATGATCTCGGCCTTCTCAAGCACAGGCTCGGCGACCGGATTGGGCGCCAGCGGTGCCAGTTCGGCAAGGCGGCGTCCGGCACTGCGGCCGACGGCCCGCAGACGGGCCAGAGCCACCGGGCGGCCCGATATCGTCGTATTGAGGACCGCCGTCTCGCCCTCGACCTCCGGCACCCGGATCGCCAGGTCCGCGCGTTGCCCGGCGGCCAGGACGATCTCCTGCGGCTGATAGGCCGGCGGAGTCGGATGGCTGTCCAGGGCGATCAGCCGGGCCTCCGCGCCCGTGAGGGAAAGCCTGTAGATGCGCGTGACGTCGGTTGCGATCAGGCGCAGGCGGACCAGGCTGCCGCCCGGCAGGTCGTAGGTCGGCTGCACGCGCCAGTTCGCCGTCATGACAGTTCCGAAGGTGCCGCCGCGCGCGGCCTGGCGCGGCCGGAACAGCTCGATGAACTGGCCGTCCTTGCCGAGGCGGAAGTCGCGCAGGTTCAAGACAAGATCGCGGTCGAAGCCGGCGTTCTCGTCGTCTTCGACGATCAGCGCGCCGGTCATGCCGCGCGCCATCTGCTCCAGGGTGTTGCAGTGCGGGTGGTACCAGAAGGTCCCGGCGTCCGGGGCGGCGAAGCTGTAGCGTACCGTCTCGCCCTGCATGATGGGCCACTGGGTCAGGTAGGGCACGCCGTCCTGTTGGTTGGCGATCCGCAGGCCGTGCCAGTGTACGGTGGTCGGCTCGCCGAGATCGTTGGTCACGTCGATTATCGTCTCCGCGCCACGGCGCAGCCGCAGAACCGGCGGCGGCCCGTCCGCCGCGAAGCTCATCATGCCGGCGGTGACCTGATCGCCCTGCAGGGCATAATCCAGTGTGCTGGCCTGGAGGCGGTGATCGGGTGCAGCACCCCTTGTCAGACGGCCGCTGCCCAGCAGGAAGGCGCCCCCGGTCATTGTTCCGCCGGCCAGAAGGCCCAGGGCGACGCGCCGTGTAAGGTTCTGGTTTGCGCTCATCGTCTGCCTGATTGTGTCCGCCTGCCCGTGCCCCGGCCGGCCTTGGATACCTAAGGCGATGACGGGCCGGCCCGCAATCCCCCAACTCTCAGACCTTCCCGACCGGAGGAGGGGCACGAATCCTCTGCCGAGGGCTTAGCATATTTGCGAATGATTTGCAGTTGCGATAGTGTCGCAGCGCTGGACGGGGCTGTTTTCAGGTTTGGACCCAGCCCGGCCCCGGGCGGATTCATGAGGAGGTGTACGGTGCGAGAGGGCATTTCGCCTTGGCTTGCAGGTCTTCTGCTGGTCCTGGTCTTCGGCTCCGCGGTTCCGGCGGAGGCCGGGGAAGCGGCTCCGTTGAAGATCGAGCTCAATAAGCTGGAACCGCAGGGGGAGGCCTGCCGGGCCTACCTGGTGTTGGAAAACGGTTCGGACAGCGCCTTTGCCGACCTCAAGCTGGACATGGTCATGTTCGACAGTGACGGCGTGGTGAGCAGGCGCCTCGCCGTTCAGGCAGCTCCGCTGCCGGCCGGCAAGACCAGCCTCAAGGTCTTCGATATCCGGGATCTGTCTTGCGGCCGCCTGGGCCGTGTGCTGCTGAACGACGTGATGGCCTGTGGCGACCAAAGCGGTCCGCGTGGCGATTGCCTGGCCCTGATCCAAGCCACGGCCCGCGCACCCTTGTCGATGATCAAGTAGCGCGGCCGGCAAGCACCGCGTATCCGGGAGAAAGGCGCTAAGCCCCTTGAAAGAGCGGCCAAAACATGATGAAAATGAGTCGCATTCTCAGTAAATCAACATACCCGGCTGGCGCCAGCGCTGCGCAAAAGCCAAAGCAAGAGAGAGATCCGCGTCGATGAGTGACGAAAGGCAGGCCGCCATGGAGGCGGGTACTGCTCCTGAAATCCTTGCCGGTGACCCTGAAAGCATGGGTGCGCGTGCCCTGGACCTGCTCCAGACCGGCGGTCCGGTGGTGGCCGTTCTTTTGGTGATGTCGGTGATCGCGCTGACCATCGTCATCTTGAAGATCTGGCAGTTCGGCTCTGTGCGCCTCGGCGAACGCCGGACGGCGCGCGAGGCCTTGCGGCTCTACCGCGCCGGCAGGTCCGATGAGGCTCTGTCCCTGACGGCGGACGCGCGAAGCCCGGTGGCGCAGGTTCTGGCGCGGGCCATTCGCGGGCAACGGCGGGGCGTCGACGAAAGCATGGTGCGCGAGGAGGTTCGGCGCTTTGGCGGCGATGTCTTGGAGTCCCTGCGGGCCGGCTTCCGGCCGCTCGAGGTGATCGCCTCCCTGGCACCGCTCCTGGGACTGTTCGGCACCGTCCTGGGCATGATCGAGGCGTTCCGTCAGTTGGAGCAGGCCGGCAGCCAGGTGAACCCGGCCATTCTCTCCGGCGGCATCTGGGAAGCGCTCTTGACCACGGCCGTCGGTCTTGCAGTCGCCATTCCGGTGGTCGTGCTTCTCAACTGGCTGGAGCGCAGGGTCGACAGCCTGGCGCACGAAATGGAAAGCATCGTCACCCAGGTCTTTACGGAAGATCTTTCAGAAAGCTTCTCGGTGCCGCTCTCCGGCTATATCGAGGAAGGGAAGCACCATGGTTCGAACCGCCTGCCCTCAGCCGCGGCGGCTGGCCGATAGGTCCGGGCGCCGCCGTGCCCTGGTCAGCCTGACGCCTCTTATCGACGTGGTCTTCATCCTTCTGGTGTTCTTCATGCTGGCCTCGAGCTTTCTGGACTGGCGCGCCATCGATCTCAGCACGCCTGCCGGGACTTCCGCCGGCGCCGCGATGGAAGGGGCGCTTCTCGTGGAGGTCCTTCCGGCGCGTCTGCGGCTCTCCGGGGAGGTCCTTTCGATCGAGACGCTGGCGACGCGGGTCACCGCACAACTGCGTGAGCGGCCGGACCGGCGGGTTCTGGTCAGGCCTGCTGAAGGTGTTGCCCTGCAACGGGTGGTGCAAATCCTCGACCGGCTGGCGGCGGTAGGGGCGACGGATGTCTCTCTGATCCGGGCGCGCTGAGGAAGCAGATGCAGTTTCAGCCGCCGCGCCCCCGAAACGACGATGAGCGAATCCTCCCGCTCATCAACATCGTTTTCCTGCTGCTGATCTTCTTCATGCTGGGGGGACGTTTCTCCGCCACCGACCCGTTCCAGATCACGCCACCTCGGTCGGTGAGCGAGGGACCGGCGGCAACGCAGGATCTCGTCGTTCAGATGGCCGCTGACGGGCGCCTGGCCGTGAACGGCACGCTTCTCGACCGGTCTGCGCTGGAGGCGCAGGTGGCGCGGCGTCTCGCTGGCGCGGAGGGCGTGCAGGTTCGGCTGAAGGCGGACGGCGGGGCCTCTGCCCTGCAGGTCGTGGCAGTGATGGAGTTGCTGCGCGAGGCAGGCGTCGAGCGGCTGCAGCTCTTGACCGTGGGGTCGGAGCCGTGATGCGGGTCGCGAAACGGCACTGGGCCTTTGCGCTCTCGGCGGCCTTGCTGCTGCATCTGGGCCTCGCCGCCGCGATTCTCTGGCAGGCGCCAACGTCCGGCGCGCGGGAGAGCGGCATCGGCGGCATCGTGGTTTCCCTCGGTCAGGCCGGTGGGGCGCCGGGCAGCCCGACGCCTACGGAGGCCGCGCTGCCGGAGGCGGAGACGGCGGCCAGTCCCGAAGAGGCCGCCGCCGTGCCGGCGGATCTCACCGCGGAGGTCCCACCCGAAGCCGCGCCCGAACCCGTGACCGAAGCGGTCGAGGTCGACGATGTGCGACCCGAAGAGACCGTGACGCCGGCGGAGCCGGTTGCGGATTTGAAAGGCGTGGAAAGCGTCAACGTACCGGCCGAAGTCGCGGCAGTCCCTGTCGAGGCCGCAGAGGCATCGCCCCCGCTCGAAACCGTGGAAGCAGCAGCGGTACCCATCGCCGTGGAGGCGGCCGCGCCCCTTGAGGCCGAAAGCGTCGAGCCGCAGCGGGAAACACGGGCCGCTGCTGTCGCCGTGCCGCCGAAGCCGCAGCGCAAGCCTGCCCCACCGCAGCGCGTCGCCGGGGAGCCGGTGCCGGCGAAGACCGTTCAGGCGGCCCAATCACCGACACCTGCGGTCAGTCAGGCTGCGCGGAAAACGGAAGTGGCCGCGCTGCCGAAAGCGGACACCACCGCAGAGACCGCAACGGTGGCACCGGCGGGCGCGGGCGGCCGCTCGGGGACCCAGGCAAGCCCGGACGCCGGCGATGCAACAGCGGCCAGCGCCGGCGGCCAGCCTGCCGCAAACACTGACTACATGGCCGAGCTTCTGGCCTGGCTGGAACGGCACAAGAAGTATCCGCGTCGTGCCCGTTTGCGGGGGCAGGAGGGGACGGCATTCATCTACTTTGTCATGGACCGCGACGGCCGGGTGCTCGACTTCAGCATCAAGCAGACCTCCGGGCACAGGGTGCTGGACCGGGAGGCGAAGGACATGATCGAGCGGGCACAGCCGCTGCCGCGGTTCCCGGACCACATGGCCGGCGCCCGGCTTGCCCTGGTGGTGCCGGTGGATTTCTCCCTCCGCTGAGCCGGGGTGGATCAGGCAGCGCTTTGGATGATCGCGTAAGGATGCGGAACAGGATTCTTACAATCGCAAGGCGTTATGAGAATGAGAGTCATTTGCAAATATGGAGAAGATGCGCTAATAGCCTTTGTTCATCAAAGACTTTCCGCTGCTTGGTCGAGGGGGAAGCCGGAGTTCATGGGGCAAAGCAAGGACCCAACGCAGAAGCCAGGAGGGCAGGTGCCGATGACGCGCTCAGTGCCGGGAGGCCGCTTTGCGGTCCGGCGCGTGTCCAGCAGCGATCTCTTCGCCGGCGCCAAGGAGGTCATCGTCACGCACGGCGGCGAGGACTATCGCCTGCGTCATACCAGCAAGGGAAAACTGATTCTGACGAAATAGCACCTGAACAGAGAACAAAGCTCATAACCATGAAGACAGCCCGGGACGATAGCGAGTCCGCCCTGCGGTTGTTGAGAGACATGACAGAGGTCCAAGCCAGCCACCGAAAGCCGCTCCGGCACATGGCAGCCAGCCAGGACGCACCTTCGCAAAGAAGGCAGCAGAGGGGGTTGGAATGGCATTGCCAAGGACGAGCTGCGCGGTGGCAGCACTTTTACTTACGGTTACGAACCCGACGGCGGTGATGGCCCAGACGGGCGAGGAGGGCGCTGCATCGCCCGGCGAGGCCGCAACGGGTGAGACGGCAGTGGGTGAGACGGCGGAAGGAACGACAGGTCAGCCGGTGCAGATGGATGCGATTTCGGTGACGGCAACGCGCAATCCGATCCGTGCTTTCGAGTATCCGGGCATGGTGACGGTGATCGACCGCGAGCAGATTCAAACTCTGCAGCCTTCGACGCCCGACGACGTCCTGCGCTTCGTGCCGAACGTCGAGTTCACCGGCGGCCCGCGCCGCACCGGCGAGGTGCCGAGCATTCGCGGCTTCGACGGTCCCGATGTGGTGATTCTCTTCGATGGCGCGCGCCAGAACTTCGGGTCGGCGCACGACGGACGCTTTTTCATCGACCCCAGCCTGCTGAAGCAGGTCGAGGTGCTGCGCGGGCCGGCCTCCTCGCTCTACGGAAGCGGCGGCACCGGCGGTGTCATTGAGTTCCGCACGGTGGATGCGGGCGACCTGCTCGCACCCGGCGAAACCCTCGGCGCCTCCGTCTCCGCCGGTTACCAGAGCGTCAACCGGGAGCAACTGGGGACCTTCACGGCCTACACCACCCCGATGGAGGGGCTGGATCTCATCGGCAGCATCACCCGGCGTGATTCCGGATCCATCGAACTCGGCGACGGAAATGAACTCGATGCGACGGACGACGAGATCATTTCCGGCCTCGTGAAGGGAAGCTACGGCTTTGCCGACCATCACCGCGTCGAAGGCTCGGTCGTCGCCTTCACCAACGATGCCGAGGAGCCGAACAACGGCCAGGATCCCGACGCCGACGATGTGGTCGACAAGGACATTCGCTCCACCACCTACCGCGCGGCCTACAGCTACAAGAACCCGGACGATAATCTCTTCGACCTGGATTTCCTGACCTACTACACAGACTCCCAGGCCGACGAGATCCGCCTCGACGACCTCGGCCTGGGGCCGACAGGTGAAGTGCTGAAGCGCGATGTCGACACCATCGGCTTCCGCCTCGACAACCGCTCCCGGGTTGAGCTTGCCGAAGACATCGCCACCACCTTCACCTACGGCGGGGAGTTCTATCGGGATGAACAGGACGGCGCAGCGGGCTCCGGGGAGCGGGACGGCGTTCCCGATGCCGATGCAGATTTCTATGGCATCTATGCGCAGGCTGAGATCACGGTGACCGAGCCTTTCGGGGTCATTCCCGGCGATCTGCTGATCATTCCCGGCATCCGCTACGACGATTTCAGTGTCTCGAGCTCGGTGGCTTCCGAGGACACCAGTGAGGACGAGGTTTCGCCTCGGATCGGTGTCAGCTACCTGCCAACCGACTGGCTCATGGTCTTCGCAAACTACGCCCACGCTTTCCGTGCGCCGACCTTCGACGAGCTGTTCCTGACCGGTGTGCACTTTCGAATCGGTCCGGGCGTCAATCGGTTCATTCCCAACCCGGACTTGAAGCCGCAGACGACACGCACTGTCGAGTTCGGCGGCGGGCTGGATTTCGATAGGGTTTTCACAAGGAACGACCGCTTCCAGGTGAAGGCCTCGCACTTCCGCATCTGGGGTGATGACTTCATCGATCTGTCGGTTAACCAGCCGGCATTCCCCGCTTGTCTGGCGGCCGGTCCCGGCGGCTGCGACGGCACGACGGAGGTGGACAATGTTTCCGAGGCGGAACTCTGGGGCACGGAGGTCGAGGCCTCCTACGAGATCGACCGCTTCCTGTTCTCCTTCGGCTTCTCCACCATCGACGGCGAAGACGCGGATACGGGCGACAAGCTGGGTTTGCTGACGCCCGACCAGTACACCCTGAACACGGCAGTCAAGCTGCCGGAGATCGACTCCATCGTTGGCTGGCGGCTGCTGGTGGCGGACACCTTCGACAAAGTCGATAACCCTGATGAGGAGCGCTCCGGCTATGCGGTCAACGATTTCTACTTCGCCTGGCAGCCCTCCGACGGACTGCTTCAGGGGCTTCGGCTCGACCTCGGCGTCGACAACGCCTTCGACAAGAACTATTCGCGGGTCTTTACCGACTCGAAAGAGGCGGGCCGCAGCTTCAAGGGTTTGGTCAGTTACTCCCTCAACTGGTGATCAGGAGGCGGCGGGTTTGCGCCGGAATGGTGTCGATATGAGCATAGGCGTCCTGCGTTGCGGTCTTCTCCGGGCGGGCTTCGCATCCCTTGTGCTGTTTTTCGCGGCACTGCCCACGCAGCCGGTCTTTGGAGAGCCAGGGGCGGAGGATAGCAGCCGGGTTGTCTCTGTCGGCGGCTCGATCACCGAGATCATCTACGCGCTGGGGGCGGGGAACCGCCTGATCGCCGTGGACAGCACCAGCCTGCATCCGCCCGAGGCGCGTGAGCATCCGGACGTCGGCTACATGCGCCGGCTTTCCGCAGAGCCGATCCTCGCCATGAAGCCAACCCTGCTGCTGGCCGTCGAGGATGCGGGACCGGCCACCGTGCTCGATCAGCTTCGCGCCGCCGGCACCAAGTTGGTCATCGTACCTGACGATCCCACGCCTGAAGGGGTCCTCCGAAAGGTAAGCGTCATTGCGGAGGCGCTCGGCCTCGAGGAGGAAGGTCAAAGGGTTTCCGATCGTCTTCGGCAGGATCTGGTGCGTCTGGGCGAAGCTGTCGAAGATGTCGAGCGCACGCCTTCGGTGCTCTTTTTGCTCTCCATCGGACGGGGCGCACCGCTGGCGGCCGGGCAGGACACCTCGGCGGCCAGCATCATCGCACTTGCCGGCGGCCGCAACGCGATCGATGCCTTCGAGGGCTATAAGCCCCTCTCTCCCGAGGCCATGGTCGGCGCCGAGCCGGACTTTCTTCTGGTGACGGATCGCACTCTGGACCTGCTTGGCGGGACGCAGGAGCTGCTCTCGCGGCCTGAGATTGCCGCGACCCCCGCTGGTCGAGAGGCAAGGTTGATCACCATGAACGGCCTGCTCCTTCTGGGCTTTGGCCCCCGCACGCCTGAGGCCATTCGCAATCTGGCGGCAGGGCTCCATCCGGAGTTGTCGATCCCCTCTTCAGCCAACTGACCCGCTGCAACGATGGAGATAGCGGTCGACATCGGCCAGGCGGCGGAACGGCAGGCGCGGCGGTCCAGATACGCCCTCGCCGTCTTCGCCACCGTTCTGCTGGCCGCTTTCTTCTTCGCGGTGGGCTACGGCGCCGTTGCCATCGCGCCTTTGGAGACGCTCGCCATTTTTCTGAGCCAGATCGGCCTCGAAGTTCTTGGCGGCTACGAAGGGGTACAGGAAATGGTGCTGCTGGCCATTCGTCTGCCCCGGGCAATCCTGGCCCTTCTGGCTGGGGCGGCCCTGGCCGTCGCCGGCGCCGCGCTGCAAGGTCTCTTTCGCAACCCCCTGGCCGATCCCGGCCTTATCGGCGTCTCCACCGGCTCGGCGCTCGCCGCGGGTACGGCCATCGTGTTTAGCGGCGCGCTGCTGGGCGTTCTTCCGGCCTGGCTGAGCGCGGCGATCCTGCCCCTGGCTGCCTTTCTCGGCGGTCTCGCCACCACCCTGGTGGTCTACCGCATCGCCAGCCGCGACGGCCGCACCGAGGTCGCCACCATGCTGCTGGCCGGTATCGCGCTCAACGCGCTGGCGGCAGCGGGGATCGGCCTGCTGGTCTTTGTGAGCGACGACCAGCAGCTCCGTGATCTGCAGTTCTGGCTGCTCGGGGGTCTTGGCGGTGTGACCTGGAACAGCCTGCTCTCTGCGGCCCCCCTGATCCTGGTGCCGACTCTTCTCCTTGCGCTGTTTTCACGTCAGCTCAACGCGCTCCTTCTCGGCGAGACGGAGGCCACCCATCTCGGCTTCGACGTGGAGCGCACCAAGCGCTTGATCATCGTGCTGGCGGCTCTTGCCGTCGGAGCATCGGTGGCGCTGACCGGGGTCATCGGTTTCATCGGTCTGGTGGTGCCGCACCTGGTGCGCTTGATGATCGGCCCGGACCACCGCACCCTGCTGCCGGCGTCGATCCTGCTGGGGGCGGCGCTGCTGCTGCTGGCCGATCTGGTCGCGCGGACCATTGTGCTGCCGGCGGAGCTGCCCGTCGGTATCCTGACGAGCTGCATCGGCGGGCCGTTCTTTCTCTGGCTGCTGATCCGCCGCCGCGGGCTGGGGATGTGGTGATGCTGAGCGCCTCGGCCCTGCGGTACCGCTACGGATCCAAGCTGATCCTCTCCGGCGTTTCCCTCTCCGTCCGGCCCGGTGAGGTGCTCGCCATCATCGGCCCGAACGGCGCCGGAAAGTCGACCCTGCTGCATCTGTTGTCCGGGGCCACAAAGCCGCAGGACGGCGACGTCAGCCTCGACGGACGGCCCCTGCGGCAGTGGCGGCCGGCGGCGCTAGCCCGGCGGCGGGCCGTCCTGCCCCAGGCGCCGCTGCTGAGCTTTCCCTTCCGCGTGCTCGACGTTGTCATGCTGGGCCGCAGTCCCTATGCCGGACAGGTGGAGCGGCAGGAGGATCTGCGGATCGCGGCGGCGGCTCTGAGAGAAGCCGATGTTGAACACCTTGCCGAGCGAATCTATCCGACGCTTTCCGGTGGCGAGCGGCAGCGGGTGCAGTTGGCCCGCGTGCTCGCCCAGGTTTGGCCGGCGGACGCGGAAGGATGCGCGGATGAGCCGGAGGCCCTCGGCAGCCGCTATCTGCTGCTCGACGAGCCCACCAACAACCTCGACATCGCCCACCAGCAGACGGCGCTGGCCGCGGCCCGGCGCCTGACCGGCCACGGTCACGGCGTGCTGACCGTCCTGCACGATCCCAACCTGGCCGCGCTCCACGCCGACCGCATCTGTATCCTGCAGGGCGGGGCGATCGTGGCCGAAGGGGCACCTGATGAAGTCATCACCGAGCGCAATCTCGAAGCCGCCTTTGGCCTGCGCGTCACGGTGATGCGCCACCCCGCCAACGGTCGTGCCGTCATGGTGCCGGCCTGATGGCGGGGAGTCTCACAGATGCCAATCACAGCAACCCCTTATCCGGATCACTGGAGGATCGAATGTACATCGCCATGAACCGCTTTCAGGTGCGCCACGGCCACGAGACCGAGTTCGAGGAGGTCTGGAAAGGCCGCGACAGCCGGTTGAAGGACGTGCCCGGCTTCGTCGAGTTTCACCTGCTCAAGGGACCCGAGCACGAGGACTACCGGCTCTACTCCTCCCACACCCTCTGGGCCTCGCGCGAGGACTTCGAAGCCTGGACGAAGTCGGAAGCCTTCCGCGAAGCCCACCGATCCGCCGGTGGAAACCGACACATGTACCTGGAAGGTCCGCACTTCGAAGGCTTCGACGTGGTCCAGCACATGAAGTAAGACGATCACGCGACGGCAACTGGGCCAGCCCGTGAGCCGTGGCCTTGTCCATATGGATCTTGATGGCTGAGGATCGCACGCTGCACTGAGAGGGCGGTCTCCAAGGCGGGGCTTCGTCGTGTCTGGCTCGCGCAGACAAAAACGAATCTATGCCCTCTAGCCGGTTTGTGGCAGCCAGGTTGCGAGCGGTGGGAACATGATCAGAAGTGCCACCAAGATCAGCGAGCAGATGATGAATGGCATGGCCGAGAGGTAGATCTCGCGCATTGTCGTATCGGACGGTGCGACGCCCTTCATCACGAAGAGCAGGAGCCCGAAGGGCGGTGTCGTAAAGCTGATCTCGAGAGCGAGCATCATGATGAGCCCGAACCAGATCGGGTCGAACCCCAGGCTCATCGCCAAGGGGAAAAAAATCGGGACGGTGAGCAGCATGATCGATATCTGCTCCATGAACATCCCAAGGATCAACAGAACTCCGAACATGACAAGGAGCATGGCGACGGGATCCAGATCGAAGCCGGTCGCCCAGGTGATCAGACCGCGGGATGCCCCGGAGAAGGCGAGGAGCTGGCTGAAGGTCGCCGATCCGAAAACGATCAGATAAGCCATGAGGGTGACCCTGAGCGCGCTGCGGACGGAGTTCTTGATGGCTTCCCAGGTCAGGCAGCGGTAGATGATCGCAAGCAAGAGAACGCCCAGGGCCCCGAAGGCGGCGGCCTCCGACGGGGTGACAATCCCGTTGATCATCATCACGACGATGAGGACCATGAGACCGATCATCGGCACCACATCGCGCAGGAGAAGACCTAGCTTCTCCGCGACGCTTTGCGGGGGAACGTCGTAGGCCGGAGCGGCCTCCGGATCGAGCCGCGTCTGAAGGTAGATCGTTCCGATATAGAGCGCTGCAAGGATAAGCCCGGGAATGATGCCGGCAATCAGAAGGGCGCCAACATCAATCTGGGCAAGCGTCGCCAGCAACACGGCCAGCGCCGATGGCGGAATGATGATTGCGAGTCCCCCGGTGCCAAGGATCGGCCCGATCGACATGTACTTCTTGTAACCGCGCTTGGTCATTTCCGGGACCATGAGGGATCCGAGAAGGGCGGTGGATCCCATCGATGAGCCGGAAAGCGTCGAAAAGCCTGTGCCGCCCAGGACCGTTACATAGCTCAGCCGTCCGGGCAGCCGTCCCAGCAGCCTGTCGATGGCCGAGAACATGCGCCCGCCAAGACCGGTGTGAAAGAAGATCTCACCCATCAGAAGAAAGAGTGGAATCGGTACCAGCGCGAACTTCGTCAGCGAGCCCCAGCCGTTGTTCAAGAGCGCAACGACCCCCCGCTCGCCCCCCATGAAGATCCATGCGCCAAGGATGTTCGCGGCGAGGAAAGCCAACGCCACTGGCATGCCGAGCGCCATCAGAATCAAAATCGAGCCGACGAGCAGCCCCAGCGCCTCGTACCACTCCATTACTCGTGGATTCCCGCTTCGCCCGAGTGCATGAGCTGCGGGCCGAATACGAAGCGCGCAAACTCGATGGCCATCACGGTGAAGGCGAGGGGGAAGCTGATGGTCAGCATCCAGCGCGGGAAGAAGTAGGCGCGCACGTCGTAATCGTTGCGTTCCACATTCGTCAGGAAAAGCTCAAGCCCGTACCAGGCCAGGATCAGAGAGACAGCGACGCAGGCGGCGGCGATGAGCCTGCTGACGATCCGCCGAAGTCCGCCGGGAAGCGCCGCCGTCACAAGCTCGATGTGGACGTGACCCTTTTCCCGGACGAGCCAGGGCGCGCCAAGCATGGTCATGTAAAGGAGCCCGTACTCGGCAGATGTGAACAACCACGCGAAAGGCTGCACCCCGAGGTTCCGCATGGCGACGGAGGTCACCACTGAAACCATAAGCCAGACGAGCGTCGCCGCCGCGATCAAGGCCATGCCATAGAGCAGCAGGTCATAGAGGCGGACTATCGGGCGCATCTGCTCTCCGGACAAAGGCTGGCCCGGACGTTCGCGCCGTCCGGGCCAGGCCTCAAGTTATTACTTGTCGGCTTCGGGATCGTAGAAGAGCTCGATCAGCCGGTCGTAGTTTGCGGTACCCATCGGATGCTCGGCCATAAGCCCCTGCATCCGCTCCCAGTTCTTCTCGCGAGCGGCAAGCAGGTAGTTGGCCTTCGCCTCGCCTTCCAGCGAGACGACCTTCATGCCTTGCGCGTCAAGGGCGGCAAAGTCCTCATCCCGCTTCGTCCGGAGCGCGTTGACGCTGTCGATCTCGTGCTGGATCGCTACGTCCTGCACGATCTTCTGGGCCTCTGGGCTCAGCGCGTTCCACCTGTCGAGGTTCACGATCACGCCAAGGTCGGTGGAGAAGAAGCAGGGCTCGATCCGGTAGTTGAGGAATTCGTTCCACTTCAGGTCGATCAGACCAATCTGGGTCCAGCCGGTTGCATCGACGACACCGCGCTGAAGGGCGGCATAGACTTCACCGGTCGGCAGGTCGATGACCTGAGCGCCGAGATAGTTCGCGAAGAAGGCGTTGTAGACGGCATTGCCGCGAAGCTTCAGGCCTTCGACTTCAAGGTTGCCGTCGGCGTCGAAGCTGGGCTCGTCCCGGGTCCAGAGGTTGTAGCACACACCGCTGTCGAACCAGCCGAGGTACTTCAGGCCCATCTTCTCCTGGTGAATCTGGTCGATCAGTTCGATGCCGCCATTCTGCCGCGTCTCGATAGCCGTCAGGTTCGATGCAACCAGCGCGTCTTTTTCGGGCAAGGCACCGCCGTAGAACGAGCCGGGCGTATAGACCATGTCGACGATTCCGTCGCGCACCGCATCTGGCTGCTGGAACATGCCGATGGCTTCGGGCCCGCCCCGGACTTCGATCTGCACAACGCCTGCGCCCGCTTCGTTCACCTTGTCGACGAAGGCCAGGAAGCTTTGGGTGTAGATCAGCGTTTCGGGGAACGCGTGGACTGCGGTGATGGTCTCCTCGGCGTAGGCCGCGCTCGCCATAGCGGTGGAGCCGGCGACGAGTCCGGCGATGAGGTTCATCTTCATGGGCGTTGTCTCCTCTTTACCCAATCGGGCAGCCCTTTGGCCTCCCTGTGAAGGGGCCGGTCTCCGGTCCCCGTGTTCATGTGCTTCCCTGCTCGTTTGCGAAGACCCATGGCGCTGCCTCTGAGTGCTTTGCCCGGAAGGCGGCGATCTGCTGTCGCCTTGCCATGGTCAGATCGATGTCGTCCCAGCCGTTGATGAGCTTCTCCCGCCAGGCGGGATCAATCTCGAAGGACCGGGTGATGCCGCCGACCGTCACGGACTGGGCTTCAAGGTCCGCCTTTGCGGGCAGCGTCTCGGCGCCCAATGCATGAAGCATCTCGTCCACAGTCTCGACGCGGGCGGGCAGTAGACCGTTGTTCACGGCATTGCTCGCGAAGATGTCGCCGAAGCTCGGCGCGACGACGACGCGGAAACCGAAATCAACAAGCGCGTAGACCGCAGCCTCGCGACTGGAGCCGCTGCCGAAGTTGCGCCGGCTGACGAGAATGGAGGCTTCCGGGTGCCGGTTGAGCGGGAAATCTGGGACCGGAGCGCCGTCGGGGTCGTACCGCAGGTCGTTCAACAGGAAGCGCCCATAGCCTTCCGACCGCGGTGTCACCATGAACCGGGCTGGGATGAGCTGGTCGGTGTCGACGCTTTCGCGGTCGAGCGCCACGGCCGGGCCGACGTGTTCGGTCCATCCGTGCATCACACGCTCCTTCCTTCAAGGAGCGGGCGGACATCGGTCAGGTGACCCGTTACGGCAGCAGCGGCGACCATCGCGGGGGACATCAGATGGGTGCGTGCACCCCGTCCCTGGCGGCCCGGGAAGTTGCGGTTCGTGCTTGAGGCGCAGCGCTTGCCGGGCGCGACGACATCGCCGTTCATTGCCACGCACATGGAGCATCCCGCACCGACCCATTCGAGCCCCGCTTCGATGAAGATCCGGTCGAGGCCCTCGGCCTCAGCCTGCGCCTTGATGACCTGCGAGCCGGGTGACACCAGCCCCGGGACCTTGGACTTTCGGCCGCTCAAGACTGCCGCGGCGGCGCGCAGGTCTTCGATACGGGCGTTGGTGCAGGAGCCGATGAAAACCTGATCGACGGCGACCTCCGAGAGGGCACGGCCCGGTGTCAGGTCCATGTAGTCGATTGCGGCGCGAACGCGGTCGGCTTTCGCGCCTTCAAGCTTGCTCGGGTCGGGCACCGCCGCAGTCACCGGCAGAGCATCCTCAGGGGACACACCCCAGGTTACGATTGGTGCGATCTCGACCGCCTCAATCGTCACTTCCCGGTCGAAGGCGGCGTCCTCGTCGGTCGGCAGGGCCGACCAGGTCTCGACGGCTTTCTCCCAAGCCGCGCCGGAGGGTGCGTGGGGGCGCCCGTTGATGTAGGCAAGGGTGGTCTCGTCCGGGGCGACCATTCCGAAGCGGGCGCCGCCTTCGATGGAAAGATTGCAGAGTGTCATGCGCCCCTCCATCGAAAGTGCGGAAACCGCTGCGCCGGCGTACTCGATCGCGTATCCACGCGCGCCGTCGGCGCCAAGCGTGGCGATCCATGCAAGGGCCAGGTCCTTGGCGCCGACACCCGGCCCCAGGGCGCCGGAGACCGTGATCCGCATCGATTTGGGTTTCTTCTGCCAGACTGTCTGGGTCGCCAGAACGTGCGCAACCTCGGTCGCGCCGATTCCGAAAGCCAGCGCCCCGAATGCACCGTGTGTTGAGGTGTGGCTGTCCCCACAGTTGATAAGCAGGCCGGGCAGCGTCAGGCCCTGCTCGGGGCCGACAACATGGACGATCCCCTGGCGGGGATCGCCGAGACCATAGTACGCAATGCCGTGCATCGAGGCGTTGCGCTCAAGCTGGGCGATCATCCTCGCGATCCCGGGATCCGGTGCCGGACCGCGGGTAGGGGCGTAGTGATCGACCACGCCCGTGGTCAAACCGGGTTCAGCAACAGGCAGTCCCCGTTCGGCGAGTTTCGCGAAAGCGTGGTGCGACCCCTCGTGCACGAGGTGCCGGTCGACCCAGAGAAGACTTGAACCATCGTCGCGGCGGTGGATCTCGTGACTGTCCCAGAGCTTGTCGAGCAGGGTCCTCATTCTTCTCGTGGCCCGATGACCGGCTCCCAGTGCCGCGCTTCGTCGGCGCCGACGCGGGTGAGACTCATCTCCAGCCTGAATAGATCCGGCCGGTAAAGCGCGGACAGGTGCTCGACCCCCCGCCCGTCCGCATCCCTGACAACACGGCGCAATGACAAGAGAGCCGAACCAACGGAAACGCCAAGGGCTTCTGCGACATCGGGTGCGGCCAGAGTGGCCGTGACCGATTGATGGGCGCTCTCGACCCGCACGCCGCTGCGTTCGAGCAGTCGAAACAGCGGTTGCGTGGCGAGATCGGCTTCGTCGTAACTGCGGGCGATGTCTTCGGGGACATGGGTCGTCAGGTGCGAAAACGGCTTGCCGTCGGAGAACCGGACGCGCACCGCGGTCTGTATCTTGCTGCTCTTGGCAAGGCCGAGCGCTGCGGCGACCCCAGCCGGCGCAGGACCGTATGAGAAGGACAGAAGCCGCGCCGTGGTCCGCTTGTCGAACTCGACGAGTTGGGGGATCAGCGTCGCGAAGTTTGCCGCAATCTGTGCATCGGCCCTGTCCCGCGGTAGAACCATGGATCCTGCGCCGGTCCGCTTCTCGATCCATCCGTCGTCTGCGAGTGCACCAAGCGCGCGCCGAACGGTAACGCGGCTGACATCAAACCTTTCCGCCAGCCGGTGTTCGCCCGGCAGCAGCGCTCCTTCGGAGTAGCGGTCATTGGCGATGTCGTCGCGCAGCAGCAAGTAGACGCGGCGCGCCTTGCCACCTTCTGGAAGTGTCGATTGCGGGTGGATGGCCACCGCCGCATTCCTCCCTTTGGACGCCCGGCGCCTCGCGTTGACGGCGTACGGGCAAGCCTGCCTGATCAGTCCTCAACATTTATTTTGACCTTTGCATAGCCCAAAACCTGTTATATGGAAAGGACATATTTTTGGGAGGATGAAAATGCCGGTTGTCGAGGCACATATTCTCGAAGGATACGGCGATGGGGAGAAGGTCCGTCTGACCTCGGCCCTGACCGACGCGGTCCGCTTTGTCGTTCCGGCACCCGACGAAGCGATCACGGTCATGCTTCATGAATATCCTGCTGAAGCCTATGCCCGCGGGGGGCGCCACCGTCAGCCCGCCCCTGCGGCTCCCGACCCGACGGTGCTTGTGAAGAACTACCTTGCTGCGATGGAAGCAAGGGATCTCGCAGCAGCCCAGGCATTCCTGGACGACGAATTCGAGACTTTCTTTCCGGGCACCCGGCCCATGAAATCCCTTGCGGAAGTCGTTGACTGGGCGAAAGGCAGATACCGCTTCGTAAAGAAGAATGGGGAAGTCGTCGAAGCCTTTCATAACGGGAGCGTCTCGGTCGTTTACGTCCGCGGCGTCCTTTTCGGGGAATGGCCCGATGGAAGCCCCTTCGACGGCATCCGCTTCATCGACCGTTTCGAAGTGAGGGAAGGCCGGATCGCCAGGCAGGAGGTCTGGAACGACATCGCGGAGGTGCGTGCGCAATGACTGAAGCCATCGACCCGATCACGCTTGCCGTTCTGGCAGGGCGCATGGAGCAGATTGCGGATGAGATGGATGCGACGTTGTTCCGAGCCGCGTTCAATCCGATTATCGCCGAGGCGCACGATGCCTCCCATGGTCTCTATCATGCCGAATCGGGCGATACGCTCGTTCAGGGCAAGTCGGGCCTTCCGATTTTCGTAGGGGTCATGTCTTTTACTGTGAAGGCCGTGATCGACAAGTCCGCCCAGGCGGGCGATCTCGCCGATGGCGACATCTATATCTTGAATGATGCGCACCTCGGGGGCACGCATCTCTCAGACATGCGGCTCGTCCGGCCCTACTTCCGGGATGGAAAGCTGTTCTGTTATCTCGCCAGTGTGGGCCATTGGCACGATGTCGGCGGCGCCGTGCCGGGGAACTACAATCCCACGGCAACGGATGCCTTTCAGGAGGCTTTCGTTCTCCCGCCCGTAAAACTCGCGCGCAAGGGCGAGATCAATCAGGACATCGTTGACATTCTGCTGCGCAACACACGTCTGCCGCAGTCGGCAATGGGCGACCTGAACGGACAGCTTGGAGCGCTCGATCTGGGCGCGAAGCGGCTTGACGAACTGCTTGACGAATATGGCTCTGATACGGTGAAGGCGGCGCTTGACGCGCTGGGCGACCGTGCCGAAAAGCTGATGCGCAGCGAACTGGCGTCCTTGCCCGACGGACGCTGGGAGGCTGTCGATTATCTCGACAATGACGGCATCACCGACACAGCGCTTCCGATCAAGGTCGCTCTCGAAATCGCCGGAGAGTCCATGACGCTGGATTTCGAGGGTACGGCCCCGGTCACCGCAGGGCCGGTCAACATCGCGCTGCCCACCGCCGTCGCCACAGCCTATGTCGCGATCAAGCACATTTTCCCGGATCTGCCTGCCAACGCCGGTGTCATGCGGCCTATCGACGTTCGCGTGCCCGAGGGATCGCTGCTTTCGGCGGAGTTCCCGGCCCCGGTCGGCGGTTATACCGAGACGATCCTGCGGATGATCGACGTTGTTTTCGCGGCGGCGTCCCAGGCTGCGCCTGACCGGGTTGTCGCAAACGCCTACGGCACGATCAACGCGCTTTCGATCGCCGGCAAGCGCGCCAATGGTCAGCCTTGGGTCATGTTCAGCTTCTATGGCGGCGGACACGGCGGCAGCATCGATAGCGACGGCCTGAACCATGGAAACGCGCCAATATCGACGGCGACGATCCCACCGATGGAGATTCTGGAGGCGGCGTATCCGGTGATGTTCCGCCAGTGGGCGCTCAGGCCTGACAGCGCCGGTGCCGGGAGGCATCGCGGCGGGCTTGGCGCGGTTTACGAGATCGAACTGCTCGAAGAGAAGGCAGAGGCGTTCCTCTTTGGCGAGCGCGGGCGTTTTGCGCCGCAAGGAACCGCTGGTGGTGGCGCAGCGGCAATGAACGTCTTTCACTATGAGCAATCGGACGGCTGGCACGCGCCGCCGCTCGCATCGAAGATGTTGGGGATCAGGCTTGAGAGAGGGCAGGCCGTTCGGCTTGAGACCCCAGGCGGCGGCGGCTATGGCGCAGCGGCCGACCGGCCCGCCAAGGCGGTCGCAAAGGACGTGGCGCTTGGCTATCTGACGCCGGAAGCCGCGACGGAGACCTACGGCGCGAGTTGGAAGGAGTTTGCGCAGTGAGCCGCATGATCGGTGTCGATGTGGGCGGTACCTTCACGGATGTCTTCGTATTGGACGAAGCCACCGGGTCCGCCGAGGCGGCAAAGGTCTCGACCACCCGTCCGGACCAGTCAGGCGGGTTTCTGGAGGGCATTGCGCGACAGGTCGACGATCTTTCGTCGGTGGCCGTCGTTGTGCACGGCACGACCGCGGGGACGAATGCCCTGCTCGAGCGCAAGGGCGCGAAGATCGGGGTTATCACGACCGAAGGCCTTCGCGATGTGCTGGAAATGCGCCGCCGCGACCGGCCCCGCACGTGGGGCCTGCGCGGAGATTTTGATCCGGTGGTCCCGCGCGATCTGCGCCTCGAAGTCCCAGAACGGACGCTGGCGGACGGTACGCTGCGCACCCCGGTCGACCTGGAGGCCGTGCGCGCCGCGGCGGAAGAACTCCTCGGCAAAGGCTGCCAGGCGGTCGCAATCCTGTTTGCCAATGCTTACGCCAATCCCGAGAACGAACAAAATGCCGTCGCGGCGGTCCGCAAGCTCTGGCCCAATCCCCATGTCAGCGCCTCTTGCGAGATCCTTCCCGAAATTCGGGAGTTCGAACGGTTCTCGACCACGGCGCTGAATGCCTACCTCCAGCCCGAAGTATCAGGCTACATCAAGCGACTGGATTCCGCCTTGTCGGAGGGCGGGTTCGGGGGCGAGTTCATGATCGTCCAGTCCAACGGCGGGGTGATGGGCACGGAGATGGCCTGCCGCCTGCCGGTGCGGACCGCTCTCTCCGGTCCGGCAGCCGGCGTTATCGCGGCAGGGCACATCGCCCGGACTGCAGGTTTCGACAACGTGATTACCGGAGACATGGGCGGCACGAGTTTCGATGTTGCCTTGATCTCGGACGGCAAGTCGATGCTCTCGCCCCAGACGTCCATCGACTTCGGCATGGTTGTGCGCACGCCGATGATCGAGATCACGACGATTGGCGCCGGCGGCGGCTCGATCGCCTGGGTGGACAAGGGAGGACTCCTGAACATCGGCCCCGAAAGCGCGGGGTCTATGCCTGGACCGGTCGCCTATGGGCAGGGCAACACCCGGCCCACGGTGACCGACGCCAATGTCGTCCTTGGCCGGATCGATCCCGATAGCCCCATTGGGGGCACGCTCGAGCGCCTGGACGTCCCGGCCGCTGCAGAGGCCATAGACACCCATGTCGGCGCAAAGCTCGGCCTCACGACGACCGAGGCAGCGGAAGCAATCCTTCGTGTGGCGAATTCGCGCATGGCCGGCGCGATCCGGCTGGTCAGCATCGAGCGTGGGTTCGATCCCAAGCGTTTTGCATTCATGCCGTTTGGCGGGGGCGGCGCGCTCCACACCGGCGCGATATTGAGCGAGGTAGGCATTGGGCGCGCAGTTGTGCCCCGCTATCCGGGCGTGACAAGCGCCATGGGCTGTGTGATTGCGGACATGCGGCAGGATTTCGTCCAAACCATCAACGCATTGACGACTGCCCTGGACGCTGGCGCGCTGGCTGAGGTGATGCAGCGGCATGTGGCCGACGGACTGGCGCTGCTGGACGCGGCTCAATCGCGCTTCGACGCTCGCGAAACGGTTTTCGAGTTCGACATGGCTTATGTGGGGCAGACCCATACGGTTTCGGTCCCGGTCGAGGTTGAGGTGCACGGCAACCGGGTTCAAGCGCTCACTATCTCCGATATCGAGAAGGCCTTCGATGCCGCCTATCACGCGACCTACGGCCGGCTTCTGCATAACGGCGCACGGCGCGTGATGAACCTGCGCACCGCGGTCATCGGCCGGCGCCCGAAGTTCGACCTGACGGCCCTTGCCCCCCGGGGCGGAAGCGTCGATGCAGCCCGCACTGGGACGCGGCGCGTACACTTCGGCGATGCATGGCACGAAACAGCGATCTTCGACCGGCTGGCCCTTCCGGTCGGCGCCGAAATCTCCGGACCAGCCATATTGGTCCAGCCCGACACCACGGTGTTGATTGACCCAGGTCTCACCGGTCGGGTCGACGCTTTTGGCAACACAATCATCGAGCCTGATGGGGCCCAAGCATGACCGACACGATCGATCCAAAACGCACAGCGCTTCTTACGATCGACCTGCAGAACGACTTTCTGCACCCGGAGGGCGCGTATGGCCGGGCGGATCAGAGGTCTGCGATGATCTCGGCCCTTCCGGAGAGGATTAAGCCGCTGGCGGACGCCCTCCGCGCCAAGGGTGGTGTCTACATCAGTGCTCAGTTCACACTGGTCCCGGGACCGGGCGGAGAGCCGCTGATTGCGCCACATCTCAAGGAACTGCGTCCATTTCTGGGCAAGGGCGACTTCGCGCCAGGGACCTTTGGCCATGCGCTTGTCGATGAGCTGGCGCCGGCCGACTACACGGTCGAAAAGGTCGCCTACTCCGCCTTCTACCAAACGCGACTCGAATACATACTGCGCGCGCTGGGCATCGACAGCCTGATCATCGGCGGCATCGTCACGAACGGGGGCGTCGCCAGCACGGTGCGGGATGCGCACCTTAGAAACCTCCACACCGTTCTGCTGTCGGATGGCTGTGCAGCCTTCAAGCAAGAGGTGCACGATGCAACGCTGATCTCGCTTGGATCGATCACTCCGGTTCAAACCTGCGCCGAGGTTCTGGAGGAGCTGACATGAGCCTGCGATCCAGACTTGAGGACAAGAGCATACTGACCGCCCCCGGCGTCTATGACGGGCTGACGGCGGCAATTGCCGAAGACGCCGGGTTCGAAGCTCTTTATCTGTCGGGAGCCGCCATTGCCTATACCCGTCTCGGGCGCCCCGACATTGGCCTGACGTCGGTGTCCGAGATGGCCGATACAATGGCGCTGATCCGCGACCGCGTGTCCCTGCCGGTCATCATCGATGCGGATACAGGCTTCGGCAATGCCCTGAACGCGCAACGTACGATGCGGCTTTACGAACGCGCGGGCGCGAGCGCGCTGCAGATAGAAGATCAGACATTCCCCAAGCGCTGCGGGCACTTGTCGGACAAGTCGCTTGTCCCCGTTGGCGAGATGGCAGGAAAGATCGCCGCGATGGCCGACGCCCGCGCGTCCGAGGAGACGCTGGTCATTGCCAGGACGGATGCGATCGCGGTCGAAGGGTTTGACCAGGCCATTGCACGGGCGGAGGCCTATGTCGCAGCGGGCGCCGACGTCCTTTTCGTCGAGGCGCCGCGATCCGGCGACGAGCTGCAGAAGGTGGCCAGCCATTTCGGTGATCGCGTTCCCTTGCTGGCCAATATGGTTGAGGGCGGAGCGACGCCTCTGCAGAGCGCGGCCGACCTCGAGGCGCTGGGCTACTCCATCGTCATCTTTCCCGGCGGCATCGTCCGGGCTCTGGCCAGGACGGCGGCGGACTACTATGCCAGTCTCCGCGAAAACGGGTCCAACCGGCCCTTCGCTGAGCGGATGTACGACTTCGACGGCTTGAATCAGCGGATCGGAACCGACGCGATGCTGGCTCTTGGCAGGCGATACGAGCCTGGCTGAGAATGTGCGTCCGTCCGACCCCTGAAACAGGCTTTGATCTTGAAGTGCCTGTGCTGATCATCGGTGCGGGGGCGGGCGGCATGGTTGCGGCCCTTTCGGCGCTGGATTCTGGCGGCGAGATCCTTGTGGTCGAGGCCGACGCCGTGCCATCCGGCTCGACCGCGCTTTCGGCGGGCCTCATACCCGGGGCGGGCACCCGGTTTCAGGCGGCGGCAGGAATCGATGACAACGCCGACCGTTTTGCCGGTGACATCCAGGAGAAGGCCAAGGGCGAGAACCCGCAGGAGCTGGTGAATCTGCTCGCCTCAAAGGCGGGGCCGGTTGTCGATTGGCTGGCCGATCGCTTCGATTTTCCCTTCTCTGTCGTGACGGATTTCGACTATCCTGGCCATTCCCGGCGCCGCATGCATGGGTTGCCGAGCCGGGCCGGGCGCGAGCTGGTGGATCGTCTGCGTGCCGCCTGTGAAACCAACGGCGTCGACATCGTCTGCAACCGGCGCGCTGTGACCCTCTTTCGAGAGGGCGACCGTATCACCGGCGTCGAGGTCGAGAGCCCTGAAGGTCTTGAGCGGATCGGCTGCGAGACACTGATCCTTGCGTGCAACGGATTTGGCGGCAACCGCGAGATGGTGGCCCGATTCATGCCGGAGATCGAGACCGCCCTCTGGTTCGGACATGACGGCAACAAGGGCGACGCGGTGGCCTGGGGCGAGGCGCTGGGCGCCGATCGCCTGCATCTCGGTGCCTACCAAGGGCACGGGAACGTCGCGACTCCGCACGGGATTCTGATCACCTGGGCCGTGATCACCGCAGGCGGCGTTCAAGTGAACATCGAGGGCAAGAGGTTCTGGGACGAAAGTCAGGGGTACTCCGAAGCAGCCCGGGCGGTCCTCGGGCAGCCGGAGGGCATCGCCTGGACCATCTTTGACGAGCGTATTGCCGGCGTTGCGCGCCAGTTTGAGGACTTTAAGCACGCCGAGGCGGCGGGTGCGATCAGGACCGCCGAGACAGTCGAGGCGCTGGCGGAATCCTGCAAGCTTCCGCCAGCGGCGCTTGCAACGACACTCGCAGCGATCCCCAGTGCCGGCGCGGACCCGTTTGGCCGGAGTTTTGCCGGTGCGCGGCTCAACGCTCCCTATCACGCAGTCAAGGTCACCGGTGCGCTGTTTCACACGCAAGGCGGGCTGAACGTGACGCCCGAGGCCCGCGTCAAACGTCCCGATGGCACGGCTTTTCCCAATCTGTTTGCCGCCGGCGGTGCTGCCGTCGGTGTCTCGGGCACAGGCGACAGTGGATATCTCTCGGGGAACGGCCTGTTGTCGGCGGTTGTGCTTGGATTCATCGCCGGCCAGCGGGCGGCCCTCGACACGGAAAAGCAGCTTCCTCATGCCTGATGGGGATGGGGGTCAAGGATCCTCTCCCACCACCTGACCGCACCGCATCGGCAAAGACTCGAGCACAGCCCCACGGAAACGCAGGGCGACCAATTGCGCGGGCCGCCTTCGACCGGCCCAAGCACTGGGAATGGGGAGTGCATAGGTACAGCACGGAATCAGGGTGTGGCCAGATTCATCAAACCAGAAGCCGGGAGGCCGACCGACGAGCGAACCCGATCGAGATGAAGACTGCGTGTGACCGATTGCCATCGGGCCATTCGTAGTGCGGTCGATCAGATCGGACCATAATGGTAGCCGCCGGGCTCTTTGAGGATCATTGCAGTTCACGCTCCGCCTGCTCGAACCAGCCGATTACACGCGCAAGATGGGCCTCTCCCCAGGTCGCAATGAACTTCTGAGTGTGATGGTCGGCGGGGTTGCGAAGCGCCGCGAGACGTTCTTCGGCATAGGTCTGGGTGAGCGGGATGCGGCAAAGCACGGTGATGCAATGCTTCCAGTCGTCGTAAGTCGTCAGAGACTGCATCACGGTCACCTTGCCGCAGCTTCTGCAAGCTGCTCCTTGTCATCGCTCTGCCCCCCAACCGGCGGAAGGGTCACGGGAGAGCTTGTGCTGCGAAGCGCTTCGGTTTCGAGCCGAACCATGGCTTCGCGTACCCTGATGGTTTCGGTATCGTTGCGGCCGATCCGGCGGAACGACACGGTGCCGTCTTTCGCCTCGCGTTTGCCCACAATCAGGAGCGCCGGGACTTTGGCCAGGCTGTGCTCGCGGATCTTGTAGCCTATCTTCTCGTTCCTCAGATCGGTCTCGATCCGCAGGCCAAGAGACGTGAGTTGGGCAGCGACCTCGCTGGCATAGGAGTCGGAGTCGGAAGTGATCGTCGCGACGACGGCCTGGAGCGGCGCCAGCCAGAGCGGAAGCTTGCCCGCATAATGCTCCAGAAGGATGCCCGTGAACCGCTCCAGCGAGCCGAACAGGGCCCGGTGCAGCATCACGGGGGTGTGCTTCTCGCCATCGGCGCCAACGTAAAAGGCGCTAAGCCGCTCAGGCAGATTGAGGTCGACTTGCAGCGTGCCGCACTGCCAGTCGCGGCCGATGGCGTCCCGCAGAACGAACTCCAGCTTCGGTCCGTAGAACGCACCTTCGCCGGGATTGGTGGTGTAGGCAAGTCCGGTCGCCTCGACCGCCGCCTGCAGGGCCGCCTCGGACTTGTCCCAGATTGCATCCGAGCCAATGCGCTTCTGAGGTCGGTCGGAGAACTTGACAAGTACATCTTCGAAACCGAAATCGCGGTAGATGCTCAGGATGAGTTGGCAAACGATACGACACTCCTGGGTGATCTGTTCTTCCGTGCAGAAGATGTGAGCGTCATCCTGAGTGAAAGCGCGCAGGCGCATGAGCCCGTGCAGGGCACCCGATGGCTCGAACCGGTGAACCTTGCCGAACTCGGCAATGCGAAGGGGTAGATCGCGGTAGCTCCTGATCCCCTGCTTGTAGACCTGGACCCCGCCGGGGCAGTTCATCGGCTTCAGGGCAAAGACACGGTCCTCTTTTGCTTCGGTGGTGAACATGTTTTCGCCGAATTTATCCCAATGGCCCGACTGCTCCCACAAGCTCCGCTCCATAATGTCCGGCGTGTTGATCTCGACGTAGCCGGCCCTGGTCTGACGCTGGCGCATGTAGTCGATGAGGGTCTGGAACAGTGTCCAGCCCTTCGGGTGCCAGAAGACCGCACCTGGCGCTTTCTCCTGGAAATGAAACAGGTCCATCTCGCGGCCGAGCTTTCGGTGATCGCGCTTCTCGGCTTCTTCAAGCTGCCGCAGATAGGCATCGAGCTCAGCCTGGTCGCGCCATGCAGTACCATAGATCCGCTGCAGCATCGGATTGCGATGGTCGCCGCGCCAATAAGCGCCGGCGACCTTCAGCAGCTTAAAGGCGGTACCGAGCTTGCCTGTCGAAGGCAGGTGTGGACCGCGGCAGAGGTCGCAGAACTTTCCCTGGCGATAGACGCTCAAGGTCTCGGTTTCCGGTATATCGGCAATAATCTCGGCCTTATAGCGCTCGCCCGTGGATTCGAAATAGCGGATCGCGTCGTCGCGCTGCCACAGCTCGCGCTCGATCACCTCGTCCCGCGCAACGATCTCCCGCATGCGTTCCTCGATCCGCCCGAGGTCTTCTGGCGTGAACGATGTCTCGCGCGCGAAGTCGTAGTAGAACCCGTTCTCAATCGTCGGGCCGATGGTGACCTGGGTCTCCGGATAGAGCTCCTTGACGGCTTGGGCCATGACATGCGCTGCGTCATGCCTCAGCAACTCGAGCGCTTCGGGCTGTTCGTCGATCACGATCTCGACCTCGGCATCGTCTTCGATCAGCGTGTTGAGGTCGCACAAGACGCCATTGATCCTCAGAGCCAATGCCCTATCGGCGATCGTGCCGCCTAAACGGACCGCGATCTCTGTGCCACGAACGGGGCCGTCATGGCTCTGAACGCCGCCTTTCAAGACAATCTGTATCATGACAGTGACCTCAAGGGACCGAGAAGACGCTAGGGAGTTGAACTGCCGTCAACCTGGGCAGTGCATATCGTCGACGGATCAGCCCAATCAGGCGCGAGGGCGGGATCTGGGTCATGTCCGAACGTCCTGTTCGATATTCACGACGGCGGACCGCTCCCCTGAGCGCTCCGGGCGCAGCTCCGCAATCGCGTATTGCAGCGCATCGAAGGGAAGCAGCGCCGAGCTGTGGCGGCTTCGGAAGTCGGCCACCGGCAGGAACGGCTCGAGCTCAGCCCAAGGCCCTGGTGGAGGGAACCTCTTTTCCCGGAGAACGGCGCGCATAATCCCTGCGCCCTCGTCCACCTTGTTGATCGTCAGGCCAACGACGACCCGCGCAACGACGGAGGCGACCGCTTGCCCGATGACACAGGCTCTAACCTCTTGGGTATAGTCGGTAATGACATCGTCATTGAGTTTGAGATCGATTGTGATGCGACTACCGCAAAGCCGGCTATGCGCGGTTGCCGATGCGTCGGGAGCCGCCAGCCTGCCAACCCGGGGTATCGACGCGGCAAGCCGCAGGATCTGCTTGTTGTAGAGATCGAGATCCATCATGCGCTTCCCCCGGCATGGGTGTCCGAGACATGCGCCATGGCGCGTGCGCGAGTGCGCGCAAGCAGGAGCGAGAGACCGTTTGTCCGATGCGGCGAAAGGTGCTCGCCGAACCAGATAGCCGGAACGAAGGTCTCGTTCCGGCGTGTCAGAGAGTTGGTTCGAATGAGGGGCATCTCACTTGCTGTCTTCCAACTGAGCCACGTCGGCTTGCCCGCTGTCTCCGACACCATTCCGCTGCACCGGCTGCTCCACGCTTTCCGGCCCGGCCGTGAATATCTTCAGCGTGTTCCGCAGTGCCGTCTCGTCGAGACCGCGCGTGATAAAGACGATGCGGGTGCGCTTGTCCTTACCCGGCCATTTCTTGAGCATGACCGGCGGGTGAAAAATGTGCTGCACGCCATGGACCACGAACGGGCCTTTCAGGCCCTGGATATTGACGA
>NZ_JANQKD010000011.1 GCF_028281305.1 Pelagibius sp. | reverse complement strand
CTGCATGCTGGCCAGCGCCATCGCCACCGCCATGGCCCGGGGCCGCTCCCCGGTGCTGGCCTGCCACTCCGCCAAGGCCTTCGTGTTCGAGCGCCTGATGGAGGCTTCCTAAGGCCAACGGTTCAGCGCAGCTCACTCGGCGTTTTGCGCGTGCTTAAGGAGCTTTTTTAGGAGCGCGGAAAGCCTGGCCAGCTCGGCGTCGCTGAGACAGGCCGTCAGCCTTGCCTGATTGGCCAGATGCTCCGGGACCGCGCGCTCGACAAGACTGAGCCCGGAGTCCGTCAGGCGCACCAAGGTCCCGCGCCGATCCTCCGGATTGGGGCGGCGCGCGATGTAGCCCATGCGTTCGAGACGGTCGAGCCGCGCCGTCATTCCGCCTGACGACATCATGGTGATGTCGAAGAGATCGGTGGGCGTCAGCTCGTAGGGTTTTCCGGAGCGGCGCAGGGCTGCCAACACGTCGAACTCCCCGGGCTGCAGGCCGAATTGCGCAAAGACGGGAGATAAGTGATCGCGGCTGATCACCAGGGCGGTTTCGGCCAGCCGGCCCAGGGCCTCCATGGGACGCAGATCCCAATCGGGGAACTCGCCGCCCCATTGGGCCACCGCACGGGCAGCACGGTCCATGGGCTCGCTCGCGGTCTTCGACCCCGCGGTCACGTTCTTGGCCATGGTGGCCTCCATTTATCTTGACATCAAGATACTTGATACCAAGTAATAGGCTACAAGTCTCCCGCCCAGCAGACAAGGACGCATGTCTCATGGCCGTTCCACGCCCGCCACAGGCCCCTTCCCAAGCCGGCCTCGCCGCGCCTGCCCTGCTCCTGGTGACGGGAGCACTGCTTGCGGTCACCATCATCGTCTCGCGCCTCGCCGCCGCCGAAGGGGCGCCGATGCTGTGGTTCCTGACCCTGGTGATGGGTGGTGCCGGCCTCCTGCTCCTGGCTGCGGCGGCGGCCGGCGGCAAGGCGAAGGGCACCTGGCGCCCCCTGCTGCTCTACAGCCTGGGGGCCGGGGCATTCCAGGCTCTGGCGACGGCCATGGCCTATCTGTCCGTCGCCCATGTGGGCGCCGGATACATCTCGCTGGTATTTGCATTCCCGCTGTTGCTGACCTACCTCCTCGCCCTGGTCGTGGGCATGGAGCGGATCGCCACTTTGAGGGCGCTGGGCGTGGGCGTGGCCTTGGCCGGCGGGCTGTTGCTGGCGGCGGCGAAGTTCGACGGACTCTCGGGCAGCGGCGATGCCTTCGCCTGGGTGCTGACCGCCACAGCCATTCCCGTGGTCATCGCAGGTGGCAATCTCTACCGCACGCGCTTCTGGCCCGAGGGCGCACAGCCGCTGCTGCTGGCCGCGCTGATGCTGCTCATGGCCGGCGTCCTGGCCGCGCCCTTTGCGATCCTGAGCGAAGGCGCCGGCGCTGTCTTCACACTGTGGGATAACACGACCCTTCTCGGCCTGACCGGCACCAACATCGCGGTCTTCGCCCTGCAGTTCGTCGCCTACTTCCGGCTTCAGCAGACCGCCGGGCCGGTCTACCTCAGCCAGATCGGTTCGGTGGGTGCCGCCGTCGGCGCGCCGGTGGCCGTTCTTTTCCTGGGGGAAACCCTACCGCAGGGCTTCGCGCTGGCGCTGCTCCTGATCGTCGCCGGTGCAGTGTTGTTTCAATTCCAGGCATGGCCCAAGAGGCTTCCGCGGGTGCGCGCTTAAGGCCCTTCACGGTTTGACAAAACCGACCTGCCCTCTCGCCCGTGGTACATTGACGCGGATCAATGCCACGCGGGCGGCCCTCGCCGAAGGTCTGGACAGTCGTTTTGCGCTGGACGCGGCTGGGTAATCCGAGGATAGGTGTGCTTGAGCGGTCGCATCGCTGCCGAAATCCGACGCGGCGGCCGCTTCCCTGACTTTGAGACGAGTTAGTCGATGGTGATGCTTCAGCGCGACGAGAAGCCGGAAAGCCGTGCGGGCATGTCCGCGGATGAGCGGACCTGGCACGCGACCTCCGTCCAGGATGCGATATCCGCTCAGAACAGCGGCCCAGGCGGCCTGAGCGAGGCGGAAGCCCGCGCGCGCCTGCAGCGCTACGGACCGAACCGTCTGGCGCCGCCGCGCCGCCGCGGCCCCGTCCTGCGGTTTCTGGCGCAGTTCCACGACGTGCTGATCTACGTGCTTCTGGCCGCGGCAGCGGTCACCGCCGCGCTCGGCCATTGGATCGACACCCAGGTCATCGTCGCCGTGGTGGTCATCAACGCCATCATCGGCTTCATACAAGAGGGCAAGGCGGAGAACGCCCTCAACGCCATTCGCAACATGCTGGCACCCAAGGCCGACGTGGTGCGCGACGGCCATCGCCAGGCGCTGCCGGGCGATCAGCTTGTACCGGGCGACATCGTCCTGCTGGAGGCCGGCGCGCGAGTTCCCGCCGACGCGCGACTGATCGACGCACGCAACCTGAGAATCGACGAGGCGGTGCTGACCGGCGAATCGGTTGCGGCAGAGAAAGCCATCGCGCCGGTCGGCGAAGCGGCCGCGCTCGGCGACCGCAGTTCCATGGCCTACAGCGGCACGCTTGTTACCTATGGCCAGGGTAAGGGGCTCGTCGTCGCCACCGGGGGGCAGACGGCGATCGGCCGGATCAGCGGCATGCTCTCGGAAGTCACCACCCTGCAGACGCCGCTGACCCGGCAGATGGCCGTTTTCGCGAAGTGGCTGACGGGCTCCATCCTCGGCCTTGCTGCCCTGGTTTTCGCCTTCGGCCTGCTGGTCCGCGACTATGGCTTTACCGAGATCTTCATGGCGGTGGTCGGGCTGACTGTCGCCGCCATCCCCGAAGGGCTGCCGGCCATCCTGACCATCACCCTTGCCATCGGCGTGCAGGGCATGGCGCGGCGCAACGCCATCGTTCGGCGCCTTCCCGCCATCGAGACCCTCGGCTCGGTTTCGGTGATCTGCTCGGACAAGACGGGGACCCTGACCCGCAACGAGATGGCCGTCGTTTCCCTTGCGACGGCGCGCCGCCTGTTCGCGGTCTCCGGCATCGGCTATGCGCCCCAAGGCAACTTTTCCCTGGACGGCCGGGAGGTGGCGCTCGAAGACCATCCGCTGCTCGTCGAAGTGGCACGGGCAGCGCTCCTTTGTAATGACGCCAGCCTTCATGAGGTAGACGGCCACTGGACCGTTGAGGGCGATCCCATGGAGGGCGCCCTCCTTGCCGTTGCCTGCAAGGCGGGGCTGGACCAGGAAAAGGAAACCGGGTTCGCGCCGCGCACCGATCTCATACCCTTCGACTCGGCGCACCGCTTCATGGCGACCCTCCACCACGGCCACCATGGCGAAGGCTTCATCTATGTGAAGGGAGCGCCGGAGCGGATCCTCGAAATGTGCGCCAGGCAGCGCGGCCTGGATGGCGACGCCCCGCTGGATCAGCGCTATTGGCAGGCGCAGGCCGAGGAGATCGCCGCCAGCGGCCAGCGCCTTCTCGCCGTCGCCATGAAGACCACCGACGCATCGCAGACGGTGCTCGAATTCGAGAACGTGGATAACGGTCTGACCTTCCTCGGCCTCTTCGGTTTGATCGATCCGCCCCGCGAAGAGGCGGTGGCCGCTGTGGCCGACTGCCGGGCTGCCGGCATCCAGGTCAAGATGATCACCGGAGACCATGCCGGGACCGCCGCGGCCATCGCCGGGCAGCTCGGCCTGGAGAACCCCGGATCGATCCTGACCGGGCGCGATATCGACCTCCTGGACGAGGAGACGCTCAAACACCGCGTCACCGAGACCTCCGTCTTCGCGCGCACCAGCCCGGAGCACAAATTGCGGCTGGTCATGGCGCTGCAGGCGCAAGGTGCCGTGGTGGCGATGACCGGCGACGGCGTCAACGATGCCCCGGCCCTGAAGCGCGCCGATGTCGGCATCGCCATGGGACGCAAAGGCAGCGAGGCCGCCAAGGAGGCCGCGGAGATGGTGCTGGCCGACGACAACTTCGCCACCATCGCCCAGGCGGTGAGAGCGGGCCGGACGGTCTATGACAATCTGAAAAAGGCGATCCTCTTTATCCTGCCGACCAACGGCGGCGAAGCCTTCGTGCTGATCGCCGCCATCCTCCTCGGGACCACCCTGCCGATCACCGCGGTGCAGATCCTCTGGGTCAACATGGTCACGGCCGTGACCCTGGCGCTCGCGCTGGCCTTCGAGCCGGCCGAGCCGGACGTCATGCGCCGGCCGCCGAGGCGTCCCAGAGAGCCCATCCTCTCGGGCTTTCTGATCTGGCGGGTCGCCTTCGTCTCGACCCTGTTCCTCGCCGTGCTCTTCGCCATGTTCGCGCTGGCACAGGCGCAAGGCGCGGGCATCGCGGAGGCCAGAACGGTCGTGGTCAACACTTTGGTGGTCCTTGAGATCTTCTACCTCTTCAGCGTTCGCTATCTGAAGGCGTCCTCGCTCACCTGGCGTGGCCTGATGGGAACACGAGCCGTGCTGATCGCCGTCGCCGCGGTGACCGCGCTTCAGGTGCTCTTCACCTATCTGCCGTTCCTGGCGGCGATCTTCGCTGCCCGTCCGCTCAGCCCGATCCAATGTCTCCAGATCGTCGCCGCCGGGATCCTGGTTCTCCTGGTCCTGGAGATCGAAAAGTGGATCAGGGGACGGCGGCAGGGTCACGCGGCTGATCGACCAACGGCCTGATCGATCCGCCGGGCCAGCGCCGCGCTGACCCCGGTCATCGGCAAGCGCAGCTCCGGGCTGTCGATCAGCCCGATGCGCCAGAGCCAATGCTTGATCGGCGCCGGACTGGGCTCGGCAAAGAGTAACGCCGGGATCTCCGCCAGCGCCCGCCACTGCGCCAGGGCACCGGGCTGGTCGCCGGCCAAGAGCGTCGCCCGCACGGCGGCGAAGGCCCCGGTCAGGACATGGGCGGACATCAGGATTCCGCCGTCGGCGCCCTGAACCAGCGCGCTGTAGAAGAAGGCGTCCTCGCCGGTCAGTACTGCAAAGCCCTCCGGCCGCCGGCACAGCAGGTCGAAGGACTGGGCAGCGTCGGCGCAGCAGTCCTTGACGCCGACGATGTTGTGATGCTCGGCCAGACGCAGCATCTGCTCGTTCGCCAGGTTGACGCCGGTGCGATAGGGAATGTTGTAGAGCAGCATCGGATGGGCCGCCGCCTCAGCCAGCGCCATGAAGTGCCGAAACAGCCCCTCCTGCGAGGGACGCACGTAGGAGGGACAGGTCACCAGGTATCCATCGATGGACCAGCCTGCCGTCCGGTCCAGTGTCCGCAGTAGCTTTCGCGTATCGCTGCCGGAAAGACCGAGATAGACCTGCAGCGCCGGACGGGCCGCGGTCCGCTCCTCGGCGGCGATCTCCACCAGACGCGCGCATTCGTCTTCTTCCAACGTCAAACCTTCGCCGGTCGTCGCGGCGAGGATCAAGCCGTCGATCGGCTGGGCGGCATAGTGCCGGACGAGGCGCCGTAGCGAGGCTTCGTCAAGCGCCCCCTCGCGGAAAGGCGTGATCAGGGGCAGCCAAAGGCCGCTTGGGCTTGGGTGATGTGAAGTCATGGCATCCGTCTCCTCTCAAGCCGAAGACGGAGCGACACGAAAAAACCCCGTCCGAACCGGCGGGGTTGAAATCCGTAACTCTGAACTGACTGTCAGTTCGCGCAGCGATCCCTTGCCCCCGGAGTGGGGGTTTTTTTGGCCTTCCGAAGGGCGACGCGCTGCTGGCTCATGGCCCTGCTATCGCAAAGAGCGGTGCCCGCTGTCAAGCCATGTCGCTTCGCTGGCACCCGGGCCACCCCTCAGCGCACCACCCGCAGATAGCGGATCGGCCGCCCGGCGGAGGCCGCGTTGGCCGCTGCGACGATGGCGTCCACGTCGATGCGGTGATGGCGGTAGAGGTCTTGGATCGTGCCGGTCTGGCCGAAGTGCTCGACGCCCAGCGCCTGCACCCGGTGGCCGCGCACCCCGCCGAGCCAGGAGAGGGTCGTCGGGTGCCCGTCCAGGACGGTCACCAAGCCGGCGTCGCGGTCCAGCGATGCCAGCAGCTCTTCGATGTGGGAGGGCACCCAGGCCCCGCCCTCCTGGCGCGCCCGTTCGGCGGCATGCCAGCCGGCGCTCAGCCGGTCGGCGGAGGTCACCGCCAGCACCCCGACGTCGCGCCGGTCCTCGGCGATCAGCCCGGCGGCGGCAATTGCTTCCGCCGCCACTGCGCCCTGGTAGGCGATCACCACCTGGCAGTTCGGCCCCGGCGGGCGCAGCCAGTATCCGCCCTTGATGATGTCGTCGCGCAGGCTTTCGTCGATGACCCGTTTCGGCTGTTCCAGGGGCCGGGTGGAGAGGCGCAGGTAGACCGAGCCCCCCTTCTCGTCGCGCAGCCAGGGCCCGGCGGGCGGCCCCTCCCCGTCGCGCTGAATGTAGTCGAAGGACCAGGCGAGGATGCCGGCCAGTTCGTCGACGAAGGCGGGCTCGAAGGCGGCGAGGCCGTCCTGCGCCAGCCCGATGAGCGGGGTGGAGACCGACTGGTGGGCGCCGCCCTCCGGCGCCAGGGTCACGCCCGAAGGCGTGGCTACCAGAATGAAGCGGGCGTCCTGGTAGCAGGCGTAGTTCAGGGCATCGAGGCCGCGCTGGATGAAGGGATCGTAAAGCGTGCCGATGGGAAGCAGGCGCTCCCCGAACAGCGAATGCGAAAGACCGAGCGCGCTCAGCAGCAGGAAGAGGTTCATCTCGGCGATGCCGAGCTCGATGTGCTGGCCTTCCGGGCTCATGATCCACTTCTGCGCCGAGGGCACCTTCTCGTCGCGGAAGGTATCGGCCAGGGGCGTGTGGCTGAACAGGCCGCGGCGGTTCACCCAGGCTCCCAGGTTGGTGGAGACGGTGACGTCCGGCGAAGTGGTGACGATGCGCTGGGCCAGAGGCGTGTCGTCCCGCGCCAGCTCGTTGAGGATCTTGCCGAAGCCCTCCTGGGTCGACTGGACGTCGCCCGCCGGAACCGTCAGGCCTTCCGGCAGCGGCACCCGCGCGGCTTTGAAGCGGCGCCGGCCGCGGGCGTTGAAGGGCACCGTCTTGAGGAAGGTTTCGACCTCCGGCCGCGGCAGGGTCATGGCCTCGAAGGGCTCCCACTCCCGGCCTTCGCGAATGCCCAGGCCGGCGCGGTAGGCCTCCATCTGCTGCGGCGTCATCAGGCCGGCGTGGTTGTCCTTGTGGCCGGCCAGCGGCAGGCCGTAGCCCTTCACCGTGTAGGCGATGAAGCAGACCGGGCGGTCGTGGTCGATGGCAGCGAAGGCCTCCAGCACCGCCGGCAGATCGTGGCCGCCCAGGTTGGTCATCAGCCGCGCCAGTTCGTCGTCGCTGCGCGCCTCGATAAGCGCCGTCACTGGACCCCCAGAGCCATTGGGGTCGCCGAGATCGTCCAGCAGGCGTTTGCGCCAGGCCGCCCCACCCTGAAAGGTCAGCGCCGAGTAGAGCTGATTGGGGCAACGGTCGATCCAGTCGCGCAGCGCCTCCCCGCCGGGCTCCTCGAAGGCCGCCTGCAGCAGGTGGCCGTACTTGATCGTCACCACCTCCCAGCCCATGGAGCGGAACAGCTTGTCGAACTGGCCGTAAAGGCCCTCACGCGCCACCGCGTCCAGGCTCTGGCGGTTGTAGTCGATGACCCACCAGGTGTTGCGCAGGCCGTGCTTCCAGCCCTCCATCAGGGCTTCGTAGATGTTGCCCTCGTCCAGTTCCGCATCGCCCACCAGTGCCACCATGCGCCCTTCAGGCGCCGTCTTCGCACCGGCGGACCAGCCCTTCAGCCGCACGTAGTCCTGCACCATGCTGGCGAAGGAGGTGATGGCGACGCCGAGGCCGACGGAGCCTGTGGAGAAGTCCACATCGTCGCTGTCCTTGGTGCGCGAGGGGTAGGACTGCGCGCCGCCGAAGCCGCGGAAGGTTTCGAGATTTTCCCGGCTCTGGTTGCCCAGCAGATACTGGATGGCATGGAAGACCGGGCTGGCATGGGGCTTCACCGCCACCCGGTCCTCGGGCCGCAGCACATGGAAATAAAGCGCCGTCATGAGCGTGACCAGCGAGGCGCTGGACGCCTGGTGGCCGCCCACCTTCAGCCCATCGGTCTTGGGGCGCAGGTGGTTGGCGTTGTGGATCATCCAGGAGGACAGCCAGAGCACCTTCTGCTCCAGCGCCTCCAGCATCTTCAGGCTATGGGAATCCGTCATGGGTATCGTTCGACTCTCGGCCTTCACAAGGAAGCGGCGCGGAGCGGCAGCTTACGCCAAAGGGCCCTGGCATGACATGCCAAAGGGGCCGCGCGTTTCGCCGACTCTGACATATTCGCTTCGCCAGGAAGCTATTCTTGGCATATCCTGCCATCTATGGACCTCGATACCATCGATCGCAAGATCCTCACCGCCCTGCAGGCCGACGGCCGGCTCAGCAACGTCGACCTGGCGGAGAAGATCGGCCTCTCCCCCTCGCCCTGCCTGCGGCGGGTGCGCCTCCTGGAGGAAGCGGGCATCATCGACCGCTACGTCGCGCTGGTCGCCCAGCACGCCGTCGGCCTGCCGGTCTCGGTCTTCATCTCCATCAAGCTGGAGCGCCAGCAGGAGGAGGACCTGGACCGCTTCGAGGCGGAGGTCAGCGCCTACCCCGAGGTCCTGGAGTGCTATCTGATGACCGGCACGCAGGACTACCTGCTGCGCGTGGTGGTGGCCGACCTCGCGGCCTACGAGCGCTTCCTCAAGACCAAGCTGACGCGCGTCGGCAACGTCGCCTCCATCGAATCGAGCTTCGCCCTCAAGCAGGTGAAGTACACCAACGTGCTGCCGCTCGATGGGGCGCCCATTGACCCGGCACAAGCCCGCGGATAGCGTGCAGGCCTTCAAAGAACACACCAAGAAAGCTTCCGGGGAGGACAGAACCACCATGTTTCGCCCGCTGCGCCGCGGCCTTGCCGCCGCTTCCCTCGCCTGCAGCCTCGCGCTCGGCGCCACGGCTGCGCAGGCGGAGAAGATCACCATCTCCGCCCTCACCTTCGTCTCCTCCTCGCCGCTGTTCATCGCCCAGGACAAGGGCTACTACGCCGAGGAAGGCCTGGAGGTGGAGTTCAAGTTCTTCCGCGCCGCACAGCCGGTTGCGGTTTCCATCGCTTCGGGCGATGCCGACTTCGGCGTCACCGCCTTCACCGCCGGCTTCTACAATCTCGCCGGCAAGGGCGCGCTCAAGGTGATCGGTGCGCAGAGCCGCGAAGAGCCGGGCTTCGACTTCTCCGCCTACATCGCCTCCAACCAAGCCTACGCGGCCGGCTTCGACAGCCCGGAGAAGTTCGCCGGCCGCTCCCTCGGCATGACCCAGAAGGGCTCCTCCTTCCACCTGATGATCGGCATGCTGGCCGACAGGCTGAGCATGGATCTGGACGACATCCAACTGAAGCCGCTCGAGAAGGTGCCGAACATGATCGGCGCGGTGAAGTCGGGCCAGGTCGACTCCATCATCCTGCCGGCACACATCGCCACCCGGCTGGAGAACGACGGTTCGGCGAAGATCATCGGCTGGGTTCACCAGTACACGCCCTATCAGCTCGGCGGGCTCTTCACCTCCTCGCGCAATGTCGAGGAGCGGCGTGACGTGGTGGAGCGCTTCGTGCGCGCCTATCAGCGCGCCGCGGCCGACTATGCCGAGGCCTTCATGCAGCGCGACGCCGCCGGCCAGCGCGTTTTTGGTGCCGAGGCCGAGGCGCTCATTCCGATCATCGAGAAGTACACCAAGGCCAAACCGGCCTCGATCAAGGCGGGCGCCCCCTTCATCGACCCGGAGGGCCGGCTGAAGGTGCAGTCGATCTACGACCAGGTCGCCTGGATGCAGGCCCAGGGGCTGGTCGGCAAGGACGTCGACCCGGCGGACTTCGTCGACCTCAGCTTTATCGAGGGTCATCTGGACGTGCCGACCAACTGAACGATCTGTCCAGCCGCTATCCATGGAACTGCGTCTCGAGGCCGTCGGCCACCGCTACGACGATCTGACGGTTCTGGAAGACATCTCGCTCACAGTCCAGGCAGGCGAGACCCTGGCGCTCATCGGCCCTTCAGGCTGCGGCAAGTCGACCCTGCTCGGTATCCTGGGCGGCCTTCTGCAGCCCAGCAGCGGCCGGGTGGTGGCCGAGGGCGCCGTGCCGGCGGACTGCCTGAACCCGCTGACCTACGTCTTCCAGGACTTCGCGCTGCTGCCCTGGCGCACGGTGGCCGACAACGTCTCCCTGGCGTTGGAGCACCACACCCTCTCCGGCAACGAGCGGCACAGCCGTATCGCCGAGGTCCTGGAACGGACCAAGCTGAGCGACTTCTCCTCGGCCTATCCGCGCCAGCTTTCCGGCGGCATGCGCCAGCGGGTGGGCATTGCCCGGGCCCTCGCCGTGCGCCCGGCCGTACTGCTGATGGACGAACCGCTCTCTGCTCTCGACGCCCAGACCCGCGACCTGCTGATGGAGGACTTCCTGGATCTCTGGCTGCGCGAGAAGACGACCGCGGTTTACGTAACCCACAACCTGACCGAGGCGCTGCGCCTGGCCGACCGGGTGGCGGTGCTGTCGCGGCGTCCCGGCCGGCTGCGCGAGACCGTCCCCCTCGCCGTTCCGCAGAGCGAGCGCGGCAGGCCCGAGGCGCAGGCCGAACTGGCGCGCCTGCAGCAGCATCTCTGGACGCTGATCAAGGAGGAGGCACGCTCGGCGGAGCGGGAGATGGCCGATGGCTGAGCTCGGCCGCGAGACGGCGCAAGACCGCGTGCGCTTCCGCGGCGGCGGTTTCGCCCCCGGCCAGCGCCGCGGGCCGGCGCTGCTGGTCTTCGCCGCTTTGATCGCCTTCTGGCAGGGCGGCAGCAGCCTGGGCTGGATCAACCCCCTCTTCCTGCCCAGCCCGGCGCACATCGCCCAGGCGCTCTACGATGTCGCGGCCAGCGGCGAGCTCTGGCGCCACTTCACCGCCTCCCTCGGGCGCATCCTCGGCGGCTGGGCCATCGGTACGGCCGCCGGCCTTGCGCTCGGCACCGCCATGGGGCTCTTCACGCTGGCCCGCTCCATCGGCATGCCCCTGGTCTCGGCAATCTTCCCGGTGCCCAAGATCGCCCTGCTGCCGCTCTTCATCCTCTGGTTCGGCATCGGGGAGCCTTCCAAGCTCGCCACCATTGCGCTCGGCGTCTTCTTCCCCACAGTCATCAACTGCTACAGCGGCATCGACGGAGTCGCCCGCAACCTCATCCGCATGGCCCAGTCCTTCGACCTGCCGCCGCGCGACATCGTCCGCAAGGTGGTCCTGCCCGGCGCCATGCCGACAATCATCGCCGGCTTCCGAATCTCGTCCTCCGTCGCCCTCATCCTGGTGGTGGCGGCCGAGATGATCGGCGCCGAGTACGGCCTCGGCGCCTTCGTCCTGCAGGCGGGTCACCTGATGGCCACCGACCAGCTGCTGGCCGGGGTCGTCTGCCTGTCGGTGCTCGGCCTTATCTTCGGCGCGGCCATCACCGCCTTGGAACGCAGCCTGCTGCGGTGGCGCTGAAGATTTCTTCACGGCCGAGGAAACGGAACCCGCTTCCCCCTCGTAGAAAGAAATAGAGACCCTTTAAAGACGAAGCGTGCTTGAACCCGCGCCAGGGGTCTGCCGACAGAGCAATGACCCTTAAGCCTTGGAAGCCCGGCAGCGCGATGATCAGACCCAGACGCAGAACCTCTCGCCACCGCGCGCTGGTAACGCGGCGCGACCTCCTCAGCATGGCCGTCGCCCTCGCAGTGGTTTTGCTGGTCGCGGTCACCTGGCGGGAGTCACAGCATGAGGCCGCCGTCGTCGCCGCTCCGTCGCCTCAGAGCCTGTCCTCGGCAAGCAGCCTTCTCTGAAGACAGCGTCTGGTCTCGGCCCGGTGGGCGCTTATCCGTCGATCTAGAACTGAAGCAGCCCGAAGAGGTAGGTCACCCCGACAACCACAACGGCCGCCACGGCGACCCCTTCAACCCAGCGCAGAAGACGCCGGCGCTCGCTGCCTTCCTGCTTGCTCTCAATGACAGAACGGTACATCGCACCTCTCCCTGTGCTTCTTATCTCGGCGTGCTCTTTGTCCCTGCTTGCCTTTGGTTTTTAGCCGTCGCTGCCCGATGCCTTCCGGGTTCTCCCGGTACCTTCCGGGGTCACAAAGCCGCGAAGGTATGAAAAGCTTACCAGATCCTTAAAGCGGCGACAAACAGCCCTGTGGAACCGGGTCAGATCTACTACCTGGAATTGTTTTCTGGTTTCGTCTGACTCACCGCAGCAGGGCGGTGGCGGACGCATCCGCCTGCCGATTGAAAACCGAGGAGCGCCGCTCACCCCGGCAAGCCGAGGCTCGGTGGCAGCCTCTGGGACGGCCCTTGGGACCGTAATCTTATCGCCTTTGGCAGCGCGCCGGTCCGCACCCAGGTCGATGGTCATGGCAGGTGCGCTGAAGTCGACAGCAGACCCGACCAGACGTCACGCCTAAAAGACCCGATGCCATGCGAAGGTTGCAAATCTGACCTGCAACGAATCGTCACCGCAGTGCAACATTTTTGTTGCAATAGAAACGTCCGGACTGGTATCTACCCGCCCATGAGCAACTCAACAAAAAACTCCAAGCCGAAGTCCGACCGCTCATACGAGAAGAAGAAGCGCGCCTGCCTGATGTGCGGCACTGACTTCTTGAGCACCTGGCCGGGTGAGCGCATCTGTCAGTCCTGCAAGTCCACCTCTGCGTGGCGCGAGGGCATTGCCGCTTAACCTGCTGGCCAGCAGCGCGCACTGAGCCAGCGTGTACTGGGGAACCAAAGCCTGCTCTCCCGCAAGGGATTGCGGGCTTCTTGCTTGTTTGCTGACCGCTTGGAGCGCCATCCCGAGCCCCCGGGATCCGAAGGCGCGCGCCTTTCCACAACGCTCCCGGCAACGTTACCGGCGCTGCAGGTCTGACTCTCACCTGCCCGGCTCTCGACCGCCTGGCTCTCGACCGCCCGGCCGGAGTCGTGCCGCTTCAGGATAGCTCCGTCGCTGCGCAGGTATGAGGGCCGCGGTTTAGGCGGCGCGGAGTCGGGCCAGGAACTCGTCGAGCTTGCTGCGCAGGACATCCGAGCCCTTCGACAGCTGTTCGGAGGCGCGCAGCACCTCGCCGGCGGACTGCCCGGAGTTCGACGCCGCTTCGGTGACGGCACCGATGTTGGTGGTCACCTCCGTGGTGCCGCGCGCCACCTCCTGGGCATTGCGCGAGATCTCCTGGGTCGCCGCCAACTGCTCTTCGACAGCGGAAGCGATCGCGGTTGCGGTTGTACCGATCTGGTCGATGGTCCCGCGCACACCCGTGATCGCATCCACCGTTTCGCTGGTTGCCGCCTGCATGCCGCTGATCTGCGCCCCGATGTCTTCGGTCGCTTTGGCGGTCTGGTTGGCCAGAGACTTCACCTCGCTGGCAACCACGGCAAAGCCCTTGCCCGCCTCGCCGGCCCGCGCTGCCTCGATGGTCGCGTTGAGCGCCAGAAGATTGGTCTGCTCGGCAATGTCCTGGATGAGATTGACCACATCGCCGATCTTCTGCGCGGCTTCGGCGAGGCCGTTGACGGTCTCGCTGGCGCGATCGGCTTCGGCAACGGCCTTCCCCGAAATCTCCCGGGACTGAGAGACCTGGCGGGTGATCTCGCCGATCGAACTGGAAAGTTCCTCTGCGGCAGAAGCGACGGTCTGAACGTTGGCCGAAGCCTGGTCGGCAGCCACCGAGACGTCATTGGCGCTTTCGCTGGTCTGGGACGCGACCGTGGACAGTCCCTCGGCGGTGATACGCAGCTGGTTCGAAGCCGTGGAGACCTCATTGACGACCGGGTCGAGGCTGGCCTCGACATCAGCGGCAAGAGAGCGGATCGCGTCGCGCTTCTCCTGCTCGGCGCGCTCGCGTTCGCGTTTGCGCTCCTGGCTTTGGCGCTCCGCCTCGATTCCCTGATCTTTGAAGACCTGAACCGCGCGCGCCATGTCACCAAGCTCATCGCGCCGCGCCGCGCCGTCGATCTCAATCGAGAGATCGCCGGACGCCAGAACCTTCACCTGCTCCGTCGTACGGGCAAGCGGACCGGTCACGCTGCGCACCGCAACCGTTACAACCGCGAGCGTACCAATCAACAGAGCCAAGGTTATGAACACGTCAATGAAGAGGGTGCGTTGCGCCTGCGCACCCAGGGTGCTGACCTGTACCTGCAGGTCGGCGGCGATCCGATCCTCCACATCTTTCAGAAGGTTGATCTTCTGCGTGATGGTGTCGAACCAGACCGGCCCGGTCACGCCGCCCAGGTCGCCACCGTAGGCGCTGCCGATTGCGAGCCCCCGCATGCGCTCGACCTCGCCGAACGCCCCTGCCTTCTCGGTCTCAGCCAGATACGCACGCTGACTTTCAGACGCGTAGGCGCGGAAGGTCGAGAGAAAGGCCTGCTGTTGGGCGACCAGGGACACGAAGCGCTGATGGATGGCCGGTGCGAAGCTGCCCTTGCCGAAGCCGTTGGCGCCCATGGCGCGCTCGATTCCCGCCCGTTCCTTGGCCTGCAGAAAGCTGATGTAGGCCGCAATCGAGTTGGCGACACTGGCATCGGTGCTGAGCACGGCCATCTCACCGACATTATCAAGCAGTCTTGCGATGGTTGTCGTGTAGTACTTTGCCATCTCGCCGACGGTCAGAGAGAGAGCGCTGACCGCGGCCCGCTGCTGCTGCAACTGGGACACCATGTCCAGGGCTGCCTTGAGTTTCCCCTGAAAGACCGGGCCGTAAGCAGCGGTGTCAAATGCATCGATGGCCGCAGCAAACTGCTCGTACTGGGCGTCCGTGGCCTGACGCTGAGTGGTCAGTCTCTCGGCGAAAGCCCCTTGCCCCTTCTTGCCGATAAAGCCGGCGGAGGCGCCGCGCTCCTTCTGAAGCTCATGGACCATGGCCGAGATCTCAGGCGCCAGGTTGGCCAGGGCGTCAAGACGGTCCATCTCGCCCGCGATGCGCCATTGTCCACCAACGGCGATAGCAGCGAGCACCAGCAGGCCAAGCAGCGGCACCGCCAAGGCAACACCGATCCTGGTGCGGATTTTAAATCTGTTGAGAAGATCAACCATCGTGGTCCGGCCCTTGTGGAAACATCACAAACGCCGACCAATACTGCACAAAATGATTACGCAACCTTAAAATCTGTTTAGAACATACTAATAGGCCAACGGGGTACGCCCAGGGCGAAGCCGCGCCTGTCGTCTTGGGGGCCTCTGAAACTCTAGGGATTTACAACCGATAGGCGTCCGGATGCGCCCGGTTTCATCCACCAAGAACGCTGACCATCTTCGGCGTCGCACGCCGGCCGCGCGGGCCAGAGCTAGGACTTAATGTCTAGCAGGCTTTCGGTCACTTCGTCCTGGGTCCGGATAGCGGCGGCATTGGCTTCGTAGGCCCGCCGCGCCTGGATCTGGGTCACCAGTTCCTCGGCCAGGTTGACGTTCGGACGGTTGACCCGCCCCTCGGCATCGGCATCCGGGCTGCCGGGCTCATAGGTTTCGACCGAAGCCGGTGCGATTGGACGCACCTCGCCGCGCACACCGCCGCCTCCGGCGGTCACGTCGACGACGCGCTTGGGCCGGTACGCGCCCGGCTGTTCTGCCGGCCCCTCCGGATCGACCCCGCGGCTGCGCATGTTCGCCACGTTGTCGGCCGAAACGGCGAGACGCTTGCTCTGCGCCATCAGGCCGGAGACCGAAATCGAGAAACCCTGAATCATGGTCCTGCCATGCCGAATTTGACTTTGCCTGATTTTACTAGGCTCGGAGAACTCGTGCAAATATTTGATATTGTTGATAATTTTTCCGGCATTTGTGGCAAATGCAGCCTTGCATCCGCCGCATGGCGGCCTTGCAGACAGCGTTGTACAAGCCGTTGTGGTCTCCGTTGTATATATTGAATTGATATATCTCGGGCCGATATAACAAACTGGCCGTCACAACCCAGCCAGCCGGAAGTTTGCCATGGACGTTAAGACTCTTTGCCTGGGGGTCCTCTCGCGCGGAGAGGCCAGCGGCTACGAAATCAAAAAGGCCTTCGCGGAAGGCCCCTTCAGCCACTTCCACCAAGCCAGCTTCGGATCGATCTATCCGGCGTTGAACGCGTTGAGCGCGGAAGGTCTGGTGGCCTGCCGGGCGGAGGCGCAGGAGAAGCGTCCCGACAAGAAGATCTATTCCATCACACCGCAGGGCGAGGACGCCTTTACCGAGGCTCTGCTGGTCGAACCGGATGCCGACCGCGTGCGCTCGGACTTCCTTTTCATCCTGTTTTTCGCCCAGTGCCTGCCGCCGGCGCGCGTCGCCGAGCTGATCGATCAGCGTATCGCCTGGTATCGGGAATCCCTCGAACGCATGGAAGACTGCGCCGCCAACAACATGGGGCCCTCGGGGGCCTGCTTCGTGCGCGGCATGGGGATCGCGGTTTACCGCGCGGCGGCGGAGTATCTGGAAACGAACCGCGAGGCTCTTCTGGGCGAAATCGCCCATCCGGCCGCCCTGGTGGCTGAGTGAGGAGTCGCCGCGAGAGGCCGAGACAAAGAAACAACGCCGCAACCCACGGGGAGGGAAACACTAAGCCGCGTTCCTGCGTATAACCCCCGAAAGCGCAACGAGACATTTAGAACAGAAGACTACGGCAAGATGAAACGCTCCTTTATCCTGGCACTTGTGTTCGCCGTTGCGGCGACGGCCTGGGTCGCCTCCGGCCAGCTTGGCGAGAGCGGCGCCGAGCCGGAAGCGCAGAAGCCGCCGGCCGACCTCGCCGCACTCGACAAAGTGCCGAGCGTGCGGGTGCGCAGTTCGACCGCGCAGACCCATGCCATCGTCGATCTGCTGCGCGGCCGCACCGAAGCCAACCGCAAGGTCGAGATCAAGGTCGAGACCGATGGACGCCTGATCGAGTTGGCCGTCGATGACGGCACCGTGGTCGCGGCCGGGGACGTCATCGCGCGGTTGTCTGCCGGCGACCGGCCGGCACGTCTGGCAGAAGCCAAGGCCCTGCTCGCCCAGCGCAAGATCGAATACGAGGCCGACCAGAAACTCTCCCAGAAAGGGTTCCGCGCGGAGACCCAGGTCGCTGCCACAGAGGCCTCTCTGCAGGCGGCGGAAGCGGCGGTGAAAATTGCCGAGGTCGAACTGGCCTACACCGAAATCCGCGCGCCCTTCGACGGCATCGTCGACGAGCGGATGATGGAGATCGGCGACTACGTCGACCGCGGCGACGCCATCGCGCGCCTGGTCGAACTGAACCCGATGCTGATCGTCACCCAGGTGAACGAACGCGATATCCAGCGCCTGCAACTGGGCAACACGGGGGCCGCCCGGCTGATGACCGGCGACCAGGTGACCGGGCACATCCGGCACATCTCCACCGTCGCGGACGAGGCGACCCGAACCTTCCGCGTCGAGCTCGAGGTCGAGAACCCGGACGGACGCATCGCCGATGGCATGACCGCCGAGATTGCCCTGCCCCTCGCCGAAACGCAGGCCCACATCGTATCGCCCGCAATCCTGACCCTCTCAGACAGCGGACTGATCGGGGTGAAGGCCGTGGACGGGGAAGGCCGTGTCGTCTTTCATGCGGCCAAGATTGTCGACACCGACAACCAGGGCATCTGGATCACCGGGCTGCCGGACGATGTGACCTTGATCACCGTTGGCCAGGAGTACGTAAGCCCCGGCGAAAAGGTGAAGGCGGTGCCGGAGTCCGAGGTTGAGGAACGGCTGAAGGATCTAGCGTCGTGAAGGCCGTCATCGACGCTGCCATCTCGCGCAGCCGGACCGTTATCTCAACCCTGATTCTGATCCTCGTTGCGGGCAGCGTGGCCTATGTCTCCATTCCCAAGGAAGACTCCCCCGACATCAACATTCCGACGCTCTATGTTGTGGCGACCCACGACGGTATCTCGCCGGAGGACGCAGAGCGGCTTCTGATCAAGCCGCTGGAAAAGGAGTTGCGGGCGATCGAGGGCGTCAAGGAAATGACGTCGACCGCCTACCTGGGCGGCGCCAATGTGGTGATGGAGTTCGACGCCGGCTTCGACGCGGACCAGGCCCTGATCGACGTCCGGGAGAAAGTCGATCTCGCCAAGCCGGAACTGCCTGACGACGCCGACGAGCCGACGGTCCACGAGATCAACCTCTCCCTCTTCCCCGTCCTGACCGTTTCGCTTTCCGGCAACGCGCCCGAGCGGACCCTGCTGCGCATCGCACGGGACCTGCAGGACAGGATCGAGAGCCTTTCCAGCGTCCTCGAAGCAAAAATCGCCGGCGACCGCGACGAACTGGTGGAAGTGGTGATCGATCCACTGGCGCTGGAGAGCTACAATCTCAACGCCACCGACATCCTGGAGATGGTCTCAAAATCGAACCGCGTCGTGGCTGCGGGATCGATGGACACCGGCCAGGGTCGCTTCGCCGTGAAGGTTCCCGGCCTTTTCGAGACCGTCGAGGACATCATCAATCTGCCGGTCAAGGTGAACGACGATGCCGTCGTCCGCTTTCGCGACATCGCCAGCCTCAGACGCACCTTCAAGGACTCAGACGGCTTTGCGCGGCTGAACGGCGAGCCGGCACTGGCCCTGGAGGTCTCCAAGCGCACCGGTGAGAACATCATCGAGACCATCGAGGACGTGCGTGCCGTGGTCGAAGAGGCGCGGAAGACGTGGCCTGAGACTGTCTCCGTCACTTACAGTCAGGACAAGTCGACCGACATCCGCAACAACCTGCTCGACCTTCAGAACAACGTTCTCAGCGCAGTGCTGCTGGTTATGGTGGTGGTGGTTGCCGCCCTCGGCCTGCGCTCCGCGCTGCTGGTCGGCATCGCTATTCCGGGTTCCTTTCTGACCGGCATCCTGGTGCTCGCCATCGGCGGTCTGACAGTCAACATCGTCGTCCTCTTTGCGCTGATTCTGGCCGTCGGCATGTTGGTCGACGGTGCCATCGTCGTCACCGAGTACGCCGACCGCAAGATGAGCGAAGGCCGGCCGAAGCGAGAAGCCTATGCGCTGGCCGCAAAGCGTATGGCCTGGCCGATCATTGCCGCGACGGCCACCACCTTGGCCGCCTTCCTGCCCCTGATGTTCTGGCCCGGCGTGGTCGGCGAATTCATGAAGTACCTGCCCATCACCCTGATCGCCACCTTGAGTGCGTCGCTCATGATGGCCCTGATCTTCGTGCCGACCCTGGGCTCGGTCTTCGGCAAGCCGGGCGGCACCGCCGACCCCAAGACGATGAAGGCGCTGGCTGCCGGCGAAACCGGCGATCTGAAGGATGTGGGCGGCTTCACCGGCACCTACCTGAACGTGCTCAGCTTTGTCCTGCGGCACCCTGCCAAGATCCTGCTCTTTGCCGTCGCGCTGCTGGTCGGCGTTCAGATGGCCTACGCAACCTTCGGCCGCGGTGTCGAGTTTTTCCCTGACGTGGAGCCGCAGAACGCGGTGCTGCAGCTCCATGCCCGCGGCAACCTCTCGGTCGAGGAACGCGACGAACTGGTCCGCCAGGTCGAGAGTGTCGTCCTGGCCATGCAGCGCGAGTACGGCGAGTTCCATGCCATCAGCGCGCAGTCCATGGCCTCCTCCGGCACCCAGGGCGGCGACGAGGCGGAAGACGTGATCGGCAAGATCACGGTGGAGTTCACCGACTGGTTCTCACGCCGGCCGGCGGATGAGGTCCTCAATGAGGTCCGCGAACGCAGCGCGATCTTTGCCGGTGTTTTCGTCGAGGCGCGCAAGGAAGAGTCGGGGCCCCCGGTCGGCAAGCCGGTGCAGATCGAGGTAGCCTCCGCCCAGCCGTCCCTGATTGAACCGGCGGTGCAGCGCATCGGCCGGGCGATGACCGAAATCGGCGGCTTCGTCGACATCGAAGACGGTGCCCAGATTCCCGGTATCGAGTGGGAGTTGGCGGTCGATCGCGCCCAGGCCGCGAAGTTCGATGCCGACGTCAGCCTGATCGGCAGTTATGTGCGCATGCTGACCAACGGCATGGACCTCGGCGACTATAGGCCTGACGACAGCACCGAGGAAATCGACATCGTTGTGCGCCTGCCCGAGCAGTATCGCAACATCGAGCAGCTCGATCTGATCCGAATTCAGACCTCTTCCGGATTGATCCCCATTTCCAACTTCGTGACCCGCGAGGCGAAACCCCGGGTCGGCCTGCTGAAGCGCACCGACAGCCGCCGTGCGATGACGATCAAGGCCGACGTGGCGCAGGGCCTCCTGGCCGACGACAAGGTGCAGGAAATCCGAAGCTGGCTTGCCGAGCAGGACTTCGACCCCCTGCTGGCGATTACCTTCAAGGGCGAGGACGAGGAACAGAAGGCTGCTTCGGACTTCCTCGGCAAGGCCTTCGGTGTCGCGCTGTTCATGATGGCGATCATCCTGGTGACCCAGTTCAACAGCTTCTACAGCGCCTTCCTGATCCTCACTGCGGTGATCATGTCGACCGTGGGCGTGATGATCGGTCTGCTCGTCACCAATCAGCCTTTTGGCATCGTCATGTCCGGCATCGGCGTTATCGCCCTGGCCGGCATCGTCGTGAACAACAACATCGTGCTGATCGATACTTTCGACCGGCTGCGCGCGACGACGGCAAACACCAGGGAAGCCATCCTGCGAACCGGCGCCCAGCGCCTGCGCCCGGTGCTGCTGACCACCATCACCACGATCCTGGGGCTCATGCCCATGGTCCTGGCAACCAACATCGACTTCTTTTCCCGCACCGTCCAGGTCGGCGCGCCCTCGACCCAGTGGTGGCGTCAGCTCTCCACGGCCATCGTCTTCGGGCTCACCTTCGCAACGCTGCTCACCCTCTTCGTGACCCCGAGCGCGCTTATGCTCCGCGACAATCTGAAAGGCATGCTGGAGCGCAGGCGGGGCCGCCGCGGCGGGTCTCCCGACGCGCCGCAATCCGACCCGGAAAGCGGCACCGGCGAAATCGGGAAGGGCAGCCCCGGCGTTCCGCAGGCTGCGGAGTAAAGCGAGAGACCCGGACCGGAGACCGGCCTGACGGAAAGGCACCCAGCGGGCAAATGCCTAGTCGGGGCTTTCTTCGTCGTCCGCTGCAGCCGCGGGCTTGTCGCTGCTTTCCTGCTCAAGAGCCAGCGCACGAGCCTCCTTGCGGTACTGAACGGCGGCCACGGGAATGCTGGCCAGATACAGCAGACCGACCAGGGTCACGGTGATCCAGGGCTCGGATATCAGGAAAGCGGCAAACAGGACCAGCCCCACCATGGCAATGCGGCGCTGGGGCGGACGCAGTTTCAGACGCTTGGCAGAGAACGTCGGGACCTGGCTCACCATCAGGATGGCGACGCCCAGCAGGGTCAGGAGGTTCAGCAGATCGCTGCGCAGAATGCTGTCGCCGAAGACAAAGCTCATGGTCAACGGCAGCAAGGCAAGGCCGGCAGCGGCCGGAGCGGGCACACCGACAAAGAACCGCCCGGCCAGGGGCTGCGGACTGTCCTCTCCCAGAGCGGCGTTGAAGCGCGCCAGACGCAGGGCACAACACGCGGCAAACACCAGACAGAGCGCCCAGCCGAGCCCCCCGGCATCGGAGAGCGTCCAGAGATAGATCACCACCGCTGGCGTCACACCGAAGGCGATGACGTCCGACAGCGAATCAAGCTGCGCCCCGAACTCGCTGGTCGCCCCCATGAGGCGGGCGATACGGCCATCCAGCCCGTCGAGCAGCATCGCTACCACCACGGCCCCCACCGCCGCCTCCCATCGGTCCAGCAGCGCCAGCCGGATTGCCGTCAACCCGGCGCAGAGCGCCAGCAGCGTCAGCGCATTGGGGATCATCCGGTTGATCGAAAGCGCCGAAACGCGCCGTCTGCGCAAGCGCGCCACCTTAGCGCTCCTCTCCCTGGCGTGCGGGCTCTCCGGACTGCAGGTCGGCGAGCACCGTCTCGCCAGCGATGGTCGTCTGATAGAGCGACACCAGCGGTGCCACGCCCTCGGGAAGATAGACGTCCATACGGCTGCCGAAACGGATCAGGCCAAAGACCTGACCTGCACGCACCGGCTGATCCTCCGAGACATTGCAGACAATGCGGCGCGCGACCAGGCCGGCAATCTGCACGAAGGCGATGTCGACACCGTCGAAGGTCGTGACCTTCAGCGACATGCGCTCGTTGTCGACCGAGGCCTTGTCGAGCGCCGCATTGAGAAACTTGCCCGGCCGGTAGGCAACGGCCGATATCCTGCCGTCGATCGGAACCCGGTTGATGTGCACGTTGAAGACGTTGAGGAAGATCGAGATCCGGGTGAGCGCTTCGCCTCCCATCTCCAGCTCCGGCGGCGGCACCGCCCTTTCGATCATCTGCACCAGCCCATCGGCCGGAGCGATGACCAGACCCGGCCGCGTCGGCGTCACCCGCGGCGGATCGCGGAAGAAGTAGGTGCAGAATGCCGCGGCCAAGAGACCCAGCCAGAACAGCGGCTCCCACAGCAAGCCCAGCAGAATCGCCGCAGCCAGCGCCGCCGCAATGAAGGGCCAGCCGGCCCGATGGATTGGAACCAATACGCTTCTGAACACGCGGTTGTCCTGCCCCCAGTCCTGAATCAGTAAAGCAGTAATAGACCAGCCGCCGGCCCTCAAACAGCCGAAAATTCTGAGAAACTGGTGCTTTACCGATCGTTAAAGCCGAACTGCTAGCCTTGGGGCTTGTTGATGCGGGAGATATTGCCTTGGACGCCCCGGGGAACGAGCCAAGCGAATCCACGACCTCGAAGGACGACGGGAAGTCGGCGGTCAAGTCAGTGGCCGACGCCGGACTGCCGCTGGAGGTGGGATCCATCGAGCTGGGTGAAGACGGTCACATTAGCCGCCGTGACCCCGACCAGCCTTTGCTCTTCACATTTACCGCCTGCGGAATCCGCTTCGAGGCCGAACTGGCGGATCGTTCCGCGCCGCTGCGGCTGAAAGCAAACCTTGGCAAGCTGCCCTACACTGCCGAATCGCCCGAGGGCCGCCGGCTGGCTCGCTCGGTCATAGCCGCCACGGACCGTCTCGGCTGCGGCCAGATCATGCTTTCGGATCAGCAAGACATGGTTCTGACGGCCGAACTGGCGTCCCCGGCACCGCGCACGCCGGTCAACGTGATCGCCACCGCCGCCTGCATCGTCGCCGCCTGCAAGCCCTATCTCGATCTTCTCGGCGAAGCTGTCGCCCTGCCGCGTCCTGCAATCGGCGACAATGAGATCCCGGACGATGAGGCCCCGGTCGATGAGGCCCCGGTCGATGAGACTGCCGACGCCAAGACCGCGGACGAGGACGCAGCGGCCGACACCGCCGACAGCGCCGACGCAGCAAACAGCGCCGCCGAAGCAGCGACCTGACGGAGAAGAGGGCCGAGAGGCTCCGCCGCAGGATACCCCGCTAGCAGTTCAGCAACGGTCAGTTCACTCTGGGAAGGGCGAAGACCTGGCCCGGATAGATCAGATCCGGATCGCGGATCTGGTCCGCGTTGGCCTGGTAGATCACAGAGTAGCGCAGGCCCTGACCATAAGTGCGGCGCGCGATCCGCCAGAGAGAGTTCCCCGGCTGTACGATGACGTAGTCCTCACCGTCAGCGATCTGCCGGGCCGGCTCCCGCGAGAACGGCGTTTCCACCCGCGCCACAACAGATCCGTCGTCCGCCAGTTGGTCTACCCGCAGGTCGTGCAGCCCTTCGAGGATCGGCGATGCGGGTGACAGGGCCCAACGCCCATCGGCGTCGGCAATCGCTTCGCCGATGGGCTTGTTGTCGAGATAGACCAGCATCCGCGCGCCAGGCGCGGCCCGACCCCCGAGGATGGCCCGGCCCGTTTCGTCGTAGTCCACGGAATCCAGTACCAGGCCGCCGGCGGCAATGCCCTCCTCCGGCTGCTGCGGCAGCACCTTGCTGGCCCCCCCGCCCCGCGGAGTAAGGACCGCCAGTACCGGGGGCGTTTCGCCCGGGCTTGCTGCGGCGGTCTCGCCGGTCTGCGGCGGCGCGGCCCCTTCGGCGCCCGGCGCCGGTGAAGCTGGTGCGGGCTCAGGCACCATGACCACCACCAGGTCCTCGGAGAGCTGCTTTCCGCCGCCCGGCGCCGTGGCTTCGATCCCGATCTCGTGGCTGCCCGGCGCCAGCGGTCGTTCAGCAACGATCGCCCAGGCACCGCTGCTGTCGGCCTTCGTCGTTCCCACCGCCCCATCGGCACCCAGGGTGACCTTCACTTCGCTGTTGGGCTCGGCGCGCCCGGCGATGACCGCCTCGCCGCTGGGCTCCACACGGACCACATCGAAAGTCGGCGCCGTGCCGTCTGCGGCCTCTTCCGTAGCTGTCGTCGGCAAGGCGGCCTGCTGCTCTCGGCGCTTGACCTCCGGTTTTGCCGGTTGCGCAACAGACCCGTCGCCGGCAGCCGGGGTCACAGGATCCGGGCTGGCGGCCCCCTCCGATCCGCTGCCCGCCGTTTCTGCCTCCACCGATTCAGGGCTTTGTTCAGCGGCGCTCTCGGACGGAGCCGTGCCTCCAGCGACGGGCCGAGGCGCGTCCTCGCCGCCAAACTGCAGGTATCCTATCAGGGCTGCCCCCGCGACGGCGGCCACGCCCAGACCGAGTACAAGCCTTTTCAAACCCCTAGCCTCCTGTCCCTGCGAAACAGCCTAGTACGCGGGGCACAGGGGCGCAATGCCGGCCGGCTTAGGATCAAGGTCCGCTATTGGCCGGTAAGCTCTTGAGATATATGGCTATTGCAGTCAGGTCGTCGTCGCTGAGATGGCTGGTGCCATGCTCGATCACCTCGCCCATGGAGTCGCCGAGGAAGTCGCCCTCCGGTGTGATCCCGATTTTGAGCGCGCCCGCGATGTCGGATTCGCTCCAACCCGCGAGGCCGTTCTCCGCCGGCGTCAGGTTGGGCACCTTGCCGCCGTCCGGGCCCTCCGGGTTGCCGGCCAGTTCCAGACTGTCGTCGACTGCACCCAGAAAGCCTCTCGGACTGTGACATTCGCCGCAGTGCCCGAGGTGCCGGGTCAGATAGGCGCCCCGGTTCCAGGCCGCATCCTTCTGGTCGTCTTCCTGGTAGGCACCGGCCTCGAAGAACATGGTCTTCCAGAGCCCCAGCGTGAAGCGCAGGCTGTAGGGGAAGTCGAGGTCATGCGGCTTGTTCTGGGTTTCGACCGGTTCCTGTGCGAAGAGATAGGCCTGCAGGTCCGCGATGTCCTCGTCGCTCATCCCGGTGTAGGACGTGTAGGGAAAGGAGGGATAGTAGGGATCGCCGTCCGGCGAAACCCCGTGACGGAGAGCCGCCTCGAAATCCTCGTCGCTCCAGGCACCGATACCGTAGACCGGATGCGGCGTGATGTTGGGGCTGTAGAAGGTACCGAAGGGCGTCTTCAAGGCGCGGCCACCGGCCAGCGGTGCGCCACCGCCCTTGGTGTCGGTATGACAGCTGTGGCAGCCGGCAGCGCGGAAGACGTAAGCCCCTCTTTGAACGGCGTCGCTGACCGCCGCGTCTTCAGATAGATCTTCTACCAATACGTCTTCTGATAGTACGTCTTCTGGCGAAACCGCCGGTTGCTCTGCGGACTGGCCAGCCACCGGCGCCGACCACACAGCCGCAACGCCGCAGACTGCCCCGCACGCCAAGCGGCGCAGCAGCGCCTGCACTCTGCCTGCACTCGATACCATGCTCACCAACCGTCGCGGTTGAGACCGACGTTCGCGCGGTGACGGCGGACGCGGTCGCCCCGCGCCCACCGTCCCTTGGCCCCGCTTTCTGAAGCCCGATCTTGAAATCTAGGTCTCGGGGCCGCGATAGGTCGTATGGCAGCCGCCACACCCCTCTTTCCCAAAGGTGGCGAACTGGGCTTGGATGGTGCCCGCATCCCCGCTGTTGAGCACGGCGGCCATCTTCGCGGCCTCGTCCTCCAACACCTTGCCACGCTCGAGGAAGCCATCCCAGTCAGACCAGATTTCCGGCTTTGACCGGTTCTTGCCGACAGTGTCCATCTGCTCAAGCGTCGCCTTGACCTCGAAGATCTCGGGGATCGAAGTGGCCAGTTCGCCGATCTTGGCCGCCGCTGCTGAGGCTTCAGCCGCCGACCCCTTGGAGGCCTTCACGAACTCGGCAATGATTTTCATGTTGCCGCCAACGTCCTTCATCGTTTGTTGGCGCTGCTTCACCGCCGCCATTTCATGGGCGTCGGCAACCTGCAGGTCGCTCGCATGGGAGGTCGGCACCACGCTGTTCGACATCAGCACGGCGCCCGCGGCAACTGCGCAAGCCCCTGCTGCAAGAATCGACTTCCGTAGCATCTTGATCTGCTCCTTGATTGTTGTCACCCGGCCCCATTTTGACTACTCGGGCCTTTGTCTTGCGTCCTGCGAGCGGCGCAGGTGAGTTCACCTCTTTTCCACAAACACGGCAGACGGCCATCGCTGGCGGCCGGCCGCCGGGCTGTGCTAGAAGGCGATCACGCGGTTGTGACGCAGGGTCACACTACCGCATCAGGGGGCAAATTCAATTGTGCCATTAAGGGCCCTCGGCCGGTAACGGGTTTGTGATGACGAAACTATCCGCACTTTGCGTCTACTGCGGGTCCTCGGGCCGGGTCCGCGAAAGCCACTTGAGTGCCGCCCAGCGGCTGGGACGCCTGGCCGCGGAAAGCGGCGTCGACATCGTCTTCGGCGGCGGGCGTGTCGGCCTGATGGGGGCCGTCGCCGAAGGGGCCTTGGCGGCGGGCGGACGGGTTGTGGCGATCATTCCCCATCACCTGGAGGCGCTCGAGGTCGGCCTGCGCAATGCCAGCGAATACCTGGTGGTCGACTCCATGCACAGCCGCAAGCAATTGATGGCTGAACGGGCCGATGCCTTCTGCGCCCTGCCCGGTGGGCTCGGCACCCTGGACGAGACCTTCGAAATCATCACCTGGCGCCAGTTGAAGCTGCACGACAAGCCGATCCTGCTGGTCAACATCGACGGCTACTGGGACCCTCTGCTGCGCCTCATCGACCATCAGATCGAGGAAGGCTACCTCAGGGGACCCACCGACGGCCTGTTTCAGGTGGTGGACAGCGTCGAAGAGGTTCTGGAGGCTGCGGCAAAGGCCCCCAGTCCCGCGATCCCCGACAAGATCGAACAGATGTAGCCGCGCCTCGGCCGGGGCCGGCGCCCGCGCTGCGGCCGGGTCCGCCGACTGCGCCCGCGGGTGCCTCCGGCCCCTCGGCGAAGGCTGGGGCGGCTCCCTTGCACCCTGCGGACAGCCTGCTATGTTGCGGCGCAGCGCGCCAGCCTTCCCGGGCAGCCGGCGAGCCTTCTTCCCACCCTCAGTACCTCCGGAGACTCCAGATGGGCAAAATCAAGGTGAAAAACCCGATCGTCGAACTCGACGGCGACGAGATGACACGCATCATCTGGGAGAAGATCAAGGCCAAGTTGATCCTGCCTTACCTCGACGTCGATCTGAAGTACTACGACCTCTCCGTCCAGAAGCGCGACGAGACCAACGATCAGATCACAATCGATTCCGCCAATGCCATCAAAGAACACCGCGTCGGCGTGAAGTGCGCGACCATCACGCCGGACGAGGCGCGGGTGGAGGAGTTCGGGCTGAAGAAGATGTGGCGTTCACCCAACGGGACGATCCGCAACATTGTCGGCGGCACCATCTTCCGTCAGCCGATCATCATCAGCAATGTCCCGCGCCTGGTGCCGGGCTGGACCCAGCCGATCGTCATCGGCCGTCACGCCTTCGGCGACCAGTACCGGGCCACTGATTTCAAGGTGCCCGGCGCCGGCAAGCTGACCATGACTTTCCAGCCCGCCGACGGTGGGGAGCCGACCACCTACGACATCTTCGACTTCCCGGAGGCCGGCGTTGCAATCGGCATGTACAACCTCGACGAGTCGATCCGCGGCTTTGCCCGAGCCTGCCTGAACTACGGGCTGAACCTCGGCTGGCCGGTCTACCTCTCGACCAAGAACACCATCCTCAAGGTCTATGACGGGCGCTTCAAGGACATCTTCCAGGAGACCTTCGACAAGGAGTTCAAGGCTGCCTTCGAGGCCAAGGGTATCCATTACGAACACCGGCTGATCGACGACATGGTGGCCGCCGCCATGAAGTGGTCCGGCGGCTATGTCTGGGCCTGCAAGAACTACGACGGCGACGTGCAGTCCGACACCGTGGCCCAGGGCTTCGGCTCCCTCGGGCTCATGACCTCCGTGCTGATGACCCCCGACGGCAAGACCATCGAGGCCGAGGCCGCGCACGGGACGGTGACGCGCCACTACAGGCTGCATCAGCAGGGCAAACCGACCTCGACCAACCCCATCGCCTCGATCTTCGCCTGGACGCGCGGGCTGCACTTCCGCGGCACCTTCGACGAGACGCCGGAGGTCGTGAAGTTTGCCGGCGACCTGGAACGTGTCTGCATCGAAACCGTGGAATCCGGCTCCATGACCAAGGATCTCGCCCTGCTGATCGACCCCGATCAGAAGTGGATGACAACCGACGAATTCATGGACAAGCTGGATGAAAACCTGCAAAAGGCCATGAGCTAGCCTGCCAAAACCCTGCGCGCTGGAGCTTTTGCAATGAGATCGTTTCTTTCACTTCTCGCGATTGGAATTTTCGCCATGACCCTCGCAAGCAACGATGCCGGCGCCCAGTCGGACCCCGAGAATACCCTGGTCATGGAACTGAAGGATGGGGTGGTGCGGATCGAGATGCTGCCCGACCTGGCGCCCCAGCACGTCGAACAGATCAAGACCCTGGTTCGGCGCGAGTTCTATGACGGCATCGTCTTTCACCGGGTGATCGACGGGTTCATGGCGCAGACCGGCGATCCGACCGGAACCGGGCGCGGCGGCTCCGACCTGCCCGACATTCCCGCCGAGTTTTCGGCCGAACCCTTTGAGCGCGGCGTAGTCGGGATGGCGCGCTCGCAGAGCCCCAACAGCGCCAACAGCCAGTTCTTCATCACCTTCGCCCCGGCCCGTTTTCTCGACAAGCAGTACACCGTCTGGGGCCGCGTGGTCGAAGGCATGGAGTTCATCGACATGATCAAGAAGGCACCGCGCGGCGACCAGAGCGGCACGGTGCGCGATCCCGACAAGATCATCACCCTGCGCGTCGCCGCCGACGTCGATTGACGCCGCCGGCCCCCCGCCCCTTGCGGCCGCGGGGCCTTAGCGGATCCCTGCCATGGAGTTGGACGCCGCACAGATCGCGACCCTGAGCCGGCTGGGCGACCAGCTGCTCGTCTATGCCTGGGACTTGCTGGCCGGGATCGTCCTGCTGGCAATCGGTTGGGTTCTTGCCGGCTGGGTCCGCAAGACGATCCTGCGGGTTCTCGACCGCACGCCGCGTATGGACCGTACCCTGCGCCCGGTGATCGCCAACACCGTGCGCTATGCGATCCTGATCATCGTCCTCGTCGCCGTGCTCGCCCAGTTCGGCGTGCAGACCACCAGCATCATCGCCATGCTGGGGGCCGCCGGAATCGCCATCGGTCTGGCCTTGCAGGGCACTCTGCAGAACATCGCCGCCGGCATGATGCTGCTGTTCCTGCGCCCCTTCCAGGTTGGCGACTACATCGATGCCGAGGGTCAGGCCGGCACGGTGGAAGAGATCGGCCTCTTCGTGACCCAACTCACAACCTTCGACGGTGTTTACCGCTCCGTGCCGAACGCCCGTCTGTGGAACGCGTCCATCATGAACTACAGCCGGCTGCCGACCCGGCGGCTGGATCTGCTGGTGGGCATCAGCTACAGCGACGATCTCGCCAGGGGCCAGGATGTCCTCATGGGACTGTTGACCGGAGACGCCAGGGTGCTGGGCGATCCGCCACCGCAGGTTCTGGTGCACAGTCTGGCCGACAGCGCAGTGACCCTGAACCTGCGCTGCTGGTGCGGCAAGGACGACTACTGGCCGCTGCTGTTCGACCTGACGAAGGCTTCGAAGCTGACGCTGGAAGCGGCGGGCTTCACCATCCCCTTCCCCCAGCGGGAGGTGCATGTCGTCTCCGAAGACGGGGCAAAGGACGATGCCGTTTACCCGCCAAGGCCGGGCGCGCCGGATTAACCGGACGTGATCTAGCCGGCGGCGAGGGCCGCTTCGATCGCCGTGACGGCCTCGGCCGCGGCGGCACCGTCGGGGCCGCCGGCCTGGGCCATGTCCGGCCGGCCGCCACCGCCCTTGCCGCCCAAGGCCGCCGAGCCGACCTTGACCAGGTCCACCGCGCTCGCCTTGGCGGTGGCATCGTCAGTCACACCGACCACCAGCGAGGCCTTGCCGTCGTTGACGGCAACCAGAACCACCACGCCGGAGCCGATCTGCTTCTTCAGGTCGTCGGCCATGGGTTTCAGGTCCTTCGGCGGAATGCCCTCCAGCACTCTTGCGGCAAACTTCAAGCCGGCAATCTCGCGGGTGTCGCTGTTGGCAGCGCCGCCGCCGCCCGTGGCGAGCTTGCGCCGCAGATCGCCAACCTCGCGGTCGAGACGCTTGCGTTCTTCCAGCAGCGCCTCGATACGCCCGTTGAGATCTTCCGGCGCCACCTTCATCAGGGCGGCCGCCTCGGCCAGGGCGGACGCTTGCCCGGCCGCATGGGACGCCGCTGCTGCGCCGGCCAGGGCCTCGATCCGCCGCACACCCGAAGCCAGGGCCGTCTCCCCGGTAACCTTGAAGTAGCCGATATCGCCGGTGCGCGCGACATGGGTGCCGCCGCAGAGCTCGGTGGAGAACTGCTGCCCGCCTTTGACCGGGTCTTCCCCGCCCATGGAGAGAACCCGCACCTCGTCGCCGTACTTCTCGCCGAAGAGCGCGAGAGCCCCGGCCTCGATGGCCTCATCGGGGGTCATGAAGCGGGTTTCGACGGCGGCGTTTTCGCGAATGCGGGCGTTGACCTCGGCCTCGACGACCTGCACGTCCTCTGCCGTCATCGGCTTGGGATGGCTGATGTCGAAGCGCAACCGGTCCTCGGCGACAAGGGATCCCTTCTGGGTGACATGGTTACCCAGACGCCGCCGCAACGCTTCGTGCAGAAGGTGGGTGGCGGAGTGATGAATCCGCAGGCCCCTGCGCCGCTCTCCGTCGACCCGCAGTTCGACAGCATCGCCGACCTTCAGGCTGCCATGGGCCATGACACCGATATGCACGTGGAGGTCGCCCAGCTTCTTCTGGGTGTCGCTGACATGCAGCTCGCCGCCGGACGCGCTGAAGATCGCGCCGCGGTCCCCTTCCTGTCCGCCGGACTCGCCATAGAAAGGCGTCTGGTTGACCAGAAGCTGAACGTTCTGGCCGGCAGAAACCTCCGCGACGTCCTGGCCGTCGACCACCAGGGCAACCACCTGACCTTCCGCGGACTCCGTGCCGTAGCCGAGAAACTCGGTTGCGCCCAAGCGCTCGCGCAGTTCGAACCAGAGGGTCTCGGTCGCCGCCTCGCCGGAGCCGGCCCAGGCCTTTCGGGCCGCGGCCCGCTGCCGCTCCATGGCGGAATCGAAGCCGGCGGTGTCGACGCTGCGTCCCTGGCCCCGCAGGATGTCCTGAGTAAGGTCGAGCGGAAAGCCGTAGGTATCGTAGAGCTTGAAGGCGACCTCGCCGTCGAGAGCGCCGTTGGCGCTCAGCTTGTCGGTTTCCTCTTCCAGGAGCTTCAGGCCCCGGCCCAGCGTGTCCTTGAAGCGAGTTTCCTCCAGCTTCAGGGTCTCGGTGATCAGGGCGTCGGCGCGCGCCAGCTCGGGGAAGGCAACACCCATCATCGATACCAGCGACGGCACAAGCCGCCACATCAGCGGGTCCTTGCAGCCGAGCAGATGGGCATGGCGCATCCCCCGGCGCATGATCCTGCGCAGAACGTAGCCACGCCCCTCGTTGGACGGCAGCACACCGTCGGCGACCAGAAAAGCGCTGGCCCGCAGGTGGTCGGCGATCACACGGTGGGAGACCGCGTGCTCACCGTCCGCGGCCTGTCCCGAGTACTCCGCCGAAGCCTCGATGATGGCACGCAGCAGATCGGTGTCGTAGTTGTCGTGCTTGCCCTGCAGCACCGCGGAGATACGCTCCAGCCCCATGCCGGTGTCGATCGACGGCTTGGGAAGGTCGTTGCGGGTCTGCGCATCGACCTGCTCGTACTGCATGAAGACCAGGTTCCAGATCTCGACGAAGCGGTCACCGTCCTCATCGGGACTGCCCGGCGGGCCGCCGGGAAGGTGTTCGCCGTGGTCGAAGAAGATCTCCGAACAGGGCCCGCAGGGCCCGGTGTCGCCCATCGCCCAGAAGTTGTCTGACGTGGCGATGCGCAGGATGCGTTCTTCCGGCAGACCGGCGATCTTCTTCCAGAGCTCCGCTGCCTGATCGTCTTCGGCATAGACCGTCACCAGGAGACGGTCGCGCGGCAGGCCGAATTCCTTGGTGACCAGGTTCCAGGCCAGCTCGATGGCCAGGTCCTTGAAGTAATCGCCGAAGGAAAAGTTCCCCAGCATCTCGAAGAAGGTGTGAAGGCGGGCGGTGTAGCCGACGTTTTCCAGGTCGTTGTGCTTGCCCCCGGCCCGGAGACATTTCTGTGAGGTGACCGCGCGGCTGTAGGGCCGCGTCTCGTTGCCGGTGAAGACGTTCTTGAACTGCACCATGCCCGCCGCCGTGAACAGCAGCGTTGGATCGTTGCGGGGGACCAACGGCGAGGAGTCGACGATCTCGTGGCCGTTACGCCCGAAATAGTCCAAAAACGCCGTCCGGATTTCGTTGCCAGTGCTCATGGTCTATATTTATTCGCCAGAGGCTTGCGCCTCAAGTTAGAACTTCTCCAGGTTTCATCGGGAGAGCCGGCAGCCTGGGCCACAGGGCAGGGCGTTGTAGCGCGGCCCTCAGGACCTGTCCACCGAAAGCCCGCCCGCCGGAAACCCGCCAAAGACCTCAAGAACCCTCACGATGCCGCGACGCCTCAGGCTTAGCGCTGGCATTTTCGCCGGCGTCCGATTATGTGAAGGGGAGATCGCCCGGCGGCTGCGGTAGCCGGGCAGAGTACCATTCGTCTGGAGAACGCCCGCCCTCATGGCTTTGCAATCCGTCCTCGGCGGTTTCCGCCGGCCCCAGCCAGCCGCTGCAACCGCCGTCTCGTCTTCCGCTGCCCCGTCCTCCCCTGTCCAGCAGGCTTCCTGCAGCGTCCCGACCGGGCTGATCCGCCCCTTCGCGGCGTTCCTGACCGTGCTCGTGGCCGCCAGCCTGCTGTCCCCGGCAGCAGAGGCTCAACAGCAACAGCAGCCGGCACCGGGGCTGGTTCCGGGCCCGCCGCCCCAGCAGAGGTTAGAGCCGACCGGCGAAAGCTTCGGGCGCTGGCAGTTGATCTGCACGGTCCCGAACGACCCGGCGGCCGCTGGCAGTCAGCCCGCCTCGGACCAGTCCTGCTTCATCTCGCAGCGCTTTCTGGAGCCCAACACGCAGCAGCCGATCCTGATCGTGACTGTCGGGCCGTTTCGCTCCAACCCACAGCATTCCATGCTTGTGGCCATGCCGCTGGGCATTCCCCTTGCCAACGGCATTCGGGTGAGCGTCGACGGCCGTGAGATTTCGAGCCAGGCCTTCGAGGTCTGCCGGCGCGATGGCTGCCGGGCCTACATGCCCTTGAACGACAGCCTTGTGAATGCCTTCAGGGCCGGCAACGAGGCCATGGTATCGGTGCAGTCCAGTACCGGCGGGGCGATCAACGTGCCCTTCTCGCTGCAAGGTTTCACGGCCGGCTACGCCAAGGTTCGATAAGGACCGGCCCAAAGCGATCGGCCCCAAAGCGATGGGCCCGGCCGGCACTGGAGAGCCGGCGAACTTCGCAGGGCGCGCATCGTAGGGCGCGCATCGCAGGACCGCGAAGGCATCGCAGAGCAGAAGAAAACGGGCCCCGAGAGGGGCCCGCTTTTTGTCGACACGGCCTCGCTTGCGCGGGGCCTTCTTACTTGCTTGGCCCCTGTCGCAAAGCAGCCGGAGACGGCGATCAGGACGAAGCGGCCTCTTCGCTCACGGCACCTTTGTCGGTGGCCCCTTCGCCCTCGGGCCCGCCTTCGAGCATGGCCGCGGAGACGAGGCCCGCGTTCTCCCGCACCCGGTGCTCGATCTGGGCGGCAATCTCGGGATTCTCCTTCAGGAAGGTCTTGGCGTTCTCGCGCCCCTGGCCGATGCGCTGACCGTCGTAGGAAAACCAGGCGCCGGCCTTGTCGACGATGCTCGCCTGCACCCCGAGATCCAGCAACTCGCCGGTCTTGGAGATGCCCTCGCCGTAGGTGATGTCGAACTCCACCACGCGGAAAGGCGGGGCCATCTTGTTCTTCACAACCTTGACCCGGGTCTGGTTGCCGACCACCACATCCTTGTCCTTGATGGCACCGATGCGGCGGATATCGAGGCGCACGGAGGAATAGAACTTCAGCGCATGGCCGCCGGTGGTGGTTTCCGGATTGCCGAACATCACACCGATCTTCATGCGGATCTGGTTGATGAAAATCACCAGGGTCTGGGACTTGGAGATCGAACTGGTGAGCTTGCGCAGGGCCTGGCTCATCAGCCGGGCCTGCAGGCCCGGCAGGGAATCGCCCATGTCGCCTTCCAGTTCGGCGCGCGGCACCAGGGCCGCAACCGAATCCACGACCAGAACGTCGATCGCCCCGGAGCGCACCAGGGTGTCGGCGATCTCCAGCGCCTGCTCGCCCGCGTCGGGCTGGGAAATCAGCAGCTCTTCGACATTGACGCCCAGCTTGTTGGCATAGATCGGGTCAAGAGCATGCTCGGCATCGACAAAGGCGCAGGTGCCGCCGGCCTTCTGGGCCTCGGCCACCACATGCAGCGCCAGGGTCGTCTTACCGGAGCTCTCGGGCCCATAGATCTCGACGATACGGCCGCGCGGCAGCCCGCCGATCCCCAGCCCGATGTCCAGGCCCAGAGATCCGGTCGAGACCACCTCGGTTTCCACCACCTCGTTCTCGCCAAGGCGCATGATCGAGCCCTTGCCGAAGGCCCGCTCGATCTGGCTGAGCGCGGAATCCAAGGCTTTTTTCTTATCCACTGAGTCTGTCTCCACCACCCGCAAAGCGTTCTGAACCATGAAGTCGTTTCCTTATCTCATAGGGTCCGAGCGACTGCAACGCGGGTTTGATGTACCATATTTGTTCTCATCTTCCAAACGAGAAATGGACCAAAATGAGAACAAACGGGAAAATTTAGGGCGAATTTGCCTAAAATACAGGAGAGCCGGACTCTGCGCCGGCTGCGCCACGCGGAGGCCGGCTGCGCGCCAGCCCCCTTCCCGATCAGCCGGGGCCCGGCCCTATTCGCCGAGCACTTCCTTCACCTTGCCGGCCAGCTGCTTGAGGCTGAACGGCTTGGGCAGAAAGTGAATGCCGGCATCCTCGTCGAGGCGCTTGCGGAAGTTGTCCTCGGCGTAGCCTGAGATGAAGATGACCTTCAGGTCGGGACGCTGGGCGCGCACCTCCTTCACCAGGCTGGGCCCGTCCAGGCGCGGCATGACGACATCGGTCACCAGCAGGTCGATGGGCTCGCCCTCACCCGTCAGCATCTCCAGGGCGGTCTCGCCGGAGTTCGCCTCCAGCACGTTGTAGCCCTTGTTGCGCAGGGCCCGGGCGCTGAAGGCGCGCACCGCATCCTCGTCCTCCACCAGCATCAGGGTGCCGGCGCCGGTCAGGTCGCGGCGGTCCTGCGCCTCTGCGTCGGCCATGCTTTCGGCGACCTCCTCCTCGGCGGCCTGAGGCAGATAGATGGAGAACACAGTGCCGTCGTCGAGCTTGCTCTCAACGAAAACGTAACCGCCGGTCTGCTTGACGATGCCGTAGACCGTCGAGAGGCCGAGCCCGGTACCGGCACCCACCTCCTTGGTGGAGAAGAAGGGGTCGAAGATGCGGTCCAGGTTCTCCGGCGGAATGCCGCAGCCGCTGTCCTCGACTTCGATCAAAGCATAGCTTCCCGGCGGCATGGACTCGTCCTTGATCTTGCGTTCCTCTTCGACCTGCACGTTTTCGGTGCGGATCGTCAGCACGCCGCCCCCCTGCATGGCATCGCGGGCGTTGACCGCCAGATTGATGATCACCTGCTCGAGCTGGCCCTGGTCGGCCTTGATCACGCCGAGGTCGCGGCCGTGGTTCATCTTCAGTTCGATGTTCTCACCGATGAGCCGGCGCAGCAGGTGCGAGAGCTCGGCAAGAATGTCGGTGATGTTGAGCAGGCGCGGCTGCAGGGTCTGCTGCCGCGAGAAGGCCAGCAACTGGCGCACCAGGTTGGCGGCGCGGTTGGCGTTCTGCTTGATCTGCATGATGTCGGCAAAGGACTGGTCGCCCGGACGGTGGCGCAGCAGCAGCAGGTCGGAAAAGCCGATCATCGCGGTCAGCAGGTTGTTGAAGTCATGCGCGATCCCGCCGGCCAGCTGCCCGACCGCCTGCATCTTCTGGGACTGGGCGAACTGCCGCTCCAGATTCTTCTGCTCCGTGCTGTCGATAAAGTGCACGACAAAGCCGTCAAGCGCGCCGTCGCTGGCTTCCGTGCGGTTCACATAGAGCGCGCAGACCGGCCCCTCCTCACCCTTCAAGTGGGCCTCGATGGGCGCCGCCAGGTGCTTGTCTCTCCGCTCGGCCGAAGCGCTCAGCGCCGCGCGCAGGCCGGCCACGTCGCTTTCCGCCAACAGCTCGAACAGGGACACCCCGCGCTGGCCGAGCGCTGCCTTGCCGATGAGGCGGCCAAAAGCGTCGTTGCATTCCTGGATCACGCCCTGCGGATCGATCACCGCAATCCCGGCCGGGGCCTTGGCGAAGAGCTGCTCGAACCGGCGCTCGGACTGTTCCAGCGCCGCGGCCATCGCCTCCTCACGGGACAGATCGCGCACGACCGAGCGCGTGCGCAGAACCTTTCCATCCTGATCGCGCACGACATCCTGACGCACGGCGGCGCGGAAGCCTTCGCCTCCAGCCCCTTTCAGGATCACCTCGCCCTGAGTGCGGCCGTCATCGCCAAAGGGGTCGAAGGGCGCCGCGCCGTCCAAGGCTCCCTCCTGCAAGGCTCCCTCCTGAACGACGTCGTGCAGCCGGATGCGGCCCTGCTCCAAATCGTTCTGGGCGAGACCCAGCCATTCACAGAGTGTGTGGTTGGCAAAGAGGAAGCGGCCCTCGGCGTCACAGGAGTAGAAGCCCACCGGGGCATTCTCCAGCAGGTCGACGAAACGCTCCTGCTCCTGGCGCATGATCTGTTCCATCTGACGCTGCGGCGTGATGTCGTCCACCATCCAATAGGTGCAGCCCGGGTGCTCCGGCAACGGAAAGGCGGCGACGAAGCGCCAGTCGTAAGCGGCATTCGCACCCCGGCCCGCCTCTGCTTCTGGAGCCGGTCCTGCACCGTTGCGCGGCCCGCTGCCGCCCGCCGGCACGCGGATTTCGCAATGCCCTGCCAGCCCGCTGCGGGCCTGCTCCTCCAGCCGGGTCAGCTGTTGGCGCGCCTCCGGATCATCCTTCACCTCTTCGGCAAGCAGCACGGGAATCGGCCTCGGATCGCCGCCGAAGAACTCTTCCAGGGCCGGATTGGCGAGCAGACTCCTGCCCTCGGGCGAAACGACCTGCCAGGGCTTCGGCACGGCGGCAAAGACCGCACGGCAAAGGCTGCGGCGCTGTTGCCAGTACCAGGCACCCGCCGCACCGCCCAGCGCCCCCAGGACGCCGCCCAGGGCAAACAACAGCAGTTCCAGCACTAGCGAACTCCTCCCCGGCCCCTACTCCGGCGGCACGGCCGGCCGCACGCCGCCTGTGCTGGGCTCTTCGGACAGTCCTCAGCCATATGCGCGATCCTAGCCGCCAATGGTTAACCAAGATTAACCACAGCGCCCGAGTCCTCGGCAAGGATCATGGAGTCCGGGGCCACAGAGGGGGCCTGGCAGGGCTTGGGGGGCTTGAGGGGGCGCTGACCGGGGCTTCCGGCGCAGGCAGGGCGCTTAGCGGCGTTGATGCGCCAGGCCGCGGCGCAGCTTCATGACGTAGCCGATAATCTCCGCCACGGCCTTGTAGTGCTCGGGCGGGATCTCCTGATCGACCTCCACGGAGGCATGCAGGGCACGGGCGACCGGCGGGTTTTCGACGATGGGAATGTCGTTCTCCTCCGCCACCTCGCGGATCTTCAGCGCGATGTTGTCAGCCCCCTTGGCCAGCACCTTGGGCGCCTCCATGGTCGCCTGGTCGTACTTCAGCGCAACGGCAAAGTGGGTCGGGTTGGTGACCACCACGTCGGCCTCCGGCACGGCGGCCATCATGCGCTTGCGGGCCCGCTCGGCGCGGATCTGCCGCAGACGGCCCTTGATCATCGGATCGCCTTCTGTCTGCTTGTGCTCGTCCTTCACCTGCTGCTTGGTCATGCGCAGTTCTTTGTGGTGCTGGTAGCGCTGGTAGAGCACGTCGATCAGCGCGACGATGGTCATCACCGAGAGCACGCCGATCACCACCTTCACGGCCTCGAAGCGCACTATTATCAGCAGGTCCTGCACCTCCATGGTCGGCATGTCGAGCACCAGGTTGCGGTCGGGCCAGACCATAATCGCAACCACGGTGCTGACGATCGCCAGCTTCAGGAGCCCCTTGGCAAAGTCTGTCAGCGCCCGGCTGGAGAACATCTTCTTGAAACCGCGCTTGAAGCCGATGTTGGAGAGCTTGGGCTTGATCTGCTCGGCGGTGACGATGACGCCATTCTGGATGGTGCCGGCCAGAAGACCGGCCAGCAGGATGATCGCCAGCGGAATGGCGGAAACCTTCATGATGTCGATGGCGGTGCCGCTGAGCACCTCCTGCAGCATGCCGGTGTCGAGCGAGAGGCGGTGCGGTTGTTCCAGGTAGGGGCGCATGAGGCCGCCGATGTCCGCAATCATGGGTTCGGAGAAGAGGCCCACGACGATGGCCAGCGCCAGGATCATGAACCAGTGCGAAACCTCTTGCGAGCGGGCAACCTGGCCCTTCTCGCGCGCGTCACTCAGGCGTTTGCTTGTCGGTTCCTCTGTTTTTTGTGAGTCGTCGTCTTCACCCGCCATGGTCCGGGACTCCTAAGGCCGTCCGACGAACGGCAGGGTCGTCTCCTGGAAGCCGGTCATGAACCAGCCCATGATCGCGGGCAGAGCGATCATGAGGATAGCCATGCCGACCAGGATCTGCAGCGGAATGGCGATGAAGAAGACCTGCATCTGCGGCATCAGCCGGGCCAGCAGGCCGAGGCCGAGATTGAAGATCAGGCCGACGGCGACGAAGGGTGATGCGATCTGAAAGCCCAGCAGAAAGGCTTTCGCCACGACCCGGGAGATCATCTCGGAGATGTCGCCGACGAAGAGCGGCGCGCCGGGCTGAAAAAGCTGATAGCTGTCGATCACGCCGCGCAGCAGGAGGTGATGCAGGTCGAGCAGCAGAATGATCAGCAGCGCCAGGGTCGAGAGGAAGGATCCGGCGATGGAGCCCTGCTGGGCCGCCGTGGGATCGTTGGTCAGCGCGTTGGCCAGGCCCGTCACCGTCGCGATGATCATGCCACCGATGGAAAGCGCCGCCATCAGAAGGCGCGAGAGCGAGCCCAGGAAGAGACCGATAAAGGCCTCGCCGAAGACCAACAGGAAAAGCGCCGCCGCGCTGGCCGGGAGCGCTGGCAGGCCCGGGGCGATCGCCGGGTGGATCACCACCGAGATGACCAGCGCCAGCAGCAGGCGGATGCGGGTCGAGATGTAGCTTTCGCCGTAGCCCGGCAGCAGCATCAGCGCGGTGCCGATCCGCGTGAAGATCAGCAGCAGTGCGAAAATCTGGTTGGGAAGCAACTCGACGAGCATGGCGACCTAGCCGAGGGCGATCATGCGGTCGAACAGCGTCTGCGAAAAGGTGGTCAGGCTGGTCAGCATGAAAGGCAGAAGCAGCATGACGCCGACGAAGATGACGATGATCTTCGGCACGAAGGTCAGCGTCATCTCCTGGATCGACGTCAGCGCCTGAAACAGGGCGATGATCAGGCCGACGGCGAGCGCCATCAGCATGACCGGCGCGCCGACCTTCAGCATGACGTAGATCGTCTCGCGGCCGATCTCGATGGCTTCGGTGCCGTTCACGCGCTCTGCCTCCTCGGAGGGGTCGGACAAGCGGTCCGCATGTAACCCCGCCGCGCTAGATCGGCATCCTGAGGATTTCCTGATAGGCCTGGACGACCTTGTCACGCAGGGTCACCGCCGTCTCCAGCGTCATTTCCGCTTTTGAGACGGCCATCACCACTTCGTTCAGGTCTGCTGTGCCGGCTGCGGCCTGGAGGGTCTGGTTCTCGCCCTCCAGCACGGTCTCGGCGGCACGCTCGGCGGCGCGGCGCAGCATGGAAGAGAAGTCCGCGCCGCCCGTGTCACGCGCTTCCAGGCCGGATGCGCCGCCCTGGCGCAGCATCTTGTCGTAGGCCTGGATGGCACCACTCGGATTGGTAATCATGGCTCACTCCTTAAGGGCGCTTGTTCCGCCCCCCGGTGGCCGTCCTGGCTGTCGACGCCGCCCTCCTGGCGGCGCGATGAATGAATGACGCTTAGCGTAGGATGTCGATGGTCTTCTGCAGCATGGCGCGCGAGGTTTCGATGGCTTTCAGGTTGGCCTCGTAGCTGCGCTGCGCCTCGCGCATGTCGGCCATCTCCATCAGGGTGTTCACGTTGGGCGTCAGCACGTAGCCGTCTTCGTCGGCGGCCGGATGACCGGGCTCGAAGCGGCGGCCGAAGGAGCCGCGGTCATTGACGATGGAGTCGACCCGCACCGTCTCGACGCCAAGCGCCCGGTCGAGCACGTTATCGAAGGTGACCAGCTTACGGCGGTAGGGTTCGCCGCCCGGTGTCTGCGCCGTCGAGTTGGAATTGGCAATGTTCTCGGCGATAACCCGCAGGCGCGAACCCTGGGCGCGCATGCCCGCTGCCGAGATGTTCAGAGACTTATCAAGATCCACGTCGCTCAGGCCTCCTGCTCTGGCTCAACGGCCGCCGCTACCGGGCGCCGCTACTGGGCGCGCCCGCGCAGCGCCATCTTCATCATCGCAACCTGCTTACGGTAGAGGTTGGTGATGGCATTGAAGTCGCTCTGCGTCTGGGCCACCTTCACGAGCTGCTCTTCGATGACAACGGCATTGCCCGAAGGTGCCGTCTCGTAGCGCTCCTTCTGCTCGGTGCTGCGGTGGCTGTCGCCCAGGCTGGAGGTCTGGATATGCCCGGCCTGCGTCGCCTCCGGCCGCAGCATCGGCATTGCCTGCCGCTCAATCAGCCGACGAAATTCCTGCGCTTTCAGATCGTGCGGCACAAACTTGGGCGTATCGGCATTGGCGATGTTCTGCGCCAGAACCTTCTGGCGCTGACCGAGCCAATCCATACGTTTGGCGAGCAAACTGAAGAGTCCAGGTTTCCCGTCCATGACGTCCCCGTGCCAGCATCGACAAGTGGCGGTACCCTAGGAAACCCCCGGTTCCACAGGCGTCTACGCTCTATGATCAAGCCTGCCTTGTTAAGAATCCGTAAAACGCGCTAAATTGTATCCATTAACCATGGTCGGGGGGCCGGGGAGCCGAAAGGGCGATGCTTTATCTGACACGCAAGATCGGCGAGTCCGTCATCATCAACGATGACATCGAGGTGACCGTGGTGGATATCCGCGGTAAGTCGATCAAGCTGGGGTTTACCTTCCCCAGTTCCGCGACCGTGTTGCGGCGCGAGATATTCGAGCGCATTCAGGAAGAGAATCGGGCCGCCGCGGCAGTCGGCAGCGACGCCCTGGCCGATGCCATCCGCGATGCCGGCAGTCCGCCATCACCGCCCTCCACTCCCCCAAAAACGGAGACAGGCTCCTAAGCCGCTCAAGTCATTCGGCTTTTTTCACGAATTTGGCCTGTCTTCTAACCAATCATTAAGCATGATCGGTCACTATTGCTGAACCTGCGGGGGAAACTCCGCGGCCCCTTCTCGCCACACCACAACCAAACAGGTGGAAGCGGGGCAATCAAGGATCGGCAGGACGGACCGCGGCGTGACACAAAACCGGCCACTGGAGCAGTCAAAGGCCCGCAGAGGCACCAGCACGGCTGGAACCTCTTCTGCGGAACCCGCGGGCCTCGCCATCGCCCTGGAGAACGTCAACGCCGGCGCGCTTGACCGCATGGGTTCAGCCGCCGCACGCGGCTGCACACCAGGGGGTGCGCCGGGCGGTGCACCAGGCGGTACGCCGAGAGTGACGGCTTCGGGCCGCGGTGCGGTCGCCGAACAGATCCTGCAGATCGCCTTTGAGCGGGGGATCAAGGTCCGCAAGGACAGCGATCTGGCGGAGATCCTCTCGGTCGTCGAGGTCGAGAGCGAGATCCCGCTGGCCGCGCTCGCCGGCGTCGCCGAGATCCTGCGCTACCTCTACCAGACCGATAGCGACGAACAATCCGACAGTAACAACCAAAGTGACACGGGCGCCGGGGCGACGCCTACAGCCGAGGAGAACCGCCAATGACCGGAAACCAGCTTGCCCAGCCGGGCGTCATCGAATCGGAAGTGGGCGCTCTGGCAGCGCGGCTGAGGTCGGCGCGGCAGACGCTGGCAAAGGGCTCCATCGTCGACCTGACGCCGATCGAAGAAGATGTCCGTTGGCTCTGCAGTTCGATTGAAGCGCTTCCGCGCGAGCAGACCCGGGACCTGCGACCGCGCCTCATGGGCCTCTTGGAAGAAATCAACTATCTGGGTGAGAACCTGCGCGCCGGCCTGGGCGAGCTGGCCCAGCTGCTGGGCGCGGCGAGCGAGCGCCGGCGCGCGCTTTCCGCCTATGCCACGCAGAAATTGAACAAGCCCTGATCGCCTCGCTTCCGGAGACTTCGGATGGATCTTGCGGAGTATGTCCGCTTCTTCCTGGCGCTGGGCTTTGTTCTGGTCCTGATCGCCGGCCTGGCGGCGCTGGTTCGGCGTTCCGGGCTCGGCGACCGTCTGGCCGTCACCAAGTCCAATGGGCCGCGCCGCCTCGATCTGGTCGAGGTGCGCCCGATCGATGCCAAACGCAAGCTCGTTCTGATCCGCCGCGACGACCGCGAACACCTGGTGCTCCTGGGTCACGGCAGCGACCTGCTGATCGAGAGCGCTATCCCCGCCCGGCCGGCGAGCGAAAGCAGCATCGCCGCGCGACCAGCAGTGCCGAGTGCGGAAACCGCCGACAACGGCCCCCTCGCCCGGGTCGCGGCGAAGTTGCGCGGAGCCGTGTCGTGACCGCCGGCACCGCCCGGCGAGTTACCGCCATCGCATCCGCCCTGGCCGCCCTCTTGGCCCTGCTGCTGCCGGACTCCGCGCTGGCCCAGGCTCTGACTCTCGATCTCGGAGCCGAGACCGCCGGGACGACGACAGGGCGCATCATCCAGCTTGTCGCGCTGATCACCATCCTCTCGCTGGCGCCGTCGATCCTGGTGATGATGACCTCCTTCACCCGGATCGTAGTCGTCCTATCCTTCCTGCGGACCGCCATCGGCCTGCAGCAGACGCCGCCGAACTCGGTGATCGTCAGCCTGGCGCTGTTCCTCACCGCCTTTGTGATGATGCCGACCCTGGAGGCGGTCTACGACGAGGCTCTGGAGCCGCTCATCGCCGAGGAGATCACGGAGTTCGAGGCGCTGGACCGCGCCCAGGCGCCGGTGCGCGACTTCATGCTGCGCCACGTCCGCGAATCGGACCTGCAGCTGTTCCTCGACCTGACCGATACCGAGGCGGTGGAGGATCCCGAGGCGACGCCCATGCGCGCGCTTATCCCGGCCTTCATGATCAGCGAACTGCGCCGTGCCTTCGAGATCGGGTTCCTCCTCTTCCTGCCCTTCCTTATCATCGACATGGTGGTGGCCTCCATCCTCATGTCCATGGGCATGATGATGCTGCCGCCGGTGATGATCTCCCTGCCCTTCAAGTTGATCTTCTTCGTGTTGGTGGACGGCTGGTACATGGTCGCCGGCAGCCTGGTCCAGAGCTACGGCGGCTGACTGATCCTTCGCCCTGGTCCGCCGGTCAGGCTGCCTTATCTTCAAGAGCGCCTGCCGACGGATTGGGGAACGGACATGCAAAGGCTGAGAATCCTTCTCATCAGCGCGGTTTTCTGGCTTCCGGCGCCGGCCCTTGCCGCCGAAACCGCCGAGCGCATCATTGCGCAGGCCCGGGACGACTGCCGGTCCTTCGAAAACGGTGCGCTAACACTGGGGGAAGACGCGGTCGTCCAGGCGGACCTGACAGGCGACGGCCAACCGGAGGAGATCATCGACAGCCGGGCCTTCACCTGCTCCTCGGCCGCATCGCTGTTCTGCGGGACCGGCGGCTGCACGATCACCGTCGTGGCCGACGGAGCCGCGCGGACGTTCCTTGCCAAAGCCTGGCGGATTGTCGACTGGAACGGCCAGCCGGTTCTGCTTCTGGCAGTCCATGGAAGCGACTGCGGCGGCACCAATCTTCGGCGCTGCTACGAGGCGGTGGTCTGGAGCGAGGGCGGGTTCAGAAGCCTGCGGCCCGAGCCCTAGATCCCTTCGCGGTCAGTTCACCTGGCTGAGTTCGCCGTCGCGGATGCGCTCGCGGTAATTGGCCATGAAGTCCTGGGCCCGACCGACCTTGCTGAGTTCGTCGGCGATGGAGGTGATGGCCGCCTTCTCGCCATCGCCGACCAGCAGTGTGAAGGTGTCGCTGTGCGGGCCCTCGGCCATGGCCGCGCCGTAGCGCCGGTCCAGGTCCTCCAACTCGACGGCCTGATTGGAAAGCATCAGGGCAACGGCGAGGTTAACCACGAGCTGGCTCTCATCGACGGTCATGGGGCGCCGCGGCGGCAGCAGCGGGATGAGGTTGGACAGTGACGAGACGGCCTCCGGCCAGCGCCGCAGGCGCCAGTGAATGTCGGCCCGCAAGGTCTCCGCATCCAGACTTTCATCGCCTGCCAGCATCTTCAGCGCCTCTTCGGCGCGGTCCAGCTCGGCGAAGGCCCGCGCCCGCAATTGCTGGCGCTGCAGCCTCAACTCCTCGCCGGGGGCTTCGATGTCGCTGGCGTCCAGCGCCGCCAGACTCGCCTCCGGCTTGCGGTCCAGAAGATGCACCAAAGCCAGGCGCGCACCGATCCGCGCCTTGTCCTCGCCCTCCAGGCGGTATCGGACCTGCCCGTCCAGGAGCTCGGCGGCCCGGTCCAGAAGATCGACCTCGACCAGACGGTCGGCGAGAGCCGCAATAATCCGGTCCCCGGCGGGACCTGCCGGCGTCAGTTCCCGGAACTCCTGATAGAGGGCCAGAGCCCGCAGGGGCGGCACCGCCGGATCGCCGGGACCGCGGTAGATGTCGGCGAAGATCTCCCGCATGCGCTGTGCGGACGCACGCGCGCCGGGGCTGTCGGGGAAGCTGGTCACCGCCTGCCGCAAGGCGTGCAGGGCCTCGCGGTGCCGGTTCTGGCCGGCATAGAGATCGGCCAGCCGGCGCAGCAGCACGAACTCGAACTGATCACCGCGCCACGCAAAGCGCAGACGCTCCAACTCCTCGATGGCCGCCTGTGCCGAAAGCGAGCCATCCTCGAGCCCGAGATCGATCAGCGCCAACCGCGCCCGCGCCTGCGACGAGCGGTGGCGGCTGTCGCGCACCGAACTCCAGAGGCTGCGTGCTTCTTCCGGGTTCCCGCGCTGAAGCTGGATGGCACCTTGGATTACGTTGATCTGCGCCTCTTCCCGCGGACCGAGATCGTCGCGCCGCAAGGCACCGATCTGCAGGGAGGCGGCGCCGTCGTCGCCTGCTTTCAAGAAGGCTTCCGCGGCCGCCAGGCGCAGACGCAGGCGCACCTGCGGTGCATAGCTGTCGATCAGATCGTCGGTCAGGGCAAAGGCGTTGGCCGCGGCTTCCCAGTCCTCCGCCGCACTCGCCAAGGCTGCCTGCCACAAAAGCGCCTCGCGCTCACCGGCCAGGGACGCATCGGCCAGCCCGGCCGCTGCGGAGCGATAGTCCTGGATCAGCCACTGGCTGGCCGCCTGCATCAGGCGATGCACCGGGTCCTGCGCCAGCCGCGGATGCTCCTCATCGATCACCCGAAGCGACCCCAGAGCCTCGCTGTCGAAGCCATGGGCGAAGTAGAATCGGGCGAGATCGGTGCGCAAGATACCCAGGCGTTCCCGGTCCGCACCGACCATAGCGCGCATCAGATCGCCGCGGATCTGCTGGAAGTCATCCAGGCTGCCGCGCCGCCAGGCCTCGAGATCGAAAAGGCGTCGGCTTTCGACAGCACTTCCCGGCGTACCGGGGCGCCGGCGCTGCTCGCGACCGGAGACCAGCAGCCCGTTCGCATCGCGGACGAGCACACCGGTCCGCACGACAGCAACTTCCAGGCTGGAGGTGAGCGGCTGCAACACCACACCCTGCTGGCTCGGCAGGCTGCGAAACTGAGGATAGGTGTAGCCGAGCGCCAGCCCCATTCCCGCACCACGGGTCGGAACGACGACCATGCGGTCGCCGGCATCGGGGTCGGTCACCCAGTAGCCCCGCCGTGCGCCCGAGAGCGGGAAGCGGACCCGGGCGTAGTCGCCCTTTTCCACCACCGGCGCTGCCAGCGCCTTCTGCGGCAGGGCGTTGCGCGGGCGCAGATCAACCTGCCAGCTGTTCTCTTCGCGGGTCAGGCGCGGCGCCACTGTCGGCAGTGCACCGATGACAATGACGGTCGCCTCGCCGTCCTCGATCAGTCGGACCGGTCCCAGGTGGGGCGCTCCGGCAGCGAGGCTCTTGACCAGGTTCCTTGGCGGCGGCCGGTCGAACAGCAGCCAGAGGTTCGGTCCCCTGCGAAAGGCCGCGGCTGCCGTGGGGCGATCCCAGGAGAACGTCAGCACGACCGGAACGAAGCGGTCCGCCGTGGGGCCCTGGGCCGAAGAGCTTTCGAAGGTCAGCACCGGCTCCAGATCGATCCGGAGGCGTCCGCGTGCCGCATCGTCGATGGGCCTGGTCCGCGCGGTCGCCGCAGCGACAAAGTCCGCGGCGCCGGATGCAGCGGCATCCCCCTGCTCCGGTTCGGCAGCGGCCTTCTGGCCGGCTGCCGTCTTCTCTGCGCCCTCGGAGGCTGCCGATGCCGGTGCTTTCGGGCTCTCCGGCGCCCGATCTCCAGCGGCCGCCCGGGGCGCCGCCTGAGCCGCCCCGCCCATGGATTCCGGCACCAGCGACGTCGGGGCCTCCCCGGCCGGCGCGGCGGAGGGAGGTGTCTCGGCAGGGCGCGGGCTCAGATCGACAACACCTGCTGAAGCTGCGGGCGCATTCTTTGGAATCTGCCCGCGCTCAGCCGGATTCGGCTCAGATCCGTCCTTGGCGGCTTGCGGACCGGCGGCGGCATAGATGTCCAGAACCGTCTTGCTGCCGCTGCGGGTGAGCTTCACGCGCGAGGGGCGCGGCAAGGCCACCGTAACGCCGGTCTCCGTCACGGTCAGGCCGGCCACCTGGGGCAGACCCTCCGGCCGCACCGCCGAGATGTCGAAGCGTGCCGGCCTCTCAAAGCGAAGGCGCACCGCGTCCGCACTCTCCTCCACGCGGCTTTCGACAGGCTCCGGCCAGTCGAAGACAAGGCGGCTGTAGTCGGCATGGCGGCCACCGCGCACCCTTACCTGCGGCAGATCCGCCGCTGCCTCGCCCTGTGCAGGCACGGCGCGGTCCTCACCGCCTTCGTCAGGCCTGGCGGCAACCGCAGCCGGGCGCAGGTCGATCACCACCTTCGACCCCAGGCGAAAGTGCTTGAGGTCCACGTCGCCGTTGAGATCGAAACTGAGCGATCGGCCGTCCTTGGCAACATCGGGCGCAGCGGCATAGCCGCGCAGTCCGCGCGTCACCACGCTGCCGGCAAAGGCCGCCTCTTCGGCAAAGCTCACGATCAGCTTGCCCTCGGCGATGCGGACCTCGTAGTCGATGGTGCGCGGCCAGTCGAAGACAAGCCGGCCATAACCCGGGTGCAGGCCGCCGCGCAGGGTGATCTCCTCGGCCGCCTGGGCCGAAGCCGGAAGCGGCAGAAGCAGCAGAAGCGCGAAGACCAGACAGAGGGACGGCAGCCAGCGCATGATCAGCGGCGCTCCGACGCATAGGCGTGGATGATGATCTCGACGCGCCGGGCTTCGGCCATACGCGCGGCCTGGTCGCCGGCTTGCGCCGGCGGTTCGTAGCGGGCGTGACCGTAGCCGCGCACCAGGATCTCGCCCTTGTAGCCGGCGGTGGTGATCATGTCGGCGAGGGTCGTGGCCCGGGCCAGCGAGAGCTCCCAGTTGCTTGCGAAGGTCCGGCGGGGCCGCAGCGGATCGGCATAGCCGGCGATCTCGACCACGTTGCGCAGATTGCGCAGGACACCGCTCAGCGCAAAGATCGCGGCCTTGCCCTGGTCGCTCAGTTCTATGGAGCCGGACGCGAACAGCAGGTCGCCCGGCAGGGCGAAGACAATGCGCTCGCCCTCGCGCCTGATGTCCGCCCGCGTCAAGACGGGGTCTTCCGTCACCTGGTCCTTCAGGAGACTGGCAAGATAGCTGAGGTCGGTACCGGGCGTGCGGTCGATCGCCTCGGCATCCTTGTCCTGGCTGGGCAGGGCCACTGTCACTTCCTGAACGCTGGGCAGCTTCGGCGAGAGCGCGTCGATGAGGTTCTGCCAGTCATCGCTGTTGATGGTCGACATCGAGTAAAGCAGTACGAAAAAGGTCAGCAGCAATGCCGTCAGATCGGTGAACGTCAGGAGCCAGGCTTGGCCGCCGTCGTCGGGGCGCCCCCGGTAGACCGGCACTGCGAAGGTCAGGCCCTGCCAGCCCCGGCCCTTGTCCTTTGCTTTGGTGTCTTTGCGCGCCATGATGTCATTCGCCTTCGACCGCCGGAGCGGCAGCGGCATCTTCGGGCGCCGGCAGGATAAAGTGGAGGCGCACCTGGCCGGCAAAGGACGGCAGCAAGCCCGCCGACAGTCGGTCCGCCGGCACCGCCTCGCTCTCCAGGGCTTGCACCATCGCTCCGGCGCGGCGGACGGCCAGCAGCCGGCTGCCAAGCTCCTCCCCGGCGCCGCTCACACCGTATAGGACATCAAGCCGGTAGGCCTGATCCGCAAAGCGCGCATCGTCGAGGACCGAGGCGATGGCCATCAGCAGATCCAGCCCCTCGCCGTTGATCACGATGCTGCCCGGCGCGAACAGATCTTCGCTTGGAATGTCGACCTGAAGATTGCGACTGCCGCCAGGGGCCTCACGCTCGACAACGGGCAGGCTGTCGTCAAAAAGCCGTCCCAGCGCCTCCGTGATGTCTTCGGCGCCCTCCAGCACTTCCAGGGCGGCAATCTCCTCGCTGATGCTCTCGTGCGCCGGCACCACGCCGCGAAAGGCCTCGCGCACGCTGTCGAGCACCGCGGTGCTGCGCTCCGTCTCAAACTCTGCAAGTGCATTCAAGAGAATGAAGAAAGCCAGCAGCAGCACCTTCAAACTGAGAAGGCCCATGATGTGGCTGTTGCTTTGCCCCCGGCCTGGATCGTGCTGCAGACCTGCCATCGGGGATCACCCGAAGAGTGCGTCGATGTCGTCCTGGCTGATCGCCTCGTCAGGAAGCTGCGGACCGTTCATGAGATCCTCGTCCGGGCGCGCCGGCGCGCCGCTGGGCGCGGTGGTCTTCTTCTCCGGCTGCTTGGGCCGCTCACCCGCGAAGGTCTCGTCGCCGAAGGCGTGCAGCAGCGCATCGACCTTGGACTCGACCTTCTGCAGGGCCGTGACCACCTTCGTGATCCGCTGGCCGGTGATGTCCTGAAAACCGCAGGCCTCATAGATCGACGTCACCGCCGCGGAGACCTGGTCGGCCACTTCCTGCGGCATCTTCTCGGCCAGTTCCTCGATTGCCTCGACCGCCTCGAAGATCGTGTGGGTGGCCTGCTCAGTCGCGCCGACGATGGCTGTCAGTTCGTCCGTGGCAGCGGGCAGGTGCTCTGCGTTGATGTCGTCCGGGCGGAGATCGGCAATCTCGCTGCGCGCGGTGTCGATGTAGCGCGCCAAGGCCTCAATGTCCGCATAGACCTTCAGGCTGACAGCGGACATGTCGCCCTCGATCGTCTCAACGATCGACTCGACAATGGCCACAATTTCTTCAGGTGCCACCGCACCCTCAGATTTCCGCAGCTCCAGGAGCTGCGCTGCGATTTTCTCTTTGACCGCCGCAACAGCCATAATGCGGCTCCTTACCTAAGAATACAGGGTGCTTAGAAGTTGCCGAGGACAGCCGAGAGCTTGGTCTTCAGCGTCGCCGCATTGAACGGCTTGACGATGTAGTTGCTGACACCCGCCTCCTTGGCGGCGATCACGTTTTCCGTCTTGCTTTCCGCCGTGATCATGATGAAAGGCAGTTCTTTCAGCTTGGTATCGGCGCGCACCTCGGTCAGAAGCTGCATGCCGCTCATCGGTTCCATGTTCCAGTCGGAAATCACCAGGTGGTATTCCTTGTCCCGCAGCTTCTGCAGCGCGGCGCTGCCGTCGGTGGCTTCATCGACGTTGTTGAAACCCAGCTGCTTCAGCAGGTTCCTGATGATCCGCAGCATGGTCTTGTAATCGTCCACGATCAGGATCGGCATGCTCATGTCGACTGTCGACATCTCAAACTCCCGTGAATTCTGGCCCGCAGAAGGTGCGAAACGGTCTGAGGGGAAAGCTAATGAATCGGCGTTAACAGTCAGTAAAAGAGGCTGAAAAGGCTTGATTTTCAGCTATTCGCGCGGAACCGGCAGCTCGCGGCGCTGCGCCAGTTCCAGCGTGACGGCTTTGGCGCGCTGCGGGTTCATCTGCGCGAGGATCGGTGCGGACTTGCGCTCCTTCATCCGCTCGACCACCTCCAGCAGAACTTCCATGTCCAGTTCCTCGAAGATCCGGGCGGCCTGCTTCGGCTTCATGCTCTCGTAGATCTTGACCAGGCTCTTCATCTGCGCCTCGGTCTGCTCGTCATGCTCGACGAGGAGTGCCTCGATCGACTCCTGCAGCCCCTCGAGCTCACGAATCTTCTGTTCGATCCGCTGCTCCGCGGCCTTCAGCAACACTTCCCGCTCGTCAACCTCGCGGGCCCGCTGTTCCAGTTCCTCGCGGCGCTGGGACAGCGACTGCAGCAGCCCCAGTTCTTCGTCCGTCAGGTCGAAAACATCGGCAGAAAGATCGGTGATCTGACCCGGCGGCACCGGATCAGCGGGCACTTCCGCCGTCTCGGTGGCGGCATCCGCAGACGCAGCAGGCTCGCCGGCTGCCGCAGGCGCGGCCTGAGAGGCAGCCTGGGGCGGTTCGCCCGCCGCGGTCTCCTGCGCCAGGGCCGGCTGCGAACCGCCGATATCCTGCCAAATGCCCGCCAGCTTGGCGGTCATGGCAAGGCAAGCGACCAGAATGAACAGAGGCAGAAGCCTGAAACGCATCGCCGATTCCTGAACTCGAGAGGGTTTCTAGCGCATCGCCTGAAGCGTGCGCATCAGCTCGCTGTCTGAGCGCGAGAGACGCTTCTTCGCCAACTTCGCGATTCCATTGACCGGCCCACCGACCGGTTTGCCCGATGCGGCCGGCGGCGGCGCCTGGGGCTCGTCCGAGGGCTTCTTGTCCATCTTGGTGATGTCCATCGGCGCGCGGTGCAGCCGCTGCTTCGACAGGCTGCCAACGGCGCCATTGGCCTCCCGCTCCGCCTTGCGGGACTCGGCGATGGAGACCTCCAGCCTGTCGGCGATCTCGTGGCCTTTCTTGACCAGAAAGGCCATCTCGTCGGCCAGGCGGCAGGCATCATCGACCCGTCGGGCCAAGCCGTCACCGGCCTCGACGCTGCGCTCCTTGAGCGCCTGCAGTCCGCCCTCGGCGCGGCCGGTCGCGGCGGAGAATTCGCCGAACAGCTTTTCCATATCGCCGCGCGCACGCCGCAGCTCGGTCAGCTTGCGGTTCAGCACCATGGCATAGCCAATGGTCGTGACCAGCAAGACACAGATCGCAACATCAAAAACAAGACCGTAGTCCTGCAGCCAAGTCATTTAGGAGTCTCCCTCGCGCACGATCTTGTCAGCGACCTGAACTGCGATATGGCCGCTGCGCCGACCCATGCGGCCCTTGAACATGGAAACGTCGCCGCAGCGCAGTTCAATCTTCGAATTCGGGGTGCAGTTCAGCTCCAGCTGACTGCCTTCGATCCATTCCAGGACCTGGCCCAACGGCATCTCCACCTGGTCCAGCACGGCATCGATGCTGATGTCGGTCTGCCAGAGCTCCGCAGTCAGGTGGCCTTCCCAGATCGAGTCCCGGCCGAACTTCTCGCCCATGAACATCTGCAGCAGCAGTTCGCGCACCGGCTCCAGCGTGGCGTAGGGGATGAGAAGCTCGATCAGGCCGCCGCGGTCTTCCATGTCCACTCGCAGCGTGACGACGATGACGGCGTTGGCCGGCCGGGCGATGGTGGCAAAGCGCGGATTGGTCTCCAGCCGGTCGAAACGGAAGGTAACCGGCGAAAGCGGGTCGAAGGCGGCCGAGAGATCGGCCAGCACGACATGAACCATCCGCTCGACGAGGTTGCGTTCGATGGTCGTGTAGGGTCGCCCCTCGATCCGCATCGCCGCCGTTCCGCGCCGACCGCCCAGCAGCACGTCGACAATGGAGTAGATCAGCGCGCTGTCGACGGTCATCAGGCCGTAGTTGTCCCACTCCTCGGCCTTGAACACGGAGAGCATGGCCGGCAGAGGGATGGAGTTCATGTGGTCGCCGAAGCGCGCCGAGGTGATGTTGTCGAGGCTGACCTCGACGTTGTCGGAGGTGAAGTTGCGCAGCGAAGTCGACATCATGCGCACCAGGCGGTCGAAGACCACCTCCAGCATCGGCAGGCGCTCGTAGGAGACCAGGGCCGAGTTGAGGATAGCCTGGATGCCGGATTCTTCGCCCTCGTCGTCACCGGCACCGGCAACGCCCAGCAGACTGTCGATTTCGCTCTGATCGAGGACCCGCGTGGAACCGGCCGGAGCGGCTTCTTCGGAGGCGTCGACGTCGGCCTCGGCCTCGCCCTCCTCGGCCATGGCCTCCCACTCCGCCATCATCGCTTCTTCGTCGGCCATCTACCTCAGACTTCCTCGTCGTAGGGTCTCATCGACCGCAGCACAACGCGCTGCGGTTACTGAACCAGCATCTCCTTGAACAGTACGTCGCGGACCTGAATGGGCTGTGCCGCCGTGTTCACACGGATCAGCAGCTCCTCGCGCAGACGCTGCAGACCCGCCGAGCCGCGGAGGTCCTCGATACGCAGTTCGCGCAGGTAAACCTGGAAGTTGTCCACGATGCGCGGCAGCACGGTGCCGATCGCAGCCCGGTCGGCCTCGCGCGCCAGTTCCAGGCTGATGGAGATCTTCAGGTAGTTCGTCTTGCGTCCGCTGGAATTGAGGTTCACCAGCATCTCCGGCAGATCGTAGAAGACCGCCTTGCTCTCGACCGGCGCGACCTCTTCCTCGACCACCGGCTCTGGCGCCTTGCCGAGAAGCGAGTCCAGAAGCCCCGAGAAGTAGGCGCCGGCGACCGCGCCAATGAGCAGCAGGATCGGCAGAATGATGAAGAGAACGAGCTTTTTGCCGTTCAAGCCCCCTTTCGGGGTGGCTTCGATCTCGACATCACCGGCGTCCGAAGTTGCAGCCTGATCGGCCATCGCGGTCAACCTATTCAGTTATCTTGAGTTTTCGACTGCCAAGAGCCTACGGATGGTTGGTTAAGACTTGGTTGAAAGGCGCTGGTTTCCGGGCAATTCCAGTGGATCGGGGCGCGGGCAAGATCTGCCGGGCAAGCCCTGCCAAGAGCCCGCGCAAGAGCACCGGGTCCAACACGGTTAAGACATTTAACCTATTGAAATTGCTTAATTATGAGACTGGCACAGGGCTTGCTTCTGTTCTGGCGACGGCCCTTGCGGCCGACCGACTGCCCAAACGCAACTGCCCAACGAGTGTCAGGTAAGAACATGGAAAACGCCGGTTACATCGCGCTGTCGCGCCAAATGGTCCTGAGGCGGGAAATGAGTGTGATCGCCAACAACATGGCGAACCTCAACACCAACGCCTACAAGGGCGAAAGCATGCTTTTCGTCGAGCACCTGGAGTCCACGGGCTCCGGCGAGAAGATGAGCTTCGTCCAGGATATCGCCCTGGTCCGCAATCTCACCGAAGGAAACCTGACCGCCACCGACAACCCGCTGGACACGGCGATTTCCGGTGACGGCTACTATGAGATCGAGACGCCGCTCGGCCCGCGCTACACGCGCAACGGCAGCTTTCACCTGAATGCCCAGGGCGAACTGGTCACCGCCGCCGGCGACAAGGTTCTCGGCGAGGGCGGCAATCCCCTCGTCCTGCCGCCCAACACGAGCGATGTGAGCATCACCCGCGACGGCACCGTCTCCTCCGACCAGGGGCCGGTCGGCAAGATCCGCCTCGTCCGCTTTGAAGACCAGCAGAGCCTGGTCAAGCTGGCCAACGGTCTCTACGACGCCGACGGACAGGAAGCCCTGGCAGCCGAGGGCTCGGAAGTGGTCCAAGGCATGATCGAGGGATCCAACGTGGCCGGCATCGTCGAGCTGACGAAGATGATCCAGACCGTGCGCAGCTACAGCTCGACCGGCCGCATGGTCAACGACGAACACGAACGCATGCGCCGCGCCATTCAGGCGCTTGGCAGCCCGGCACGGGCATAGGAGAGGAACAAGCCATGAGATCTCTGAACATTGGCGCGACCGGCATGCTGGCCCAGCAGCTGAACGTCGAGGTCATCTCCAACAACATCGCCAACATGAACACCACCGGCTTCAAGCGCCAGCGCGCGGAATTCCAGGATCTGCTGTATCAGAACCTGCGCCGCGTCGGGGCGGCCTCCTCGGATGCCGGCACCATCGTTCCGACCGGTGTCCAGCTGGGCCTCGGCGTCAAGTCGGCGGCGATCTACCGCCTTTCGGGCCAGGGCAACATCCTGCAGACCGAGAACCCCCTGGACCTGGCGGTGAACGGCCGCGGCCTGATGATGGTGGAACTGCCGAGCGGCGAGACGGCCTACACCAGGGCCGGCTCCCTGCAGCTCAGCCCTGACGGCGACATCGTGACCGCCGACGGCTACGTGGTACAGCCCGGCATTACGGTTCCCGAAGACGCTCAGTCGATCACCATCAACGAAAGCGGCGAGGTCTACGTAGACCTGGACGGCCAGACGGCGCCGCAGAGGGTCGGACAGCTCGAGCTCGCCAACTTCGCCAATGAGGCCGGGCTGGATGCGATCGGCAACAACCTGCTGCTGGAAACCGCGGCCTCGGGCCAGGCGACGGTGGCAACCCCCGGCTCGGCCGGCTTCGGCAGGATCATCCAGGGGGCTCTTGAGACCTCAAACGTCAACGTGGTCGCCGAGATCACCAATCTGATCACCGCGCAGCGCGCCTACGAGATGAACTCGAAAGTCATCGAGTCGTCCGACGAGATGATGCGCAGCGTGACGCAGCTCCGCTAGGGCGGGAGAGCATGATGCATAGGCATCCATTCAAATCGTTCCGGATCAAGGCCCTCTGGGCGGCTTTCGCCGCCCTGGCCATCCTGGCCGTACCCGAAAGCCGGGCGGCCGATCGGGCCCCTATCTCAGAACATGGGGCTGCAGAAGATGCGGTCGCAGACCTGGTCACCCTCAAGGTCGAGGCCATGATCCACGACCGGGTGGTGCGCCTGGGCGACCTCTTCGAGGGCATCGCCGAGCCTGCGCTGGCGGAAACCCCGGTCGCCCGGGCACCCAGCCCGGGCGCGACGGTGGACATCGGTGCACGCTGGCTGCTGGCCGTGGCCCGGGCTCACGATCTCAACTGGCAGCCACGCTCGCGCTACGACCGCATCACGCTGCGGCGCGCCAGCCACCGCATCGGCACCGAGCAGATCGAGACGGCCCTGCGCGTGGCCCTTGCCGACCGCGGTCTCAGCGGCCAGTTGGAGCTGGCGCTGGACAACCCCAGCCTGGAGCTTCAACTGCCCAGTTCCGATGACCCGAGCATCGCCGTGACCGGGCTGTCGCTGGATTCCGCCAGCGGGCGTTTCATTGCCCATGTGATCGCGCCGGCCAATGGCGAGCCCGTGGCCCGCGCTTCGGTGACCGGGCGGGCCGTGATGCTGACGGACGTCCCGGTGCTGCGCCGCGACCTTCGGCCGGGTGACGTCATCCGGACCAGCGACATCGAGTGGATCTCGATGCCTGTGAATCGGCTGACCCGCGGCACGGTCAGCTCCCAGGACTCGCTGCTCGGCATGAGCCCGCGCCGGCCGATCCGCTCGCAACAACTGATCCGCACCACCGACCTGCAGACGCCCGTGGTCGTTGCCAAGAACAGCCTGGTGACGATCCGCCTTCAGACCCAGCGCATGCAGCTCACGGTACAGGGCCGCGCCCTGGAGAACGGCGCCCAGGGCGACGTTGTCAGGGTCATGAACACCAAATCCAACAGCGTGGTGAACGCCGTGGTGATCGACACCGGGAACGTCGTCGTCACCCCCGCGGCCACCGCGCAGAGCAATTGACGGGAGCGCAGAGCATGATCTCCAACCCCAACACCCGCCGACGGGGCCTTGCCGCGCTGTTGGGCCGCGCCTTGCTGCTCGGCCTGGCCGGCCTGTCGCTCAGCGCCTGCAACATGCTGACCCGGCTGTCCGAAGTCGGCGAAGAACCGCAGCTCTCGGCCATCGAAAGCCCGGCGCCGTTGGCCGGACCTGATGCGGTCTCCCTGCCGATGCCGGCACCGATTGAGGTGGAACGCCAGCCCAACTCGCTCTGGCGCCCGGGGTCACGCGCCTTTCTAAAGGACCAGCGGGCGGGGACCGTGGGCGACATCCTGACCGTGATCATCGAGATCCAGGACAACGCGGCGATCAACAACACGACGACCCGAAGCCGCACCAACGCCGAGGACTCCTCTGCCAGCGCCTTCCTGGGCTATGAGGCCAGCCTCGCCGACATCCTGCCGGAAGCCGTCGATCCGACCGATCTGGTCGACCTCGACAGCACCTCCTCCTCCGAAGGCAGCGGCGGGGTCAACCGCACCGAGTCGATCAACCTGCGTGTCGCCGCATTGATCACCCAGGTGCTGCCCAACGGCAACCTGGTTCTGGCCGGCCGCCAGGAGGTCCGGGTCAACTTCGAAAAGCGCGAACTGCAGGTGGCGGGCATCATCCGGCCGGAGGACATCACCTCGCAGAACACCATCGGCTACGATCAGATCGCCGAGGCGCGCATCGCCTACGGCGGCCGTGGTCAGATCTCGGACGTCCAGCAGCCGCGCTACGGCCAGCAGGTCTTCGACATCATCTGGCCGTTCTGATAGCTGCCTGTCCTCGCACCGACTGCGCAGATCGCAACAAAGGGGGCCGCGTCCTGGCGCGGCCCCCTTTTCCTGTTCCATTATCCGCTGTGCCAAGCAAGACTGCGAGGATCTCAACCCTTGGGAGAAACCTCATGGCCGCTCGCCGGAACCCCGCCGCCCTGGTTCTTGCAGTGTTGATCGGGCTTGCCGGCTTCTGCGCACAAGCTGACGTGCGGCAGGGCGGCCTTTGGGATGACGCTTTGATCCCCTGCAACGCCGCGGTCAAAGAATCGGAGAGACTGAACGGGCCTCAGCTTTTCAGCTCCGCAGCAGACTGTGCCGAGCAGGGCAGAGAGTTCGATGCCCTGTTTCTGCAGATCGCCGGCCAGATCCGCAGTCAGACAGACATGCGGCTCCTGCAGCCACTCGGCGATAAGGACCAGCTTGCGGTGGCTGAGCTCTATCGCGTCATCTATCAAAGACTGGGCGGGGCCGGTCCCCGGCGGTTGTACAGCGATCAGGCTGCTGTAGCGCAGGTCTTCCAGCAGCTGGAGAGCTGGAACCCTGAGTTTCACCCGGGCTACAACCCCGGTTGGGAGTACAGGTCCAGCGAACGCCATGCTCTCTATGCCGAGGTCGCGCGGGAGACCACAGAGCACAGGCTTGCGCAGCTCAAGGACTACGCCGCACTGGCCGTCAATCCGCGCTACGCCACCCTCGAGCGGGAAGCCAAGGAAATCCAGTCGCGTCACCCCGGCGGCATTCCGGCGAAGTCAGAGGACTTTGCGCGCTTCACCGTCCTCTATCGGGAGATGAGCAGGATCGCACGAGAGGTAGGCAGCCATCAGCGTGCGCTGTCCGGCAAGCAGTCGGTTCTCGCCGGTCTTCCTCCCGAGTTGGAGGATGGCGTGAAACAAGTCTTCACTGGCCTCAATGGTCCCGCAAGATCAGGAAGCCGTACATTTGCGAAAGAAGACCAGGCCCGCGCTTCCTGGCTGTCTCGTGCGCTCACCGAGAACCAGTTGCGTTCGACGCTGGCCCAGGTCGACTTCACGAAAGAGGTGTTGGTGGCGGTCTACTTCGGGCGTCGAACGACAGCAACGGGCACGGTCCACTTCTCAGGTGCCCGCTACAATGCCCTCAGCGGCAGTTGGCATGTTACCGGACGGGTTGGGGTGCGCGACAACAGCTGCCCGAAACAGGAGGCCGTTTCCCACCCCTTCGTCCTGGCGGTGGCCCCCAGACCCGCGGGTCCAACGCCCTCGACGGGCCATGGCCACTCGAACTTCGGCGACGGCTGCAAACCACCGGTTTCCGGTGCCGCAACGCCGGAGTGACACCGGCGGTGCTGAAAGAAAAAGGGCCGCGTCAGCGACGCGGCCCTTTTGACTTCGCCTCAGCGGCCAGCGACCTCAGTCGTCTCGATGGGTCCGCTCCATGCGTTCGTGGCGCTCCTGAGACTCGATGGACAAGGTCGCGATCGGACGGGCTTCCAGGCGCCGCAGCGAGATCGGCTCGCCGGTCTCCTCGCAATAGCCATAGGAGTCTTCCTCGATGCGGCGCAGTGCAGCATCGATCTTGGAGATCAGTTTGCGCTCCCGGTCGCGTGTCCGCAGTTCCAGCGAACGATCGGTTTCCAGAGAGGCGCGGTCGGCAATATCGGGTTCGTGTAAAGAGACTTCCTGCAGGTGCTGCAACGTCTCGCCGGATTCGCGCTGCAGTTCATCCTTCCAGGCCAGCAGTTTCTGACGGAAATACTCACGCATTTTCGGGTTCATGAACGTCTCGCCCTCGCTGGGACGATAATTCTTCGGCAGCTTTACAGTCATCCCTGGTCCCGTTAATGAGTACCAAATCGCGCCGGGAGTATATGGAATTTGCCTTGCCCGGCAAGCCTTTGAAGGCATCAAATCTTCTTGTGGCGGGACGTCCCGGCAGGGGGCCGTCGACCACTGCTTTCTTGCGGTTTCCCGCCAAGCGGTCAGCGCCCGCGCTTGGCCAGTTCGACCGCCGCGCGGATCTCGATTTCGTTAACGATTTCAGCCAGTTTTGGGTCCTCGATCGCCCCTTCCCGCTGCGCCAGCAGGGTGCCAAGCTGCTCCAGTTGGGCTATCGGAACCTCGCCGAACATCAGCGCGAGGCGCAGGTCTTCCAGCTGGTCGAGAATATCTTCCGCCCGGCGCCGGCCGCGGCTGGGCCCTGCTGTGGCGTCCGATACCTCCTGAATCGCGAGAAGCGCGTTGACCGCCTGAACGGGCCCGCCGCCGCTGGTCCCACTGGCCTCCTGCGCGGAGCCCTCAAGGGCCCGGGCAAAGCCGCCCTCGCTGGCGGAAGTGGTGCCGGTGCTTTTGCGCTTTGCCGCGCTGCGGGGCCCCGAGAGGCGGTCAATCTTCATGGCCTGTCCAACACTGGCTGATCCTGCTGCGACACTGCGCCGGTGCGGTTAACAACGGGTTAACCCACTGAAAAACCGGCAATATTTTCCCAGGCCAGGGTGTCCACTTTTTGCCGGGCGGCCAGCCTCATCGCGCTGCCGGCGGTGCAGAACCCAGGAATTCCGCCATTTTCCGGCGGCATCCCAGGGGGCCGGCAGTTGGCACGGCATTCGCATTCCCTAGACCGAACAAAGAACCCATGACGCGGATCGACCTGATGAAGCCAGTCCTGTCCCTGCTCCTGTCCCCGCTCCTGTACGGGACCCGGTCGCCGAAGACCCAGCCGGCCAGCGCTGCCGCACGGATGCTGCGGTGCCTCGGCCTGGCGGTCTGCGTTCTGCTGGTTGCGGGCGTTACCGGGGCCCAGGCACAGTCGCGGATCAAGGATCTGGTGGACTTCGAAGGAATCCGCGACAACCAGCTTGTGGGCTACGGCTTGGTGGTCGGCCTCAACGGCACCGGCGACAACCTGGACAGCGCCGTCTTCACCCGTGAGAGCCTGATCGGCATGCTGCAACGCATGGGTGTAAACGCCCGGGACGACGATCTCGATACCGATAACGTCGCGGCGGTGATGGTGACGGCGAATCTGCCGCCTTTTGCCCGTCAGGGCACACGCATCGACATTCATGTTTCCGCCATCGGTGATTCCGAGAGCCTCCTGGGCGGCACCCTCCTCGTCACGCCGCTGCTGGCCGCAGACGGCGAAGTCTACGCCGTCGCCCAGGGCGGCATCGCGGTGGCCGGCTTCAGCGCCGCGGGCAACGGCGAGACCATCGTACGCGGCGTCCCCACGGCGGGACGCATCGCTAACGGAGCCATCGTCGAGCGCGAACTGGGCTTCGAGATGGAGCAGATGCGCTCCATCAAGCTTGCTCTGCGCAATCCCGATCTCACGACCGCGCGCCGCATCGCCGAGGCGATCAACAGCTTCGCCGGTGAGACCGCTGCCCGCTCCCTCGATCCGATGACGGTGCGGGTGTCGATACCCTCACGCTACAACGGCGACACCGTCGCCATGATGACCGATATCGAGCAACTGCCGATCCGGGTGGATCAGCCGGCACGGGTGATCATCGACGAGGCTTCCGGGATCATCGTCATGGGCGAGAACGTGCGTATCAGCACCGTGGCGATCGCCCAGGGCAACCTGACCATCCGTATCACCGAGACGCCGCAGGTCAGCCAGCCCAACGCCTTTTCCAATACCGGCAACACCGAAGTCGTGGACCGCACAGAGATTGAGATCGACGAGGACGCCGACAACCGCCTCGCGGTCGTGCCCGCCGGTGTCAGCCTGCAGGAGCTGGTCAACGGGCTGAACGCCCTCGGCATTGGACCGCGGGACATGATTTCTATCCTCCAGGCGATCAAGGCCGCCGGCGCCCTGCAAGCCGAAATCGAGGTGCTCTGACCATGCTGCCGGCTCCCGTAAGTCCCTTCACCGCCGGCTTGGAGGCCACGAGGCCCCAAGGCGGCGCGTCTGCCCAGACGATGCCCGGGAAAACCATGGAGGCGGCCCAGCGCGCGGCGAAGAAGGCCGGCGAGGAATTCGAGGCCCTCTTCATCTCGGAAATGCTGGCGCCGGTGTTCAAGGATCTGAAGACCGACGGCCTTTTCGGCGGTGGCTCCGGCGAGGAGATCTACCGATCGATGATGGTTCAGGAGTACGGCAAGGCCGTGGCCAAGGCCGGTGGCGTTGGCATCGCTGAAACGGTGCAGCGCGAAATCCTCAAGATGCAGGAGATGCAGTCATGATCGAGCAGCAGTCCGACGCACAGCCGCCATCGCCGGCGGAACTGCGCCAGGTCATCCAACTGGTCGAAGACCTGACGGCCGTGATGAGTCGCGAGGTCGAGCTGTTGCGGGCTATGCGGGTCCGTGACTTCGGCGAACTTCAGGACCACAAGCTTGCGCTGGTCCAGAGCTATGAAAAACAGACCGAGTCGCTGCGCAGCAACCCCGCCTTTGCCGAGCTGATCGACCCGCGCCTGCGCGAAGAGCTGACCGACGTCATGGAGCGCATGCACGCCGTGATGTCGGAGAACGAAACCGCCATCAATGCCGCGCGGGCCGCCAACCAGCGCATCGCCACGGCCATCGTCAACGCCGTGCAAAGCTACCAGAGCGAAGCGAGCGGCTATTCCAACAAGGGCGGCGCCAGCCGCACGACCAGCCAGCCGCCGGTTTCGGTGCAGATCGACCAGCAGCTTTAGACATCAGCCAAGGCACGCAGCAGACCAAAAGAGAGAGACGCCAAAGATGTCGCTGAGTATTGCTCTTTCCAGCGCCCTGGCAGGGCTTCAGGTGAATCAGACCGCCTTGCAGGTCACCTCCGGCAACGTGGCCAACGTGAACACGCCGGACTATGCCCGCAAGGTTCACCAGCAGCAGAACCGGGTCCTCGGCGGCCAGGGCAACGGCGTCGAAACCGCCCAGATCGTCAGGCGCATCGATCAGTTCCTGCGCCGCGACCTGATGACCGAGACCACGGTGCTCGGCAACGCAGAAGTCACGGCTGACTACTACAACCGCATGCAGGCCATGTTCGGGTCGCTGGGCAACAACAACGCCCTGGGCAACTCCATCACCGACCTCGCGCTTGCGATCGAAAACGTGGCCAACAGCCCGGAGGTGGCGGCCCACCGTTTCGACGCCGTCAACGAAGCGGTCGAGATGGCCCAGTACTTCAACAACATGGGCACCAACGTCCAGAACCTGCGGACACAGGCCGACGCGGAGATCAATGCCGCGGTCGACATCATCAACGCCGAGCTGGAAATCATTGCCGATCTCAACGCCCAGATCGCGAACAACACGACCAAGGGCCTGCCGGTCGGCGACCTCCAGGACCGGCGCGACGTGGCGGTCAAGACCATCTCGGAGTACATGGAACTGCAGGAGTTCACGGACTCCTTCGGCCAGATCCGGCTGTTCACGTCCTCCGGCCGTTCGCTGGTCTCCGGAACCTCCTTCGGAGCCCTCTCCTACACCGTCACGCCCTTCATGACGGCCAACGAGACTTACCCGACGACCATCAGCGGCATCTATCTGAACGGCGGCGCCACGCCGCCGCCGACCAGCGACATCACCACGGAAATCCGCGGCGGCAAGCTGGAAGCCCTGATCGACATGCGCGACAACGTCCTGCCGGCGATGACAGAGCAGCTCGATCAGCTCGCCGGCCAGATGCGCGATGCCCTGAACCGCGTCCACAACCGCGGGGCCAACACACCGATGGGCCAGGGCACCGGCGCCGCCGACCCGGCAGCGATGTACGGCACCAGGGTCATCAACACACCGACCGACCCGCTGACATTGGGTTCGGACGTCAACTTTGCCATCCTCGACGCCAACGGCAACGCCGTCAGCGCGCCGCTGACCATCGCCGCCGGCGCCACCACGCCCAATGCGATCATCGCTGCGATCAACGGCCATTTGACGGCGGCACCCGGCTACGGCACCGCCGCCTGGAACGCCAACCGCATGGAGATCAAGATGGAGCCGGGCTTTCGCCTGGCCATTCTCGACAACGGGCCGGCCGCCGACTTCGGCGACGCGACCATCCAGTTCGACGCCGACGGAGACGCCGCGCAGGAAACCTACCTGGGCTTCTCCAACTTCTTCGGCCTCAACGACATGTTCGAAACGCCGGAACTGAGCACCGGCATTCCCGCCGCCGCCAACCAGGGCAGCCAAACCGGGATCTCCAGCACCATTGCGGTTCGCCAGTCGCTTGTCGACGATCCTGCTTACCTCTCCCGGGGCATGCTGCGCGGCACGCCTCCGGCCCTCTCCCTGGGGACCGGCGACAACGAGATCGCCCAGCAGTTGGCCAACGCCTTCGGGGAGAACTTCACTTACAACAGCGTTGCCAACGGCCCCTCGTCCACCAGCACGACCTTTTCCGGCTACGCGGGGGTGGTCCTCTCGTTCAACGCGTCGGCCACCGCGGCGGCGGAGGACACTCTGGACTTCCAGACCTTCTTCTTCGAGGACCTCCAGGCCAAGTTTCTCTCGGAGGCCGGGGTCAACATGGACGAAGAACTGGCCAACATGACCATCTTCCAGAACGCCTACAACGCTTCGGCCCGGGTCGTACAGGTGGTCGATGAAATGCTCGAAACGCTTCTGAACCTGACCTAAGGATGGGAGCCCGCTGATGTTTCGCGTTGCAGACTTCGCCCAGTACCAGCTGACGCTGTCCTATACGATGCGCACCCAGAGCAGCGTCGCCGAACGGCAGATCGAGATCGCCAGCGGCAAGCGTGCGCAGCAGTATTCCAGCATCTCCACCGATGCCAGCGAACTGGTCAACATCGAACGCTCTGTCGCCCGGACGGAGCAGTTCAACCGCAACATTGATCAGGCCCTGACCCGGCTCGGCATCATGGAGTCCTCGGTTGCCATCATGGTGGAACGGGCCACCGAGGTGCTGGCAATTATGAGTTCGGCGATCTCCGGCGAGAACATCAACGACGTCCCGCTGCAGGAGTTCTCCGCGACCTTCCTGGCCGAGGCGGAATCGCTGCTCAACACCTCGCACGAAGACCGCTACCTCTTCGCCGGATCGCAGACCGACGCCCCCGCTGTCGATCTGGCCGATGTCGCCTACACCCCGCAGGCGGGCCTGCCGGGCGTCTTCACCGCAGACTTCGACTATTATCAGGGCGACAACCTGAACCTGTCGGTGCGGGCCGACGAAACCTTCGAGACGAGCTACGGCATCACCGCCGATGAGCCGGCATTCGAGGAGATGCTGCGGGCCCTCTCCTACATGGACTATGCCGGCGCCAACCTGGACGGCGCGGTTCTGGAACAGGCCTATACGATGATGAAATCCGCGGTCGACGGCCTCAGCGACATCCGCGGACGGATCGGTGCCAGCAGCAAGGTTCTGGAGGCGGCCAGCAGCGGCCACGACGACTACCTGACCTATGCCACCAACCTGGTATCCACGCTGGAGGACGTCGACGTCGCCGAGGCGACGACCCGCCTGGCCCAGGACGAAGTCCAGCTTCAGGGCTCCTATCTGGCGATCTCCAGGATCAGCGATTTAAGTCTTTTAAACTACCTTAGATAGCGATTTCGTAACCACAAGGCGGCGATAATAGCGTCGTCACGAGTAAGGAGTTAACCATGCCCCACGAACACATGGCAGCCAAGAAGGCAGCACCAGAGTCCCCTGGAGCGATGGCCTCGGCACCGCTGTCCGCGGGGAATGACAAGAAAACGATCGATACCCGTTTCGGGACCATCGAGTTCGATCTGGCCCAGGCCTTGACCTTCCCGAAGGCGATTCCCGGATTCGTCGGCTACCAGACCTTCGGTCTGGCGATGGTCCCCAGCGAAACCCAATCCAGCTTCATGCTGCTTCAGGCGCTGGAACCGACCGATCTGTCCTTCATCGTGCTGCCCTACGATCCCGGCGCGGCCCTGATCGAGCCGAAGGATGTCGAAAGCGCGCAGCAGCATCTCGGCATTGCACCAGGCGATTGCGCGATCATGCTGATCGCGACCTTCCGCAAGATCGGCAGCAGCTTCGAGACCTCGGTCAACATGCGCGCGCCGATCTTCATCGACACGGCGAACCGCCTTGCCTGGCAGTACATCCTGCCGAACGACCGCTACGACGTGCGCCATACGCTCTAAGCGGGCGCACCCGCCGCCCGGCCGGCAGAACAAGACCAAAGGGCCCGCTTCACTGCGGGCCCTTTCGCTTTTTCGCCGAAGCTCAGTTCATCGCCGAAGCCCGGGGTCCGACGCTACAGCCGGGTGGAAGATCAGTAGGCTTTCGCCTCGACCCGCGCCTTGAGCGCCCGGGCAATGCGTTCGATCAGGACGGACCACTCTTCTGTCCAGTGGCGCTGCCAGACCATGCGGTTTGGCAGCCCGTAGTCGCCGGTCACCGGCTGCTCGAGGCAGCGACCACCAGCCATCATGAGCCAGACCTCGGTGCCCACCGCATCGGCGATGCGGTTCGGCGAGGTAGAGGTCGAAACGACCATGTCGAGCTGCGCCGTCAAGGCGAAGGCGCCGTCGAGATCCATCCTCAGATCGAGATCGTCCCAGCGGTGAATCTTGATGCCGAACTGTTCCTCGACACCACGCACTTCCTCCTCGTTAGGATCGTAGTGCACATTGACGAAGTTCACCCCGGGAATCCGCAGGATCGGCTCCCACATCTCCAGGTCGGTATAGTGGATGTCGCGATCGCGGTGGGAAAACTTACTGCGCCAGCAAATGCCGATCTTCGGCCCCTCCGGCATGTCGGCAAGGCGCTCGGTCATTTCATCGAACCTCTCGGGGTTCGGGACCAGATAGCCTTTACTGTCCTTGCCCCGCTCCCGGCAGGCGAAAGCCGCTTCGATATCGTCCTCCGGGTAGGTGCCGGCAACACCGATCTCTTGCTGGGTGAGAGGGAAGTACTGCATCAGGTTGCCGGCGGGCAAATGCAGGTCGCAATCCTCCCGCTCCCAATCGTTCTTGCCGTCCAGACGCTCCGGCAGGAACTTGGCCTTCGGAAAACTGCGCTGGAACACATCGACGAGCCGCTTGTCTGCCTCGATGATGACTTCCCCCGCCTTGTCGATAATCTGCTGGAACCGGCGCGCAAAGTCGATCTCATCGCCGACACCCTGCTCGCGCCAGACGAGGATCCGTTTGTCATGGATGTCTTCGCCGTGCCAGCGGGGAACCTGGAACCGGCGGTTCGGCAGACGCAGCTCGCCGGTCAGGCCGGCATCGAAGTGCTCCCAGGACTCCTCGAAGAAACCGTTGTTCCACAGAGACCGGGCGAGCGAGAACTCAAGGCCCATGTGTTCCGGTTTCAGCTTGTGGGCAAGGCGGAACTTCTCCAGCGCCTCCTTGTGCAGCCCCTGCTCCTGATAGACCAGACCCTTGTTGTGATGAAATTCGCCGCGCTCATCCTCCAACGCCAGAGCCTGGTCATAGGACGCATGGGCCTTGTCGAGATCGTGGAGCAGACGCAGGGCGTTGCCGAAGTTGAAATAGCTGGTGGCGAAGCTGGGCTGGAACTCCATCGCCTTGCGGAAGCAAGCCAAAGCTTCGCGGTAGCGTTGCAGGTCCATGTAGACGTTGCCGAGGTTCGACTGGGACGCTCCGCTGCGCGGGTCCAGTTCGACGCCTTTACGGGCATACTCCAGCGCTTCCTCGAGTTTCTTCTGCTCGCGCAGGACCATCCCCAGGTTCACATAGGCCTGGGCAATGCTTGGATCCGCTTCGATGGCTTTGCGGCAGGCCCTTTCCCCCAGCTCATGCTTGCCGTGGTCGATCGCGATCTTTCCGAGGTTGATGTGGGCCTCGGCGTAGTTGGGCTTGAGGGCAACAGCCATGCTGTAGGCGTCGATGGCCTCGCTTTCCTGCCCCTGCATCTTCTTGATCAGGCCGAGATGGTAGAAAGCGACGGCATCCTGCGGGTTCAGCTTGACCGTCATTATAAGGGCTTCGGTCGCCTGGTCGAGGACGCCGGCGTCGATCAGCAGGACCGCCAGGTCGCGGTAGGCATCGCTGTACTCTGGATTGAGTTGCAAGGCATGGCTGAAAGCGTTGGCGGCAGCATCCATCTCGTTGATGGCATGAAGCATCTTGCCGTGAAGCCGATGAACCTCCGGCTCCATCGGCGCCGCCTCGAGCGCTCGCTTCATCAGCTTGCGAACGTCGGCGAGCTTACGCTGGTTCAGGTGCACATGGGACAGCAGCGCCATGACGACACCGTTGCCGCGGTCGGCATTGAGGGCGCGCTTCAAGAGGTTCGCGGCATCCTTCCAGCGCTTCGCCTCGATCTTCTCGCGCGCCGCATCGATCATCTTCTCAGCGTTGCGCAGCGGCCGGGAACCCTTGCCTTCGCCCCGCCGGCGCTTCTTGGCGGCGCCCTTGGCCTTGGGTCCTTCACTGACCTCCGCACTGGCGTCTGGCGCTGCCTGCTCGTAGCTCATGATGTCCTGCTCTTCGGATGCCTAGAATTGCGACTACCAAGCGGGCCGGGTCACGGTTACCGCCGGGTGAACAGGCAAGTTAAGCCCCGATTCACTAAAAGAACCTTTCCGGCCGTTAACTTTCCGGTCGCGAAAGACGGCTCCGAGATGCATGGCAGGTGGAAAGCCACTCGGTTCTTGGCGTTGCCGGCGGTTGCGGCGACCGGGGGGGGGCAGAGCGTCAGATGGAAATCGTGAGCGAGGATGCCTCTGGCGGACGCTCGGGCTCCTGCGCAGGCTTGGCGGGTTTCGCCGCCTGTTGCTTGCCGTCCGGCGACCCGGTGCGCTGCTCGTTCTGGGCCAGCTCGGCCCAGCTCGCCCTCACCTCGCTGAGTGCGGTGATGATACCGTCACAGATCGGCACCGAGTTCTTCATGTTGACCTGCTGCAGATCGCGGAAGATCGTATGATAGAACTGGTCGAGCATCAGCGAGACGTTCCCGCCTTTCTCGAAGTCCAGGTGCGATTGCAGGCCGACCAGGATCTTGCAGGCCTTCTGTGTGGCGTTGAAACGGTCCTCGATACGCCCCTCTTCGATGGCCGTTTTCGCGTTGGCCACCTCCTTGATCATCGCGTCATAGAGCAGCACCACTGCGCCCAGGGACGAGACCATCTTGGAAGCGGTCTGGTATGCGGAAAGGGCGTTGAAAGACTGCGTCAAGTCACCGAACCTCAAGCATGATCAGGAATGGGAAAGCCTCTGCGAAGCCGGCCTAGTCGTCGCCGCCCTTGAGGAAAGCCTCAAGCTGGCTCGAGGCAGCCTCGGCGGCGGCTACGGCACGCTCCATGGCTGCGTACTTCTCGATCAGCTTGTTCTGAAAGATCACCAGCCGCGCCTCCAGGGATTCGATCTGATCGACGAAATCCTCGTTCTGGGCCTGCAGGCGGTTCACCTCCTCGGTGATCAGCCCGTCGCCCTGGTTGACGTAGCTGTCAAGACGCTGATAGAGCCGCTCGGCGACCCCGGTCGAGGTGGAGATAGTGATCGTCTCCGCCGGCTCGGCGGGATTGCGGTTAAAGGCCAAAGTCATGCCTTCGTAGACCGTGCCGGCAAGCCCGCGCAGCAGGCCGCCGTCGACCTCGAAGGCATCGACGCCGCCAACCTGCAAGTTGGTGCCGTCGATGGGGCCCGCCGGAACGGTGATGGTGAAGTCACCGACATTCAGCAGTTCGTTGCGGGCGATCAGGCGGATATCGGGGGAGCTCGACTGAAAACCGAATTCGAAAACGCCGCGCACCTCGTCCAGCTTGTCGACCAGGTTGGCGTCCAGCGTACCGTTGTCGATGGTCAGAGTCCCGTCTTCGGCAATCTCAATGCCAACGCCGCGCAGGGTCGCGAGCGCGGTGGAATCTACACCGTCCACCAGATCGGCAAGATCGGTCCCGAGGTCCCGCCCCAGGGAGCGCAGCAGGTTGTCACCGAACAGGATCGCCGATGCATCGACCTCCCCTTCCTCGGAGACGACCTGCTGAGATTTCAGGAACATCTTGACGTCGTTGTAGGCCGTCACAAAGGACTCGATCTGCGCCTTCACGCCGGAAAGATCAGGCTCGATCTCCAGGGTGATCGTCGTCCCGGACGACGCGCTTTCCTTGAACAGATCAAGGGTCACGTTGTCGATCAGATCGTCGATCTCGTTGGAGTCGCGCTCGATGATCGTGGCGATGTCATCCAGCCGAAGCTGCGCCGGCTGGGAGGGCTGCAGAACAGTCGTATAGGTCGTGCCGTTGTCGGCAGAGACACCCAGGGCGTTCAGCGTGGCGCCACCGTTGTCGCCGGTGATCTCGATATCCTTGTTGGTCTCCTCCGCCGTGAAGACGATGCGGAAATCGTTGTCGGCGATCTTCAGCGCCGAAGCCCGGACACCGGTGGTTCCAGTCACTGCGTTGATGGCAAAGACGATGTCCGTCGCTGTCATATCCGCCGTGATGTCGATGGTCGCGGTCTCCTCGGCCGCAGCGCCCGCCAGGTTGATCGTCAGAGTCTCGGTCACGCCCAGGGCGGTGGTCACATCGGTCAGGGTGCTGCCCGATATCTTGTGAGCCTCGGCGATCTGCAGGACCTCGATCTCATAGGTCCCGGGCGACGCGTTGTTCGTCGCTGTCGCACCAAGGATTTCCGTCGCCGGCGTGGCAGTGTCCGATGTGATGAAGGCGGACTTCTGCTCGAAGATGTTGCTCAGAATGCCGGTGGAGCCGGGCGGATTGCGCAGAGCGTTGACGCTCGACTGCAGCGTTTCCAGCAGCGCCGTGAATTCGTTGAAGGCGGCGACGCGCGTATCGTTGTCGGAAATCCGGTTGTTGAGCCGGTCGATGGGGATACGCTTGACCGCAAGCGAGGCCTCAATAATGGCCGCCGTGTCCAGACCGGAGAATGACCCGGTCAGGAGCGGTGAGTTTCCGATAAAGGAAACCGTGCCTTGGGTACCTGCAACCATCAGACTCCTCCTAACGGTCCAATGCTACTGCCCCAATCGCTCAAAATTCGTTAAGAATTATTGGTTATCAATACGTTAAACTATACAATCACGGACGATTTACGGCCAGGCGCGGCGCTCGGCAGCGCCTCTTCGATTGACCGGAATGCCTTCTCCGGTGGAAATTCAACCACGACATCACCACTTTCACGATCATAAACCCGAACAATCAGCCGGCCGCTGTCCTGATCGCGGTAGGTCGTCAGGGCCGAGTCCGGTGCGCTCTGGCGCAGCACCGCCTTGCTGGCGGCTGTCGTCCCAGCCGCCGGCTCCACCGCATCACTACGCGGTGCCGTTCCGGGCGCTTCAACAGTCGCCGGCTGGTTCGTGGTGCCAACGGCTGTGGTCTTCGGGCTCTTGTCGCCGCTGGATGCCGGAGTACTGCGTTGCGGTGCAACCAGCGCGGTGGAAACCAAAAGTTTCGTGTCCATTGTCCTAAGCCCTCCTTACGCGGGCTCGGCGTCCGTCCCGGAACAGTCGGGGGAGCACCCTGGAGCGCCACCCCGACCGTCCTGGTCCGGACCCGGTTCGGGGCCTACTGCAGGACCCGCAGGAGTGACTGCGGGATCTGGTTGGCCTGCGACACGGCCGAGACTGCCGCCTGAACCAGCACCTGGCTGGACACCAGCTTGCTCTGTTCAGCCGCCAGATCGACGTCCATGATCGCAGACTTGGCCGCGTCGATGTTCTCCAGCGAGGTGGCGATCTGCTGACCGCGGAACTCGAAACGGGAG
>NZ_JANQKD010000075.1 GCF_028281305.1 Pelagibius sp. | reverse complement strand
GAGGGCGTAGATGAAGCGGTCGAGGCCGATGCGGCGCCTGTCCTCGATGGCCTGCAGCAGGTTGGCGACGGACTGCTCGGCCCAGCGCTCGCGCTCCAGAATCGCCGCGCGGTGGTCCCTGAGGCGGAAGATGTCGGCCGGGGCCTTGATCAGCCCGGCGTCCCAGAACTCCTGGATGTTCTCCACGCCCAGGCCTTCGATGTCGAAGGCGTCGCGGCTGACGAAGTGCATCAGCCGCCGTACCTGCTGGTACGGGCACTCCAGGCCGCCGCTGCAGCGCGCCACGGCCTCGCCCTCGGGCCGCACCACCGGGGTCGCCAGCGGGCAGGGGCAGGTGGTCGGAAAGACGAAGGGCTTGCTGTCCTTCGGCCGCTTGGCGAGGACCGCGGAAACCACCTGGGGGATCACATCACCGGCGCGCTGGATGATCACGTGATCGCCTTCGCGCACGTCCTTGCGGGCGATCTCATCCTCGTTGTGCAGGGTCGCGCGGGCCACCACCACGCCGCCGACGGAGATCGGCTCCAGGTTGGCGACGGGGGTCAGAGCGCCGGTGCGTCCGACCTGGATGGTGATGGCGTTGAGGCGGGTCTCCGCCTGTTCTGCCGGGAACTTGTGGGCGACGGCCCAGCGCGGCGCGCGGCTGACGAAGCCGAGGCGCTGCTGCAGGTCCAGGCGGTTGACCTTGTAGACGACACCGTCGATCTCGAAGGGCAGCTCGGCACGCTCCGACATGATGCGCTGGTAGTAGGCCAGCAGGTCGTCGAGGCCGCTGCAGAGCGCAGCCGGTTCGTTCAGGGTAAAGCCCCAGTCGGCCAGCCGTTGCCGCGCTTCGGCCATGGTGGCGCCCAGCGGCGCCGAGATCTCGCCCCAGGCGTAACCGAAAAAGTGCAGCGGGCGTGCCGCGGTGATCTTGGGGTCGAGCTGGCGCAGGGAGCCGGCGGCGGCATTGCGCGGGTTCGCGAAGACCTTGGCGCCGGCGGCCTCCTGACGCTCGTTCAGCGCCGCGAAGTCGTGGCGCGACATGTAGACCTCGCCGCGGACCTCCAGCACCTCGGGCCAGCCCTTGCCTTTCAGGCTCTGGGGCAGATCGGCGATGGTGCGCACGTTGGCGGTGATCTCCTCGCCCGTCGTGCCGTCGCCGCGGGTGGCGCCCTGCATCAGCTTGCCGTTCTCGTAGCGCAGGGCGCAGGAGAGGCCGTCGATCTTCGGCTCCGCCATGACTTCCACGCCTTCTTCCGCATCCAGGCCGAGGAAGCGGGCGATGCGGGCGAGGAATTCGGCCACGTCCTCCGGCGCGAAGGCGTTGCCGAGGGACAGCATGGGGATGCTGTGTTGCACCTTGCCGAAGCCCGCCGCCGGCGCCGCACCCACTTTCAGGCTGGGGCTGTCGGCGCGCTGCAGCTTCGGGAAGCGGGCCTCGATGGCCTCGTTGCGCCGACGCAGCGCGTCGTAGGCCGCATCGCTGATCATCGGCGCATCCTGCTCATGGTAGAGCCTGTCGTGCTGGGCGATCAGTGCGGCGAGGCGCGCCAACTCCGCCTCGGCCTCGGCGGCAGTTAGTTTGTCGACGTCTTTCTCCGCGGTTGCGCGTTTGGGCATTGGCGGCGGCTTGTCCTGCGTTGTGGGGTCAGGCGGCGCCGATGAGGCGGTCGGCCGCGGCGCGCGCCTCGTCGGTGATCTCGGCGCCGGAGAGCATGCGGGCGATCTCCTCCCGGCGTTCGGGCTCGGCCAGATGCTGCACCCGGGTGGCAAGCTGGCGCCCGGCCGGCTGCTTGCGGACCTGCCAGTGCTGGGTACCGCGCGCGGCCACCTGGGGGCTGTGGGTCACCACCAGAACCTGCCGGTCGCCGGCCAGCCGCGCCAGCCGCTCGCCCACCGCATGGGCGGTAGCCCCGCCGACGCCGCTGTCGACCTCATCGAAGACCAGACTGCGCTCCGGGTTGATGCTGGCGAGCACCACTTTGACCGCCAGCAGGAAGCGCGCCAGTTCGCCGCCCGAGGCGATCTTGCCGATCGGCCCCGGCGCGCTGCCGGGGTTGGTCGCCACTTCGAAGGCGATGCGGTCGAGACCCTGGGCGGACCAGCCGTCTTCTTCCAGCCGCGCGATGGTCGTGGCAAAGCGTGCCCGTTCCAGCTTCAGCGGCGGCAATTCGCGGGCGACCGCCTTGTCCAGGCGTCTGGCTGCCTTCTGCCGCGCTTCCGAGAGGGCTTCGCCGGCGCTCAGATAGCTGCGCCGCGCAGTGGCGGCCTGCTCGGCCAGCGCGGTCAGTTCGGCTTCGCCGCCGTCGATGGCGGCCAGTCGGGCGGCCAGGTCTTCGCGCAGCGCAATCAGGTCGTCGCTGGCACAGTGATGCTTGCGGGCCATATCCTGCAGGGCGAAGAAGCGTTCTTCCACCGCCTCCAGGCTGTCCGCCTCCAGCTCCACGTCGCCGGCAAAGGCATTGAGCTGGGCCGCCGCTTCCTCGCATTCCAGCAGGGCGCGCTCCAGGGTCGCGATGGCCGGCGCCAGGGCTTCGCCGCCGGTCTCGGCGATGCGTTCCAGGGCGCGCTGGGCGCGGGCAAGGGCGAGGGCGGCGCCGGCCTCCTCGTCGTCGATCGCCTGGCGTGCGGCATTGATGCCTTCGATCAGCTTCTCGCGGTGCATCAGACGATTGCGCTGCTCGCCCAGGCGCGCTTCCTCGCCGGGCTGCGGATCGAGGGCGGTCAGTTCCTCCACCGCATGACGCAGGAAAGCCTCGTCGCGCTGCGCCTCGGCCATGCGCTGGGCGGCGGCTTCGCGGGCCGCCACGGCGTCGCGCCAGCCGCGCCAGGCCTGCGCCACCGCCTGCGCTTTAGACTGCAGGCGGCCATAGGCGTCCAGCAGGCCGCGGTGGGTGGCAGCATCCATCAGGCCGCGCTGGTCGAACTGGCCCTGGATCTCGATCAGGCTGTCGGCCAGCCGGCGCAGCAGCCCGGCGGCGGCCGGTTGGTCGTTGACATAGGCGCGGCTGCGGCCGTCCTGGGTGAGGACACGCCGCAGGATCAGGACGGCATCCTCGATCTCGAGATCCTGCTCCTTCAGGATCGACCAGACCGGATGGCCGGTCGCGATGTCGAAGGTGGCGGTCACGCTGGCCTGCTCGGCGCCGGCGCGCAGCAGCCTCGCGTCGGCGCGGTTGCCGAGGGCAAAGCCCAGGGAGTCCAGCAGGATCGACTTGCCGGCACCGGTCTCGCCGGTGAGCACGCCCAGGCCGCGGTCGTTCTGCTCGGCGCGCACTCCGGGCGCGCCGTCAAAGGTCAGGTCCAGCTTCTCGATCAGGACGATGTTGCGGATCGAAAGGGAAACCAGCATTCACCTGTTCCGGTGCAGCGCCGGCCCCTCTTTTAGAAGATGCTGGAAATCCAGGACTCTTCGCTTTCCGCAGGCCGCAGGTTCTCGCCGGTCAGCAGGGCATAGCTGTCGATGTACCAGTCGCTGCCCGGGAAGTTGTGGCCGAGCACGGCGGCGGTCGCCTGCGCCTCGTCGATGATGCCGAGCGCCATGTAGGACTCGACCAGGCGGTGCAGCGCCTCGGGCACATGCGTCGTCGTCTGATAACGCTCGATCACGGTGCGGAAACGGTTGATGGCCGCCAGGTATTCGCTGCGCGACTGATAGAAGCGGCCGATTTCCATATGCTTGCCGGCGAGATGGTCGAGCGCGAGATCGATCTTCAACTCGGCATCGCGGGTGTACTTGCTGGTCGGAAAGCGCCGCGCCAGCTCCTCCAGCGCGTTAAGCGCCTCCGTGGTCATGCTCTGGTCGCGCCCGACGTCGGAGATCTGCTCGTAGTAGGAGATCGCCTTCAGGTAATAGGCATAGCTGACGTCCGGGCTGCCGGGGTGCAGCTCGATGAAGCGGTCCAGGGCGTTGATCGCCTCGTCGTAGCTGTTTTCCTGATAGAAGGCATAGGCGGCCATCAACTGCGCCTTGGAGGCCCAGGCGGAATAGGGGTGCTGGCGTTCGACCTCGTCAAACAGCCGGGCGGCTTCCTCATATTCGCCGGCCTGCAAAGCATCCAGGGCGCCGTTGTAGAGCTCCTCGACGGGCCGTTCGACGTAGGCCGGCGGCTCGTCGGAGCTGCAGGCCGCCGCGAAGACGGCGAGCAACAGAATGGCTGAAATGCGCCCCAAAGGGCCCCCGCAACGGGACATGAGGATTCTCAAGATCATCTCTTTCTACGCGTGCTTGCGCGTACCCCGAAGGTCTCGACCTGTAGTTGGGGTTGCCGCCCTCGGCGCGCGAACCCCCCGCGATCTCGCTTGACCCGATCTCGCCTGACTTGATCTCGCCTGACTATAGGTCCTCGCGGCGGGTCTCTCAAGCAGCCTCGTGGGTCTCGAAACCCGCGGTCTGGCTGCAAAAAAGAGATCGGCCCGGCGTCGAAGACACCGGGCCGATCCTTGGCCCCTAAAGGCCCCTCACCAAACCATGAAAACGTCTTTTGGCCCGTAACTCTCTTATGCCCGTGCCGCTACCGCGCGGTCCGGCTGTACCGAAGCGGCCTGGCCGCTGCTCACCGCGATTTCCGCCCACTCCCAGGCTTCGGTATCGGCGAACAGGGTGTTGAGCAGGCGCAGGGTCAGGGCGTGGCCCGCCTTGTCGCCCTGGAAATGGCCGATGATCGGTCCGCCGGCCAGATAGAGGTCGCCGATCGAATCGAGCACCTTGTGGCGGACGAATTCGTTGCCGTAGCGCAGGCCTTCTTCGTTCATGATCTCCTGGCCGTTGACCACGATGGCATTGTCGAGAGAGCCGCCGCGCGCCAGGCCCATGGCCCGCATCCGCTCGATGTCCTGCACGAAGCCGAAGGTGCGGGCCCGCGCAACGTCGCGCTTGAAGGCGCTTTCCGTGACCTCGGTGAACCACTCCTGCTGGCCGATAAGGGTATCCCCGAAGTCGATGTCGAAGCCCACGGTGTAGCCGGCCCCCGGCGACAGCGTGGCCGAGCGGTGAGGCTCGGAAACGGTCGTCTCGCTGAGGATGCGGATGGCCCGGCGCGGGCTGTCCTGCAGGGTCACGCCGGCGCACTCGATCAGAAACACGAAAGGCGCGGCGCTGCCGTCCATGATGGGGACTTCCGGCCCGTTCAGTTCGATCACCGCATTGTCGATGCCGCAGCCGCTCAGCGCTGACATCAGGTGTTCGATGGTGGCGATCTGGTTGCCACGGACGTCCACCAGCGTGGTGCAGAGCGGGGTCTCGACGGCGTTGCTCCACAAGGCCTGAACCTCGGATCCGCCGTCCGCGTCCGTGCGCCGGAAGACGATACCGGTGTTCGCCTCGGCCGGATGCAACGTCATGTTGACCTTGGCACCGGAGTGCAAGGCCACGCCCGAGCAGTGGATGGAGTTCTTCAGCGTCTGTTGGCGGACGAGAGTACCCGCCGAGGCGCGATCGCTTACCATAGTGCCAGTCTCAATCCTTGGACTCATCTACCTACACAGACCCAAACAGCCGCAAATTTTGTTCTTCGCCCCATTGCACCCATGTAGGGCACCCATGCGGGTGCCCGGTGATGAGGCAGAGCGCAGTCTGCTCGGGCAAAGCCACGATTTCGGCCGTTTTCAATGCGTCCGGGATACCCCGTCCAGCCGGTAACAGCCTCTTCCCTTGTTGGATTCCCCCTCGGAATCGACCTACGCAAAAACAACTAGGGGGACTATAAGAAGTCCCCCTGAAGTACTCAAATCACTCTTTGTTACAGTATGTTACCGCGCTGCACATCGGGTTCCTGCCGCTTTTTCGTGCATTTCTTGCCTCTTGTGCAGCCTGTCCAGTTGGCCTGGCGGCGCGGGCTAGTTGGCCTGGCGGCGCAGGAACGCCGGGATATCCAGCAGATCCTCTTCCGCCTGGCTCTGGCCAATGCGCTCGTTCGGGTCGAGCCCGGCCAGGTTCGGCTGCGCCCCGGCAGCCGGCGCGGTGCGGCTGGCCGCCGGCGTCTCCCGCTGCGGCTGGGCGATGTTGCTGCCGCGCGCCGGGGCCGGCTGGGGCATCGGCTGCGGATGGGGCTGCCCGGCCTGGGCCGCCCGCGCCGCGCTGTCCGATCCCTGGGTGGCCGCCTGCAACGCCCGCGCAGCGCCGCCGGTAACCTTGGCAAAGAGGCTCTGGCCGCCGCGCTTGGGGGCCGGTGCCTTTTGCGCGGGAGCCGGTGCCGGCATGGGAGCAGGAGCCGAGCTATCCAGGGAGGGGTAGCGGGTCTCCTTCAGCGGCGGCGGGGCCGCCGTGCCGGTTTGGGCAATGCCGGTTTGGGCAATGCCGCTTTGGGCCGCTTGACCTTCAACGGTCTTGGCCTCGGGCCGCACCGCGTTGGCGATGGCCGCCTCGGCGAAGGGATCCGGTTCAGCGTGGATGATCTGCTGATCCGGCGCCTCAGCCTCCGGCGTCATCGGCGGCGGTGCGATGAAGCTGTCGGCCTCCATGCGGGCCCGCACCGGCTCGCTCCGGGGTGCCGGCTGGGGTGCGGGGGCGGCCTCGAAGGTCGCCTGTACCTCGGGCTGGGCGAGAGCAGTCTGCCCGACGACCATCGGTGCCGCAGTTCCGACCGCGGGTGCCTGACCGGCGGAGATGGTCATTGCCGGCGCCGCCGGCTGGCCCGCCATCTGGCCCGTTGCCTGAGCAGTGGTTTGGGCGGCCGGGGTCTCGGCAAAGAGCCCCGGATTGCCGCCCGGCTGTGCAGCCACGTTCTGGCTGGCCGCCGCTGCGACTGCTGCGCCGCTGTCCGGGTTGCCTTGGCCCTCATCGTGCTGGGAGGCCGGCTTCTGGCCGCCGACGACGCTGAGGGTGATCGGCTTGGGCCGGGTCTGGGCGTCGACGTCGATCCCGGTGGCCACGACGGAAACGCGCATGCGGCCTTCCATCGACTGGTCGAAGGTGGAACCGAAGATGATGTTGGCTTCCGGGTCCACTTCGTCGCGGATGCGGTTGGCCGCCTCGTCGACCTCGAAGAGCGTCAGGTCCATACCGCCGGTGATGTTGATCAGCACGCCCCGCGCGCCCTTCATGGAAACGTCGTCAAGCAGCGGGTTGGAGATCGCCGCCTCCGCCGCACCGACGGCCCGGTTCTCGCCGTCGGCCTCGCCGGTGCCCATCATTGCCTTGCCCATCTCGGACATGACGGCGCGGATGTCGGCGAAGTCCAGGTTGATCATGCCCGGGTTCACCATCAGGTCGGTGACCCCGCGCACGCCGGAGTTCAACACGTCGTCGGCCATCTTGAAGGCGTCGGCGAAGGTCGTCTTCTCGTTGGCAACGCGGAAGAGGTTCTGATTGGGAATGATGATCAGCGTGTCGACGTACTGGGTCAGTTCGTTGATCCCCGACTCCGCCAGACGCATCCGGTGCACGCCCTCGAAATGGAAGGGCTTGGTGACCACGCCGACGGTCAGAATGCCGGCCTCCCGCGCGGCCCGGGCGATCACTGGCCCGGCGCCGGTGCCGGTGCCGCCGCCCATGCCGGCGGTGATGAAGACCATGTGCTGGCCTTCCAGATCGGTGAGGATCTCATCCAGCGCCTCTTCGGCGGCGGCGCGGCCGATGTCCGGGCGCGAGCCGGCACCCAGGCCCTGGGTGATGTTGCGGCCAAGCTGGATCCGCCTTTCGCAGAGCGATTGGCTGAGGGACTGCGAGTCCGTGTTGCAGATCAGGAACTCGACCCCCTCCAGATTGGATTGGATCATGTTGTTGACGGCATTGCCGCCCGCACCGCCCACGCCGATCACCGTGATCCGCGGAGACAGGTCCGGTGTGGTCGAAGGTACGTTCAGGTTAAGGGTCATATCTGCCTCCAGTCGCCCTAGACTTTCGAAAATCTCGGGATAATCCCTAGCCGGCCTTGCCGGTTCTCGTTGCTCCGATCCGGCCGGAACGTCCGCATAGCTGCTGAAAAACCTCTAAAAGTGCTCACGAAACCAATGCCCCAGGCGGCCGATCAGGCCGCCCATCTCCTGTGCCTCCAGAGAGGCTTCGCCCGGCACTGCGGCATCCGCCGTGACGGCATATTTCAGTAGGCCCGAGCAGGTGGCGAAAGCGGGGCCGGACGTGGCTTCCGCCAGGCCCAGCACGCCGACCGGCCGGCCGATGCGCACCTGCTTGTCGAGCACCATCGACGCCAGTTCGCGGGTGCCCGGCAACTGGCAGCCACCGCCGGTCAGCACGACGCGGCGGCCGGCGATCTTGTCGAAGCCGCTGAGTTCGAGGCGCGAACGCACGAGCTCCAGCGTTTCCTCCAGCCGCGGCTGAATGATGCCGACCAGAAGCGAGCGCGGGATCTGCTGCGACTCGGCGCTGTCCTCTTCGCCGACCTGGGGAACGTCGATCAGCTCGTTCTCGTCGGTCGGCACGGCGACGACATGGCCGTAGAGCGTCTTCATGCGCTCCGAGTGCGCCAAGGATGTCGAGAGGCCGCGGGCGATGTCGCTGGTCACGTGGTTGCCGCCGACCGGGATGACGTCGGTGAAGATCACGTTGTTTTCGTAGAACACGGCAATGGTGGTGGTGCCGCCGCCCATGTCGATGACGGTCACGCCCAACTCGCGCTCGTCGTCGACCAGGCTGGCGAGACCGGCGGCGTAGGGCGAGACGACAAATGCCACCGGGTCGAGGTGACATCGCTGGATGCAGGTGGCGACGTTGCGCACCGCGCCGGAGGCTGCGGTGATGATGTGCATGTGCACGCCCAGGTGCTCGCCGTACATGCCGCGCGGGTCGCGGATGCCCCGGCTGCCGTCGATGGAATAGCCGGTGGGGATGGAGTGAATGAGCTGGCGGCCGTGGTCCTCGCGCTGACGCATCACCTGGGTCTGATGCCCGTGCTCCAGCGCCCGGCGCAGGTCGGCCTCGCCGACCTCGTGGCCGTTGAGCGAGACTTCGACACCGACGGTCGTCGAGGCCGGATAGCCGCCGGAAAGGTTCACGACGACCCGGTCGATGGTTTCGCCGGCCATCTGCTCGGCGGCATGGACGGCGTTCAGCACCGAGGTTTCGGCCAGGTCCATGTCGATGATGGCACCGCTCTTGATGCCGCGGCTGATCTGCTGGCCGATGCCGATAACCCGCGGCACCTCGTTGTCGTCAACGCGCGCGATGAAGCAGCAGACCTTGCTGCTGCCGATATCCAACGCTGCGACAACGCCGCCTTTGACGAGGCCTTTTCTCATTCTGCGACCTCTGCTCCTTTCGTCTGCGTCAGCGGATTGAGACTGATCACGTGTTTTCACCCTCTTCGGCACTGCCCTCGAGATCGCTGTCCGGCGAGGTACGGACCACCAGACGGTCCGGAAGCCGCAGGTCGATCACCACCACGTCGCGCGACAGCAGGCCCTGCCGGCGCTCGATTTCGGCCAACTGCGCCCAGGCGGCCGCCGCGTCGTCCTCCGGCAGGCGCACGTCGATGCGGCCTTCGATCTGAACGTTCCAGCGCCGCCCGGCGACCAGGACCGCCGAGGTCACGCGTTCGCGCAGTTCGGGCTCGCTGTTCATCACGGCAATGACCTTGGAGGCATGGCTGGCTGCATCCGGACCGACCACAAGGGGCAGGTGGGCAAAGCGGCGCGGGTCGATGCCCTGAATGACGCTTCCCCGCCGGTCGATCACCGTCACCTTGCCGCGCTCCTGCCAGAGCGCCATGGGCTCGCGTTCCTGCAGACGGATGTAGACGGTGTCCGGCAGTTGGCGCTGCACGCTGGCCTGCTGCACCCAGGGCAGGGCCTCCAGCGCCTCTTTGGCCTGCTGCGGGTCGACAGAGAGGATGGGAAGGCCGCGTTCCAGACCCAGGCGCGCCAGGATGACATCGCCGGCCGTCCGGTTACGCCCCTCGATCAGCACGTCCTCGACCCTGAGACCGATGTCGGCCGTACCCTGCAGTGCGGCGGCCTGCAGCGCGTCGGCCTGGCGTCCGAACCAGCCGTCCTGCCACAGCCAGACGACTCCGCCGACCACTGCGACCGCGGCGCCGGCCGGCACCAGGCGGCGGACCAGACGCCAGCTGATCCGCGCAGGCGCACGGCGCTGGCTCCGCTTGCCGCGCTTTCCACGCTTGCCGCCGGCGGCCTTGGTCTTCTTGGTGTTGCGGGCAAAGGGGTTCAGGAATCGCATGCAGCGTTCTCCACCATCCAGGCGCAGAGTTCGGGAAAGGACAGGCCGATGTGGCGGGCCTGCTCGGGCACCAGGCTGGTCGCGGTCATGCCCGGCTGGGTGTTGGTCTCCAGGTAGTAGAGGTCGCCCGGTTGGCGGGCGGTGTCGTCGTAGCGGAAGTCGGAGCGGCTGACCCCGCGGCAGCCGAGCGCCCGGTGCGCGGCCAAAGAGGCGGACATGGCCTCGTCGTAAGTGCTTTCCGGAATCTCCGCCGGCACGACATGCACCGCCGCCACGGTGTTGTCCTCGGAATACTTGGCGTCATAGTCGTAGAAGCCTTCGCCAAGGGGGCGGATCTCGGTAACCGCCAGGGCGCGGTCGCCCATCACGCTGACGGTCAATTCGCGTCCGGGAATGAAGGGTTCGACCAGAATGTCCTGCTCGGGGCGCCAGCCGTGCACGGTGATCGGCGGCTGATTGTCGCCCTCGCGCACGATGCGCACGCCGACGCTGGAGCCTTCGCGCAGGGGCTTGGCGACGTAAGGCCGCGGCAGCGGGTCGTCGCCGTTTTCAAGGTCCTTGGCTTTGATGACCCGGCCCTCGGGGCTGGTCACGCCGGCGGTGGCGACGACCGTCTTGGCCATCACCTTGTCCATCGCCAGCGACGAGGCCAGCACGCCGGAGTGGGTGTAGGGAATCTGCAGCAGTTCGAGCAGACCCTGGACGCAGCCGTCCTCGCCCCAGCGGCCGTGCAGGGCGTTGAAGATGGCATCCGGCGCCGGCGTCAGCGCCGCCACCAGGGCGCCCATGTCGCGCGACACGTCGATCTCGCTCACGTCATAGCCCGCTTCGCGCAGGGCTGCGGCGCAGGCCCGGCCGGAATTCAGCGAGACCTCCCGCTCGGCGGAGAGACCGCCCATCAGGACGGCGACCGATTTAGCCATGGCCGCCTCCCGCGGCTGCGGGGATGCCGAGGCGGCGGATTTCCCATTCCAGCTCCACGCCGCTGTCGTCCTTCACCCGGCGGCGAACCTCTTCGCCCAGCGCTTCCAGCTCTGCGGCGGTTGCCGTTCCGGTGTTGATCAGGAAGTTGCAGTGCTTCTCCGAGACCATGGCGGCGCCGACCGTGAGGCCCCGGCAGCCGGCCGCGTCGATCAACTGCCAGGCCTTGTGCCCCGGCGGGTTCTTGAAGGTGCTGCCGCCGGTGCGGGTCTTCAGCGGCTGGCTCTCGGCGCGCTGGCGCTGGATCTCGCGGATCCGCGCTTCGATGAGTTCGGGATCGCCGGGCTCGCCGGCAAGGCGCGCGCCCAGCGCGATCCAGTCGGCCGGCAGCGCCGAGCGGCGGTATTCGAAGCCCATGTCGTCGAGGCCCAGGCGGTGGACACCGCCTTCCGGGTCGGCGGCTTCGGCCCAGACCAGGACGTCCTTGATCTCCTTGCCGTAGGCGCCGGCGTTCATGCGCAGGGCGCCGCCGATGGTGCCGGGCACGCCGGAGAGGAACTCCAGCCCGGCGATGCCGAAGAGCTTGGCGCTGGTCGCCACGTTGATGTCGAGGGCGGCGGCACCGCAGAGCAGGTCGCCGGCCTCGGCCTCGATGTCGGCGAAGCCGCGGCCCAGGCGGACCACCACGCCGGGCAGACCGCCGTCGCGGATCAGGACGTTGGAGGCGACCCCCAGAACGGTGACCGGCACGTCCTCCGGCTTGCCGCCGAGGAAGGCCAGCAGGTCCTCGCGGTCGGCCGGGCGGAACATCACCTCGGCCGGGCCGCCGACGCGGAACCAGGTGACCTGGCTGAGCGGCGCCTGTTCGCTCAGGCGCCCGCGTACGGCCGGCAGACGGTCGATCAGGCGGTCCTTTTGCATGGCTGCCATCGCGGTCATTGCCCCCCTCCGGCGGAAGAGGGGGATGCGCCGCCCTGCAGCGCCTGCAGTTCCGCCGGCAGGGCGTTGGCCCAGGCGGTGATGTTGCCGGCACCCAGGCAGACGACGAGGTCGCCCGCAGCCGCCAAGTCGTTGACGAGTGGCGCCAAGGCCTGGGGAGAGTCCAGCGCGACGGCCTGGCGGTGGCCGCGGGCGCGCAGTCCCTCGACGAGGCCGTCGCGGTCGGCGCCTTCGATGGGTTCTTCGCCGGCGGCATAGACATCGGCGACGATCACCGTATCGGCATCGTTGAAGCAGGTGCAGAACTGCTCGAAGAGGTCCGCCAGGCGGCTGTAGCGGTGCGGCTGAACCACCGCGACCACCTTGCCTTCGGCAGCCTGCCGTGCTGCGGCCAGGACGGCGGAGATCTCCACCGGATGATGGCCGTAGTCGTCGATCACCGTGATCCCCCCGGCCTCGCCGGTGCGGGTGAAGCGCCGCTTCACGCCGCCGAAACCCGAGAGCGCCTTGCGGATGTTGTCGTCTTCCAGCCCCATCTCGCGGGCGACGGCAACACCGGCCAGGGCGTTCATCGCATTGTGCTGGCCCAGCATCGGCAGGTGCAGGCCGGCCATCCGCGTTTCGCCGCCGCCGCCGCGCTCGGCAATCGCAACATCGAAGGTCAGGCCGCCGTTTTCGACGCGAATGTCTTCGGCACGGTAGTCCGCCTGCGGGCTGACCCCATAGGTGATCATGCGGCGGTCTTCGATGCGCCCGATGAGGGCCTGCACCGAGGGATGGTCGATGCAGAGCACGGCGAAGCCGTAGAAGGGGATGTTCTCGACAAAGGCCTCGAAGGCGCCGTGCAGGGCCTCTTCGCTGCCGTAGAAGTCCATGTGCTCGGGGTCGATGTTGGTGACCACCGCGATGGTGGCCGGCAGCTTGACGAAGGAACCGTCGCTTTCGTCGGCCTCCACCACCATCCAGTCGCCGGCCCCGAGCCGCGCGTTGGTGCCGTAGGCGTTGATGATGCCGCCGTTGATGACGGTCGGGTCCAGACCCGCGCCGTCCAGCAGCGTGGCGACCATGGAGGTCGTGGTGGTCTTGCCGTGGGTGCCGCCGACGGCGATCGACCACTTCAGGCGCATCAACTCGCCCAGCATCTCGGCGCGCCGCACGATGGGAACGAAGCGCTGGCGCGCGGCGTCGACTTCCGGGTTGCCGGCCTTGATGGCGGAGGAGATCACCACGACCTGGGCGTCGCCCAGGTTCTCGGCACGATGGCCGACGAAGATTTCCACGCCCATGCTGCGCAGACGCTGGACGTTGGCGTTCTCCGACATGTCGCTGCCCTGGACCTGATAGCCCAGATTGCACAGCACCTCGGCGATGCCGCTCATGCCGATGCCGCCGATGCCGACGAAGTGAATGATGCCGAGGTTCAGGGGCAGGCCTCTCATGCGGCGGCCTCCTTGCCCGGATGGGTGCCCGGGCGCAGGCGCCCGCCGTCGCCGTTTTCGATGCCACAGACCAGGTCCGCCAGATCGCCGGCGGCGTTCAGGTGGGCGGCGGCCCGCGCGCAGGAGGCGGCGCGACCCAGCAAGGCCGGCGTCGAGAACAGCGAGGTCAGGCGGTCGCAGAGGCTCTCCGCATCCAGGCCGGACTGCGGCATCAGCCAGCCGCCGCCGACCTCCACCAGGGCCTGGGCGTTGCCGGTCTGATGATCGTCAGTCGCCAAGGGGTAGGGCACCATCACCGCCGGACGTCCGGCGGCGGCCAGTTCCGTGACGGTGGAGGCGCCGGCGCGGCTGATCACCAGGTGGGCCGCCGCCAGCCGCTCGGGCACGTCGTCAAAGAAGGGAGCGAGGTCGTGGGCGACGCCGCAGTCGGTGTAGACCTTGGCGACGGCGTCGCCGGCGTCGCCGGGCACCTGCTGATGCACCGTCAGGCGACGGCGCAGCGCCTCGGGCAGTTTGGCGATGGCGGCGGGGACCACATCGTTGAAGACCCGGGCGCCCTGGCTGCCGCCGACAACCAGCAGACGCAGGGCATCCTGCTCGTTGGGCACCGCATAGGGCCGTGCGCCGATGGCGGCGATAGCAGCGCGCACCGGATTGCCGGTGATGCGCAGCTTGTCGCGGTCGCCTGCATTCACGCCATCGACCTGCTCGAAGGAGATGGCGAGCAGATCGGCGCGCGGCGCCAGCAGGCGATTGGCGCGCCCGAACACCGAGTTCTGCTCGTGCAGGATCACCCGCAGCCCCCGGTGGGCGGCCGCCAGGATCGTGGGTACCGAGGGGTAGCCGCCGAAGCCGACGGCAACCTCCGCCCCGCTGCGCCTCAGGTGGCCGCGCGCCTGGAGATAGCCGAGGGCAAGCTGCGTGACCGACTTCAGCTTCTTGGTCAGCCCGGCGCCGGCCATAGCCCCGGCGGGAATGCGGAAGGTCTCCACCTGCGGCAGGTCTGGGCCGAAGCCGCCGCCGCGCTGGTCTGTCACGAGCATGACCTCGACGCCGCGCGCCAGCAGCTCGCGGGCGAGCGCCTGGGCCGGGAACATGTGACCGCCGGTGCCGCCGGCTGCCAGCGCCACTTTTTTGGGAAGCTTCGCCGTTTCGGTCATGGCTTTGCCTCCCCGCCGACCCGGCGCCGGGTGAGCGCCAGCAGCATGCCCATGCCCAGCGCCAGCGCCATCAGCGACGAGCCGCCGTAGCTGAGGAAGGGCAGGGTCATGCCCTTGGTGGGCACGAGGTGCAGGGTCGAAGCCATGTTGATGAAGGCCTGAAGGCCGAACTGGACCAGAAGGCCGCTGGCCGCCAACAGAACAAACAGCGAGTTCTCCTGCAGCAGGCGGGCGAAGCCGCGCAGCACCACGAAGGCGAAGAGCCCGAGGATCAGAAGGCAGGCGATGAGCCCCAGTTCCTCTCCGGCCACCGCGAAGATGAAATCGGAGTGGGCGTCGGGCAGTTGTGCCTTGACGGTGCCCTCGCCAGGTCCGCGGCCGAGGAGGCCGCCGTTCATAAAGGCTTCGATGGAGCGGTTGATCTGGTAGCGGTCGCCGGCGGCCGGATCGAAAAAGCTGTCGACCCGGGCGGAGACGTGGGGCAGCGCGAAGTAGGCGGCGACGAGGCCGCCGGCACCGACCACGGCCAGCACCGCGATCCAGGCCAGCGGCAGGCCGGCCAGAAAGACCTGGGTACCCCAGATGGCGGTCAGCAGCACCGCCTGTCCCACGTCCGGCTGCAGCAGCAGCAGGGCGACCATCATCAGCCAGAGGGCGATGGCGATCTTGGCGCCGGGCACGCCGGTCTCCTCCGACTTCAGGGAGAACATCCAGGCCGCGACGACGGCGAAGCAGGGCTTGGCGAACTCGGACGGCTGAATGGAAACGCCGCCCAGGGAAATCCAGCGCGTCGCCCCCTTGATCTCCGGCCCGACGAAGAGCGTCACGATCAGCAGAACGACCGACCCCAAAAGGCCGACGCAGGCGATGCGGCGCACCCAGCGCGGGGTCGCGAGGGAGACAGCGATCAGCAAGGCCGCGGCAAAGGGCAGCAGAACGATCTGCCGGCTGGCGAGCTGGAAGGACTTCAGGCCGATGCGCTCCGCCGCGGCGGGGGAGGCGGCCAGCATCAGCACGGCGCCGAAGCCCATCAGTGCGATCAGCGACAGCAGGGTCCAGCGGTCGACGGTCCACCACCAGCGGCCCAGCAGGCTGGTGTCGGTGCGCGCAAAGCTGCTCATGACGCACCTTCCGGGCTGAAGGCAGCGCCGATGTCGCCGCGTTTGCCGGGCAGCGCGGCCACGAGGTCGCGGAAGGCATCGCCGCGGATCTCGAAGTTGCGGTACTGATCGAAGGAGGCGCAGGCCGGCGACAGCAGCACCACGGCGCCGGGATGGCGCGCGGCTTCCGCCGCTGCAGCCGGAACCGCCTCTTCCAGGCGGCCGCTGAGAGTCGTGGGCACCCGGTCCTTCAGGACGCCCGCAATCTCCTCCGCCGCCTCGCCGATGAGGAAGGCGTGGACCATGCGGGGGATGTAACGCTCCAGCCCGGCGAGGCCGCCTTCCTTGGCGCGGCCGCCGGCGATCCAGACGATCCTGTCGTAGCAGGCCAGTGCCATGGCCGCCGCCTCGACGTTGGTGGCCTTGGAATCGTTGATAAAGGGCACGCCGTCGATGACGTCGAGAATCTCCTGGCGGTGCGGCAGACCCGGAAAGCTGCGCAGGCAGGCGGCAATCACCGGCGCGTCGACCCCGATGGCCCGGCAGGCGGCATAGGCAGCCGCTGCGTTCTGCCAATTGTGGACGCCCGGCAGGCTGGCGATCTCCTTCAGGTCCAGCGCCGGGACCCGGGCGCCGTCCATGTCGTCGATCAGCACGCCGTCTTCGACGTAGACGCCGCCTGGCACGATGCGCTGGCCGGAGATCGGGATGACCTCCTGCTCGTCGGCCGCCTTGAGGGCGCCGTAGATCTCAGAGCAGGTCTCGTCGTCGACCCCGATGACGGCGCTGCGCGGCTTGGTCTGGCGGTGAAAGATCATGCGCTTGGCAGCGACATAGCCGTCGAAGCCGCCGTGGCGCTCCAGGTGATCGGGGCTGACGTTCAGCAGCACCGCCACGTCGAAGGTGATGGAGCGCGTGAGCTCCAATTGGTAGGACGACATCTCCAGCACGTAGATGCCTTCGAGGTCGAGCGGCTCCAGGGTCAGCGCCGGTGTGCCCAGATTGCCACCCACCGCGACCGCACGCCCGGCAAGCTGCAGGATGTGACCGACCAGTGCCGTGGTGGTGGACTTGCCGTTGGTGCCGGTGATGCCCAGGAAGCGCGCGTTGCGCTGGGCGCGGCCCAGCAGTTCGATATCGCCGATGATCTCCACATTGTGGGCGCGCGCCGCCTCCACCACCGGGTGCGGCTCAGGGTGGGTGTGGGGAATGCCGGGCGAGAGGATGAGGCTCGTCACCTCCTGCCAGTTCACCTGGTTGAGGTCGACCAGCGGGATCTCCGCCGCGCGCGCTGCGGCGCGCTGGTCTTCGCTGTCGTCCCAGGCCCAGACCTCGCCGCCGCCGGCCTGAAGGGCTCTGGCCGCGGCCATGCCCGACTTGCCGAGGCCGAGAACGGCAACGGGCAGACCGGAGAAGAAGGAGAGGTCGATCATCGTCCGGCCGGCCTCACCGCAGCTTCAGGGTGGAAAGCCCGGCCAGCGCCAGGACGGAGGCGATGATCCAGAAGCGGATGACGATGGTGGGCTCGGCCCAGCCCTTCTTCTCGAAGTGGTGGTGCAGCGGCGCCATGCGGAAGACGCGCTTTCCGGTCAGCTTGAAGGATGCGACCTGGACGATCACCGAGACTGTTTCCAGCACGAAGAGCCCGCCGATGATGCCCAGCACCAGCTCGTGCTTGGTCACCACCGCGATGGAGCCCAGCGCCCCGCCGCAGGAGAGGGAGCCGGTGTCGCCCATGAAGACCATGGCCGGGGGTGCGTTGAACCAGAGGAAGCCCAGACTCGCCCCGACCAGCGCGCCGCAGAAGACCGCGAGGTCCCCGGTACCGGGCACGTAGTGGACTTCAAGGTAGTTGGCGAAGAAAGCGTTGCCGACCAGGTAGGCGATGAAGGCAAAACAACCTGCGGCGATCATGACGGGCACGATGGCGAGACCGTCCAGACCGTCGGTCAGGTTCACGGCGTTGGAGGCGCCGACCATCACGAAGACGGCGAAGGGCACGAAGAACCAGCTGAGGTTGATCAGCAGGTCCTTCAGAAAGGGCACCGCCAGATGGGTCGCCATCTGCGGCGGTGCGATGTAGGACACCCAGACCGCGGCAGCGGTGCCGATGATGACCTGGATCAGCAGCTTGAGGCGCCCCGGCAGGCCGTCGCTGGAGCGTTTGGTGAGCTTCAGGTAGTCGTCGAAGAACCCGATCATGCCGAAGCCGACGGTGACCAGCAGCACGGCCCAGACGTAGGGGTTGGTCAGGTCGGCCCAGAGCAGGGTGGAAATCGTGATGGCGATCAGGATCAGGAAGCCCCCCATCGTCGGGGTGCCTTTCTTGGTCAGCAGATGCGCCTCCGGCCCGTCTTCGCGGATCGGCTGGCCTTCGCCCTGCTTCGACTTCAGCCAGGCGATGATGCGCGGTCCCAGCAGAAAGGAGATGACCAGTGCCGTGATCACCGCTGCGCCGCTGCGGAAGGTGAGATAGCGGAACAGGTTGAAGACGATGTGCTCGTCGGCCAGGGGGGCGAGCAGGTTAAAGAGCATCGCGGTGCTATCCCCTTACTGTCCGTTGGCGGCGCGGGGCAGGTCCGCGCCGAGTGCGAGCAACGCTTCGACCACCACGGCCATGCGCGATCCCAGTGAACCTTTCACAAGCACGCTGTCGCCGGGTCTGACGGCCTCCGCCACCTGGGGGGCGAGCGTCTTTGAGTCTTCGGCGTGGGCGGCGCTCTGCTTCTGCGGAAGAGCCTTGTGAAGGGCCGCCATGTCCGGCCCGCAGGTGAAGACCAGATCGATGCCGCTGTCTTTGAGCGCTTCGCTGAGGCTGGCATGCATTTCCTGCGACTGATCGCCCAGTTCCAGCATGTCGCCGAGCACCGCGATGCGGCGTCCGCCATCGCCGACGGTCGAGCGGCCCAGCACTTCGAAGGCCGCGCGCATGGAGGTCGGATTGGCGTTGTAGCTGTCGTCGATCAGCTTGAAGCTGCCGCCGGCCAGCTCCACGCTGTGGCGTTCGCCGCGCCCCTTGATGGGCAGCAGACTGGCAAGCTGCGCGGCGGCCTTGGCCACGTCGCCGCCGGCCGCGCCGATGGCCGTCAGGACGGCCAGGGAGTTCATCACCCAGTGCGAGCCGGGCATGGTCAGGCAGTAATCCAGTTCCACCCCGCGCACCAGAGCCTTCACGGAGCTGCAGGTGGCATGCAGCGATTCCTCGATCACCCGGGTGTCGGCCTCGCCATGGCGGCCGAAGCTGAGGATGCGGCTCAGCCCCGCTGCCTCCGCCTTGTCGCGCAGGTGATGGAAAAAGGCGTTGTCCCGGTTCAGCACGGCATAGCCGTTGGCATCCATGCCCTCGAAGATCTCGGCCTTGGCATCGGCGATCCCGGCGATGGAGTCGAAGTTGCCGAGATGGGCCGGCTCGATGTTGGTGATGATCGAGACGTGGGGGCGGACCAGGGCCGTCAGCTCGCTGATTTCGCCGGCGTGGTTCATGCCGAGCTCGAAGATGCCGTAGACTGCTTTGCGCTGCATGCGCGCGAGGCTGAGCGGCACGCCCCAGTGGTTGTTGAAACTGCCGACGCTGGCGGCGGTGAGGCCCTGCGGTTCCAGGCAGTGGCGCAGCGCCTCCTTGACCCCGGTCTTGCCGGCCGACCCGGTGACGGCGATCAGGCGCGCTTTGGTGCGCTCGCGCGCCGCGGTGCCGAGGCGCCAGAGCGCGGCGAAGGTATCGTCGACGATGATCAGCGGGTCGCTTTCGTCGATCCCGTCGGCGCGGCGATGCACCATGGCTGCGGCGGCGCCGGCCTTCAGCGCCTTGCCGGCATAGTCGTGGCCGTCGAAGCTGGGTCCCTTCAGCGCAACGAAGAGGTCGCCCGCGTCGATGCTGCGGGAATCGATGGAGACGCCGCTGGCCTGCCAGTCGCCGGTCAGGCGGCCGCCGGTGGCCTGGGCCACCTCTTCCGCGGTCCAGAGGCCGGCTTCGATCATGGCCTGGCCTCCGCAGCGGCTTGAATGGCGGTTCGGGCGACGTCGCGGTCGTCAAACGGCAAGACTTGTCCCCCAACAATCTGGCCAGTTTCATGGCCCTTGCCGGCGATGACCAGGACATCGCCCGAACCCAGCGCGGCCACCGCGGCGGCGATGGCCGCCCCCCGATCGCCGATCTCTTCTGCTTCCGGTGCCGCGGCCAGCATCTCCCGGCGGATCGCCGCCGGCTCCTCGCTGCGCGGGTTGTCGTCGGTGATGTAGGCCTTGTCGGCCAGGCGCACGGCGATGGCGCCCATCTGAGGGCGCTTGCCGCGGTCGCGGTCGCCGCCGCAGCCGATGATGACCGCCAGCCGGTTGCGGGTGTGCGGCCTGAGCGCGAGCAGCACGGTCTCCAGCGCATCGGGCGTGTGGGCGTAGTCGACATAGACGTGCCCGCCGGCGGCGGTTTCGCCCACCAGTTCGACACGGCCGGGGACGCCTTCCAGGCCGGACAGCGTGGCGGCGGCGCGGTCCAGGTCCTCGCCACCGGCGATTACCAGTCCCAGAGCCGCCAGCACGTTGCCGGCCTGAAAGGCGCCGGCCACGCCAAGCGACACGGTCATTTCGCGCCCCAGCAGCTTGAGGGCCAGGTCCTGGCCGGTTGCCGTGGGCGTCTGTTTCAGCAACTGCAGGTCGGAGACCGCTTTGCCGTAGGTGAGGACTTTCAGGCCGCGGGCCCGGCAGACGTCGACCACCTTTGCACCGGCCGGGTCGTCCAGATTGACGATCGCCGTGCCATCGGGCTGCAGCAGTTCCGAGAAGAGCCGCATCTTGGCGGCCAGATAGGCCTCCATGCTGCCGTGATAGTCCAGATGGTCACGCGTCAGGTTGGTGAAGGCTGCGGCGCTGACCCGGATCCCGTCCAGTCGAAACTGGTCCAGTCCATGGCTTGAGGCTTCCAGCACAACATGATCGACGCGATCACGGGCCAGCGACGCAAGACAGCGGTGCAGTTCCACCGGATCGGGCGTGGTGAGCGAGGCCGGCGCGTCGGCGCGCGGCGGCTGCAGCCCGAGCGTCCCGAGACTGGCAGCCTCGTGGCCGAGGGCATGCCAGATCTGGCTGGTGAAACTCGCAACCGAGGTTTTGCCATTGGTGCCGGTCACGGCGGTGGCCGTTGCCGGCTGGCGTTGGTAGAAGCGGGCGGCCAGCAGGGCGAGGCGCCGGCGCGGGTTGTCGTCGGTGATGAGGGCGACGGCCGGCGCGCCGGCGGGCAACGTGGTGCCTTTCGGCGCCAGTATGGCGGCGGCGCCTTTGTCCAGCGCCTGGGGAATGAAGTCGCGGCCGTCGGCTTGGCTGCCCGGCAGGGCGGCAAAGAGGTAACCGGCGGCGACCTGCCGGCTGTCCGCCGTCAGTCCGCTGATGTTCACCTCTGCCAAAGCCGCTTCGGGCTGCATTCTGTTTTCTTCCTCTGCGAGCAGGTCAGTTAGACGCAAGCTGGCGCCCTTCCACGCTCTTGTTCACTTCCATCAGCAGGTCGGCGATCATCGCTTCGCCATCACCCCGGGGCATGACGCCGACAAGCGGCCCCATGCGCTCGACGATGCTGCGCATCACCGGCGCGGCGACCCAGCCGCCGGTGGCATAGCCATGGGTTTCCTTGGTCGGCTTGGGCTCGTCGACCATGACGAAGACCACGTAGCGCGGTGCGGTCATGGGAAAGGCGCCAACGAAGGAGGCGATGCGTGAGTTGCGGGAATAGCCGCGTCCGGCCAGCTTCTCGGCGGTGCCGGTCTTGCCGCCGACGATATAGCCCTCGGCGTTGGCCTTGCGCGCCGTCCCCTGCGACACGACGAGACGCATGAGCTGGCGGACCGTGGCCGAGGTCGACTCGGAGATCAGGCGGTTGCCGGCGGTCACGCGCTCGGGATCGCGCTTCAACAGGGTCGGGCGCACCTCGGTGCCGCCGTTGACCATGGCCGACATGGCCGCGGTGAGCTGCACCGGGGAGACGGCCAGGCCGTGCCCGAAGGAGATCGTCATGGTGTTGATCTCCCGCCAGGGCGAGGGGATCAGGGGCTGGCCGACTTCCGGCAGCTCGATGCTGGCCGGCTGCAGAAGGCCGAGGCGCTTCAGGAAGGCCTGCTGCACCGGCGTGCCCGCGTCCATGGCCATGTGAACCGTCCCGATGTTGCTGGAATACATCAGAATTTCCGGGATCGAGAGCCAGCGGTTCTTGGGCTTGAAGTCGCGGATGGTGAAGCGCGAAATCCGGATCGGCTTGCGCGTGTCATAGCCGTCGTTCAGCGCCACAACCCCTTCATTCAGGGCCATGGCGGCGGTGAAGATCTTGAAGACCGAGCCCATCTCGTAGATGCCCAGGCTGGCCCGGTTGAAGCGCGCGTCGGCGGGCGCGGAGGCGGGCTTGGCGGGGTCGAAGCTGGGCAGCGACGCCAGGGCGACGACCTCTCCGCTGCGGGCGTCCATCACCACGCCGGCGGCGCCGATGGCGCTGAAGGTGGTCATGGCCTGCGCCAGTTCCTCGGTCAGGATGTGCTGGATGCGGATGTCCAGGCTCAATTGCAGCGGCTTGGCCGAGGCGCGCAGCACGTCGTCGAAGGACTGTTCGATGCCGGCCAGGCCCTGGTTGTCGACGCCGGTAAAGCCGACGACGTGCGGGGCCAGGGCCCCATGCGGATAAAAGCGGCGGTGCTCGCGCTGGAAGTAGAGACCGGGAATGCCGAGCCGGTTGACGGCGTACTGCTGGCGCGGCGTCAGGTTGCGCTGCAGCCAGACGAAGGAACGGTCGCTCGCCAGTCTGGCGCCGAGCTGGGCCGGGCTGACCTCCGGCAGCACTGCGGCCAGCCGCTCGGCCGCCGCCTCCGGGTCGCGGACATGGCGCGGATTGGCATAGAGCGATGCCGTTGGCAGCGTCGTCGCCAGCACGATGCCGTTGCGGTCGACGATGTCGGCCCGGCCGGTCTCCAGGCCCTCGCTGCCCAGCGAGCGGGCGATGGAGGGTTCGTGGCGGTCGGTCATGAGGCCGAGGTCGACGAGGCGCCAGCCGATCAGGCTGAAGGCCAGCGCGAAGCTCACCGCCGCGACCAGCAGCCGGGTGCGCCCGGTCTCCAGGGCCTGCTTGCGGGTGCCCTCGAGGCGCAGCTCGGCCGGGCGTCCGCCCTGAAGGTCGAAGCTGGGCAGATCGGCGGGCGTTGCCGGCGGCAGAGGCTTGGACTGCGAGCGGACGAGATAGCGACGGATCATCGGGCAAGCCCTCCCCGGTAGGACGCCCCGGCGGATGCCGGGACCTCAAAGGACGTGGGCGCCGTCACCAGCGTGGCGGTACCGCCGGCCACGGGCGGTGCGGGCGCGTTTTCGATCTCGCCGGGGCTTTCTTCACCGTTCTCTTCCGGGAAGGGCAGGTCGGAGAAGCCGATCACCCGATCAGCCGGGATCGGGCCGAGTTGCAGGTGCCGTTCGGCCAGCGTTGCGATCCGCGCCGGGTTGTTCAGGTAGCTCCACTCCGCTTCCAGCACGTGGATGGCTTCCTGGTCTCGCAGGATGTCGCGGTGCACGGTTTTGATCTCCGCCTCCAACTCCGTCACCTCTTGCTTGATCTGAAAAAGAGTGAGGGCGGTGACCGAGCCGGCGAGCACCCAGCAGAAAATGACAAAGCGCCTCATGACGGCCTCGCTTCCCGCTGCGCCGGGGCGGCGCTGCGTTCGGCCGCGCGCAGATGGGCCGAGCGGGCGCGGGGGTTGTCCCGGCACTCCGCTTCGCCGGCGCGCCTGCTGCCGCGGAACAGCAGGCGAAAGGTGGGCTGGCTGCGCGCATCAGCTTGTGCGGGCGGAAGGTGGCGGGACCCGCCTGCGGTTTTGCCGCTGCGCTCCCGCAGAAAGTGTTTCACCTGGCGGTCTTCCAGGGAATGAAAGGACACCACCGCCAGCCGGCCGCCCGGCGCCAGCAAAGCCTCGGCCGCTTCCAGCCCGCGCTCGAGCTCGCCCAGTTCGTCGTTCACATAGATGCGCAGGGCCTGAAAGGTCCGGGTCGCAGGGTCGATGGCCTTTGCGCCGCCGCGCCGCGGCCCCGACGCCACCGCGCCGCGCACCAGCTCCGCCAGCTCGCCGGTGCGGGTGATCGCCTTGTCGCGGCGCGCCTCGACGATGGCCCGCGCCACCTGCCGCGAGCGCCGCTCCTCGCCGAAGCGATAGATAATGTCGGCCAGCTCCGCTTCCGGCAGGGAATTGACCACCTCGGCGGCGCTTGGCCGCGTGTCCTGCGCTTCTGCGTCGGCCCGGCCTTCGATGTGAGGGCCTTCCATGCGCATGTCCAGGGGACCGTCGAAACGGAAGGAAAAGCCGCGCTCCGGCTCGTCCAACTGCATGGAAGAAACGCCGAGGTCGAGGGCGATCCCGTCCACGGGCTGGGTGACGCGCCCGTTCAGCAGGCTTTCCATCTCGCCGAAGCGGCCTTCGAGGATGTGCAGCCGGCCGGGATAGCGTTCGGCCAGCCGGCGCCCGCGCCGGACCGCCTGGCGGTCGCGGTCGATGCCCCAGACGGTGCAGTCGGCAGCCTCCAGGATCGCGCGGCTGTAGCCGCCGGCGCCGAAGGTGCCGTCAACGTAAATGGCGCCGTCGCGCGGCGCCAGGGCTTCCAACACTTCGGCGAGCAGAACCGGCTTGTGAGCGCCCCCGGGCATGTCGCTGCGCTCCGTCATCGCGACCCTCCGCCCCCGCCGGCGGGGATGGTCAGGCGTTGTGTGCGGGCGCGGTCGCGGGCGGCGGCCTTGTGGCGTTCCAGGGCGCTGGGCTCCCAGATCTGAAAAAGCTGACCCATGCCGACGAAGGCGGCGCGGTCGGTGATGCCGGCGTGTTCGCGAAAGCCCTGGGGCAGCATGATACGACCGGTGCCGTCGAAGGGCAGTTGCTGGGAGTCCGAAAAGACCGTGGTCGCCAGGTCGTCGTGGGTTTCCGAAAACAGGTCGATCTCCGACACCCGGGCGATCATCTGCTCCATGAAGTCCATGCCGCAGCCCTCGATCGCATCGGCGCGGTGCGAGCGGAAGGCCACGATGCCGCTGAACGACAGGCCGGCGAGTGACTGGCGGAAGACAGCAGGGACGGAGACCCGCCCCTTCTGATCCACCTTGTTCTCGAAGGTGCCAATAAAGACTGCCACCTCTTACCCCCGCGGCTCCTTTCCAGCCGTTGCCCAGGTCTGGCCGTTCCTCGGGCCGCCCTGTCCACATCACCGGTCCTCCCAGGTCTTCCTGGGCTGCGCTTTCCGGCCCCACGATCCGGCAAAAATCGCCGTAGCTTACCCCTTAAATGGGATGATTTGGGATATCATGGGATTTCATGGGTGTCAATGCCGCAACAAGTAATTATTGCGGGTTAACAAGAGCTTAAAGCATTCATTCCGGGGCATTTTTCTGTACTGATGCCAGTCCTTGTGGGTCAGTTCAGAATATCCACAAGTAAGAGTGACAAGAGATTGGGGCGACAATATGTTCTTTTTTCGTTCCAATCGGATTGAAGCTTGATTTCGACCGCCGCCGCCAGGGAATTGCCGGGCACGGCGGCCCGCACCTGACCGATGCCGGCGTTTGCGGCGCAGCCGTCCGCAATGTATTGATTTTTATCAGTAAAAAGGGCCAGACGGCCTGTAAGCCGGGTTCTGTCCCGCGCTTGCGCACGGGGATGGCCATTCATCTGGGGCGCCCGTTGCCGGACGCCTCGCGCGATCGACCCGGACGGCGGCGCGAAAACCCGCCTGGCCCCGCCCCCGAAAGGGCTGGCCCGGCCGTCCCTACTTGATCTTGCTCCGGGTGGGGTTTGCCCTGCCGCCGCCGTTGCCGGAGGCGCGGTGCGCTCTTACCGCACCCTTTCACCCTTGCCGGCGCGGGGCCCGAAAGCCTCGGGGCCGGCGGTTTGCTTTCTGTGGCACTTTCCCTGGGGTCGCCCCCGCCGGGCGTTACCCGGCACCCTGTCTCCGTGGAGCCCGGACTTTCCTCCCCCACCGCCGCAGAGCGGCGGCAAAGGCGGCCATCCGGCCGTCTGGCCCCTGCTAGCTAGGCCGTCTGCCGGCGGGCGTCAACCACCGCCCGTGAAGAGGGTCGTAAAGAGTCTGTTAACACTTTGGTAATCTCTAGGGGAAAGATGTGGCAAAGAGTGACCTTGGGTTGCGTCCATGGAGTAGAGCCGTCAGAACTGCGTCTTCAAAGACAGAACGACCGTCGACAGACCGGGGGAGACGGCTGCGGCGGCTACAGGGAAGGCTTGTGCAACACATGAAACGCAGGATCGCGAAGCCATATGAGCACAGTCCTGAACGCCAGGGGAGTTCCCCTTTCCTACAGCGCTGCCGCTGAGACCCATCTTTCCGCCAACGACGGTACGCCGCAACTCCAGGGAACCGACGCCAACGAGATCTTCTGGGGCGACGCCGGTGTCACCGTCACGATGTACGGCAAGGGCGGCGACGATTTCTACAATCTCTATGCCGGCAGCAACCGCGCGGTCGAAAACGCCAACTCCGGTGTCGACACTGTCAAGACCTGGATGAACTACAGTCTGCCGGACCACATCGAGAACCTCGTGGTCACCGGCGACGGCCGCTACGCCTTCGGCAACGACGCTGACAACATCATCACCGGCGCGGATGGTAGCCAGACCCTGGACGGCCGGGCCGGCGACGACGTTCTTGAAGGCGGGGCCGGCGCCGATGTCTTTGTCATCGAGAAAGGCATGGGCAGCGACCTGATCCTCGATCTTCAGGGCCAGGATGTCGTGCGCCTGGCCGGCCACAGCTTCAAGTCCTTTGACGATGTGCTGAACAAGGCCACCCAGGTCGGCGACGACCTGCGGATCGGGCTCGGCGACGGAGAGTTTCTGGTGCTTGCCGACACCAGGGCTGCAGATCTGGACGCCAGCCAGTTTCAGGTCGGCCTTGACCGCTCCGGCCTGAAGCTGACCTTCTCCGACAACTTCAACAGCCTGGACCTCTGGGACGGCGAGAGCGGGACCTGGGATTCGAACTACTGGTGGGGGGCGGAGAACGGTACGACCCTGAACGAAGAACTGCAGTGGTACATCGACCACGACTACGGGCCGACCGCCAGCGCCAATCCCTTCAGCGTCAACAACGGGGTGATGTCCATCACCGCCGAGCGGGCGGAATCCAACATCAAGCCCGAGATCAACGGCTATGACTACACCTCGGGCATGCTCACCACCTACGAAAGCTTCGCGCAGACCTACGGCTACTACGAGATCCGCGCCGACGTGCCGGATCAGAAGGGGCTCTGGCCGACCTTCTGGCTGCTGCCCGCCGACGGCGGCTGGCCACCGGAGCTCGATGTTCTGGAGATGCGCGGCCAGAACCCGACCGAACTGGTGATGACCGCCCATTCCGAGGCGACCGGCAGCCATACCCGCGATATCAACATCGCCAAGGTCGCCGACACCTCCGGTTTCCATACCTACGGAGCGCTGTGGGGTGCGGAGGAGATCGTCTGGTACTTCGATGGCGTCGAGGTGGCGCGCACCGAGACCCCCGATGACATGCACGACCCGATGTACATGATCGTCAACCTCGCGGTCGGCGGCTTTGCCGGCGCGCCCGCGGAGGGCCAGGACACCCTGGGCAGCCTCAAGGTCGACTACATCCGTGCCTACTCCTTCGAAGGAGCGACCTATGATCCGGACCGCGATCTCTCCGGTAACGACCGGATCGTGGGCAGCGTGGAGGACGACGTCCTCGGCGGCGGTGCCGGCGAGGACATGCTGCTGGGCCGCGCTGGCGACGACCGCCTCCTGGGTCAGGGCGGCAACGACACGCTGCGCGGCGAAGCGGGCAGCGACACCCTGGATGGCGGAGCCGGTATCGATACTGTCGATTACACGACCGAGACGAAGGACTGGCTGATCGATCTGGATGCCGGCGAGGCCAGCGGCGGCGGCGACCTCGAGACCCTGATCTCCATTGAGAATGCCCTCGGCGGCAAGGGCAACGACACCCTGGTCGGCGACGACGGCGACAACAGACTGACCGGAAACGGTGGGCGCGACCGCATCGAGGGTGGCCTGGGCGACGACCGCATGACCGGCGGCGGCATGGCCGATACCTTTGTGTTCGGCCGCCTCGATCAGGCGGGCGGCGACGGCGATGACCGCATTTCCGACTTCAACAAGTGGGGCGACAAGCTGTCCTTCCGGGACCTCGTCGACCGCGACGATGATTCCGACGTGGATCTGGACGATCTGCTGGCTTCGGTGTCATCGGTCACCGACAAGGGCGCCGGAAAGTCGGTGGTGGTGAACTTCGACAACGGCGCTTCGGTGGTCTTTGCCAAGGCGGGCACCGGTGCCGTCGACTCGCTCACCGACCTGGTGAACGACGCGGAGACGCAGATCCTGATCTCTTCGACGAGCTGACGTAGGCGCCTAGACGGTGCCGGCGGTCCGCAGAAGCGACAGCAGCCCGGCCAGACGTCCGCAGGTTTCCGCATCGGCCTCGCCGGTCACGGCGGCCGGCCGGTAGCGGCGCTGAAAGGCGCGGATGACCGCCGGCAGGTCCTCTTCCACGTATCCGTAGCCGACGGTGCTGAGGCCCGAAGCCACGTCAGCAGCGGATAGCGGTTCGGCCTGCCTGTGCGCGCCGGGCCAGAGGCCGATGCCGGCGGCGGCCAGCCCGGGCCAGTCGAAGAGTTCGCCCGGGTCCTCCTTGCGCAGCGGCGCGACATCGGAATGGCCGAGCACCCGCGCCAGCGGGATCGGATGGCGCGCGACGATGTCGCTGGCGAGCTGGATTACCGCCGCCATCTGCGCCGCGGGAAAGGCGCGGTAGCCGAGCTCGTGGCCCGGATTGACGATTTCGATGCCGACGGAGCGGGCGTTGATGTCGCTCGCCCCCTGCCAGAGCGCGACGCCGGCGTGCCAGGCGCGGCGGTCTTCATCGACCAGCCGAAAGACGCGCCCGTCCTCCTCCACGCAGTAATGCGCGCTGACCTTGGCTTCGGGGTCGCACATGCGCTCCAGCGCTGCCGCGCCGCTTTGCATCCCGGTGTAGTGCAGCAGCAGGATGTCCACGGACTGCCCCTCCGGCCGGGGGTCGTGGTTCGGCGAGGGACGCTGGAGGATCGAAAGGGCGCTCATGGACCGTGTGGTGACGGTCTGACGCGCCCGAGTCAAGTGCTGGAACCTCCTCAGCCGAGCGCAGAGAGAACCGCCGGGCTGTCGACGACCCTTGCGAACTCTGCATGCAGGGTGGTCAGGTGGACACGATGGATGACTTCGGCGGGGATCGTCTGCCGGTCCCGGGCCTGCAGGTCGAAGGTGGCACAGGCATCGGCGACGACCACCACTTCGAAGCCCAGGTTGGCCCCGGCCCGCGCCGTGGACGAGACGCATTTGTCGGTGGTAAAGCCGAAGATCACCACCTGTTCGATGTCCTCTCGGCGCAGGTCGTCCTCGAGGCTGGTGCCGATGAAGGCCGTGTTCACGGTCTTCTCGATCAAGGGTTCTTCGCCTTGAGGCCCGAAGCCGGACTTGAAGGCGTTGCCCAGCCGCTCCGGACGCAGCGTGGAGTCGGGCTCGACCGAATTGTGCTTCACGTGGACAACCGGCCTGCCGGCGTCTCGCCACGCCGCTATCAGCGCCAGGGCATGACGCTCCATCGACGGGTTGTTGCGCCGTCCCCAACGCGGGTTGTCGAAGGCCTGTTGGATGTCGATGGGAATCATTACGGACTTGCTTGCTAGCATCTCGGGATTAAGCTCGCCTTTTGGTAGATAGACGCTGCGAGCCTAGGGCCTTCGAGCATCCCTTGGCAGACGGCAATGTGACCGGTGGTCCGGCATTCCGCCGGAAGGAGAAGGTCGATCCCGATGAAACGACGGCCCCGACGAAACGACGGCCCCGATGAAACGACAGCTTGACGATGTAGACCGCGCAATTCTTGCGCGGCTGCGTGCCAATGCGCGCGAACCGCTCTCCGCCCTGGCCGCCAATGTCGGGCGCTCGCGCAGTGCCGTGCAGGAACGGCTTAAGCGTCTCGAGCGGGACGGCGTTATCGCCGGCTATACCCTGCGGTCCGCTACCCCACGGCAGGCTGCCGGGCTGCAGGCCTACTTCTTCATCAGAATGACCGGCCCTCTCTGCGCGCGGATCGCGCCGCAGATCGAACGGTTTCCCGAGGTGCAGCGCTGCGTCAGTCTGGCCGGCGACATAGACATGGCGCTGCTGGTCGATGTGGAAGACATCGCCGCGTTGGAGGCGCTGCGCGAGCGTATCGCGCGGATGGCCGACATTGTGACGGTTACCACCGCCCCGATCCTCTCGGTCCACTTCGACCGGCGCTGAACCGCCCGGCCAGCCCCCCGGGTTGGCCCCCGAGTTGGCCCCCGAGTTGGCCCCCGAACCGGCCCCCCGAGTTGGCCCCCGACCTAGAGCCGCTCGGTCCCCGGCGCCGTGGCCTTGGGGCGCCGGATGATGATGATCGCAACGCCGGCGACGGTGACAAGGCCGCCGATCACGAGATTGGCGGTCAGGGTTTCGCCGAGAAAGGCGATGCCGGAGAACACGCCGAAGACCGGGATCAGCAGCATCGCCGGCATGACCTGGTTCAGCTGATAGCGCCGCAGCAGCCAATACCAGGCACCGTAGCCGATCACCACCACCGCCACAGCCTGGTAGACGATGGCGAAGTAGGCCCAGAAGCCGGCGGCGTACAGCGCCTCGATCTGCCCCTCCTCGATCAGCAGCGAAGCCAGCGCCAGCTGCGGCGTTGCGAAGACGGCGATCCAGGCGTTTAGGGTGAACCCGTCGACCGGCGGGTCCAGCCGCTTGATCTGAACGCTGGCGACCGACCACATGCAGGCCGCGAAGATGACGAAAGCCAGGGCCAGGTACTGTCCGTCCAGGCGCGGCTCGCCCGCAATGATGGCGACGCCGGCAAAGGCCAGAAGCATGGCGATGCCGCGGCGCCAGCCGAGCTTGTCATTGAAGAATATCGCGGCCAGCAGGGCGGCGAAGGGAACCTGCAACTGAATGGCGATGGCCGCCGTGGCCGCATCCAGCGTTGTCAGCCCGGTGAACATAAAGGCGAAGTGGAGGATCCCCAGGGTGAAGGAAATCGCCATCAGCGGCAGCCATTGGCCGTGCGGGCGCTTGGCGAAGGGGAGGAGCAGGGCCGCCACCAGGAGGAAGCGCAGGGCCATGAAGATGAGCGGCGGAAGCTCCTCCAACCCGGTCTTGGCGACGGCGAAGTTCAGCCCCCAGATCGCCATCACGCCGAAGAGAACGACGACGTCGAAGGCGCGCAGCTGTCCGTCGGCGGTGGGGACATCGGTGCTCATTGCGCAAGCGCTTCCCGCAGGGATTCCAGTTCCAGCCAGCGCTCTTCGGCGGTTTCGAGCTCCGCCTGAAGCTTCGCCAAATCCTCGGTGGCGCGGGTGAAGGCGCCGGGGTCGCGGCTGAACAGCTCCGGGTCGGCCAGGGCGCCCTCCAGCTTGGCGACCGCGGCTGTCAGGTTCTCGATGCGGTCGGGCAGGCCGTCCAGCTCCCGCTGGTCCTTGTAGCCCAGTTTGCTGCGGCTGCGTGCCCTTGTGTCGCTGCCCTTCTGGGTCGCTTCTCCAGTCTTGCCGGCCTTGGCCCGGGACTGCCTGGCGGCGCGCGCCGCTTCTCCCTCCGCCAGTCGATGGCGCTGATAGTCGCTGTAACCACCTGGCACCTCCAGCGTCCTGCCGTACCCCTCCATGCCGATGACGGCGGTCACCAGGCGGTCCAGAAAGTCGCGGTCGTGGCTGACCAGGATCAGCGTGCCCTCGTAGTCGTCGATGACTTCCTGCAGCAGGTCGAGGGTCTCCATGTCCAGATCGTTGGTCGGTTCGTCCAGCACCAGAAGGTTGCTCGGCTGGGCGAAGAGGCGGGCCAGCAGAAGGCGCGCCTTCTCCCCGCCGGAAAGCGCCTTCACCGGCTGGCGGGCCTGGCCTTCTTCGAAGAGGAAATCCTTGAGGTAGGAGACGACATGGCGCTGGCGCCCGCGCACCAGCAGCGTGTCGCCGCCGCCGGGAATCAGGCTCTCCCAGAGGCTGGCCTCGGGGTCCAGGCTCTCGCGCCGCTGGTCGAAGTAGAGCGGCACGACGTTGCTGCCGAGGCGCAGGCTGCCGCTGTCCGCTGTCATCGCCCCGGTCAGGATCTTGACCAGGGTGGACTTGCCGGCACCGTTGGGGCCGATGATCCCCAGGCGGTCGCCGCGGCGGATGCGGGTGGAGAAGTCCTGGAGGATCGGCAGCGGACCGTCCGTCGTCTCGAAGGTCTTGCCGATGCCGGTCGCTTCGATGACGAGGTTGCCGCTGCGGCCGCTGCTGGCGCTCTCCAGCTTGGCGGTACCGAGCTGCCGCAGCCATTCGGCCCGTTCCTTGCGCAGACCCTGCAGGCGGGCGAGGCGGCCCTGGTTGCGCTTGCGCCGCGCGGTGACACCGCGCTGCAGCCAGCGCTCCTCGCGCACGATCTGGCGGTCCAGTTTGTGCTGGGCTTCCGCTTCACGCTGCTGCAGCTCCTCGGCCCAGGCCTCGAAGTGCCGGAAGGACTTGTCGAGGCGCTGCAGCCGGCCACGGTCGAGCCAGAGTGTGGTGTTGGTGAGGCTGCCGAGAAAGCTGCGGTCATGGCTGATGACCAGCAAGGCGCCGCGAAAACGCTGCAGCTCGCCTTCCAGCCACTCGATGGTCGGCAGATCCAGATGGTTGGTCGGCTCGTCCAGCAGCAGGATCGCCGGATCGCCGAGCAGACAGCGGGCCAGCGCCGCGCGCCGGCCTTCGCCGCCGGAAAGGCTGTTCAGGCGCCGCGTGCCGTCCAGGCTGAGCCGCAGGAGAGCGGCTTCCACGGCGTGCGGCGGGGCATCGGGACCGCCGGCCGGATCGCGCGCCACATAGTCGGCGACGCTGCCGCCGCCGGAGAAGTCCGGGTCCTGCGGCAGATAGGAAACGACGGTGCGCGGTTGCACGAAGCGCTCGCCGCCGTCCAGGTCCTGCAATCCGGCGATTACCTTCAGGAGGCTCGACTTGCCGCTGCCGTTGCGGCCGACGAGGCAGGCCCGTTCCCCCTTGGAGAGGGTCAGCGAGAGGCCGTCGAAGAGCGGGCGTTCGCCAAAGCGCAGGCGCGCGTCGTTCAGCGCGATCAGCGGGGGATCGCCGGCCACGGTCAGCGGATCCCGCGCAGCTTGCGGATTTCGTCGTAGGCGGCGTTGATCCTGGCCAGCTTCTCGTTGGCCACTTCTACGAACTCGGGCGGCATGCCCTGGGCGACCAGGCGGTCGGGATGGTTCTCCACCACCAGCTTGCGGTGAGCGGCCTTGATGGCCGCGTCGTCGGCATCGCGCTCGACGCCCAGGATGCGAAAAGGATCGCTGTCGGCGGCGGCGACATTGGCAGCGCGGATGCGGTCCCAGTCCTGGGCGTCGAAGCCGAAGATGACCGCCAGGCTCTCCAGATAGTCCAGCTCGTCGGGGCTGACCTGGCCGTCGGCCCGGGCGATGTGGAAGAGGCCGCCCAGGAGCTCCTCCAGCACTGCCGGATTGTCGGCGAACATGCGCGCCAGCTGCTTGGCATAGGGTTCGTAGCCGCCCGCGTTCTTGCGCGCCTGGTCGAAGACGCGCCCGACGTTCTTCATCTCTTCCGGCGGGATGCGGAAGACCTGCTTGAAGGCGTCGACCTCATCGCGGGTGACCTGCCCGTCGGCCTTGGCCAGCTTGGCGCCGAGGACGATCACGCCGATGGTGAAGGCGATCTGCTTGGTGGCGTCGGCGGCTTCGGCCGTGGCGGTACCGCCGCTCATCTTGTCGACGGCATGGCCGGCGACGGCGCCGATCAGCGCACCGAGCGGGCCGCCCAAGGCAAAGCCTGCGGCGCCTCCGAGTATCTTCCCCCAAACGCTCATGATTTCGCTTAGTTTTCGAGATGCAACATGCGGACTGTGCCGTCAGCATGGCGGCGGTGGCCCAGCCGCGTCAAGCGTACTGCGAACTGCCCTGTGTTCTCTTCTGCAAATCGGGCGGCGGTTCCGCAATTCAGCCGGAAAGCGCGGACATGCGGCCCAGGCCGGGCAGTTTCACCGCCAGGTCCAAGGGGTCGACGCCGAAGGTGAGGCCCAGAATGTTGATCTCCAGCCCTTCTTCCACCGCGACCAACCCGCCGAGCAGCCCGAACAGCGAAACCTGGTATCCGGTGCCGCTGGGGGCCGGCGCCAGAAACTCCCTTGGCCCAAGGTAGTCCTTTCCGACCGCCGTCGGCGGCAGGTCCAGGTTCAACGCCGGCACCTGGCGGGCAATGGTGGCGGTGAAGGTGTTGGAGTTGGGTCCCGGCCAGGTCTTGTACTCCCGGGCGAAGGCGTAGCCGGCGATGGCCGCATTGATCTGATCGATCGCCGTCGCCGCCTCAGGCCCGCGCAACTCGGCATAGAGTTCGGGCTTGGCGCCGAACCAATAGCGGTCCGGCGGTCCACCGCGCTGTCTCACAGCCTGTCCGCTGTGCCAGAAGCGCCAGCCGGTGACCTCGTGCGTCGTGTAGCTGTCCGCGCCCCGGGGCTTGACGGAGATCCAGGTATGGACGGCGAAAGCACCGCGCCAGCGCACGGTGCGGGCGCCGTAAACCTGAACGATCGCTTCCGGCGTCGTGGCGGGGTCGGGCGCAAGACCCGCGCTCCCGCGGGAGCCGGTCTGCCAGGTACGGTCCAGGGACACGTCGTCGGTCATCGTCGCCAGCGCCGGGCCTGCCAGCAGGAACGCCAGCAGTAGCACCAGACGGCGCAGGTGGAGGGCAAGCGTGGCCAAGATCGGAACTCCCGAGCGGAACATCCTGTCAATATCTAAGCCGCGAGGCTGGCCATGCAATGTGGCGAGGTGATGGCGAGATCGACCCGAGATTTCATCGCCGCCTGCCTTAGGGCCGCTGCGTCTTCTCCGCTCCTGTTCATTAAAGCTTTGTGACATCGAAGTTTTTCGCGCTGCGGCTTGATCTGCGTCATGGGCGCTGCGGGGTGGTTCAAGCACATTCCGCGCGAACGATCCGAAACAGGACCAGCCGTGGGAGGAGCTAGACGATGCGGACCATCGACAAGGTTGCCGGCAAGACTCTCGACGAGGCGGCCGGAATGACGCGGCGGCAGGTTCTGCGGTCTTCCCTGGCAGCGGGTGTATCGGCGGGTGTATCGGCGGGTGTGGCAGCCTGGCTGCCCGGTGCGGCAGTTGCCCAGACCTCTGCGGGTGCCGAGGGCGGCGTCCGCATACTCACCAATTCCCACTGGGGCGCTTTCGAAGCCATCGTTCACGAGGGCCGGCTGACCGGGGTCATCCCTTTCGCAGCCGACACCCATCCCTCGCCGATGATCCAGAACTTTCCCGCCCTGGTCACCGACCGCACGCGCATCGCCCAGCCGATGGTGCGCGAGGGCTGGCTGCGGCGCCGCGGGGATAGCGACCGCGCGGCCCGCGGCAGCGAGCCCTTCGTTGCTGTGGGTTGGGACGAGGCGCTCGATCTCGTGGCGGAGGAACTGACGCGCATTCGCGCTGCGCACGGCCACGAGTCGATCTTCGGCGGCTCCTATGGCTGGGGCAGCGCCGGGCGCTTCCACGTCAGCGACAACCTTACGAACCGCTTCCTGGCGCTCACCGGCGGGTACACCGGCAGCGTTGGCAACTACTCCTACGGTGCCGGCATGGTACTGCTGCCCCGCGTGTTGGGCTCCAACCAGGCGATCAGCGGGCCGCTGACCAACTGGTCGGTGATCGCCGAGCACAGCGACCTGGTCGTCCTGTTCGGCGGCGCGGCCTTCAAGAACGGACAGATCAGCTGGGGTGGGACCGGTGCGCATACCACCGAGCCCGCCATGCGCGCCGCCCATGCGGCCGGAGTCAAGTTCGTCTCCGTCAACCCGGTGCGTGAGGACGATGCCGAAACGGTCGGCGCGGACTGGCTGAAGATCCGCCCCAACACCGACACCGCCTTGATGCTGGCGCTCTGTCATGAACTGCTGTCCAGCGGGCAGGCCGACGAGTCCTTTCTAGCCCGCTGCACGGTGGGCTGGGAGCGCGTGAAGGCCTACCTGACCGGCCAGAGCGACGGTGCCACCAAGAGCGCCGACTGGGCCGCAACGATCACCCAGATCCCCGCTGAAGAGATCAAGGCCCTGGCCGCGCGCATGGCCCGGGGCCGCACCATGATCATGACGGCCTGGTCGCTGCAGCGCGCCGACCATGGGGAGCAGCCCTGGTGGGCGACCATCCTGCTGGCCAGCGTGCTGGGACAGATCGGCCTGCCCGGCGGCGGCTTCGGTTTCTCCTACACCTCGACAAACGGCGTGGGCATGCCGGTCGGCGGCCACTCCTTTCCGAGCCCGCGACGCGGGCGCAACCCCGTGAAACGCGACATCCCCGTTGCGCGCGTCGCCGACATGCTGCTGCAGCCCGGCGAGACCGTGGACTTCAACGGACGCGCGGTCACCTATCCGGAGATCCGATACATCCACTGGGCGGGCGGCAACCCCTTCCACCATCATCAGGACCTCAACCGGCTGAGCCGTGCCTGGGCGGTGCCGGAGACGATCGTGGTGCAGGACCCCTGGTGGACGGCAACCGCCAGACGCGCCGACATCGTGCTGCCGGTGACCACGACCCTGGAGCGCAACGACATCGGCGCCTCGATGCGCGACCGCTGGGTGGTGGCCATGAAGCAGGCCATTGCGCCGGTCGGCCAGGCGCGCAACGACTTCGACATCCTGGCCGACCTCGCCGAGCGCTTCGACCAGCGCGCCGCCTTTACCGAGGACCGGAACGAGATGCAGTGGCTGCGCCACATCTGGGAGCGGGGCCGCCAGCGCGGTGCGCGCAGCGGCTTGGCGATGCCGGACTTCGATACGTTCTGGGCCGAGGGCGCCTTTGAGGTTCCCGCCGCCAACGAGGCGTTCGTCTTCCTGGCCGACTTCCGCGCCGACCCCGAGGGCAATCGGCTTCGCACCCCCTCCGGCCGTATCGAGCTGTTCTCGGAGACCATTGCAGGCTTCGGCTATGCGGACTGCCCGGGCCACCCGGCTTGGCTGGAACCACGGGAATGGCTCGGCGCGACGGCTCAGACAGAGTCGGCACCGCTGCACCTCATCTCGAGCCATCCGCGCCTGCGCCTGCACAGTCAGATGGACAACGCGCCTCTGGCGCGCGCCGCCAAGATCGCCGGGCGCGAGCCGGTGATGATCCATCCGGAAGATGCCGCGGCCCGCGGGATCGCGGCCGGCGACGTGGTGGAGATCTTCAATGCGCGGGGGCGGCTGCTGGCCGGCGCCACCCTGACCGAGCGGGTTCGCCCGGGGGTGATCGTGGTTTACGAGGGCGCCTGGCTCGACCGCGATCCGGAAAGCGGGCTCGACCGCCACGGCAATCCCAACATGGTGACCGCCGATCATGGCACCTCAAGCCTCACCCAGGGCTGCGCCGCGCAAAGCTGCCTGGTGCAGGCCCGCCGCCACGACGGCCCGGCGCCGCCGGTGCGGGCGTTCGAGCCGCCTGCGACGGTGTGATCGCCCGCCCCATAGTCAGAGAGACTGGAGAGACAGACCATGCCCCTGGTGACACCTGGAGACAGCGCCTTGAAGCGGTTGCGCCGAACCGTCCGGGAGACGGCGCCGCGCCCGGTCGGCCGCCGTCATGCAATTCTCTCGTTCGCCGGCGGGCTCGTGTTGCTGGCCAGCCCCCGCTTCGCTGCGGAGGTGCTTGCCGGCCCCGCGCTGACGCAGGTGCGCTGCCCGGACACCGAGTGCGGTTACCTCTACGATCCTTCCTTCGGCGACCCCGATGGCGGCATCCCGCCTGGTGTCGCATTCGAAAACCTGCCGGAGGACTGGGAGTGCCCGGAATGCGGCACGCCCAAAGCGCTTTGGTAGACGGTCTCCCGCCTATGCGTGCCCGCTCCTCGCCCCGGGGTTGCTTGGCTCTAAAGATTTATTAACCAAGAGGTTTGAATACTCTGCGTTGCAGACAGCAGCGCCCGGCCGCCGCGCAGCGCGCGGTGGAGGGCAGAAAGCCTTAGGACATAAGCACCCGATGTCAGGCACGACCGGCGAAGCGCGGATCATCGACGGACTGGCCCAGGAGACCGCCGGCCTGGGCGTAGAGATCGTCGACGTTGCCGGCGATATCGAAAAGGTTTCGCAACAGATCGCCCAGCAGGCCGAAGCCTTCCTCGGCATGGTGCAGTCTGCCGGGCAGGTCAACGACAGCAACAGCCGGATCGCCGCCGCGGCGGGTCAGGCACGCGAGAAGGCATCGCAGACCGCCGTGAGCGTGCGCAACTCCGAGCAGACGGTGCAGACCGCGGTCAAGGACATCCATGCCCTTGTCGAAGCGGTGACCGTCATCGAATCCCAGCTCGGCGGTCTGCAGGAGGCCCTGGCCGAGGTTGCCCAGGTTGCCTCCGGCATCCAAGCCATTGCCAAGCAAACCAACCTGCTGGCCCTCAATGCCACGATCGAAGCCGCGCGGGCCGGCGAGGCGGGCAAGGGCTTTGCCGTGGTTGCCGGCGAGGTCAAGGCGTTGGCCGCGCAGACCGCGACCGCCACGGCGCAGATCGACGAAACCCTGACACGGCTCACCGGTCAGGCCGAACAGCTGATCGCCCAGGGCAGCGAGACCACCGGGCGGGCCGAGTCGGTGCGCAACGGCACCCAGACCATCGGCGCGGTGATCGGCACGGTGGGAGAGGCGGTCGGCAGTATCGAGGAGGACACGGCTGCCATTGCCGAGAGTGCGCGCAGCATTGACGAGGACTGCGGCGGTTTCGTCGCCACGCTGGAAGCCATGAACGGCGAAGTGGCCGATGCCAGCGCGACCCTGGGGGCGGCCCGCGACCGGGTCAATCGCCTGATCGCGGTAAGCGAAAAGGTGATCTCGCTGACCGCCCAGAGCAGCCTCAACAGCGTCGACGGGCCCTTCATCACCAAGGTGAAAGCGGTCGCAGCGGAAGTCACGGCGGCCTTCGAGCAGGCCCTGGCCGAGGGGCGCATCGCCGAAGCTGCGCTGTTCGACCGGGACTACAGGCCGATCCCCGGCAGCGATCCCGAACAGCTTATGGCCGGTTGTGTTGCGCTGACCGACGACATCCTGCCGGCGATCCAGGAGTCCGTGCTGGACTTCGACGAGCGGGTGGTGTTCTGCGCCTGCGTCGACGTGAACGGCTATTTGCCGACCCATAACCTGAAGTTCGCCCAGCCCCAGGGCGGCGACCCTGTGTGGAATGCCGCCAACTGCCGCAACCGGCGGATCTTTGACGACCGTGTCGGCCTTGCTGCCGGAAGCAACCGGGAGTCCTTCCTGCTGCAGACCTACCGCCGCGACATGGGCGGCGGCACCTTCGTGATGATGAAGGACGTTTCGGCGCCGATCATGGTTGCCGGTAAGCACTGGGGCGGCGTCCGACTCGCTTACAAGGTCTGACGGCCCGCGCGGCCTGCCGCACTTCAGGAATACTGTCGACCCTCCAATGACCTTCGCCTAAGCTGGCGCCCCCGGGCGGGGCCGGGTCTGGGCCCGCCGTTTTCTTTCAGACCCACCTAGGTCCCGCTTTCGGAGGCAGTCATGCAGCTACTCTACTCCCCAACCTCTCCCTATGCCCGCAAGTGCCGTGTCGTCGCGCGGGAACGCGGCCTGATCCCCGGAATCGAGGAAGTTGACTGCAATCCCCATGAAGACCCGGCGGAACTCCATGCGAAGAATCCCCTGGGCCGGGTGCCGACCCTGGTGCTGGACGACGGCCGTGCGGTCTTCGACAGCCCGGTGATCTGCGACCTCCTGGAGGGCCTGGGCTCGGCGCCGCCGCTGGTGCCCGGCGTCGGGCAGGGCAAGTTTCAGGTGCTGGTGGCCGCAGCGCTGGCCCAGGGCATGACCGATTCCGCCGTCAACATGGTCATGGAGAGCCGCCGGCCGGAGGGCGAGCGCTCCTCCGCGGCGGTGGAGCGCTGGCGCGCCTCCATCCTGCGCGGCCTCGACAGCATGATGGACTATCTGGCCGTGCAGCCGGGGCCCCTCACGCTCGGGCACATCGCCTGCGGCTGCACCCTCGGCTATCTCGATCTGCGCCACGGCGACATGGCCTGGCGCGACGGCCGCAGCACCCTGGCGGACTGGTTCGAAGCCTTCAACGCCCGGCCCGCGATGCGGGAGACCGACCCAAACTGAAAAGCCTGGAGGGCAGCAGGCCGAGGGCCGTCAGCATCCCGGCGGTGACCAGCGCCGCGCCGGCCAGGTCCGTCGTTGCAGGCACCTCGCCCAACAGCGGATAGGCCAGCAGCACAGCGATTGCCGGCACCAGGGTCGCAAAGACGGCGCCGCGCCCGGCCCCCAGGATTGCCACCGCGCGGCTGTAGCAGACCAGCGCCAGGATCGCCGCCAAGAGCCCTTGGAAAACCGCCTGACCCAAAAGCTCGCCCGCCGGGGCGATGAGGAGTCGCGGCTCGGCGAAGAGGGCGTAGAGCGGCAGGGTGAAGACCAGGGAAAGCACCGCGACAAGGGCGGTGGCCTGCAGCGGATCGGCCCTCCAAGCGCGCAGCGCTACCGTGTAGCTGGCCCAGAGCAGCCCGCCGGCTGCGAACAGCAGATGGCCCTTCCACTGGCCGGGTTGGTAGCTGAGCAGCGCCTGACTGCCGATCAGCGCGACCCCGGCGAGGATGAGCGCCAGGCCGAGCCAGCGCTGGCGGCTCGGGCGGTCGCCCAGCAGCAGCCAGCCGCCGAGCGTCGAGAACACGAGCATGCAGCTCGGCGTGATGATGCCGCCCTGGCCCGCCGGGGCGTAGGCGAGGCCGCCGGCGGAGGCAAGGACGTAGGGCGTTCCGGCGCAGAGCGCCAGCACCGCCGCCCGGCCCCAACCCAGGCCGCCGCTGCCGTGGCGCAGCACCAGCGGCAGCAGAATCAGCCCGGCTACGGCGAAGCGCAGCACGGCGAGGTCGGCAACCCCCAACGACTGGCGGATGCCGAGCGCGGAGACCACCGGCCAGGCCCCCCAGATCACCGCCGCCGCAAGGCCGTAAAGCACTGCCATGGGCAACTGCGGTTCCTGGGTGCCGGTTGTCTCGGTTTGGGCAGCGTCGGACATGGCGGTGGCCTCCGGGCTCGGCGTTGGGCGAACCCTGAAAGGCTAGTTGATCACTCTGCCGCGATTCTGCGAATATCCGCTCATGGCGCAGAAATTCAGCGAACGGTGAGAGATTTCGGTGATACACTGCGCCAATGGACGATCTGGATCATTTTGACGTCGCGTTGTTGAACGAGCTCCAGCGCGACAACCGCCAGACCTCGGAGGCGCTGGCCGCCGCGGTCGGGCTCTCGCCCACGGCCTGCCAGCGGCGCATAAAGCGGCTGCGGGAGGCCGGCACCATCCGCGCCGACGTGGCCGTGCTGGACCCGGCCAAGGTCGGGCGCCGCGCCACCTTCATCGTGCAGGTCGATCTCGCCCGTGGCCGCGCCGACATCATCGACGGCTTCAAGCGCGACATGCAGAAGATCCCGGAGGTGCAGCAGTGCTACTATGTCACCGGCGAGTCCGACTTCATCGTCATCATCGTCGCCGAGGACATCGCCCACTACGAGGCGCTCACACGCCGAATCTTTTTCGACAACCCCGACATCCGAAAGTTCCACACCCAGGTGGTGATGGACAGCGTGAAGCTGGGGCTGACGGTGCCGCTTTGACGTTGAATTGAGAGTCTCCCCGGTTAAGGCAGACCTAACCGTTCGCTTCTAGGCTGGGTGCCGGGGAAGGGGATGACTCCGTGCCGAACTGGCTCATCGCGCTTGCATCCGATCTGGACGGAACGGTCGCCACGTTGCTGATGGCCGGGGTTGTCTTCGTGTTCGCCCTCGCAGCGCTCCACGGTCTGCTGCGGCTCTATGAGAGTGCGAAGCAGGGGCGCCGCAGTGCAGGGCCGGCTGCTGCCGAAGCGGAGTCCGTTGCAGTCGGCGACGAAGGCTTGGCGTTGGACGACTGGCAGAGGCTTTTGAAGCAGGCCGACCGGCGCCTGGGCGAAAACGACGACGGACCTCCCTCCGACGCCGACGACTGAACGTTCCACAGCTCTTTCGCCGCCTCCCACGAGATAACGTTGACAATTTATCGATAAAATGTCTTTGTACAACGGCGCCGAAGGGGCGTTTTCACATCGAAGATTGGGATCGAAGAGGCAGGGCAATGGACGGCGACGCGCGGGCTGCGGCATGGCAATTCTGGATCGACCGGGGCGGTACCTTCACCGACGTGGTGGCGCGGCGGCCGGACGGCGGGCTGGTGACCCACAAGCTGCTGTCGGAAAATCCGGAGCAGTACAAGGACGCCGCCGTCCAGGGCATCCGCGAGATCCTCGGCCTCGCCAAGGACGCGGCGCTGCCGCCGGGCGCCGTCGCGGCGGTGAAGATGGGCACCACGGTGGCCACCAACGCGCTGCTGGAACGCAAGGGCGACCGTACCCTTCTCGTCACCACGGAGGGCTTCGGCGACATCCTGCGCATCGGCTACCAGAACCGTCCGCGGCTTTTCGACCGCCATATCGTGCTGCCGGAAATGCTCTACGAGCGCGTCGTCGAAGTGACCGAGCGGGTCTCCGCCCAGGGCGAGATCGTCACGCCCCTGGAAGAAGAGCCGGCGCGTGCCGCTTTGAAGGCGGCCTACGACGACGGCATCCGCGCCATCGCCATCGCCTTCATGCACGGCTACCGCTATCCGGACCACGAGAAGCGCATCGCTGCTATTGCCGGGGAGATCGGTTTCACCCAGATCTCCACCAGCCACGGCGTCAGCCCGCTGATGAAGCTGGTCAGCCGCGGCGATACGACCGTTGTCGATGCCTATCTCTCGCCGATCCTGCGGCGCTATGTCGACCAGGTGGCCGGGCAATTGGATGCGGATGACACCGACGGCCCGCGGCTGATGTTCATGCAGTCCAACGGCGGCCTCACCGACGCGCGGCTGTTTCAGGGCAAGGACGCCATCCTCTCCGGCCCAGCCGGCGGCGTGGTCGGCATGGTGCGCACGGCGGCCATGGGCGGCTTCGAGAAGCTGATCGGCTTCGACATGGGCGGCACCTCCACCGACGTGTCCCACTACGACGGCGAGTACGAACGCACCTTTGAGACCCTGGTGGCCGGGGTGCGCATGCGCGCGCCGATGATGCACATCCATACGGTTGCCGCCGGCGGCGGATCGATCCTGCACTTCGACGGCGCGCGTTACCGTGTCGGCCCGGATTCCGCCGGCGCCGATCCGGGGCCGGCCTGCTACCGCCGCGGCGGCCCGCTCGCCGTGACCGACTGCAACGTCATGCTCGGCAAGATCCAGCCGGCCCACTTCCCCAAGGTTTTCGGCCCCCGAGCGGACGAGGCGCTGGACGCCGAGGTGGTGCGGGCCAAGTTCGCGGCCCTAGCCGAAGAGATTGCCGCGGCGACCGGCAAGCCCAGGACCTCGCCGGAGGCGGTGGCCGAGGGCTTCCTGCGCATCGCCGTGGAAAACATGGCCAACGCCATCAAGAAGATTTCGGTGCAGCGCGGCTACGACGTTACCGAATACACGCTCAACTGCTTCGGCGGCGCCGGCGGGCAGCACGCCTGCCTGGTGGCCGACGCACTGGGCATGACCAGGGTGTTCCTGCATCCCTTTGCCGGGGTGCTCTCGGCCTACGGCATGGGCCTGGCCGACGTGCGGGCGATCCGCGAGCGCCAGATCGAGGCGGCCTTTGCCGCGCCGGTGCTGGCGGAAATCGAGACGGCGTTCGGCGAGCTGGCCGAGGGCGCGCAGGAGGAGGTGCTGGCCCAGGGCGTGGCGCCCGCGCGCATCGCCCTGGTGCGCAAGGTGCAGCTCCGCTACGAAGGCACGGACAGTCCTTTGCAGATCGACTTCGCCGATCTCGGCGCCATGCAGGCGGCCTTCGAGAAGGCGCACAAGCAGCGCTTCGGTTTCATCGCCCCGGACCGCAAGCTGGTGGTGGAGGCGGTCTCGGTGGAAGCCATCGGCTCCACCGAGGAGGTCGCCGACCCCGAGCGCGCCGTGCCTGCGGATGCGGTGCCTGCCGAACCGCTCGACCGCGTCGCCATGCATAGCCACGGCGAAAGCCACGATACCCCGCTCTATGACCGCGAGGCCCTGCTGCCCGGCCAGAAGGTGGACGGCCCCGCCGTCATCATCGAGGCCACCGGCACCACCGTCATGGAGCCGGGCTGGCAGGCGGAGATGACGCCGCGCGGCCACCTGATACTGACCCGCGTGGTGGCGCGCCCCAAGACCGAGGCCGTCGGCACCGAGGCCGACCCGGTGATGCTGGAGGTCTTCAACAACCTCTTCATGTCCATCGCCGAACAGATGGGGGCGACGCTTTCCAACACCGCCTACTCGGTGAACATCAAGGAACGGCTGGACTTCTCCTGCGCGATCTTCGATCCGGCGGGCAATCTGGTGGCCAACGCGCCGCACATGCCCGTCCACCTCGGTTCCATGGGCGAGTCCATCAAGACCGTGATCCGCGAGAACGCCGGCAGCATGAAGCCCGGCAACGTCTACGCCCTGAACGCGCCCTACAACGGCGGCACCCACCTGCCTGATGTGACCGTCATCACCCCGGTCTTCGACGACGCCGGGCAGGAGATCCTCTTCTACGTCGGCTCCCGCGGCCATCACGCCGACATCGGCGGGCGCACGCCGGGCTCGGCGCCGCCGGACTCGACCACCATCGAGGAGGAGGGCGTCCTCATCGACAACTTCCTGATGGTGGAGGAGGGGGTGCTGCGCGAGGCGGAGACCCTGGCGCTGCTGAAGTCCGGCAAGTATCCCTGCCGCAATCCGCAGCAGAACATGGCCGACCTCGGCGCCCAGATCGCCGCCAACGAGACCGGCGTGCAGGAGGTGCGCAAGATGCTCGCCCAC
>NZ_JANQKD010000068.1 GCF_028281305.1 Pelagibius sp. | reverse complement strand
AACAGCAGCTCCATCGCCTGGCGCAGCTCCTCCTCGCGCAGGAAGAGGGGGTTGGGTCCGCCTTTTACGTCAGCCATGTTGACATATCTGCCTAATCTTGTTACACCTGGAGCATCGGATTTGATAAAAAGTATCAATTCGGGACTATCTGATGAATAAAATCTCTGTTTGGTGAGCAATACTGACTGATTTTCCGGGCGGATTGAAGGCCGCCAAAGGGTTTCTGTCGAGCATTATGTCCGTGATCTACGCCGAAGCGTTCCATGCAAAAGGGGACCGGCAAAACGAGGATCATCTACTGAGTGAGGATCATCCACTGGGGGTTTGGGGGTTAGCCATGCGGGCGGCAAGGGCCGGATTGAGCCGGATCGCCTGCCGCAGCTGCCCGGGAACGCAAACGAGCCGCCTTTAGAGCGGCCGAGTTTTAAGGACGAAGAGAGCGATGTCCATACTTCCCTTCGACGACCGTGACGGCGTCATCTGGTACAACGGCGAGATGCTGCCCTGGCGCGATGCCAAGGTGCACGTCCTGAGCCACGGGCTGCACTACGGCAGCTGCGTGTTTGAGGGCGAGCGCTCCTATGCCGGGCGCATCTTCAAGATGGAGGAGCATCATCAGCGCCTGCTGGATTCCGGCACGCTGCTGGGCTTCGAGATCCCCTACAGCCGCAAGGAAATTGACGATGCGTCGATGGCGGTGCTGGAGGCCAACGGCATCGTCGACGGCTACGTCCGGCCGGTGGCCTGGCGCGGCAGCGAGATGATGGCGGTCTCCGCCCAGCAGACCCGGATCCATGTCGCCATCGCCGCCTGGCAGTGGCCGGCCTACTTCACACCGGAGGCGCGCCTGAAGGGCATCCGCATGGCCTGGGCCGAGTGGCGCCGCCCGGCGCCGGAGACCGCGCCCTGCAAGTCCAAGGCCGCCGGCCTCTACATGATCTGCACGCTCTCCAAGCACGCCGCCGAGGCCAAGGGCTATGCCGACGCGCTGATGCTGGATCACCGCGGCCAGATCGCCGAGGCCACCGGCGCCAACGTCTTCCTGGTGCAGGACGGCAAGCTGCACACGCCGATCCCCGACTGCTTCCTGGACGGCATCACCCGGCGCACCGTCATCGACCTCGCCAAGCGCCGCGGCTACGAGGTGATCGAGCGGGTGCTGATGCCCGAGGAACTGGACCGCACCCAGGAGGTCTTCATCACCGGCACCGCGGTGGAGGTGACACCGGTCTCCGAGATCGAGGGCAAGCACTTCACCCCGGGCGAGATCACCCGCAACCTGATGACCGACTACGACGCCCTGGTGCGCCAGCACGCGGCGGCCAAGGTGGCGTAGCTTGTCTTTTCGCGACTGACGGCGCGGCGGTTCCAGCCCGCTCCCCCGCCCGGCCACCCAGCGCAGTATCCTATGGGTAGCCGGGCGGGGGAGCGGGCCGGTGCCGACCAACGAGAGAACAGCCGGGCGGCGCGGAAGAAGGCGCCGCCCGGTTTTCTTTTTGTGGAAAGGAGAGCGCAGATGTCCCGCGCCTTTGTGAAAGAGGACGATGCCGGCGCGCCGGAGGAACGGGTCGACCTGCCGATCTCCGCGCATCCAAACTTCGTGACTCCGGCCGGGCTCGCGATGCTGCGCGAAAGGCTGGCTGTCTACGAGGCCGAGCGCGCGAAGTTAAAGACGCAGGACGATGACCTTGCCGCCCAGGCCCACCTGCCGCGGGTCGAACAGGAGGTCCGCTACTGGGAGGAACGCCTGCGCAGCGCCATCCCGGTCGACCTTGCCGAACAGCCCCGCGACAGCGTCGCCTTCGGCGCCGTGGTGACGGTGGAGGACGCGGCGGGCGCGCGCCACGACTACCAGATCGTCGGCGAGGACGAGGCCGAGCCGCAGGCCGGCAAGGTCTCCTACGTCTCCCCGCTCGCCCGCGCCCTCGACGGTGCCGCTGTCGGCGACCTCATCACCTGGAAGCGCCCGGCGGGCGACCAGGAACTGGAGGTGGTGGCGATTGAGTATGGGGAAGGCGAATCCTAGATGTCCGCATTTGCTAGGGTTCAGTCGCTATAAAGAACCATGACGGAAAGGCCTCGCAGTTTCGCATCTTTTGCGGCTCGGTAGAGTGCGGGCGACATAATCACGGCATGGTGGGCGCTGGCGCCCGATCCGAAATAGGGGGTTGTCTTGAACAGCGGAAGGTCGCAATCGCTCTTGAGTTTGGGAAAGTGGCCGCGAGAGATAGGCTCCCACTTGGTTCGTCCACAATGCCGGCAAGTCTCGCTAGGAAAGTCTGTCAGATCGACGCTGAGGTCGGTCTGAGGAATAGTGAGCTGCACGAATCGTTCCAGCTCACGGCCAGACTTCGCATCCAAAATCGGTCTCGCCTGAAGGCCATAGGGCTTGAACACCTGCTCCCAGGCCTCTGTCGATGCGAAGAGTTCATCAAACACCCAGTTTAGCCCAAAGATGTGACGTCGGCCGTGCTTGGGGCGAAGCTTGATGCGAAACGGGGCTTTCTGCACCAAGCCACAGCCGCATTCGGGGCAATAGTCAGAGCAGTCATAGGTCACACTGAGGTAACCGAAATTGTCGGAAGGTTCCGGACAGCCCTGATAGTTATCGACGACTGCCCGCAGATGCTTTGCTTGCTTTATCTCCTTTGCCGAGAACTTGGTAGTCGCGATGTCGATTGCCTGAAAGCCCTCGATCAGTCTTTCGACCTCGGGCCAGCGAGAGTCTGACTCTTCAATGTCGAAGCTGGAGAACCCTTCGTCCAACTGAATGCCGAGAGCACCGAAAGCCTGCTTTTCGTTGAACGAAACGGAAAGCGAAACACGATGAATAGTCTTCATGCGATCACCTTGCGTAGTGCGGCGCTGTCAGTCCGAAACTCCGGGCAACTTGCGGTTCTGGTGCACTCTTGTTCGAGTGATGGAACTCACACCCCCGGCCCGCGTTCCAAATAAGTGTTGAGGACGATGTAGGACTGGGTGCGGATCATGCCGGGGACCTGGTAGAGGCGGTGGAGGATGTCCTCCAGCGCCTTGGTGCTCTCGCAGCGCACCTTCAGGATGACGCAGGTGTCGCCGGCGACGGCGTGGATCTCCTCGACGCGGGAGTCGTCCTGGATCTCCATCAGCTCCGGCGACTTGCCCCAGCCCTCGGTGTCCATGTGGATGAAGGCGCAGAGGGGACGGCCGACCGCCGCCCCGTCGAGGCGCGCCACCGTGCCGGTGATGGCGCCGGCCTTCTTCAGCTTCTTCACCCGCTCGTGCACGGCCGGCGCCGAGAGGTGCAGCCGCTCCCCCATGTCCTTGTAGGACAGGGTGGCGTCCTCCGCCAGCAGGCCTAACAGCTTTCGGTCCATCGCGTCCATCGGCTGACCTTATCAGGTTCGGCACGGAACGCCATTCGTATTTTCTGGGATGGGGCTGATTCCGCTTTAGACCGAATGATGTTCGGCTATCTATTGGTTCATCACCCGATATCGCACGACGGAGAGGACCATGGCGGAGACGACCCTGGACGCTGCAGGCGCCAAGTTCACCGGCGCCCAGAGCCGCCATCTGGCCTGCCTGATGCTGGGCATCACCGTGGTCGGCATCCAGGCGCTGATGGTGGCGCCGATGCTGACCGACATGGCGCGGGACCTGGGAGTCGGGCCGGCGGCCATCGGCCGCGCCCACGGCGCCTATGGTGCGGGCGTTGCCCTGGCGGCGTTGGCCGCGGCGCCGCGCCTCGACCTCTGGCCGCGGCGCCCGACCCTGATCGCCGCCATGCTGGCCCTCGGGGCGGCGCTGGTGGCGGCGGCGCTGGCGGCCGACGAGTGGATGCTGGCGGCGGCGCTGGGCGCCTGCGGCCTGGCGGCGGGGGTGATCCTCCCCTCGGTCTATGCGCTGGCCGGCGACCTCTCGCCCGAAGCCCTGCGGGCGCGCGCCGTGGGACGGGTGATCACCGGCTGGTCGCTGGCCCTGGTGCTGGGGGTGCCGCTGGCCGCCGTTCTCTCCGACCAGCTCGGCTGGCGCGGCGCCTTCGCGGCGCTGGCCGGCCTGGCGGCGCTCTCGGCGTTCAGCTTTCTCAGCATGCCGCGGCGCGGCGGCGGCGCAGCCTCCGCCGGCGCCGGCTACCGCCAGGCCTTGACCCAGCCGGGCGTGCTGCGCCTGCTGCTGGTGACGCTGGCCTACATGATCGCCTTCTACGGCACCTACACCTTCCTCAGCGATCACCTGCGCGGGCTGCACGACGCGGGCGCTGGCCTCGGCGGGCTGGTGGCGCTGGCCTACGGCCTCGGCTTCGGGGCGGCCATGGTCTTCGACGGCCTGCTCGACCGTCTCGGCCCCTGGCGGGTGGCGGCGCCGGTCTTCGTCCTGCTGGCTTTGCTCTACGTGGCGCAGCCCTGGGCCGCCGCCGCCGGGCCGACAGCGATCCTGCTGCTGTCGGGGCTCTGGGGCGTGCTGAACCACATCGGCCTCAACATCATCGTCTCGCAGCTCTCGGGCGGCCCGGAGCGGACGCGCGGCGCGGTCATGGGGCTTTACAGCGGCGTTACCTACATCGCCCACTTCCTCGCCGGCGCCGCCATGGGCCTGGTCTACGCCGACTTCGGCTTCACGGTGCTCGCCGTCGTCGCCGCCTGCTGGCTGACGCTCGCCGCCGCACTGACCCTGGCGCGCGCGTCGCCTCAAGCGGCGCCCTGAAGCAGGGATCGATAAGCACTGCATCTTTGTCGCGTTCCGCGAGGAAGTGCGTCAGACTTGGCGAAGGATCCGGTTGGGTGTTCAGAGGTTCTTCGGCGGCATCTTCATGGGCAGGCAAGAAACCATCAAGTTCGATCGGCGGTTCTTCGAATCCCGGCGCAGCCGGCAAAGCGCTGCGGTGGAGAGAGTCAGCCACTTCAATCAGGCCGGTCATCTCGACTGCCGGCCCATCGATGCCGTTGTCGATCACCCTTGGACCGCGGATCGATGATCGAACACCACGAGAAGATATGGTGGCAGGACTCCTGGATCCACGGCTGGCGAAGAGAGGCGGGCCGGCTGACGTTTTTCGTCGAGGTCCACCTGATGAAGGATCACCCCGCCTTTGAGCCTTTCGACAAGAAGAAGTATTTCGCCTGCTACAAGACAGCCCTGCTGCGTGTATCCGGTCTCGAGGCCATCCGTGGCCTCCCGCAGGACTCTCACAGCCTGACGTGGGATGAGGAGATGGAAGAGTTCGAAGACGTGGGTGAGATTCAGGTCTTTGATCTCGACCCAAGCGGGCGCGCGCTTCACATCGAGACGGGCAATGCGCCGAGGTGCCCCTACCCGGACTTCGATCTCTGGATTGAATTCGGCGCGATTGAACTCGTTTTCGAGGATCTGGAGCGTCCCTTCAGGAGCGGCACCTAGGCTTAGGAAGGTTTACAGGCCGATCGTCACTCCGCCGCATCCGGATCTCGCTTCACCCAGCGCGCGGCAGCGGCATCGTCGCTGGAGCGGGCGTCGACCCATTGGGCACCCTGATCGGTTTCTTCCAGCTTCCAGAACGGCGCCTTGGTCTTCAGCCAGTCCATGAGGAACTGGCAGGCTTCGAAGGCGGCTTCGCGGTGGGCGGAGGCGGCGGCCACCAGGACGATCTGATCGCCCGGCTCCAGGCGACCGTAGCGGTGGATGATGAGGCTCGCCTCCAGCGGCCAGCGCGCCTGCGCCTCGGCTTCGATCTCGGCCAGCATCTTTTCGGTCATGGCCGGGTAGTGCTCCAGGGTCATGGCGCTGATGCCGCTGCCGCCGGCCATGTCCCGCACCAGCCCGACGAAGACGGCGAGCCCACCGACGGCGGTGTTGCCGTCGGTCAGCTTGGCCAGCTCTGCGCCGACATCGAAGTCCGCTTCCTGGACTCGGATCACAAGTCTGTCTCCCTTGCGGGAAGGGCGGTTCCAGCCCGCTCCCCCTCCCGGCCACCCAGCGCCAGTATCCTATGGGTGGCCGGGAGGGGGAGCGGGCCGGTGCCGAAAACACAGCGAAGCGAAAACACCTTCACCCTCCCGTCACCGGCGGGAAGAGGGCGACCTCGTCGTTCGGGCCGACCGGGTCGCCGGGCCGGGCGAAGGACTGGTTCACCGCGACGCGGATGGCCTCGCGGTCGGAGAGCGCGTCGGCGAACTCCGGCCCGCGGCCTTCCAGCCAAGTCAGCAGCTCGGCCACGGTGGCGACGTCCTCGGGCGGTGTCACCTCCTCCTCCGAGAGGCCGGTCTTGGTCTTCACCCAGGCGAAATACAGCAGCTTCACGGTCGTCGTCTTCCTCTCGCCGCACCCTTCGAGACGGCGCTTCCGCGCCTCCTCAGGGTGAGGCTCATCAGCGAACCTTTGCCCTCATGCTGAGGAGCTTGCGCAGCAAGCGTCTCGAAGCATGGGGAATACGTCTCAATATAGGTTACTGGGCCACTTCGCTGAAGGGCAGGAAATCCACCATCGCGCCCGCCTCCAGGCGGGTCAAGTCCTCGGGCAGTTCCACCAGGCCGTCGGCGGCGACCAGGGAGGAGAGGATGCCGGCGCCGTCGCGCGGAAACTTCTCTGCCGTCAGCGCCCCGGAGGGATCGTCGACAAGGCGCGCGCGCACCCACTCCCGCCGGTCCTTCTTTTTCTTATGATCGAAGCCGGCGCGCACCCGGAAGGTATGGGGCGGCGTGTCCTGCCCGCCCATCAGGCGGAGGATCAGCGGGCGCACGACCGTCAGGAACGTGACCACCACGGCCACCGGGTTGCCGGGCAGGCCGACGAAGGGCACGCGGCCCACCTGGCCGAGGGCGATGGGCCGGCCCGGCTTCACGGCGAGGCGCCAGAGGTGCAGCTGGCCCAGCGCCTCGACGGCTGATTTCACGTGGTCCTCCTCGCCGACCGAGACACCGCCGGAGGTGACGATGAGATCGTGGCGTCCTTCTGCACCGTCCAGGGCGTCGCGCACGGCCTCCAGGCGGTCGGGCAGGATGCCGAGGTCGTCGACATCGCAGCCGAGCCCGGTCAGCAGCGCGTGGATGGTGTAGCGGTTGGAATCGTAGATCGCGCCGGGGCCGAGGGGGCTGCCCGGCTCGCGCAGTTCGTCGCCGGTGGAAAACAGCGCCACCTTCAGGCGCTGCGAGACCAGTAGCTCCTGCCGTCCGACGGCGGCGGCCTGGCCGACGTCCTGCGGGCGCAGGCGCTGGCCGGCGTGCAGCACGGTGGCACCTTCGGTCACGTCCTCGCCGGCCTTGCGGGCGTTGGCGCCGCGCTTGATGCCCGGGCGGATCACGACGGTCTCGCCCTCCAGCCTGCAGTCCTCCTGCATCATCACGGTGTCCGGGCCTCCCTCCTCGCCGGCAGGCATGCGCGCGCCGGTGAAGATGCGCACCGCCGCGCCGCGCCGGGCTTCGGGCAGGTCCCGCTGGCCCGCGGTGATGCGGCCGGCGACCGGCAGACGCGTCTCCTGCTCCGGGTCCAGGTCGGCGTGGTAGACCGCATAGCCGTCGACGGCGGAGTTGGGCGCCGGCGGGATGTTCACCGGCGAGACCACGTCCTCCGCCAGGATGCGCCCCAGCGCTTCGGTCAGGGACACGCGCTCGCTTTCTGTCACCGCGGTGATGCGCTCGCTCAGCAGCCGGCGTGCCTCGGCGACCCGCATCAGCGGTCCGCCCTGGGCAAAGCAGTCGTCGGTGAGCTGGGCCATCGGCGCTACTGGGCTGCCGTCTTCGCGGCGAGGCCGCAGTGGTCGACGATGAAGTCGGCGATGGCTTCGATGTCATTGAGGTCGAGGCGCGGCACCGGCAGGCCAGGCAGTTCCGCGTCTGATGCAACGGCGACCACCTTGGGGTCGTCGGGCTGGATCAGCGGCTTGCCGTGGGCGGGGCGGTGGATCTCGATCTTCTCGTGGCCTTCCTTCTTCCAGCCCTCGATGATCAGCAGGTCAACCGGGCTCATGTGCTTCATGAGGGCGAGGCTGTCGGGCTCGGCCTCCTCGCGCAGCTCGTGCATCAGGGCCCAGCGCTTGCCGGAGCCGATCATCACCTCGGTCGCCCCGGCGGCGCGGTGCTGGTAGGAGTCCTTGCCCGGCTTGTCGACGTCGAAGGCGTGGTGGGCGTGCTTCATGGTCGAGACCGTGACGCCGCGCCGCACCAGGACCGGGATCAACTGGGTGACCAGCGTGGTCTTGCCGCTGCCGCTCCAGCCGGCAAAGCCGATGACCTTCATGGTGTGCCTTCCTTCACCGGCTGCCGCTTTCCTCGCCGACCATGTGCTTCAGGCCGCGGGCCAGATAGTCGTAGCCGGTGATCGCGGTCAGCACGCCGGCGATCCACAGCCCGGCCTCGCCGATGAACTGGACCGGGATCACCGCCGGGCCGGCATCGCCGACGATGAGAAAGCCGAGGGCCAGCATCTGGATGCTCGTCTTCCACTTGGCCAGCTTGGTGACGGGCACCGAGACCTTGATCTCGGCCAGATACTCGCGCAGGCCGGACACCAGGATCTCGCGTGCCAGGATGATGATCGCCGGTATGACGAGCAGACCGGCGATCTGCTGGGTCGCCACCAGCATGACGATGAGCGAGGCCACCAGCAGCTTGTCGGCGATGGGATCGAGGAAGCGGCCCAGCGGCGAGACCTCGTTCCTGTGGCGGGCCAGATAGCCGTCGAAGTAGTCGGTGATGCAGGCCAGGATGTAGCCGGCCAGCGCCAGCCAGCGCAGCAGCGGGGTGTCGAAATAGATCAGGACCAGCAGCAGCGGAATGGCTGCGATCCGTGAAAGCGTCAACAGATTGGGCAGGCTGGTCAGCATGACCGCCGGTCTTCCTTCCTATACTCATACGGCGCCGGGAACAGCGCTCCGGAACTGCTGCAACGACCCCTCTTTGTAGCACAGCCGTGCCGGCCGACCCACTGCGTGAAATGTTCACGCAAAGGCCGGCGCCATCAGCCCTCCCGGTGGAAATGGTCGTAAATCTTGCGCGCCACGGTCTTGCTGATGCCCTCCACCGCCTCCAGGTCGGCCAGGCCGGCGCGGGCCACAGCCTTGGCGGCGCCGAAATGCAGCAGCAGGGCCTTCTTGCGCTTGGCGCCGATGCCCGGCACCTCGTCGAGGACGGAGCGCAGCCGCGCCTTGGAGCGCCCGGCGCGATGGCTGCCGATGGCGAAGCGGTGCGCCTCGTCGCGCAGACGCTGAATGAAGTAGAGCAGGGGGTCGCGCGGCTGCAGCATGAAGGAGGGCTTGCCGGGCACGAAGATGCGCTCGCGCCCGGCGTCGCGGTCCGGCCCCTTGGCCACCGCGGCGATCGGCAGGTCGCCGAGGCCCAGATCGGCCAGCACCTCGCGCCCGCTGTTGAGCTGTCCCTGGCCGCCGTCCAGCAGCACCAGGTCGGGCCAGGTGCCGCCGCTGCGCTCCGGGTCTTCCTTCAGGGCCCGCTTGAAGCGGCGGGTCAGGACCTCGCGCATCATGGCGTAGTCGTCGCCGGCGGCGGTCCCGGGATCCTTGATGCGGAACTTGCGGTAGGCGTTCTTGACGAAACCCTCCGGCCCGGCCACCACCATGCCGCCGTAAGGCTCGCTGCCCTGGATGTGGCTGTTGTCGTAGATCTCGATGCGCTCGGGCGTGCCGTCCAGGGCGAAGACCTCGGCCAGCTTCTCCAGCAGCCTGCGTTGGCTGCTGCTCTCCGCCAGGCGGCGGGCGAGCGCCTCGCGGGCGTTGTGCAGGGCGTTTTCGATCAGCTTGCGCTTGGCGCCGCGCTGCGGGCGCAGGATCTCGATCTTGCGCTCCGCCTTCACCGACAGCGCTTCGGCGAGCAGGTCTTCCTCGTTCAGGCGATGGCTGACCAGGATGGTCTTCGGCACCGGCTTGTTCTCGTAGAACTGGGCAAGGAAGGCGCCCAGCACCTCGCCGATGCCCAGGCTCTTGTCGTGGCTGGGGAAGTAGGCGCGGTTGCCGTAGTTGCGCCCGGCGCGGAAGAAAAAGACCTGCAGGCAGATCTGGCCGCCTTCCTCGTGGGCGGCGATGACGTCGGCGTTGTCGACGCCCTCGATGTTGATGTCCTGGTGCGACTGGATATGGGCAAGGGCGCGGATGCGGTCCCGGTAGGTGGCTGCCGATTCGAAGTCCAGGGTCTCTGCCGCCGACTCCATGGCCGCGGCCAACTGCTGCTGCACCTCCTGCGAGCGGCCGGTCAGAAAGTCGCGCGCCTGGCGCACCAGGTCCTGATAGTCGGCCGCCGAGATGCGCTCGACGCAAGGGGCGGAACAGCGCTTGATCTGATACATCAGGCAGGGCCGGGTGCGTGCGGCATAGACCGCATCGGAACAGGAGCGCAGAAGAAAGGCGCGCTCCAAGGCCGTGATCGTGCGGTTCACCGCGCCGGCCGAGGCAAAGGGGCCGAAGTAGTCGCCCTCGCGGGTCTGGGCGCCCCGGTGCTTGGTGATCTGCGGCACCGCATGGTCGTCGGTCAGAAGGATGTAGGGGAACGACTTGTCGTCGCGCAGCAGCACGTTGTAGCGCGGCATGAAGCGTTTGATGAGGTTGCTTTCCAGCAACAGCGCTTCGACTTCGGTGTGTGTCTCGACCACTTCCATGGCGACGGTCTCGGCGACCATGCGCTGCAGGCGCCGCGGCAGCTTGCCGATCTGCGTGTAAGCCGTGACGCGGCGTTTCAGGTTGCGGGCCTTGCCGACATAGAGCGCATCGCCGCGCCTGTTCATCATGCGGTAGACGCCGGAACTGGCGGTCAGCGTCTTCACCGTATCGGCGATCACCGCGACGCCGCGCGCCAGACCCTGGCCAAGGGTGTCGTCTTCCGGTGTTTCGGAAAACCCGGGTGCGGCCGCCTCACCCTCTGCCGCAGGCTGCGGCAGATAGGGTTCTGCGGGGTCCTCTTCCATGCCCATGGCGGAGCGTTTGCCACCGATGGAAGGGTCGCTCAGACGGCGCTTTGGAGGTCTGGCCATTGCGAATCAAGTGGTTAGGCTGAGGTCTTCGGCAAGGAGGAAATCAACACCCGGGCCGCCGGTCAATGCTCCCGAGGCCCTGGGGATTCTATCCACCAAAGCTGTGGATAAAACTGTGATTATCTAAGGTGGCCAGAAGTCGAGTCTTAGGGAATTCTACATTTTTATTAATCTGCTTAATTTTTAGGCAAATGATATCAAATCATTGATTTATCGTAAGAAAAAACAAGTCAAGAATAAAGTAAACGGCCCTGCCCCAAAAAAGTCATCATACACGAAGGGGGTAATCGAAGTCCTGTAGAACCTGTGTAAAACTGGTGCTTCACAGGAGCCGGGATTGGCTTCTAGAGCAAGGGTTTAGCAGAATCGAGTCCGGCTTCAGCGGCGCTGGCGGCGGCGCTCGATCTCGATGCCGATGCCACCGATATCGGCGTAGCGGTCCAGCTTTTCGATCCTGATCCGTGCCTCGAGGACCTGCGGAAAGCCGAAGCAGATCCCGGCCAGGTCTTCAGCCAGGGTTTCCAGCAGCCTCACGCCCCCTGCCACGCTGCGTTTGCGGATCGCCTCCGCCAGCACCCCGTAGTCGAGCACTTCGTTGATGTTGTCGTGCTGCGGCGGCTGCGGTTCGACCAGCAGGTCCAGGTTCAGGCGGAGGCGCTGGCGGCGGGTGCGCTCTTCATCGCTGACGCCGATGCTGCAGGAAACGGTCAGATCGCGGATGACGACACGCTGGGCCAGAACCTCGCAAGCGGCGTTCGGGTCGTCTGGTGTCTTGGTTGTCGCGCTCATGGAATCAGTATCGGTCTTTGCCGGTCCCCGGGCTAGCCCGGGGTCACCAGAGACAAGGCGTGCCAATTGCTGCTCTCGTTTTCCAGCGACTCAGCCACAGCCGGCTTCTGCGGTTCGAACTGAATCCAGATGAAGGCGACGTAGAGGGCAATGAATACGCCACCCGACACGCGGCCCATGCGCTTGCCGATCAGCATGACCGGGATTGCGATCAGGGTGGCCGCCGCGAGGATCCAGATATCGAAGCCCAGGATCTCGGGCGAGACCACCACCGGCGTCAGAATGAAGAGGGAGCCGAGGATCAGGAGAAGATTGAAGATGTTGGATCCCAGGACGTTGCCCAGCGCCACCTCGGTATGGCCCCGGATGGCTGCGACAATGGCGGTGGCCAGCTCCGGCAGCGACGTGCCGAAAGCCACCAGTGTCAGGCCGATGACCGATTCGGACACGCCTGCGGCGCGGGCGATCTGCAGGGCGCCGCGCACCAGCAGCTCCGAGCCCGCAGCCAGGGCGACGATTCCGCCGACCACCAGCACCAGCGCCAGCCAGGTCGAGCGCGGTGCGGCGCCGGCCTCCTCGATCGCCTCCAGTCCGGTGTCCGCGTCGTTGCCGCCTTTGATCTCGGCGCGATAGCTGGCCCAGAGGTAGGCAACCAGAAGAACGATCATGAAGACGCCGTGCAGCAGGGTCATGGTGCCCATGAAGGCCAGCGCCATGAACACCGCCGTGGCGCCGACCATGACCGCAACGTCCCGGAGAAGGCGCTTGGGCTCCTTGAGGATCGGGCAGAGCAGCGCCGATACGCCGAGGATCAGCAGGATGTTGGCAATGTTCGAGCCCACCACGTTGCCGATTCCGATGTCGGTCGAACCCTGAATTCCGGCGGTCAGGGTAACCACCAGTTCCGGCATCGACGTCGCAAAGGCGACCACCGTGAGGCCGATCAGCAGGGGAGACAGGCCGAAGCGCAAAGACAGGCCGACGGCGCCGCGCAGCAGCACCTCACCGCCGATGAACAGAAGCACCAACCCACCGCCAGCCTGCAGAAATGCTAATGCTGTCATATCCGGAACTGGTTCTCGGGCTGGTTAAGGAGGACGGGTGGCAATCAGGGTGCCGGGTCTGCAAGAGGAGATCCGGCTGCGGCGGCCCGCACAATGGCTGAGCTGCCCTTAAATGTCGATTGTTCTCACGGTTTTCAATTGGTTCTGTGCCGCCGCGGCGGATTTCTGCCGCCTTGGGCTGGTTCAACTGCGCCAAATTCGGGCGCAGGCGCCGGCAGGGGCGCTTCAGTCGGCCCGGCGGGTGGCGGGAACCAGCTTCAAGGCGACGGAATTCATGCAGTAGCGCAGGCCTGTCGGCGGCGGGCCGTCCTCGAAGACATGGCCGAGATGGGCATCGCAGCGGGCGCACAGCACTTCGGTGCGCCGCATCCACAGGCTGCGATCTTCGCGGGTTGCAACCGCGGCGGGATCGATCGCCGCGTAGAACGACGGCCACCCGGTGCCTGAATCGAACTTGGTCTCGGAAGCGAAGAGCGCCTCTCCGCAGCAGGCACAGTGGTAGGTGCCGGGGATCTTGCAGTCGTGGTAGCGCCCGCTGAAGGCCCGCTCGGTCCCCGCCATGCGGGTGACATAGTACTGTTCGCGGGTCAGCTGTTCCCGCCACTCGCGATCGCTTTTCTCGATCTTCGCCGTCATCGTCCGGCCTTTCACCCAGGCTGCTGTGTCTGGTCAAACAGCGATGCTACGCCTTGGCGGGCTGACTTCAAGGCCGGGCGGGGCCGGTCCCTGGCCGCGGCCGGCTTGGACAGCGCCCAAAACCGGGCAGGCCCCCTAGCGGGCAGTCCGGCCGATGCGCAGGATTGTCTCGTGCAGGGCGGAGAGGAAGGCCGAGCGGTCGCGCTGGGAAAAGGGCCTTGGACCGCCGGTGATCTGCCCGGCCTCCCGCAGCTCGGCCATCAGGTTGCGACTCGCCAGAGCCATGCCGATGGAACGGTCGGAAAAGCCCTTGCCATTGTGGGCCAGCACCTCGGCGCCGGCCTTCACGCAGCGGCTGGCGAGCGGCACGTCGGCGGTGACCACGATGTCGCCGCGCCCTGCGCGCTCGGCGATCCAGTCGTCGGCGGCATCGAAGCCGTCGCCCACCACCACCCGCTTGATCAGGGGATGGACCGGCAGGGCGATGATGTCATTGGCCACCACCTGCACGGTCCAGCCGTGCCGCTCTGCGACCCTGTAGATCTCCTGCTTCACCGGGCAGGCATCGGCATCGACATAGATCGTTCCCGGGATCGTGCCGGTCTTCAGGGGAGACGCACGGTTCATGCGGCGAGGGAACCACAGCCCTTTGTGTTTGGCCAGCCGCGTCGCCGATTGCGGGTCCCCCGGCGGCGCCGTCCGTTAAGCGGAGCTTAGGGTTATCCGCGCAAAATATACGCGATATGATTAATCTTATAGTTTGGGTGGAGCTGAACTTTTCCGGCCAGGTTGTGCTGCCCGAGGCGGGCGCCGCGGCCTCGGTCGCCTGCGAGAGCGCCGCATGCCGGACCGTTCCGAACTTGGGCCGTGCTTGGGGCCGTGCTTGAAGATCTCCTGACCCACGCCCTTGATGCCGTTTGGATGGTCGACGAGGACGGCACCGTCCGCTACATGAACCCGGCCGCCGAGGCGCTCTGCGGATTCGACCGTTCGGAACTGGAGGGGCAGCCGCTGGCGCGCATTCTGCCGCCCGAGGTTGCCGCGGTTCATGACCAGCATATGCGCCACTTCGCAAAGCAGGGCCCGCGCTTTGACGTTATGGGCAAGGTCCGCGACTTTTCGATCGTTGACGCCGACGGGAAGTTGATCCCCGTGGGTCTGCGGGCTTTCGAGGTGCCGCCGCAGGACGGCCGGCGCTGCTTCGGTGCCATCATGCGCGACCAGCGCCAGCAAAAGCGGTTGGAGGGGGAACGGGACCGGCTGCTCCACCGCCTCGCGCAGCAGGCCCTGACCGATGAACTCACCGACCTGCCGAACCGGCGCGCCTTTGTCGAGGAGCTGGAGCGGGTTTTGGCTGCCTCGCGCCGCAGCGGGGGCCCGGCCTCCCTGGCCATTCTCGATATCGACCATTTCAAGCGGGTCAACGACACCTTCGGCCATCCCGGCGGCGACTGGACCCTTCGCGCCGTCGCAAAGCTCTGCCGTGCCGCCTTGCGGGGCGAGGATTACATGGCGCGCATCGGCGGCGAGGAGTTCGCCATCGTCTTTCGCGGCACCGATCTCGCAGCCGCGCAGACGGTCGCGGAGCGGGTGCGCCAGAAGGTCGAACAGACGACCATCCAACTGCCCGCAGGCGGCGAGGTAGAGGTGACCCTCAGCATTGGTTTGGCCGCCTTTGAGATCGACAGCGATCCGGATGGCTGGCTCGCTGCCGCCGACACTGCGCTCTATGCTGCCAAGCGCGGCGGACGCAACCGGGTCGCAACGGCCGAGCGCGCGGCGGAGGTCGCGCGGACCGCCTGAGGCCGCTGCGTTTGAAGCGGTTTGAACCTGTGATCCCGCCGGTTCGACGCAGCAGGGAAGCGGGTCGCTCGGCTGGGCGGCACGCAGTCTTCTCGGAGGCGAGCCGGCAAAGCGATGCCCGAACATCAGGCGCTGTTGCGCAAGATCGTA
>NZ_JANQKD010000054.1 GCF_028281305.1 Pelagibius sp. | reverse complement strand
TTGGCTCCGCGGACTGGACTCGAACCAGTGACCCGGTGGTTAACAGCCACCTGCTCTACCAACTGAGCTACCGCGGATCAGGATTTCCACCGCACCCGGGTCGCCCCGGCGCAGCGAAGCGGGGTTATATCAAACCGTCCCCTCGGCTGCAAAGACTTTGCAACAGCTTCTGCTGCTTTGTGGCGGCGGTCCTTACGTCCGATACGCCCGCAAACCCTAGGCGCCGGCCACCACCGCGAGCAGGCATTTGGCGACATCGAGATAGGAGGAATTGGGCATGTGGAACCAGCGCAGAAACTCTGCTGTCGTCATGTCCCCGGAAAGCCAGCGCTCCAGAAACATCTGGCTGACCGGGTGCAGGCGCTCCGGCAGGCAGGCGAGGACGTCTTCCCTGATCGCTCCAGTCTCCGCTTCTTGGGCTGTCGGGTCTCCGGCCAGCGGACCTGCTGCCCGTTGCTGGACCCGTTTCCAAGCCACAACAGTGTAGAGAGAAGCTGACAGGTTGGTAAACGTTTCTTCTGTGTTCGTGTTTTGTTCTTGTCATTGATCTGAGAAGGCGCTACGGTCGGTGGAGATCGCAGTGACACGGTTTTCAGGACTGACGGGGAAGGAGACCGACCTATGGGTGACTTCGGAAACGACGCTTATCAACCGCCCCTCTGGGAACGCCTGGCAAGCGGACTCGCTGCCGTCGGTACCTTTGCGTTCTTCTTCAGTGCGGTCGGCTACGGCTGGTACAGCCTGATAGCGGCGATGGCCCACTAGGCCGCGCTTGTATCCGGCGTTCTGACAGATCTGGGCGTGAAAGCCCCGGAGTATGAAAGTCCCCGAGTACGAAAGCCCCGGGTATGAAAGCCTTAGGATGAAAGACAAGCGTGCTTGAGAAGGTGCAGGGCCGCAGTCCGGGCTGGCCGTCCGGCAACTGGCCGGTGGGTCGCCTGGAGGCCCGGGCCGGAATCGAACCGGCGTGCAAGGATTTGCAATCCTCTGGATAACCACTCTCCCACCGGGCCGCGGCGAGCGGGCAGAAGCTATACTGCCGGCCCTGACCTTGGTCAAGCTGGCAGGGGTCAAGCTGGCAGGGGTCAAGCTGGCAGGGGTCAAGCTGGCAGGGGCGGGCGGTTGCCATGACCAGTCCTTTCGACCAACCGCAGGCAAGTTGCCGCGGCCAGTCACTGTGAAGAGCCGCTGCTGAGACTCTGCCGACCCTCTACTGACTCTCTGCTGATCTTGGGACTGGCGACCCATTCTGGTCCGTTGTGTTCTGAGGTCTGCGCGCCTATAAACCAATCTTGTGGAGAAACCCATACGGACGATCCGGGAATTCGGAATCGCAGGGCGACTCCGCTATGCGATGTTGCACATGTTGCGTCGGCTCAACCCGTTCGGCATCGGTTTCTATTCACGGCGTAGTAGGTGACATGGTTGATTTCGCTGCCGCCCGCCTGAACATGGTGGACAGCCAGATCCGCACCAACAAGGTGACGGATCTTCGGGTCATTGATGCCTTTGAAACAGTTCCGCGGGAGCGCTTCGTCGGGGAGCAACTGCAGGGCATTGCCTACGTCGATGAAGATCTTGAAGTTGCGCCGGCCCGGTATCTGATGGAGCCCATGGTGTTGGCGCGCCTGCTGCAGGCTGCCGCCCCCGGCCCGACGGACATGGTGCTCGACGTGGCCTGCGCGACAGGGTACTCGACGGCGGTCTTGGCCGGCCTCGCCGAGACGGTCGTCGGGGTCGACAACGATCGCGGCCTGGTCGAGAGTGCCAATCGCACCCTGAACGGTCTGGACATCGACAACGCGGTGGTCGTCGAGGGCGCGCTTGCAGACGGTTACTCGAAGCAGGCTCCTTACAACGTCGTTCTGATCCAGGGCGCGGTCACCGAGGTGCCGGCTGCGATCAAGGCGCAGATGGCCGACGGCGGGCGCCTGGTCACCGTCGTTGTGGATGAAGCGGGCATCGGCCGCGCGACCTTGATACAGCGGTCGGGCGAGGTCTATTCCGCGCGGGTTCTCTTCGATGCCGCCACGCCGGTGTTGCCGGGGTTCGAGCGCGCGCCGGGGTTTGTGTTTTAGAGACCGGACCGGCCGCGTGCTGTCGCATTCCTGACGCAAGAGCGCGGTATGAGGGGGCGGCAGGAAGTGTGGAACGATGGAGTGCAGTGGGGATGAGGCCTCCTGGAGGGCACGTAACAACCTCACGGGACAACCTCACAGGACAACGTCACTGGCCAATGTCTCTGGCCAATGTCGCTGGCCAATGTCGTGGGCCAGCCTAAGTGAGGCGTCAGAAGGTTCGATGTGATCGTGGTAAGCGGCCGGATTTTGCACGGCGGCAGCAATGCAGGGAGACAGTCTGGCATGACATCTTTGACCGGCGGTGAGCGCGACGGTGCCCGGGCGGGGCCCCTGGCAGCACAGACTCTGGCAGCGCGGACTCTGGCATCGGCCCCTGGCCGTCTTCGCGGTTTTGCCGTAACCGGGGCTGCTCTTGTGGCGCTTGTCGTCGGCGTTCAGCCGGCAGTGTCGCAGACGCTGGAGGAAGCCCTCATCCAGGCCTATCAGTCCAACCCGACCTTGAGCGCCGCCCGCGCCGAACTGAGGTCGGTGAACGAGCGGGTGCCCCAGGCCCTGTCCGACTGGCGCCCCTTGCTGGAAGCGGATGCCTCCGCCGGCCAGGCCGTAGACGACGTCGAAAGGCCGACGGACAGGGGCTCGGACGGGCGCACGCCGCTGGCCACCGATCTGACCCTGACCCAGCCTGTCTACCGTGGCGGGCGGACCGTTGCCGGGACGGAGCGGGCCGAGAACGAGGTGTTCGCCCAGCGGGCTCTGCTGGCGGACAGCGAACAGACGGTGCTCTTCGATGGAGTGACGGTCTTCGCCGACGTCTGGCGCGATCAGTCCGTGCTTCAGCTCAATCTGAACAATGAACAGGTGCTGGCCCGCCAGCTCGAGGCGACCCAGGACCGCTTCGAGGTCGGCGAGGTGACGCGGACCGATGTCGCCCAGTCCGAAAGCCGCCTGTCGACGGCAACGGCGGACCGCATTCAGGCAGAAGGCAACCTGACCTCAAGCCGGGCAGCCTTTGAGAACGTCATCGGCGTGTTCCCCGAGATTCTGGAGCAGCCCGAACGGCCGCGTGAACTGCCGACCGACCAGCAGTCGGTGATCGATGGCGCCGAGGCCGCCAATCCTTCGGTTCTGGCAACCCAGTTCACCGAGTTGGCTGCGCTCCGGGAGGTCCGCGAGGTCGAGGGCGAGCTTCTACCGGAAGTAAGCCTTCGCGGGCAGCTGAGCTATCAGAACGAGGCAGCCTCCCGCGGCAGCGAGAGCAGCACGGCCGAGGTGCTGGCCCTGGTGACCGTCCCGCTCTACCAGCAGGGGTCCGTGTCCAGCCGCGTGCGCGAGGCCAAGCAGGTCGCCAGCCAACGCCGGCTGGAGGTCCGCGAGGCGCTGCGCCAGGCCCGTGAGGATGCCATTTCCGCCTGGGAGAGCCTGCAGACGGCCAGGGCGCAGATCCAAGCCTTCCTGGAATCGGTCCGCGCCAACGAGATCGCCCTGGAGGGTGTACGTCAGGAAAACGCTGTCGGCGCACGTACGGTCCTGGACGTTCTTGATGCTGAGCAGGAGCTGCTGGACGCCCAAGTCAACCTGGTGGGCGCGCAGCGCGACGAGATCGTTGCCAGCTATCAGGTGCTCACCGCCATCGGGCGCCTGACGGCCATGGATCTGGGCCTTGAGACCGAGATCTACGATGCCGAGGCGGACTATCGGGCGGTGCGCGACAAATGGTTCGGGCTTACCGCCCCGGGCGTCCCGGAGTAGCGGCCGGAAAGCCCCGGATTCAGCCGCTGCCGGCGCTGTGGCGGCGCGATTGGGCCTGATCGGGGTTTGGTTAATAGAAAATTTCCGCTTTGTCCCTATGCAGTGTTACAAGACCGTTCTGAACACGTGACGTCCTGGGCGTCTGGGGACTTGGTGAAATAGGTATGCCGGAAGAGCAAAACGAACCGACGATGGAGGAGATCCTCGCCTCCATCCGGCGGATCATTTCCGAAGACGAGCCCGACGAGGCGCAGGACGGCAAAGCCAAGGCCAAAGAGACTCCAGCAGAGGCGGCCGAATCTGCGGCAGAACCGGAGACGGCACCCGAACCGGAGCCCGCACCCGAACCGGAACCCGAACCGGAACCGGCCCCCGAACCAGAGCCTCAGGCGGAGGCCGCGCCGGCGCCTGAGCCCGACCCCGCGGCGTCGGCGCCCACCGGCGCCGACAATATCCTGGATCTTACCAAGATGGTGGCGGAGGACGGCAGCATCGTCGATCTGGAGGCCGAGGACGGAGAGTCGGCAGCCGACAGTGCGCCAGAGCCGGAACCCGAGCCGGAACCCGAGCCGGAACCCGAGCCAGAGCCTGAAGCAGCCGCCGAACCGGAGCCGGAGCTAGAACCCGAGCCAGAACCCGAGCCAGAACCCGAGCCAGAACCCGAGCCGGAACCAGAAGCGGCTGCCGAGCCGGAACCGGAGCCCGAGCCTGAGGCGGCGGCCGAACTTGAGCCGGAGCCAGAACCTGAGCCGGAGCCAGAACCGGAGCCAGAACCGAAGCCCGAGCCCGAGCCGGTTGAAGCCGCTGCTGTTGCGGCGGATCCGGTCGAAGACGGCGCTGCGGCGGAAGAGCCTGCAGCGGATGAGACCGGAACCGAACTGGCCCCGGCGGGGCTGGACAGCGAGGTCGTTTCAGCCGCAACCGCAGCGGCGGCGACCGCTTCCCTGGCCGCTGTGACCAAGGCAGCCATGGCCAACCGTCAGCCGGACGGCATCCCGCTGGGTGGTGGAAAGACCCTGGAGGACCTGGTCCGCGAGTCCCTGGTGCCGGAACTGAAAGGCTGGCTGGACGAAAATCTCCCCGATCTGGTAGAACGCATCGTTCGCGAGGAGATCAAGAAGATGGTACGACGCGCCGAAGATCAGTAGGCCGGGCCGCCCCCCAGGCGGCCGATGAAGGTGGGGCCTGCTGTATGGCGCAACGGCGCACCATCTGATATCCAAATCCCGAAATTGTCCGCCGAAGGCACGCTTGGCCGCGCCGAACGGCTCGTTTTTTGAAGGATCGCCAGCGATGCTGGAAAAGACGTATCGGCCTCAGGAGGTCGAAGACCGGCAGTATGCGCGCTGGGAGGCGGCCGACGCCTTTGCCGCGCAGTTCGACGAGAGCAAACAGCCCTACACCATCATGATCCCGCCGCCCAACGTCACGGGCAGCCTGCACATCGGCCATGCGCTGAACAACACCATCCAGGACATCCTCATCCGCTACCACCGCATGCTCGGGCGCGACGTGCTCTGGCAGCCAGGCACCGACCATGCCGGCATCGCTACCCAGATGGTGGTCGAGCGCCAGCTCGGCGAGCAGGGGATCGAGCTGGACCGCGGCATGCCGCTGGCCCCCGGCAACACGAAGCAGATCGGCCGTGAGGAGTTCATCGAGCGGGTCTGGGCGTGGCGCGAGGAGTCCGGCGGCACGATTTTGAAACAGCTCCGCCGCCTGGGTGCCTCCTGCGACTGGTCGCGCGAGCGCTTCACCATGGACGAGGGCCTCTCAGAGGCCGTTTTGAAAGTTTTTGTAACGCTTTACCGCAAGGGGCTCATCTATCGCGACAAGCGGCTGGTGAACTGGGACCCGCGCTTCCACACGGCGATCTCCGATCTGGAGGTGGAGCAGAAGGAGATCGACGGCCATCTCTGGCACTTCAAGTACCCCATCGAGGGTGAGGAGGGCCGCTTCATCACCGTCGCGACCACGCGGCCGGAAACCATGCTGGGCGACACCGCCGTCGCCGTGCACCCCGACGACGAGCGCTACCGGGATCTGGTGGGCAAGCACGCGGTCCTGCCGCTGGTCGGACGCCGCATCGTCATCGTTGCCGACGACTATGCCGATCCGGAGCAGGGCTCCGGCGCGGTGAAGATCACCCCGGCGCATGACTTCAACGACTTTGAGGTCGGCAAGCGCCACGGCCTTGAGATGATCAACGTCTTCGACCGCGATGCGCGCATGAACGACAGCGTGCCGGAGGCCTACCGCGGCCTCGACCGCTTTGAGGCGCGCAAGCGGGTGGTTGCCGACATGGAGGGCGCCGGTCTTCTGGAGAAGATCGATGCGCACCGCCACACGGTGCCGCACGGCGACCGCTCCCACGTAGCCATCGAGCCCTACCTGACCGACCAGTGGTACGTCGATGCGGCGACCCTGGCCAAGCCCGCCATCGAAGCGGTGGAGCAGGGGCGCACGGTCTTCGTGCCCAAGCAGTGGGAGAAGACCTATTACGAGTGGATGCGCAACATTCAGCCCTGGTGCATCTCGCGCCAGCTCTGGTGGGGCCATCAGGTGCCGGCCTGGTACGGGCCCGACGGGGAAGTCTTCGTTGCCCACGACGAGGGCGAGGCGGCCAAGGCGGCCGAGGCCCACTACGGCAAGGCGGTGGACCTGACCCGCGATCCCGACGTTTTGGACACTTGGTTCTCCTCAGCGCTCTGGCCCTTCTCGACTCTCGGTTGGCCGGAGGAGACGGAGGCGCTGAAGCGCTACTACCCCGGCGACGTGCTGGTCACCAGCTTCGACATCATCTTCTTCTGGGTTGCCCGCATGATGATGGACGCGCTGGAATTCATGGACGGCGAGGTGCCCTTCCACACCGTCTACATCCACGCCCTGGTCCGCGACGAGAAGGGCCAGAAGATGTCGAAGTCCAAGGGCAACGTGGTCGACCCCCTGGACCTGATCGACCGCTTCGGTGCCGATGCGGTGCGCTTCACCCTGACGGCGCTGGCCGCCCAGGGCCGCGACATCAAGCTGGCGGAAAGCCGGATCGAGGGCTACCGCAACTTCTGCACCAAGATCTGGAACGCGGCGCGCTTCTGCGAGATGAACGACTGCGCCTATGGCGCGGACTTCGACCCGGCGGCCAACAGCCAGCGCGTCAACCGCTGGATCGTCAGCCAACTGGCCCAGGTCGAGCCGAGGGTGCGCGGCGCCATCGAGAGCTACCGCTTCAACGAGGCGGCCCAGGCGCTCTACCAGTTCATCTGGCACACCTACTGCGACTGGTACCTGGAGTTCGCCAAGCCGCTGTTCCAGGGCGATGACGAGG
>NZ_JANQKD010000037.1 GCF_028281305.1 Pelagibius sp. | reverse complement strand
CCGGCGCCGAAGGAGCAACCGCCCCGGAAACTCTCAGGCAAAAGGACCGCAAGGGGGAGGCGCTTCTGGAAAGTGGTCGCAATCCGCCCGTTGGGCGTTTGCGCCTCACCGAAGGAGTAAACCGTGCTGTGGCCCTGCGACGGGCGGCGCGGCGAATCTCTCAGGTATCCATGACAGAAGGGGCCGGAACCACTGAAACAAGGTGGTGACGGCACAACGACCTTTGTCGGAGGATCTGGGAGTGGCCAACAACGGCGAATCGGCGGTTGCGGCGGAACCGAAGCACACCCCGCTCTACAACCTGCATAAGGAACTGGGCGGCAAGGTGGTGGACTTTGCCGGCTATGCCCTGCCGGTTCAGTATGCTGCCGGCATCATGGCCGAGCATCAGCAGACCCGCCAATCAGCTGCACTCTTCGACGTCTCCCACATGGGCCAGCTCCGCCTCGAAGGTGCGGACCGGGTCGCCGCCCTCGAAGCCCTGGTGCCCGCGGACATCGCCGGCCTGGCGCCGGGCCGGCAGCGCTACAGCTATTTCACGGCAGGGGATGCCGGCATCCTGGACGACTTGATGATCAGCAACCAGGGGGACTGGCTTTCCCTGGTGGTCAACGCCGCCTGCAAGGACGCCGACATCGCCCATCTGCAGGCAAACCTGCAGGGCGATGTCCGCCTGATGGTCGAGGAGGACCGGGCGCTGCTGGCCCTGCAGGGACCGGCGGCCGCCGCGGTGCTTGCACGCCATGCGCCGGGGGTCGAGACCCTGCGCTTTATGGATGCCGTCCCCGTCGAGATTGCCGGTCTCAGTTGCCGGGCCAGCCGCTCCGGCTATACGGGCGAGGACGGCTACGAGATTTCCGTGCCGGGCGGCCAGGCGGAGACGCTTGCCCGCCGCCTGCTGGCGGAACCGGAGGTCGAACCGGCCGGTCTTGGCGCGCGCGATTCGCTGCGCCTGGAAGCGGGCCTCTGCCTTTACGGCCACGACATCGACACCACCACCACGCCGATCGAGGCGGACCTGGCCTGGGCGATCCAGAAGCGCCGGCGAAGCGAAGGCGGATTTCCCGGGGCTGCGGTCGTTCAGCGGCAACTGGCCGAGGGGCCGCCGCGCCGCCGTGTCGGGCTGCTGCCCCAGGGCCGCGCGCCGGTGCGCGAGGGCGCGCCGCTGAAGGACGCCGACGGGCAGGACATCGGACTGGTCACATCGGGCGGCTTCGGCCCCAGCGCTGGCGGCCCCATCGCCATGGGTTACGTCACGAGCGAACAGGCATCCGAGGGAACCGAGGTGCAGGCGGAGGTGCGCGGCAAGCTGCTGCCCTGCCGCGTCACCGCGCTGCCCTTCGTCAAACACAACTATTACAGAGGCTAAACCATGCTTCAGAGGGGGAACCTTTTGCCATGAGCAATCGTCGTTACACGGAAGACCATGAGTGGCTGAGCGTCGAGGGAGATGTCGCCACGGTGGGCATCAGCAACCATGCCCAGGAACAGCTCGGTGACATCGTCTTCGTCGAGTTGCCGGAGATCGGCAAGACCCTGGCGAAGGGCGGCGAAGCGGCGGTCGTCGAGTCGGTGAAGGCGGCCAGCGAGATCTACGCCCCGGCGGATGGCGAAGTGGTCGCGGTGAACGAAGCCCTGAACGACGAGCCGGGCAAGGTCAACAGCGAGCCCGAAAGCGGCGGCTGGTTCTTCAAGATGAAGCTTGCCGACGCCGGACAGCTCGCCGATCTGATGGACGAGGCCGCCTATGGGTCCTTCGTCGAAGGACAGGGCTGAGAAGCCCGGGTAAGGGTTTGGGGGTTTCCGGTCGGTGGCAGGGACCAAGAAGGACCAAAAGGGAGACAAGCATGAGTGACGCAGTGCGCAGCCTGGCGGAGTTGGAAGTGAAGGACGACTTCGTTCGCCGTCACATCGGCCCCGGCGAACCGCAGACCCGCGCGATGCTGGACAGCCTGGGCTTGGACTCGCTGGAAGCCCTGATCGACAAGGCGGTGCCTGCGGCGATCCGCAGCGAGACGCCCATGCCCCTGCCGCCGGTCGTCAGCGAACGCGGCGCCCTGGAGGCCCTGCGCGCCATGGCCGACAAGAACCAGGTCATGGTTTCGATGATCGGCATGGGCTATTCCAACACCATCCTGCCCGGTGTCATCGTGCGCCGCGTGCTGGAGAACCCGGGCTGGTATACGGCCTACACGCCCTATCAGGCCGAGGTCAGCCAGGGCCGGCTCGAAGCGCTGCTGAACTTCCAGCAGATGGTCATCGATCTGACCGGGATGGAACTGGCCAACGCCTCGCTGCTGGACGAAGCAACGGCGGCGGCCGAAGCCATGGCCATGGCCCACCGGGTCGCCAAGTCCAAGGCCGACCGCTTTTTCGTTGCCGAGGACTGCCATCCCCAGACCCTGGCGGTCCTGCAGACCCGGGCCCGCCCTCTGGGCATCGACCTTGTCGTCGGCGATCCGGAAAGCGATCTTGCCGGCCAGGAGGTCTTCGGTGCACTGCTGCAGTACCCCGGCACCTACGGCCAGGTCCGCGATCTGACGCCGGTCGTCGAGACGCTGCACGGCCAGAAGGCGCTGGCCATCGTATCAGCCGATCTGCTGGCGCTGACGTTGATCAAGCCGCCGGGCGAGATGGGGGCGGACATCGTCGTCGGCTCCTCCCAGCGCTTTGGTGTGCCGATGGGCTACGGCGGCCCGCACGCGGCCTACTTTGCGACACGGGAGGCCTACAAGCGCTCGGTGCCCGGCCGCCTCATCGGTGTCTCCGTCGATGCCGAGGGACGCCCGGCCCTGCGCATGGCCCTGCAGACCCGCGAGCAGCACATCCGCCGCGAGAAGGCGACCAGCAACATCTGCACCGCCCAGGTTCTGCTCGCCATCATCGCCGGGCTCTATGCCACCTATCACGGCCCCGACGGCCTCCGAACCATTGCCCAGCGGGTGCAGCGCCTGACCGGCATCCTCGCCGGCGGCCTCGCCCGCCTCGGCTATGTGGTGGAGAACGACAGCTACTTCGACACCCTGACGGTGAAGGCGCCGGGGCGCGCCGCGGCGCTGGTCGCCGCGGCCCGGGCTGCGGGCATCAACCTGCGCCCCATCGACGGCGACCGCCTGGGCATCGCCCTCGACGAGGTGACGACCCGCGAGCATCTGGACCTGCTGCTGGAAGCCTTTGCGAAAGGCGATGCGCCGACGGTGGAAACCTTGGAGAACGAGGCTTCGTCTGGCATTCCCGAGGCGCTGCGCCGACGCAGCGATTTCCTCACCCATCCGGTCTTCAACCTCTATCATGCCGAGACCGAGATGCTGCGCTACCTGCGGCGTCTCCAGTCCAAGGACATCGCGCTCGACCGCGCCATGATTCCGCTCGGCTCCTGCACCATGAAGCTCAACGCGACGACGGAGATGGAGGCGGTCACCTGGCCGGAATTCGCCGACCTGCATCCCTTCGCGCCGCTCGACCAGGCCGCCGGCTACCGCCAGCTCTTCGACCGGCTGGAAGCCATGCTCTGCGCGGTCACCGGTTTCGAGGCGGTGTCCCTGCAGCCCAACGCCGGCTCCCAGGGCGAGTACGCCGGTCTCATGACCATCTGCAAGTATCATGAGAGCCGCGGCGAAGGGCATCGCAACATCTGCCTGATCCCCTCTTCGGCGCACGGCACCAACCCGGCCTCGGCCACCATGGCCGGCCTGCGCGTCGTCGTGGTCGCCTGCGACGACCAGGGCAACGTCGACGTCGAGGACCTGAAAACGAAGGCCGGCGAGCACCGCGACAACCTGGCAGCGCTGATGGTCACCTATCCCTCGACCCACGGCGTCTTCGAGGAGGCGATCCGCGAGATCTGCCGGATCATTCATGACAACGGCGGCCAGGTTTACATGGACGGCGCCAACCTGAACGCGCTGCTGGGCGTCTGCAAGCCGGGGGAGATCGGCGCCGACGTCTCCCACATGAACCTCCACAAGACCTTCTGCATTCCCCACGGCGGTGGCGGCCCCGGTATGGGCCCCATCGGCGTGATGGCGCATCTCGCGCCCTTCCTGCCGGACCATCCGGTGGTTCCGGGCGTCAATCCGGCGGCGGGGCCGACCGGCACCATCGGCACCATCTCCGCCGCGCCCTGGGGCTCCTCCAGCATCCTGCCGATCTCCTGGGCCTACATCGCCATGATGGGGGCGGAGGGGCTGACCCGGGCGACGCAGATGGCGATCCTCGGCGCCAACTACGTGGCGCACCGCCTGGCGCCCCATTTCCCCGTGCTCTACACCGGCCAGAACGGCATGGTGGCGCACGAATGCATCATCGATCTCAGGCCGATCAAGGAGGCCTGCGGCATCTCCGTCGAGGACGTGGCCAAGCGGCTGGTGGATTACGGCTTCCATGCCCCCACCATGTCCTTCCCGGTCGCCGACACGCTGATGATCGAGCCGACGGAAAGCGAGTCCAAGCGGGAGCTTGACCGCTTCTGCGACACCATGATCGCCATCCGCCGGGAAATCGCCGAGGTGGAGAGCGGCGCGGCGGATGCGAAGAACAACCTGCTGCACAACGCCCCTCACACCCACAGCCTGCTGCTGGGCGACTGGGACCGCCCCTACGACAAGGCGCGCGCCTTTTTCCCGCTGCCCGGCATGCAGGAGGACAAGTACTGGCCGCCGGTCGCCCGCATCGACAACGTCGCCGGCGACCGCAACCTGGTCTGCACCTGCCCGCCCATGGAGGCCTACCAGGAAGCCGCGGAGTAACCGGTACTCTCTGGCCGCAGCGGCATCCGGTCACGCGTCGTATGGACCGGCCCGGGTGCTTTCCGGTCCCGGCTCTTTTGGGTATGCCCACGCAAGGCCGTTGCAATCTGCGCCGGGCGGGAGGACCTTACGCGGCGCCGGCCGCGGGTGGAGCCGGAGTCCTTTTCAGACAAGATCATATGTGGGAGATGCAATGGCTCAGGCAGCCAGGTTTTGGGACAACGTCGCGCTGCGTTATTCGAAGAAGCCGGTCAGTGACGAGGCGTCCTACCAGAAGAAACTGAAGATCACGCAGGCGTACTTTCGCCCGGATATGGAGGTGCTGGAACTCGGCTGCGGCACCGGGTCGACCGCCATGGTCCACGCCCCTTTCGTGAAGCACATCCACGCCGTCGACATCTCCGCCGGGATGCTGGAGATCGCCAGGGACAAGGTCGAGGCCGCCGGGATCGACAACATCACCTTCCAGTGCGCGGCGGTCGACGATTTCACCGCGCCCGATGAAAGCCTCGATGCCGTCCTGGCGCTCAGCCTGCTGCACCTTGTGACCGACAAGCAGGCGGTGATGGCGCGGATTCACAGGATGCTGAAACCCGATGGCCTCTTTGTCAGCAGCACCGTCTGCCTGGGCGAGAACATGATGCGCTATATCCGGTTCATCAATCCGTTGGGCCGGGCGCTCGGCCTGATGCCGCTGGTCAAGGTCTTCACCGCCAAAAACATGGAAGACAGCGTGACCGCCGCCGGCTTCGAGATCGAGCGCGTCTGGCTGCCGCCCGACGGCATCACCGCCTTTATCGTCGCCCGTAAAGTGGGGGGCGGGAAGAACGCCTGAGACCGGTCGGCGTCAGCAGCCCGCCGTCGGACCCGCCGGTGGGCGGGCCGCTTCGGCGAGCGCGGCCGGACCCGACAGATCGGCCAGCCAGGGCGCCTCCACCGGGCGCAGGGCGGGCTCGCCAGAGAGGTTGGCCAGCAGCCAGTCCAGATCGCCCTCGGCCTGGCGCTGGCTGCGCCGGCGCTCCGGGGCCATGGCTTCCAGCCCCTCGCCGGTTTCCTCGGCAATGGCGAAGCGGAAGACGTAGTTGGGCGTCATCCCCATGCGCAGGTCGGAGACCACGACCTCCCCGTCTTCCAGGTCCACGCCGTAGAAGCCGTCGCTGAAGGCGGCCAGCTTCTCCAGCGCTTCGGACTCGCCGAGGCAGGCCAGATGCTCGGTGCCGCGCGGGTGGATGTAGGCGGTGATCCGCTCCTGTGGCCCGAAGAGGGGGACGTAGAGGTTGACGTAGCGGTCGCCGGTGACCGCGATCACCTTCCAGAACAGGCTGTTGAAGGGGGTCGGATTGGCCAGCAGGCGGTCCGGATAGACGCCGGCCTCCGCCAGCAGCGTGCGCGCCCGGGTCTCTATGGCCTGCTGTGCGGCCAGGCCTGCACCGAGATAGGCTGTGGAGACCGCAAGCGCGGCGGTCGCCGCCTTCCCGAATCGCGGCGTCCAGTTTCCTTTGAACAGCGCCCAGATCACCACCACCAGCAGCGGTATGGAGTAAAGCGGATCGATGATGAAGATCGATCCGGCGCCCACCGGGTCCGGGAACAGCGGCCAGAAGATTCTTGTGCCGTAGACGGTCAGCGCATCGATGATGGCGTGGGTGACGAAGATCAGATAGACGGCCAGATAGCTCCGCAGCCGCTGGTCGCGCAGGCCCTCGAACAGTCGCACCAGCGCTTCCCCGAAGACCGGGGTCGCCAGGGCCTGGATGAAAAACGAATGGGTGGCGCCGCGGTGCAGGGTAAAGGCGTCGATGGGATCGTCGAAGGGATAGAGCACGTCCAGGTCGGGCAGGGTGCCGAGCAGACCGCCGGCGATGGCGGCCTTGCGCGGACCGATGCGTGGCCCCAGCAGGGCGGCGCCGACACCGGCGCCCAGCGCGAATTGGGTCAGGGAATCCATGGGGTCGGGCGGGCTTCCTGAGGGTGGCAGGGACGTCTTCGGGTCGGTCCGGCGGCAAAGCCGGAGGCCCTGCATTGATCGCCCTCAAAGACATATAGCGTGGTTGCGGCCATTGTCACGGCTGAACTGCCGGTCCCTTCGGGGCTGCCCCTGCCGGTTTCGACAAAGGCGCGGCGGGTCGGGTGGAACGACACCGGCGTGTGAACCGTTACGGTCAGGTATGGGAGAACGCAATGTCCGAAGCCAGCAAAGCGACCGCAAGCTGCCTCTGCGGCGCGGTGAAGATCACGGTGAGCGGAGACCACAAGGAAGTCGGCGCCTGCCACTGCACCATGTGCCGGCGCTGGGGCGGTGGCCCGGGCATCGCCGTCTATGTGGGCAAGGACCCGCTCACCATCGAGGGCGGGGACAATGTGGGCGTCTACCGCTCCTCCGACTGGGCGGAGCGGGGTTTCTGCAAGACCTGCGGCAGCAACCTCTTCTACCGCCTCGTCGAGGCCGGCGACCACTACCTCTACGCCGGCCTGTTCGACGACCAGGACGACTTCGCCATGACCACCCAGGTCTTCATCGACGAGAAGCCGGGCTACTACGCCTTCGCCAACGAGACGAAGAACATGACCGGCCCCGAGATCTTCGCCATGTTCGCCCCGCCGGCCGAGCAGCCGTAGGGTTGCGAGGATCGTAGTCGAGGGGTGGAGCGGTGGCGCATAGCCCCCTCACCCTCCCGCTTCGCGGGCCCCTCCCTCTCCCACCAGGGGAGAGGGAATCAAGGAGCGCCTCGCCCCTGCGTTTAAATCCCTCTCCCCTGGTGGGAGAGGGTTGCGCAGGCTTGGCGAACCCGGAGGGTGAGCTTAGCCGAAGCTGGGTGAGGGGGAGCCCGGGCCCCGTGACCGCAGCGGCCCAAAAAAGAAAACGCCCGGTCCTCGTTGTGAGGGCCGGGCGCTTTGCGTCCTTGGGACTGGCGGCTGCGGGTCAGTGATGCCGGTCAGTGAAGACGGTCAGTGCAGCTTGGCGCCGAGGTCCTTGATGGCCTGGTCGACCATGGCCTGATCGCGGCCGGGGTCGACGTTCTCGGAGAGCAGCTTGGCCGTCGCCGTCATGGCGATGTCGACCGCCTGGCTGCGCACCTCCTGCAGTGCCTGGGTTTCGGCCTGGGCGATCTTGTCCAGGGCGGCCTTCTCGCGGCGCGCCAGCACCGCCTTCAGCTCTTCGCTGGCCTGATTGCGCAGCAGCTCGGCCTCGTGCTTGGCGTTGGCCAGCATTTCCTCGGCTTCCTTGGCGGCGTCGCGCTGCTTGCGCTTGTACTCGGCCAGGGCCTTCTGCGCTTCCTCGCGCAGGCGCTGGGCCTCGTCCAGTTCGGCCTTGATGCGCTCGGCACGGGAGTCGAGCCCGGCGAGAATCGGCTTGCCGGCCTTCCAGGCAATCAGCCCCATGAAGAGGAAGAAGGCGACCGCGACCCAGAATGACGGATCCTGGAACATCAGTGCCCTCCTTCCTTGGCCTGATCGCCCATGACCTGGCCGACCACGCGGGTGACCTCCTGCTCGCCGGCCTTGACGCCGATCAGCTTTTCCGTGGCGGCGACCACCACTTCGGAGACCGTGCCCTCCAGGCTCGCCAGCGCCGAGGACTTGGCCGCGGCGATGCGCGCTTCGGCTTCCTCGGTCTGGCTGTTGAGCTTGGCGGCAAGCGCCTGGGTTTCCCGCTCCGCCTCTTCTTTCAGGGCGTCGTGGGCGGCCCGCAGCTCTTCATGGGCCGAGGCCTGGGCGTCGGCGCGCATCTTCTCGTACTCCGCCAGAATGGCTTCGGCCTCTTCCTTGAGGGCCGTCGCCTTCTTCAGGTCGTCGTCGAGCTTGCGTTGCCGGGCCTCCAGCACCTCGCCGATGCGCGGCAGGGCGACCCGCCAGATCACCAGGTAGAGAATGGAGAAGGTCAGCACCAGCCAGAACAGCTGGGTCGGCCAGACGGAAGGATCGAGTTGGGGCATGGCCCGCGTCCTCTCTCAAACGGTTCTGCAGGGCTTCGGGAGAAGCGCCCCGGGGACATCCCCAGGAAGCACCCCGCCGTCGGCCTGTTAGCCGAAGAGAATCAGCAGCGCGATGACCAGGGCGAAAAGCGCGATGGCTTCCACCAGGGCGAAGCCCAGCATGGTCATGGTGAAGACTTCACCGCGGGCGGCCGGGTTGCGGCCGACGGCAACGATGAAGGAGGAGAAGATGCTGCCGATGCCGACACCAGCACCGATGACGCCGATCACGGCGAGGCCGGCGCCGATCATTTTGGCGGCTTCAAGTTCCATTGATAAAGCTCCCTTTGAGGTAAACCGAAAACGGATGGTGGATAGGGGCGGCTGCCGGTCTGCTGTTCCCCGGGATCAGTGCAGATGCAGCGCGTCGTTGATGTAGAGGCAGGTCAGAATGGCGAAGACATAGGCCTGCAGGAAGGCGATGAGGATCTCCAGGCCGGTCAGTGCCACGACCAGGGCGAAGGGCAGGATACCGAACACGCCCATCACGCCGATGAAGCCGGCGATGACCTTCAGCAGGGTATGGCCCGCCAGCATGTTGGCGAAGAGCCGCACCGAGAGGCTGATCGGGCGCGAGAGATAGGAGATCACCTCGATCGGGATCAGCAGCGGCCACATCGCAACCGGCGCGCCCGGCGGCACGAAGAAGGAGAAGAAGTGCAGCCCGTGCTTGGCGATGGCCAGGATGGTGACGCCGGTAAAGACGGTGATGGCCAGGGCGAAGGTGACGATGATGTGGCTGGTGAAGGTGAAGCTGTAGGGCACCATGCCGAGCATGTTGCCCACCAGAATGAACATGAAGAGCGTGAAGATGATCGGGAAGTAGCGCCGGCCTTCCGACCCCACGGTCTCCGATATCAGCCCGGCGATGAACTCGTAGGAGAGTTCCGCCAGGCTCTGCATGCGGCCCGGCACCAGGGCGCCGCGGCGCATGCCGAGGATCAGAAAGGCCGAGATCAGCACGACCGCGATCACCATCATCAGGGATGAGTTGGTGAAATCCAGGGTACCGATTTCGCCGGGGTCGCGGGCCGGGAAAATGCCCTTGATCTCGAACTGCTCCAGGGGGCTGTGCGCGCCGCCTTCCGCCATGACTTAACCCTTATCCGTCCTTGTCCCGCTCTTCGGCGGGGTTTTGCCCGTCCCCGGACCCGGTCGGTTCGCCTTTTTTGCGGTATCCGACCTGTCCCCCCAGACCACCGACAATCCTGAAAACGTTCATAAATCCCGCGGCGGCGCCGAGCACGAAAAACAGCAGCAGAAACCAGGGTTTGGTTCCCAACCACTGATCGAGGAAGTATCCGATCGCAACGCCGACAATGAGCGCCGCGACGATCTCCACCCCGATCCGCATCGCAAAGGCCAGTCCCTGTCCGCGTTCGCGCGGGTCCGGCTCAGCGCTGCGCCGCTTGGCTTTCGCCGCACGGAGTTTTTCGTCCAGCTGTTCGAGGGATGGCGGGGGAGAGTCGTCTTGCATGCGCGCTTTCGTCCCACTCGCCGGGTGACCGTTCTCCCCAAGAATTGATGGAGGTCTGAGCTGAATTCGCGCGCACAGTATGAAGACTCCTCCCCCCTGTCAAGGCGAAGAGAACCCGCGATTCCCTTGGCCTTCGGCGGTCTTTCCGGCGCGTCGAAAGCAGCCCGCGGCGGGCTTTGAATGGGGGGCTCCCCGCCGACCCCGCCGGCTGCCCGGTTGCGCCTCCGGATGGGTTCGGGGGCACCGCCCAGTCACCGCCCAGTCACCGCCCAGTCACCGCCCAGTCACCGCCAAGTCACCGCCAAGTGCTGCGCGTGCGCTCTGTGGCGGCGCCTGCCCTGGCTGAGGGCGGTTGGCGGCCCGGGTGGCGGCCCGGGTGGCGGCCCGGGTGGCGGCCCGGGTGGCGGCCTGGGGTGGCGGCCCGGGTGGGGTCAGGGGGGGCGGTCAGGTCAGCGCAGGGCCCCGCCGTGCGGCCCCGATGCCCGGACACCCGGCGGCTGGACACCCGGCGGCTGGACACCCGGCGGCTGGACACCCGGCGGCTGGACACCCGACGGAGACCCGCGCCCTTCCTGGCAGACAAGCTTCTCCTAATCAAAGTTGTAAGTGAACTAAACATAGCAATTATCAATTGTTTAGGAAGTTTCTTGTAGGAGTAGCATAAGTCCAAAGAAAGCTCTCGCAGGTACCATGTTCCGGACTTTCTCCAAACCGCTCGCCCTCGGCCTGGTTTTTGCCGCCCAGTTCGGCATTTTCAGCCTGCTCGCGCTGATGTCCTACGAGCGCACGGTCGAGCAGGAGCGCCTGCGCCTGACGGTGGATGCCCGCGCGACGGCAGAGCAGATCGCCTATGCCATGCGCCTCGTCGATTCAGAGCTCGATCATCTGGAAGACCTGGTCGACCAGAACCCGAATTGGGTCGACGAATTGACCCCGGAGACTTTGTCGGTCTTGGGGCGTGTCTCGCAGTCCGGGGAACACGTGACCGGGGCCGCGCTGGCGGATCGCTTCGGCATTGTTCGCGGCCTGGTCGCTGCAGGCGGCACCAAGGTCAGCGGCCTCGATATCTCCGACCGCTCTTACTTCGTAGCGCAGCGCGATGGCCTGGTCCGGGGCTCCTTTCTCAGCGAGCCGATCGTCAGCCGGGTGCGCGGCGAGACAATTCTTGTGGTTTCGCGCCGCCTTTCCGCCGCTGACGGCAGTTTCCGCGGCATCGCGATGATCTCGGTAAAGCCCTCCTACTTCGCGCAGAAGTTCGCGCTCCTGGGCGATTTCCCCATCGCGCGCCGCGTGCTGACGGACGACGGCGAACTCGTCGCCATCAAACGGCCTGACGGCGCGGATGAGGCGGCGGCAGAGGGGGAAATCCCGACCTTCCTCGACCAGGCCTATCTGGGCAGGGGCGGCATTTTCTGGGAACCGGGCACCCGGGGCCGTGACGTCCTGACGGCAACGGCCCCGGTGGCCGGCTGGCCCATGACGGCCGCTGCCACCATGGACATGAGCGCCATCCTGGCCGACTGGAAGGCCAACCTCATGGGCAAGGGCCTGGCCTTGTTGCTGTCGCTGCTGGCCATGCTGGCCCTTATTCTCATTGTCTACCGCCATCAGGACCGCGGGATCAGGCTGGAGCGCCGCTTCCGATCTCTGATTGAAGAAGCCATCGACGGCGTGGTCATTCACGACCGCGGGCAGGTGCTCTTCGCCAACGATGCCGGAGCCCAGATTCTCGGGCTGGAACACGGCACGGAACTGCGCGCGCGCTTCCTTGCCGATTTCATGCCGGAAGAAAGCCAGACTCGGGCGCGGAGCGCCTGGCGTCACGTCCAGGAAAGCGGCGAGCCGGAAACGGTGCGTCAGTTCGCCATGCGGCGCGTCGACGGCAGGCTCATCTACACAGACGTCTCGTCGCAGGCCATCGACTGGGGCGGCAAGAGCGCCGTGCGCTCATCGCTCAACGAGGTCACCGAACAGGTTCTGCTGGCCGAGCGTGACAAGCGGCGCGCGGCCGTGCTGGCGGCGGTCAACGATGCGCACTCGATCTATCTCAACCAGACCCGCAACCGGGCCGCCTTCGAGGAACTGCTCGACAAGATCCTGCAATTGAGCGGTGCGGACTACGGGCTGATTGCGGAGAAACTGGAGGACGAAGAGGGTGCGCCCTACCTGAAGACGCTGGCCATCTCCAACATCGCCTGGGACGAGGAAACGCGGCTCTGGTATGCGAGTTCGGTCAAGGGCGGCATGGAGTTCCGCAACATCGACAACCTGCGCGGCGAGCCTTTGCGCACAGGCAAGGTATTGATCGCCAACGACCCCAAACGTCATCCCGCTTCGTCTGGCGTTCCCTGCGGCCATTTGGCAATGGACAATCTGATGATCCTGCCCCTGGTCCTGGAAGACGAAATCCTGGGCGAGGTGGCCCTGGCCAACCGGACCGGCGGGTTTGACCATGCACTCGCCGGCGAACTGGGCCCGATCATCCAGGCCATCACCCGGATCGTTGCCGACTACCGCTCCGTGCGTCTGCGCCAGGCGGCCGAAAGGGCTTCGCGGTCGAAGTCTCAGTTTCTGGCGCACATGAGCCACGAGCTGCGCACGCCGCTGTCGGGCGTAATCGCGAACCTGGAGCTGCTGGCAGGGACCCAGCTCGAGCGCGAGCAGGCCGATCTTGTGGAGGCTTCGACAAGCGCCGGCCAGGCCTTGTTGGGAATCATCGGCAACACCCTCGACTTCTCCAAGATCGAGGCCGACGAACTTGTGCTCGACATGGCTGCCTTCGATCCCGCCGCTTTGGTGCGGGAAGTCCAGTCGATTTTTACCGCCGCCGCCCTGGAAAAGGGGCTCCACATTGCCGCCACCATCGATCCGCAAGTCCCGCGGGTCGTGATGGCTGATGAGAAGCGGCTGCACCAGGTGCTGGCGAACCTCGTCGGCAATGCCATCAAGTTTACCGACCGCGGCAGAGTGGAGGTGAGCCTGTCGGCCCAGCGCATCGGCAGCGATCAGGTCCGGCTGCGCTTCTCGGTGGATGACATGGGCATTGGATTTGATCCGGACATGGCCGAGACCCTGTTCAAGCCCTATGGCCAGGAAAGCCGGTCGACAACCCGGGTCTTCGGTGGCACGGGGCTGGGCCTGACGATCGCACAGCGGCTTGTCGGCCTGCATGGCGGTACCATCGACTCCAGGTCGCGCCCGGGCTGGGGCAGCAGCTTTTTTGTTTCCCTTCCGGCAAGGGTTTCGGACTGGGGATGCCCGCGGGTTTCGCCACTGCAGGGCCACAGCCTGACCTTTCTTTTTCCAGGCGAGCCTCCCGACAATGCGCTTGTTTCAGACCTTCGGGATGCAGGGGCCGAAGTGCAGATCTTGACCACGCCTGCAGGCCTCGGCCAAAGATCGTCAGGCGGTGCTGTCGGGAAACAAACGCTGCTGATCGACTGGGATTCAGCCGAAGGTATGGACGTTGGCGCCGTCCTGGCGCGCTACGGAGAGGACTTCGAGCGGACCTATGCGGTTGTCTCCTGTGACGACCCGGACTACCGGCGCCAGGCGTTGTTTCACCCCTTGCTGAGTTTGCTCGACAAGCCACTGAGCACCGTAAAGGTATCCCACGCGGCTTCGGGCGAGAGATACAGGTTTGACGACCGCGGCAATGAGCCCGCGTTTCCGGCCGGTGAGAGCTATCAGGTCTTTGCGCCCGGCCAGGCCCCGAAGATCCTGGTGGTCGAAGACCAGCCGATGAACCAGCTCGTTCTGCGCCGCCAACTGCGTCGCCTCGGCGCCGACTGCGATCTGGCGGAGCACGGCGCCGAGGCCCTGGAACTGCTCGACCGGAGGCCTTACGACCTGATCATCACGGACTGTTCGATGCCGGTTCTGGACGGCTTCGAACTGAGCCGCGCGGTTCGTGCGCTGGAGGCCGAAGGCCGCCCGCGCAGCGCGATCATCGCGCTGACCGCCAATGCCGTTACCGGCGATGCGCAGCGCTGCTATGACGCCGGGATGGACGCCTACCTGTCCAAGCCGGCCGGCCTCGCCGAGCTGTCGCGCACGCTCGAACAGTGGTGGCATCCGTCCCTCAAGGAGGGCGCCGCCGAGCCGATGGAAGACGTCGAGCCACCGGAAACCCCGCAGGCCCATGGACCCAGCCAACCGCCGATCGATCGCCAGGGGCTGGCCGAGCTGATCGGCGACGACGACGGCGACACCATCAACGCCCTGATCGCCGACTTCTTCGACAACTGGCAGACGTCGCTTTCTGCGCTGCATGAACCCTGGTCGAGCCGCGATGCCGCGCGGTTGCGCGCCGCGGCGCACGCCGCCAAGGGCACTGCCCGCTACGGCATGGCGCCGCTTCTGGCGGCGACCTGCGAGGCCCTGGAAAAGCAGGCCAAAGACGAAGACTGGGATAGCCTGCGTAAGCTCATCGAAACGCTGGAGGCGGAGACCGACCGTCTTCAGAACTTTCTGCGAAGCGAAGGACTAGTGAACGATGTTGAACGCCAAAGCGCCTAAGTCGGTCCTGGTTGTAGACGATCAGGCCTTCGTGCGGAACCTCATGGTACGCATGCTCAACGACCTGGGCTATGCGACGCAGACCGCCAGCAGCGGCAAGGAAGCCATCATGGCGCTCGACTTCGTCACCGGGGCCTTGATCCTCGACCACCAAATGGATGGAATGACGGGTCTGGAAGTCCTTCATGCCGTGCGCACCGGGGAAACGCCCCTGGAGCGGGACTTTCCGATTCTGATGCTCACCGGCCATGCCGAATCCGATCTCGTGATGCGGGCCAGCGCCCTGGACGTCTCGGCCTTTCTCTCCAAGCCGGTGTCCAAGGCCAAGCTGAGCGAACGCATGGCCTATGCGATGGAGCGCAAGCTCGTGCTCAAGCCCTCCGTCGAGTACGCCGCGATCAAGGTGCCAAAGGTCGGCGGAAACCAGCAGGAAACGGAGGAAGATCCCGCCCGGCGCCTGAAAGAAATGCTGGAGTCCCCCGATACCGTCGCGGTCGAGGGGCCGTCGCAGCAGCTTCATTACACCCTGGTCGAACCGGGCATGGTTGTTGTCGAGAATTTCTACAGCGCCGGTGGCACGCTGCTGCTGGAAGCCGGGACCGAACTGACGGTGGAACTGATCGACCAGATCGCCATCAAGTGCGCCGCCAACACGGAGATTGCCGTGATCACGGTGGCTCAGGGTCGGCGCTGAAGACGCCGCGTCTAGATCAGGCGCTCTCGCGCAGGCCCTCGGCGGCCTGCAGATCCACCGAAACCAGCTGGCTGATGCCACGCTCGGCCATGGTGACGCCGAACAGGCGGTCCACGCGCGCCATGGTCATGCGGTGGTGGGTGATCACCAGGAAGCGCGTTTCCGTCGCCTTGGTCAGCTCATCCACAAGGCTGCAGAAGCGATCCACATTGGCATCGTCCAAAGGCGCATCGACCTCGTCCAGCACGCAGATCGGCGCCGGATTGGTCAGGAAGACCGCGAACAGCAGGGCCAGCGCGGTCAGCGCCTGCTCGCCGCCGGACAGCAGCGACATCACCTGCAGGCGCTTGCCCGGCGGGCTCGCCATGATCTCCAGGCCGGCGGCCAGCGGGTCCTCCGACTCGGTGAGCTTCAGGTGCGCGCGACCGCCGCCGAAGAGCCGCACGAAGAGCTCCGAGAAGTGGCTGTTGACGGCCTCGAAGGCGGCCACCAGGCGCTCGCGCCCTTCGCGGTTGAGGCTGGCAATACCCTGGCGCAGCCGGCTGATGGCGGCGATCAGGTCGCTGCGCTCCGACTGCATGCCGACGATCTGCTCGTCCAGTTCCCGCGCTTCGGCTTCCGCGCGCAGGTTCACCGCGCCCAGGTTCTCGCGCTCGCGGATCAGGCGGGCCAGCTTGGTCTCCACCTCGTCGCGCGGCGGTAGCTCCTTGTCCGGATCGACCTCGGCCACGGCCAGGGCCTGGTCCAGGGCGCAGTTCAGCTTCTCGCGCACTTTCTCGGTGACCGTATCCAGGCTCTGACGGCCCTGGGAGACCGCACCCTCGCAGCGGATGCGGTTTTCCCGCGCGTTGGTCAGCCGCGCCTCTTCCGCCTTCAGGGCCTTGTCGGCGGCGCTCAGCCGGTTCTCGCCTTCGGCCAGGGCGTCGGCGGCGCTGCGGCGCCGCGCCTCGGCCTCTTCGATCAATGCGGCCAGGGCTTCGCGGCGCTCGGCGAGAGCCAGCGGAATGGCCGCCAGCGTCTCAATCTCGGTTTCCGTGGCGCCGCGCCGGGCTTCCAGGTCGGCCAGATGGGCCTTGGCTTCCTCGGCGCGCCGCTGCCAGGACTGGCGCTCGGTGGCGATGTCCTGCAGCCGGCGGCCGCGTGCTTCGGCTTCGCGCTGCAACTGGCTCAGGCGGCCCTGGCGCTCGACCAGGCCGTCGCGGGCCGCGGCGAGGGCCTCGCGCAGGTCGTCCGCCCGCTGGTGTTCCAGGTTGAGGTCGGGCAGGCCCGCTTCTTCGCCGCGCGCCTGGGTCAGGGCGCTTTCGGTCTCCGCTTCGTCGGCCTGCAGGCGCTCGACGCTCTCGTCCAGTGCCGCCAACCGCGAGGCGACGGCGCTGGCCTTGCCGGCAAGCTCTGTGTGCGCCTGGCGGGCCGCGTTGACGCCGTCGAAGGCGGCTGTTTCGCGTTCGCGCGCCGTCTTCTCCGCCGTCGCGGCCTGCTCGACCGCGGTTTCCAGGCTGCCGTGGTCGGCACCGGCGCGGGCGGTTTCCCGTTCGACTCCGTCCAGCTCGCCGCGCAGTTCCGCAAGCCGGTTGCGCTGGGCCATGCGTTGGGCGGCGGCGGTGGGCGCGTCGGCCTTGGCCGTGAAGCCGTCCCAGCGCCAGAGGTCGCCGTCCTTCGTCACCAGGCGTTGGCCCGGCTGGAGAGCACCCTGCAGGCGCACGCCGTCCTCGGCGGAGGCGACGACGCCGATCTGCGACAGCCTGCGGTCCAGGGCGGCGGGGCCGCGCACACTGGCCGAGAGCGGCTCGGCCCCCGGCGGCAGGGCAGGCGCGGCGGTCATCGGTGCGAGCTGCTGCCAATGCACCGGCGCAGCCTCGTCGGCGGAAAAGGTCAGGTCGTCGCCGAGGGCGGCCCCCAGCGCCGCTTCGAAGCCCGGCGTCACCGAGATCGCATCGACCACCGGCGGCCACATGTCGGCCTCCGCCGGCTCCAAAAGCGCGGTGAGGGCCGAGATCTCCGCCTCAAGCTTCGCCTGCGCCGCCTCGCGCTCGCGCAGAGCCTGGCGGGACTCTGCCTCCGCCGTGCGGGCGGCGGCGGTCGCCTCGGCGGCCGCGCCACTGGCCGCCCGGCACTGGGTCAGCGCGGCCTCGGCCTCCGCAAGGCGGGTCTCGGCGGCCGCGAGGACCTGCGGATCCACGGTTTCGTCCTGCAGGTTCCGGCGCTGGGCCAGGGCCTCCTCGCTCTGCCCGCGCAGGCGCTGCAGGCGCTGGGCCAGCTCCTCGCAGCGCCGCTGCAGGGCCGCGGCCCGGGCCTCGTCCTGGGCGATCTTGCTGGTCACCTGGCCCAGAAGCTGCTCCTGCTCGCTGGCCTTTTCCGCGGCCTCGGCACGATCCTGCTCGGCAGCGGCCAGGGCTTCGCGCTCGCCTTCCGCGGCCTGGGTCAAGCCGTCGCGCTCGCCGTCCAGGCGCGCCTGGGCGGCCTCGGCGTCGCCCGCCAGCGCTTCGGCGCGGCTCTGGTCGCCTTGCAACTGCGCCAGGCGCTCCTCGGCCCGGCTCTTGGCCTCGACGGCCTGGGCCTCTTCCTTGTCCAGCGTGTCGCGGTCCACGGTCAGCCGGTGCAGGGCTGCGGCGGCTTCCGCCTCGCTTTCCCGGAGAGCCGGCAGGGCGGCGGCGGCCTCGGCCTGCTCGCTGGCACGGGCGGCGGTTTCCTGGGTCACTTCCGCGACGCTGCGCTCGGCGGCCTCGTAGGCGGCTTCGGCAGCGGCCAGGGTTTCTTTGGCTTCCGCCCCCTCCAGGTGGAGGACGATGGCCTCGGAGCGGCGGATGTGCTCGTTCACATTGCGGTAGCGGGTCGCCTGGCGCGCCTGCTTCTTCAGGCTCTGAAGCTGGGTCTCCAGCGTCGCGATGACGTCGTCCAGGCGCTCCAGGTTGGTCTCCGCAGCGCGCAGGCGCAGTTCGGCCTCGTGGCGGCGCGAGTGCAGCCCGGTGATCCCCGCCGCCTCCTCCAGGAGCGAGCGGCGGTCCGCGGGCTTGGCGTTGATCAGGGCGCCGATGCGCCCTTGGCTGACCAGGGCGGTGGAGTGGGCGCCGGTCGCGGAATCGGCGAACAGAAGCTGCACGTCGCGGGCGCGCACTTCCTTGCCGTTGACCCGGTAGGTCGAGCCCTCGCCGCGGTCGATCTGGCGCGTGACCTCGATGTCGTCGAAGTCGTTGAACATGGCCGGCGCCTTGCGCTCGGCATTGTTCAGATAGAGCGTGACGTCGGCGACGTTGCGTGACGGGCGATTGGCGCTGCCGGCGAAGATGACGTCGTCCATCTCCTTGCCGCGCATGCTCTTGGGCGAGGTTTCACCCATCGCCCAGCGCAGCGCCTCGACCAGGTTGGACTTGCCGCAGCCGTTGGGGCCGACGACGCCGGTCACGCCCGGTTCGATCACCAGTTCGGTGGCATCGACAAAAGACTTAAACCCGCTCAAACGAAGCTTGGTGAACTGCACCACGCGCGGCTATTCCCCCTTTGCCGTCGAACCAGAACTCATACGTCCCCCTGCAAAACGCCGCGCCGCCTCTGCCTGCCGATCAGCCGCTCGCCGCCGGGCGCCGTCCTCAGGCGTCCGGCGCGAAGCGCGTCAGCACCGCCGCGAACTCGTCATAGCTGCGGGCGCCGACAACGCGCTGACCGTTGATCACAAAGCTCGGAGTCGAAGCAACCTCGTAGGTGTCGCGGCCGTCCTTTTGGACTTCAAGAATGCGGGTGATGGTTGTCTCGTCGGCGATGCAGGCCTGGAAGGCTTCCGGGCTGAGGCCCGCCAGCGCCGCAAACTGCTGCAGCGCGCCGATCGGATCCTGGCTGCGGCTCCAGCGCGGCTGATTGCTGAAGAGCACGTCGAGAAAGCCGAAGAAGCCGTCGCCCTCGATGCAGTTGGCTGCCGCCGCGGCGCGCAGCGCCAGCTGGTCCAGCGGGTAGTGCCGGTAGACCAGGCGCGCCTTGCCGGTGTCGATCCAGTCGGTCTTCACCTGGGGCAGGGTGCCCTGATGGAAACTGGCGCAGTGCGGGCAGGTCAGCGAGGAGTATTCGAGAATGGTAATGGGCGCGTCCGGCGCGCCGAGAATACGGTCGTCCTCGAAGAGCTGCATATCCCCGGCAGCCGCCAGCCGCGGCGCCTGCTCGGCGACCTGCGGGCCGTCTTCCGGCCGCTGCACGAGAGCATAGGCGCCACCGACGCCGACACCCAGGGCCACGGCCCCCATTCCGATCAGTATGTTCCGTCTCTTCATGGCTTTACCTACCATATGTTGTGCATGCTAGTGGGCCATCCGCGATTCCACAAGCGCCCATTTGCCCCGGATTCCGGGGCTTTGGCGAGGTCTCGCGCCGGGTCTCTCGCCGGGTCTCTCAAGGTCTCCCGGACCTGAGGGATGTGGGCTCCGAAAGGCATGTTTTTAAGCCCTTTCCGGCCGCTGGACCTGTTTTTGTCGAAGGGCGCGGCCAAGGCGTTCAAGGGCCTGGCGCAGCTCGGGATCGTCGATGCGGGCGAGCTTATCCACAAGATCTCTGTCAGCCGGTGGCGGAGCCGCGGCGTCTGAGGAACGGGCTGCCGGCTGCGGCGTTGGCTGCGGCAGGGGGCCCTGTTGCAGGGTCAGCCGTTCGACCGCCCGATAGCCGAAGAAGCCGTTGACCCGTTCCAGGAGCAGGGTTTCCAGGTGCTGGATCTCCAGCGCCCAGGCGGGCGTCACCCGCAGCGTCAAATCGCCCTCGCGCGTTTCACCCGGACGGCGAAACCGCAGCCGCCGGGGCCGGCAGTGGCGGGCGAGGTCGGCACCGACAATCGCCGGCCACTGGCGGGCCAGTTCCGCCCCGCTGAGGCCGCGCCGGGCGAAGGCCCGCTTGGTCACGGCCGGCAGATCGCTGGCCAGGGCGCGCAAGCCGCTGCGCCGCTTCCGGGCCGCACTGGGGTCCTGTGCACTGGGGTCCTGTGCACCGGGGGCCCGCGCATTCTGCCGCCGGCCTCTGCCTTTGGGATCCTGGGGGGTCGCCTTGGCCATTGTCGCGGTGACAAAACCTCGCTTTGCCGTGTTGCGGCGGCTCAGTATATGAAGGGATCGACTATAGAGATTTTTATGTCCTCTGTCGCATCTTCTCCGGCGCCGGCGCCCGCTGCAGACGCCGTTCATGCCACGCTGCTGACGTGGTACGACCACCATGCGCGGCGCCTGCCCTGGCGTTCGCCGCCGGGCGCCGCGGCGCCGGATCCCTATCACGTTTGGTTGAGCGAGATCATGCTGCAGCAGACCACCGTCGCGGCGGTCGCGCCCTACTATGCCGATTTCCTGGCGCGCTGGCCTGATGTCGAGACGCTGGCAGCGGCGCCATTGGATGACGTTCTCACCGCCTGGGCCGGGCTCGGCTACTACGCCCGGGCGCGCAACCTGCACCGCTGTGCCCAGGTCGTGGCCGGCGACCTCGGCGGACGCTTCCCCGACAGCGAGACGGAGCTGCGCCGCCTGCCGGGGATCGGTGTCTATACGGCCGCGGCCATCGCGGCCATCGCCTTCGGCCGCCGGGCTGTGGTGGTCGACGGCAACGTGGAACGGGTGATCGCGCGGCTGTTCCATGTCGAAACCCCGCTGCCGACGGCAAAGCCGGAGTTGAAGGCCCTGACCGACCGCATCACGCCGGAGCAGCGGGCCGGCGACTTCGCCCAGGCGATGATGGACCTGGGCGCCACGGTCTGTCTGCCGCGCCAGCCGAAATGCCTGTTGTGTCCGCTGGAGGACCAGTGCCAGGCGCGGGCGGGCGGTGTGGCGCCGGAGCTGCCGCGTAAGCTGGCCAAGGCCCCGAAGCCGACGCGCCATGCGGTGGCGTTCTGGGTTGCCACGCGGGACGGGGCTCTGCTGCTGCGCCGGCGGCCGGAAAAGGGCCTGCTCGGCGGCATGATGGAGGTGCCCTCGACCCCCTGGCGCGAAGGCGCATGGGACGAGGCGGAGGCCGGGGCGGCCGCGCCGCTGCAGGCCGACTGGCGGGTGCTGCCCGGGGTCGTGCGGCACACCTTCACCCACTTTCATTTCGAGGTGACGGTCTGGGCCGCCTCTGCAGACCAGACCTCTGCAGATAAGGCCGGGCTCCCCGAGGCGGCCGGCCGCTGGGTCGGGCTTGACGCCCTGGACGGCGAGGCCTTGCCGACGGTCATGCGCAAGATCATCGCCCACGGGATGAAGCAGACCGCTCTTGCGCCGTCCGGCGAAAGGTCCGCCGATAGCGATGGCTGATCAGCCGCAGGGCGTGGCGCCTGTTACCGCCGAGGGTCCGGCGCGTCAGGAGGCGAAAGGCCTGCTGCTGGGCTTCATCGGTGTTGCCATCTTCAGCCTCACGCTGCCGGCCACCCGCATCGCCGTGGTCGACTTCACTCCCGTGATGATCGGGCTGGGCCGGGCCATCCTGGCAGCCGCGGTGGCCCTGATCATCCTGCTGGCGACGCGCCAGCGCCTGCCGCGGCGCGGGGAGTGGCGCAGCCTCGTCATCGTCGCCCTCGGCGTGGTGCTGGGCTTTCCCCTGCTTTCGGCCTGGGCCATGCAGAGCGTGCCCGCCGCCCATGGCGGCGTCGTGCTCGGCATCCTGCCGCTGGCCACCACCCTGGCTGCGGCGGTGATGCTGCGCGAACGGCCGTCGCCCGGCTTCTGGTTCGTCGCCTTGGCCGGCGGCGGCGCGGTGGTGGCTTTCTCGCTGCTGCGCGGCGGCGACAGCATCGGGCCCGGCCACCTTGCGCTGCTGGCCTCGGTGGCCTGCGCCGCCATCGGCTATGCGGAGGGTGCGCGCCTGACCAGGACTCTCGGCGGCTGGCAGGTGATCTGTTGGGCGCTGGTGATCGCCGCGCCCTTCCTGGCGGTCCCGGTCGGCCTCTCCCTGGCCGAGCACGGCATGCAGGGCTCGCCGGCCAGTTGGGGCGCTTTCCTCTACGTGGCCCTGTTCAGCCAGCTCCTGGGCTTCTTCGCCTGGAACCGCGGCCTTGCCATCGGCGGCGTCTCCCGGGTCAGCCAGGTCCAGCTGCTGCAGACCTTCCTGACCATCTTCGCCTCGGCGGTCCTTCTCGGCGAGACGGTGGACGCAGTCACCCTGGCCTTCGCCGTCTTCGTGGTCGCCAGCGTCGCCCTCGGCCGCCGCATGCCGGTGAGGTAAGCGGGTTAGTTGGAGGCGCCCCTGGCCTCGATCGGCCAGAGGGCCACCAGGGCGTCGCCGCGGACACAGTGGTAGAAGTCGAAGAGGTTGATGGTGGTGTCGCAGTGCGGCACCTGCAGGGCGATCAGGTCGCCGACCGCGGGTGCCGCGCTGCACGGTGCCAGGGTGAGCTGGCCGAACTCGTCGCCGGAAATGGCATAGCGGCTGCCCGCCGCGGCGCCGAAGACCACCTCCGGCAGCGGCCCGTCGGTGGAGAGCGTCTTGGAGCCGGCGTCGATGGTGACGAAGTCCGCATGGCTGGCGCTGATCACCCGGCTGTAGACAAAGAGCCCGGCCGTGAAGGGCGCCGCCTCCGCACCGGCCAGATCAACCGCGCCGTACTGGACGTCCGAGACGATGTAGGAGCCGGCCTGCAGATCGGTCAGCAACCCGGCCTCGTGATCGAAAGCGTGGCTGCCGGTGCCGCCGCCGGTGACGATGGGGCAGGGGTGGCCGGCGCCCTCCAGCGCATCGCGCACCTCCGCCAGCGCCTGCAGTGCGGCATGGGAGGCGCGGCGGCGTTCCTCGAAGCCGGCGATGTGCTGCAGATGGCCGGCATAACCTTGCAGGCCCCGCAGGGTAAGCTGTGGATGCGCGGCAATGGTTTCCGCCAGCGCCAGGGCGCTTTCGGCGCCGACGACGCCGGTGCGGTGCTGGCCGATGTCGACGTCGATCAGCAGGTCCAGGCTTTGCCCGCGCGCCGCCGCCGCTTCGCCGAGGTCGCGCAGATTGCCCGGGTCGTCGACCACTGCCAACAGCTCGGTGCAGCGCGGCTGCAGGTCCAAGAGGCGGGCGATACGCCGGGCGCCGGTGACCGGCGAGGTCAGCAGCAGCCGGTCGAGCCCGCCGGCGGCCAGCGCTTCGGCCTCAGCCAGCTTGGCGCAGCACAGCCCGACGGCCCCCTGATCCATCTGGCGTTTGCCGATGGCCACCGACTTATGGGTCTTGGCGTGGGGCCTGAGGCCGATGCCCTGCGTCTTGGTGATGGCCGCCATGGCGGCAATGTTGCCTTCCAGCGCATCAAGGTCGAGCACCAGCGCCGGCGTGGTGATTTCCAGGCGGCTGCCCGGGCGGGCGATGAGGTCCTGGTCGTTGGGGGCCTGGGTCATGCGGGTCCTTGCAGTACGTGAGAAGGCCGCAAGACTATCGCGAGTCTGGATGTCGTTACAAAGATGCCTGTGCCCGCGCGCAAAAAAGGGGGCGGTCCCAAGGGACCGCCCCGGGATCGCAAAAAAATGGGCGGTCCCAAGGGACCGCCCAGGAGGCAAGCTTCAAGAGGGAAGCTTCGGGAGGAATTCAGTTCGTCGAGCGCCGCGGCGCAGGCTGCTGCGGTGCCGGGCGTGTCGGTTTTGCGGGAACGGCTTTCAGGACCGGCAGACGCTGCGGCGCGACAATGGTGGCCTTTGCCGGCTTCTGCCGATGAGGAACTGCCGGCCTGGTCTGCAGTGGCAATTGCGGCTTCTGGCCGATGCCGGGCTGGGGCAGCTGGGTGTAGCTGGTCTGGGTATCGTTGTTGAACTCGTTGGCTTCCACGGCGGCGTTCCCGGCATCGGCGGTGACGCTGAAGATGTAGGTGCCTTCCGGCCAGACCATGTCGTCCCAGACGCTCAGCACGTGGTTGTAGCTTTCGCCGGGCGCCAGTTCGGGCACCTCGATGGTCGCATGCTGGGGATAGGCGGGGTTCTCGTAGATGCCGAGATCCGGGGCATCCGGGCAGCCACCGCCGCCGGCCTTGCCGAGCTTGTCGCAGCTGATGATCAGCTGGCTGGCCGGGGCCGGGCTGTCGCCGATGTTCTGCACGCCGACGTTGGCCGACATGGGCGCTGTGACGATGGGCACAAGATCGGGCTGGGCGGCAGCCTGGCCGACGCCGATGACCGTCAGGGCGGCAATAAGGCTCACGGAGGCCAGAAGGCCCTGGACACGGTACTTGCGCACGGTTCTCTCCTGCGAGAAAGGGTCAGATTGATCATGGGTCGCAGGGACTGTGCGGAAGGTTCAAAGAGCCGCCGGGGAGGGCGGCGGAGGACCTAGCTGCGCGAGGCCGCCAGATGGACGCCGAGGGCCACGAGAATGGAGCCGCCGATGGCCCGCACCACCCGCTGGCCGGCGGCGCTCTTGCGCACCAGACCCACCATGGTGGAGGTGGCGGCGACGGTGATGAAATCGACCGTGGAGAAGGCCACGTTCACGAAGGTCCCGAGGATCAGCAACTGGACCCAGAGCGGCCAGGCCGCAGCGGGATCGACGAACTGCGGCAGGAAGGCGATGAAGAACAGCGCCGCCTTGGGGTTCAGTACTTCGACCAGCATGGACTGGGCGAAGGCGCGCCGGGCGTTGCGCTGGGTTACCGCGGGCAGCGCGTCGCTCTGCGGCTTGCGGAAGAAGGAGATGCCGAGCCAGATCAAGTAGAGCGCCCCTGCAATCTTCACCGCCAGATAGGCTTCCGGCACATAGCGGAAGACGGCGGAGAGGCCGGCCGCCGCGGCGATCACATGCACGTAGCCGCCGATATGGATGCCGAAGGCCGCCATGGCGCCGCCCCGCCGCCCGCGCGCCATGGTCTGGGCGGCGGTGTAGAGGATGGCCGGTCCGGGCATCACCGCGAAGAGCAGTGTCGCCGCGAAGAAGGGGAGGAGCAGATCGAAGGCAGGCATGGCGGGTCCTTTCCGGGCGGGAGGCTAGCAGAGACCGGACCGCGGCAACCAGCCCAAAGTTGTCCGCACACCGAAGCGCTTGCCGTCCTATAATGGGCTTGGCCGTCCACCAGGGTTCCGTCATGGCACAGGTTCGCTACATCGTTCACGACGTCGATCAGGCCGTCGCTTTCTACCGCGACCGGCTCGGCTTCGAACTGCAGCAGCAGTTCGGGCCGGCCATGGCGATCATGAGCCGAGACAATCTCGGCCTCTGGCTCGCCGGTCCGCAGGCCTCGGCCTCCAAGCCCATGCCGGACGGGAGCCGCCCCGAGCCCGGCGGCTGGTCGCGGATCGTAGTCACGGTCGGCGATCTTGAGGCGACCGTGACCGCTTTGCGGTCCGAGGGCACGGTCTTCCGCAATGACATTCTCGCCGGGCCGGGCGGCCGCCAGGTCCTCTGCGAGGACCCTTCCGGCAATCCCATCGAGCTGTTCGAGCCTGCCTGACGCCGGGAGCCCAAGCGTATGCACCAGCACCTCGGCCTCGTTGCGCTCCTGGTGCGCGACTACGACGAAGCGATCGGCTTTTACGTCGGCAAGCTCGGTTTCGATCTGATCGAGGACAGCGACCAGGGCGGCGGCAAGCGTTGGGTCGTGGTCTCGCCGCCGGGCGCCGCAGAGACGCGCCTGCTGCTGGCAAAGGCCGCCGACGAATCACAGCGCGCGAGGATCGGCGACCAGACCGGCGGGCGCGTCTTCCTGTTTCTCATGACCGACGACTTCGCGCGCGACCATCGGGCGATGCAGGCGGCCGGCGTGACCTTCCTGGAGGCGCCGCGGGAGGAGCCCTACGGCACCGTGGCCGTCTTCGAGGATCTCTACGGCAACCGATGGGATCTCCTGCAGCCGGGCGGCCGCTAGAGCGGATCATGTTTAGACGGAAACACTCTTGTGTTTGCGTCTAAACATGTGAATCCGCTCTACACTTTACACTTAGAGCAGATTCAGCGGGCTTGATGGATCGCTTCCGCGACTCCATCAAACCCGGATCTGCTCCGGGCCGTCTCAGCCAAGCCGCGTCTTCAGCTTGTCGATGGCGCCGCCCCAGCCCCAGGTAACCAGCTCCGAATAGGTCGGGTTCAGCCCGTCCTGGGTCAGGATGATCTCCGACTGGTCGCCATGGCTGACGAACTCGACGGTCACTGGTGTCGGGGCGATCTGCGGTTCCACCTCCGGCGGCAGGTCTTTTGCGCAGTGCTCGGTGATCTCGAAGACCAGCCGCGTTGGCGGCGAGATCTCCCGGTACACCCCTGTGATACGGCTGGCCTCGCCGTCCTCGGCGGTCATCTCGATCTCGAAGCGCCCGCCGGGGTGCAGTTCCATCACCAGAACCTTGCTGCGAAAGCCTTCCGGCCCCCACCACTCCGCGAGCATCTCGGGGTCGGTCCAGGCGGCGAAGAGTTCCTCGACGCTGGCGTTGAAGCGGTACCGCAGGACGACGCTGCGAAGATCTTCCGCGACTGCTTGGCTCATCGCTTCTTTCTCCTCTGTATCGCCCTCTTCTGTATCGCCCGGTCCAGGCGCTGCAGCTTGCCGACCCACATGCGGCGGTAGCGTTCCATCCAGCGGTCGACCTCCGCCAGGGTTTCGGCACGCAGGGCGCAGAGCCGGCGCTGGCCGTCCCGCCGCCGTTCGATCAGAGCGGCCTGCTCCAGCACGTTCAGGTGCCGCGAAACGGCTGATTGGGTGATGGGGAAGTGGTCGACAAGCTCGCCCACCGAGTGTTCGCGCTCAGCCAGCAGGTCCAGGATCGTGCGTCGTGTCGGGTCGGACAGGGCCGCGAAGGTTGTATCCAACATATATCACCTATTGATCATATGTTGATTAATAGATATCAAAGGCGGAGCGGATTGTAAAGAGACCAGAGGAGACCTGACCGTGAAACTCTACAATGCTGCTGCGGCGAGCCCGCGCCGGGTGCGCATCTTTCTGGCTGAGAAGGGGATGGACCTGCCGCGTGTCGATCTGAGTCTCGATGCTCAGGGTACCCGCGGCGAAGCTCTGCGGAAGAAGAACAGCCTGGGCGAGGTTCCGGTTCTGGAACTCGACGACGGCACGATCATCTGCGAGTCTCAGGCGATCTGCCGTTACCTTGAATCTTTGCAGCCTGAACCGAACCTCTTCGGTGGGGATGCCGTGGAGCAGGCCCGGATCTACATGTGGGACCGCCGCATGGAGCTGGAGATTCTGACACCCCTCAGTCTGATCGCGCGCCACAGCTTCGACTTCTTCAAGGACAAGCTGACCCAGGTGCCGGCCATCGTCGAGGCGCAGCGCCATGACCTGCCGGCCAAGCTGGCCTGGCTGGACAGCGCGCTGGCCGACGGCCGGCCCTTTGTTGCCGGAGAGCGCTTCACCGTCGCCGACATCACCGGCATGACGGCGCTGTTCCTGTCCGACTTCGTGAAGGTGCCGATCCCGGAGGGCCTGGATCATCTCAAGCGTTGGAACGACGCCCTGCGCGCCCGGCCCAGCTGGAACGCCTGAGCAGTTCGGAAGCCTGAACGGCCCGGGTTACTCAGCAGGCGCGCGCCAGAAGCAGGGCGTCTCCCTCGGCGTAGTGCAGGCTGGGGTGGGGCACCAAGGGCCGCCGTGCGATCTCGCGATAACCGCGGCGGCGGTAGAACGCCAGGGCCCGCGTGTTGCGCTCGAAGCAGATCAGCGAAACCCGCGGCAGACCCTTGGCCCGGGCCAGTTCCTCTACGCAGTCCATCAGCTCCGCACCGATGCCCGTGCTCCGGTACGCCTCCTCGACTGCCAGGCCGGAGAGGTAGAGCGAGCCGGGGGCCTCCAGCTCCGCATAGGGCCGCAGCACTGGGTCCTCCTCCTCGGCAGGTTCCGGATCCGCCTCCATGGGAAAGGCATGGGCCATGCCGACGACGGCCCCGCCGGCAAGGGCCAGCAGGCAGTTCTCGTAGGAGAAGGCCGTGCCGCTGCGCGCGTAGCGGGCGGCCCCGACGTCCTCCAAGCTTGCGTCGCCCGTACGCAGGCCCGGCATGTCGATCCGGCTCCAGATGTAGGCGGCAAGGCCGTCGGAGGAGATGAGGAAGAGACGCGCGATCGCACGCGCCTCCTCCGCCTTCGCCCAACGGATATCGAGGTCGGCGCGGGAGGCTTTAGGCAACGCTCCCTCGCCGCTGTCGCCGGCTTGCATGGCGCGCTCCTGGCAGTTTCGGTGGGCCGCCTAAGCGGCCTGCTCGCCGCCGGAACCGCCGGCCCGGGCGCGCTCCAGGAAGCCGCGGTTGACCGGGCTGTGGGGCTTCAGGGCCAGGCGCTCGTTGGCCAGCGCCGTGGCGACGTCGCGGAAGCCGCCACGCAGCGCCGCCTCGGTCAGGGTCCAGTCGATGATGTCGCGCTGGGCATGGCTGCCGCCGAAACGGTTGGCGATATAGCGCGCGCCGTGCAGACGCTCGACCGCGGTCTCGTAGTCGCCGCGCCGGAAGGCCGTGAAGCCCTCCACCAGCGCAAGCCCCGTGGTCCTGGCCCAGCCGCTGGTTTCAGCAGCCGGGTCGGCCGCGTTGCGCAGGGCATCCGTGATCCGGCTGACGTCGCTCTCGCGGCCGGCGCCGAGATAGGCCATGACCGCATGCCAGTCGTTGAAGGCATAGAGCCGCCCGTCGGCATGCTGGTCCCAGGCCGTGGCGACCTCGTCCCAACGTTCGCCGACGTCATGACCAGTCAACTGCAGCCGCCACAGCAGCGCCGAGGCATCCACCAGATCCAACGCGACGGCGCTGCGCTCCTCCCGGATCGGGCCGTCGTAGAGCGCAAAGACCTGGTCGACCTGGCCGAGGTCGAGATGGTAGAGCGCGCGATGCCACCAGTTGTGGACCTTGAAGAAGTTGTCGTCGCCCGACCACTGGGGCTCGCGGGCGATCATCCAGCCGATGCCGTCCTCGGCCCGGCCCTGCATCTCCATCACATGGGCGACGGCATGATGCGCCCAGCAGTCGAGCGGCTGCAGCTCGACGGCCTTGCGGCCCATTTCTTCGGCGCGGGCATAGTCGCCGCTTTCCTCCAGGCCGAAGGCATACATGCCCAGCACGATGGAATAGCCGGGCACCTCCGGCGACCACTGGGGCAGGGCGCGGGCGATGCGGTCGCGCATGTCGCGCGCGTTGGCGCGGTAGAAGTCCATCAGGTGGCCGGACTGCAGCGCCACGAGGTCGCGGGGGTAGCGCACGAGATGGTGGTCGAGCGCGACGGCCGCCGCGGTCCAGTTGCCCTGCAGCACCAGATCCAGGGCGTCGAGGTGGGAGGCCTCGCGCTCGTTCAGCGCGCGCGTCTTGACATCAGCGACGATGTCGCGTGCCTCCGCCGTCGCTTCCGGCTCGGTCGCAAGGCCATAGAGGTGCGCCTTCAGGATGCGCGCCATGGCGAAGTCCGGCGCCTGCGCGATGGCCTCGTCGACAAGGGCGATGGGATCGCCGCGGTAGATGTTGAAGGCCTCGACGGCCTGCTCGTAGAGCGTGAGGGCCGCGGGCGTGGCGCCGGAAAGGGTGTTTCCCTGGCGGTCGCTGGACATGCTGTGATCTCCTTCTTCGGCTGACGCCAAATCCACAAAACAATACCCGCGCCGGGGGCGGCGCGGCTTCGATTTATTTCATTCGCGGCGGAAGGGACCTTGCGGCGGAGAGCTCCCTGTACCCCAAAGGGCGTGAGGCGGCGCCTCACGATGTGAGGGCCGGCGCATTTTCCTGAAGCCCGGCTTGGGCTATGCTCGTAGATAAGGCCGCCGATCAGACGAAAAGACCAAGCCATGCCCGGCCCAATGCCCGGCCCAATAACCGGCCCCAACGCAGGCCAGAATCCAAGCCAACCTCCTGTCCTGGCTGTGCTTCCCTTTCAGGTTGCAGGCGACGCTGCCGCTGCCGACCCCCTGGCGCAGGGGCTGCTGGAAGACATCTGCGGCGAACTCACGCGCTTCCGCAGCCTGCAGGTCATCTCCTGGATGTCGTGTATGGCCGTGGCCGGCCTCTCCGACCGGGAAGCCGGGGCACGCCTGGGGGCCAGCCACCTGCTGCGCGGCAGCCTGCGGCGTGCCGGCGAGCGGCTGCGGGTGACCGCCGCCTTGGTGGACTGCGGCGGCGGCCGCCAACTCTGGAGCGAGCAGTACGACTTCTCCGCCGGCGATGTCTTTGCCGTCCAGGACGAGGTCGTCGCCCGCATCGCCGCCACGCTTTCGACGCGGCTGGAGGAGACGGCGCGCGACGATCTGCGGCGCAAGCCGACGGACTCCCTGGCCGCCTACGAGCTTACCCTGCGGGGCCTCGCTTTGCTGCGCAACGGCAGTGCCAGCGCAGACGAAGAAGCCCGCGGTCTTTTCGAGCGCGCCATCGACCTGGACCCGCACTACGCGCGCGCCCATGCAGGCGTTTCGCTCTCCTGGTTCAACGAGTGGAGCTGCCATTTCTGGTCGCAGTTCGAAGAAAACGGCCAGCGTGCCTATACACACGCCCACCGCGCCCTGGAGATCGACGACCGCGACGCCCTTTTGCACGTCGTCATCGGCAAGGTGCTGAACTACAGGCGGGAGTTCGACCGCGCCGCCTGGTACTTCGACCGCGCCCTGGCGCTCTGCCCGAACGACGCCGACATGCTGATGGAGATGTCGGTCGGCGAGGCCTTCCTCGGCCGGCCGGAGCTTGGCGCCGAGCACGCCGAACGGGCCCTGCGTCTCAACCCCTGTCATCCGAACCATTACTTCGCCTACGCGGCTATCGCCCATACCGCTGCCGGAGATTACGAACGGGCCGCCGCCCTGGCCGCGGCCATCGACGGCTTTCCCATCGTCGATGTGCCCGCCTTCGTCGCCATCGCTTACGCCAGGCTCGGGCGGATGGAGGAGGGGCGGGCAATGCTGGCGGTCTATGAGCGGGAGTACCGCGACTGGATCAACGGCGGCCGCGAGCCTGAGCCGGGCGAGGCCTGCCGCTGGCTGCTGACGGTCAACCCCTACCGCCGTGCCGAAGACCGCGCGGTCCTGGCCGAGGGGTTTCGCCTGTTGGACGATGCCTGCGGTAGGCCCTCCGAGGCTGCGGCCTCCGGCACCGCCCGGGGCAGCAATCCCGCAGCGGCGGAACCGGCGGCGCTGGTGCCGGAGGCCGGCCAGTGGCGGCTGGCGTTTGCCGGACAGACGGTGCGGCTTCCTGCCCTCAAGGGGCTGCACGACATCCGCCGCCTGCTGGAGCGTCCGGGGACCGAGGTGCATTGCCTCGATCTCGCCGAACGCAGCGACGAGCACTTCGCCGGCGACGCGGCGCTCGACGAGCCGGCGCGCCGGGCTCTCAAGGCGCGTATTCGCGATTTGCAGGAAGACCTGGCCGAGGCGGAGGACCGCAACGATCCGCTGCAGGCCGAACGGCTGCGCGGCGAGATCGGGGAGCTGGTCGATACCCTGGCCAAGGCCTTGGGCCTGGGCGGGCGCAGCCGCCGTCTCGGCAGCCTGGCCGAGCGGGCGCGCACCACCGTCACCTGGCGCATCCGCCATGCCCTGCGCAAGATCGAGGCCGCCCACCCGGCGCTCGGCCGCCACCTCGCCAACAGCCTGCGCACCGGCACCTTCTGCGCCTACCGCCCGGAACGGCCGATCGACTGGCAGCTCGCAGAAGAACCCAAAGCGGCGCGGCAGCAGCAGGCCCCTGCGCGGTCCCGGGCCTAGGAGATGTTGGACGGAGCGTGAGACTGAAGTCGCCGAAAGGCGCCACGGCGCTGGCGTCTGAAGTCGTCGCTGTATAGGGTTGCGATGAGGGCATGAAACCGCGATTCCAGATCGCTGGCGCTCATGGTTTGCGGCTTGAAGGTCACGTCAAAAAGCGTGCACGCCTCCCAGGCGTCTTCCTCCAGAAGGCGCCCTGCGTCGCGCAGGCGCGCATAAAGCGGTGTTCCGGGAAAGGGCGTCTGCAACGTCACCTGCACCTCGTAGAGGCCGCTTTCGCGCACGAACGTTATGACGTCGTTGAAGCTGCTCTCATCCTGGCCGTCGAGACCCAGAATGAAGCAGCCGTTAACCGTGATTCCCTGCCGCTGAATGCGTTCGATCGCGGCCAGATTCGTTGCAACGCGCCCGGCCTTCCAGTTCGACTTTGTCTCCAGCCCATCCAGCCCGCGGCGGCTCGGCGCCTCCAGCCCAATGAGCAACTGGCTGCAACCAGAATCCCTCAGCATCGCAAGCAACTCAAGATCGTCAGCGACGGAGATGTCTGTCTCGGTGAACCAGCGGATGCCTTCTTGGGCGATTGCCCGCACCAGGCGCTTCGCGTGGGAACGGTTGGCGAAGCTGTTGTCGTCAGCCAATTCAATGAAGGGGTTCGGCCAGATCTCCTTGATGCGCCTGATCTCGGCAATCACTTTCTCCACCGGCTTGACCTTGAAGCGGGGAGAAAGGCGGATGGAGGCGGCACAGAACTCGCAGGAAAAGGGGCAGCCGCGCTGGGTCTGGACTGTAAGGCGATTGTAGCGCGCGGGATCCAGTAGGTCGAAACGCGGCATCGGAGCGGCAGCGAGATCGAAGCTCTCGCCGCGAGCATCGTAGACCTGCTTGAGCTGCTTTCTTTCGAGGTCTGTCACGACCTGCGGCCAGAGCCCTTCCGCCTCGCCGAGCACCACGGCATCGGCATGCTGTGCGGCCTCTTCCGGGCAGGCGGTGACGTGCAGGCCGCCGAGGATTACTCTCACCCCAGCCATTCGATACCGGTCAGCGAGGCGGTAGGCATCCTTGATCTGGGCGGTATAGCTTGAGATCGCAACCGCGTCGAAGCCGTCTGGCAGCTCATGAGACTCGGAGAGGTCTGGGAGCTCCAGGTATCGGACGTCGATGTGCCTGGGTGTCAGCCCCGCGAGGGTCAGCAGGGCGAGGCTAGGCAGGGACGCGATCACCTTGCTGCGTTCGACAAAGCCCGGCAGCGTCAGCCCCAGGGCGGTCAGCTCGGGGTTTTGTACCCGCACCCCACTCATGGCGATGAGGCCGAGCTTCATGCCTTTGTGGACCTAGCTGCCGTGTCTCTCATCGCTTCTCTTGTCCCATCGGGACGGCCGCGCCTTGAGGCATAGAATCATGTAGGCGAGGAGAAGAAACGGAAGGGCGATAGAGGAGAACAACGTGATGGTGATCAACACGGCGTAGGCCGCATCGTTCGGGGTTCTCTGGGCGGGGTCCAGACCGCCCATGATCTCAAAAGTGGCATGTTCAAGGTTGAACAGGCTGAGGGCAACCACGATGAGAGCAATCGGCAGAAGAGTGCCCACGAAACTGACGCCGAGTGTGAGGCCCGCCGCGCGCTGCAGGAAGACCCACAGGAGGATGACCCGCCAGAGCGCGACCGTCACGAGAAACCAGATGTTGACGCTCTGAGCGGCATCAAGAGAGAGGAAGCGCTCCACCGGTATTGCATAGAGTATGGCCGGTGGGGAGGTCAGTGCGACGAAGACGAGAACCGAGCGGTAGCGCCAGCCGCGCGGATTCAGGGGCCAGACGATAATCCAGAGCAGCAGCGCCATCACGAAGACATAGGCGACCGAACCCAGGCCGAGTGTCTGCCAGAGCTCAGCCCTCGGGTTATCCCAGTAGCGTCCGATGCCCGCAAGCCAGGCAAAGGCCAGCCCCATTGCGACATAGAGCGGTCCCAGGCGCTTCAGATCCGGCACCGCCGGGCGAAAGGCCAGCAGCCGGCCGGTGGTCAGCAACACCTCACCAACGTCGCTGAGCTTGTACATCGGCCAACTCCTTCCGGGCCAAGGGCCATCGCTGATCCCGCGTCACGAGGTGGACCGCACCTGCGGCTGCCTTCTTCATAGCGGAAGACTCGCCGGCGAGTCACCCTGTGGTTGAGCCCTGCTCAGGGTGATGTCGTTCTACAGACCGTGCGCTGTGGCCGTAGGAGCCGCGGCTAGGTGCTTGTCATCGACCGCGCCAGCGGGAACGCCCTTCGAGTTGGTCAAAGTTCGGGGGGCTCGAGCCGTTTCGGCGCTACTCGAGAGACTTCAGTTCAGCGTCTTGCCGAGATTGGCGCGAAGCTTCTGGCGCAGCACGTCGATGGAGACCGGCTTGCCGTCGGCCTTGATGTGCCAGAAGGACCAGCCGTTGCAGGAGGGGGCGCCCTGCAGGTGGGCGCCGACCTGGTGGATGGAACCCTTGAAGTCGCTGGTGATGAGGGTGCCGTCGGCGCGCACCTTGGCGCGCCAGCGCTTGTCGGGCCCGTGCAGCACGGTGCCGGGCTCCAGCAGGCCGTGTTCTATCAGCCAGCCGAAGGGGATGCGCGGCTCCTGGCGCTTGGCCGGGGTCTCGACCAGTTCCAGATCCTTGACCGGCTGCACCTGGGCGATGCGCTGCTCGGCCAGCTTCACGTAGCCCGCATCGCGCTCCAGCCCGATGAAGCGGCGGCCCAGCTTCTTGGCAACCGCGCCGGTGGTGCCGCTGCCGAAGAAGGGATCGAGCACGACCTCGCCCGGCTTGGTGGCGGCCATGATGACGCGGTGGAGCAGCGCTTCGGGCTTCTGGGTCGGGTGGCCCTTCTCACCCTGGTCGTTCTTCAGCCGCTCGCCGCCGCTGCAGATCGGGATCAGCCAGTCGCTGCGCATCTGCAGATCGTCGTTCAGCCGCTTCATGGCGTCGTAGTTGAAGGTGTAGCGGGTATCCTTGTCCTTGGCCGCCCAGATCAGGGTCTCGTGCGCGTTGGTGAAGCGCCGGCCGCGGAAGTTCGGCATGGGGTTGGACTTGCGCCACACCACGTCGTTGAGGATCCAGTAGTCCAGGTCCTGCAGCGCCGTGCCGACGCGGAAGATGTTGTGGTAGCTGCCGATCACCCAGAGCGTGCCGCTGTCCTTCAGCACGCGGCGCGCGGCGCGCAGCCAGCGGCGGGTGAAGTCGTCGTAGGCGGCGAAGCTGTCGAACTGGTCCCAGGCGTCGTCCACCGCATCGACGCGGGTATTGTTGGGCCGGTAGAGCTCGCCGTCGAGCTGGAGGTTATAGGGCGGGTCGGCGAAAACCATGTCCACCGAGGCTTCCGCCATCTCCTCCATCAACGCGATGCAGTCGCCCTGCTTGACCACATCTTTCTGCACGCCGGTCGATCCCCCCTCTCTTGCGCGAAAGCGGGCATCCTGAGTCACCCGGGGACTCCCGTCAAGAGTCTATGAGACTCAAGATGTTAGGGATTGTTGTTAAGAGACTTTGGCGATTGCCTCCCGGATCGGGCGGAAGGAGCGGCGGTGCTGTGGCGTCACGCCCAGTCGGGCGATGCCCTCGCGGTGCTCGGCGGTGCCGTAGCCCTGGTTGCGTTCCCAGCCGTAGCCGGGATGCGCGCGGGCCAGGGCGGCCATGGTGCGGTCGCGGCTGACCTTGGCGATCACTGAGGCCGCGGCGATGGACAGCGAGCGGGAATCGCCCTTGACCACGGTGCGCAGGGGGCAGGTCAGGTCAGGCTTCTGATTGCCGTCGACCAGGGCTGCATCGGCGGTCAGCGGCAGCGCTGCCGCGGCGCGCCGCATGGCCAGGAGCGAGGCCTGGAGGATGTTCAGACGGTCGATCTCCGCGACGCTGGCCTCTCCCAGCGCGACCGCGCCGGCCTCCGGCGGCAGCGCCTGCAGCGCATCGAAGAGGGCTTCGCGCGCCCGTGCCGTCAGCTTCTTGGAATCGTCCAGGCCGTCGCGCAGCGTTGCCGGCAGGCCTTCGTGCCGCAGCCAGACCGCTGCGGCCACCACCGGCCCGGCCCAGGGCCCGCGGCCGGCTTCGTCCAGGCCGATGATCCGCAGGCTGGGACGGGGCGTATCTGAGCCCAGGCTTTCGGCGAATGCGTGTTCGAGGGCGAAGTCCGGCACGGGAGGTGGGGGTCCGGCAGCGTTAAAGGATGGCCGCCCGCCCCGGTCTACGGTCAGTCCGCTTCCGCCCCACCAGGATTGAGGGGCGGCGACGGACTGCGCCGGGGGGATGGCGACCCAGTGCCATCAAGGTCGCCGCCATTATGGGTAGGGCCGGCGTCCGGCGCCAGCGGCTTTTGGTCGCGTTGGGAGGCCCCGAGCATCTTTGGCGCCAAGGGTCCGGCGGCGCGCCGCAGCCAGTCGCCGATGCGTCCGCCGATAAGCCCGCCCGAGCGGCCGAGCGCCTTTGCCTCCGGCCCCAGGGTGAGGCGCAGGGTCTCGCGGCCGGAGGTGATGCCGAGCAGGGCGATGCGGTGCAGCCGCCGCGCGGCCTCCAGCCAGATCGGGCTGCCGATCAGCGACAGCACGGTGACGGCCACCAGCAGGCGGTGCTCCTCCGGCGAGATCACGCCGGCGGTGAGGCCAAGGGCGGCGAGAATGAAGGAGAACTCGCCGAGCTGGGCCAGCATGACACCGGAGAGAAAGGCGCGCGGCCAGGTCTCCCCCATCGCACGGATGACGACGATGTTGAGGGCGGTCTTGAGGATCGCCACGAAGGTGACGATGAGGATGACGGTGCCCAGGTTCTCCCAGATGTAGCCGAGATCCATCAGCAGGCCGATGGTGAGGAAAAAGACCATCAGCAGCACGCTCTGGATCGGCGCGGTGTAGTGCATCATCACCCGCCGGCTGGTGGAGTTGCCGATCACCAGCCCGGCCAGGAAGGCGCCGTAGGAGGCGGAGAGCTCCATCAGGCCGGACAGCGCCGCGGCGCCGAAACAGAAGGCAAGCCCGGCCAGAGGCGTCAGGTCGGCATTGCGCCCGACGGACTTGGCAAAGGGCAGGCGCAGCCGGCGGCCGCGGCCGAGGTAGACCAGCAGGATCCCCAGGAAGGCGATGGAGAGACCGAGCTTGATGAGCGTCCCGGCCCCGATCGAGGCGTTCTCGCCGGTGAAAGTGCTCACCACCAGCATCATCGGGATCACCGCCAGGTCCTGGGCGATCAGGATGCCGATGGTGACGTTGCCGACGCGGGTGCCCTTCTCGCCGATCTCTTCCAGCATCTTGATGGCGATGGCGGTGGAGGAGAGGGCGACGACGAAGCCCAGCACCACCGTCAGGCCGATGGGCCAGTCGAGATAGAAGCCGAGCAGCGACATGGCGAGCACGCCGACGGCGATCTGGAAGAGGGTGGTCATCAGCGCGATGCGCCAGACCGCCTTCAGGCTGCGGAGTTGCAGCTCCATGCCGATGAAGAACAGCAGCATGAGCACGCCGAGTTCGGCGAGCAACTGCACCTGATCGCGGTTTTCGACGAAGCCGAAGCCGGAGGGGCCGAGGGCGGCGCCGGCCAGGATGTAGCCCAGCAGGATCGGCTGGCGGAAGGACCGGACGATGAGCCCGCAGCAAAGCGCGGCGACCACCACGATCGCCAGTTCGGTGATGCTGCTGGTATGGCCCTCCATGACCGGTCTCTGATCTCGTCAAATCGCCAGGGCGCGCCGCCGCGGCCCGCCTCCCTTCTGTTTAGCAGGCTGCTGCTTTCAAAAGAGTGAAGGCCGGACAAGGCGTTAGCCGCGATTTCGCTGGCCCGGCAGGCAAGGGGCGCTTGAAGGCGCGGTAGCGGGGATTTGCGTTAAAAGAACGAGAGCTGGCGCTTGTCGGTCTTGGCTTCGGCTGCCGGCGGCTCGAACTGGCTGCAATCGAGGTCGCCGAGGCCCCTGCGCTTGAAGCCCCCGCGGTTGAGGCCGAGGCGCCCTTCGGCCCGCTTGAAACGCTGGGCCAGGAGGTCGGAGTAGACCCCGCTGCCGCGCTGGCGCAGGCCGAACTCCGGCTGGTAAAGGGCGCCGTCGCGGGTCTCCCGCACCAGCTTCATGACCTTGGACTTGCGGTCCGGGAAGTGGGCCTCCAGCCACTCGGCGAAGAGGTCCTTGATCTCGAGCGGCAGGCGTAAGAGCACATAGCCCGCCGTGGTGGCGCCGGCCCGCGCCGCCGCCTCCAGCAGTGCTTCCAGCTCGTGGTCGTTGATGGCCGGGATCATCGGCGCGGTCAGCACCCCGGCGGGCACGCCGGCGGCGTTGAGGGTGCGCAGCGCCTGCAGGCGCCGCTCCGGCGTCGGCGCGCGCGGCTCCATCACCCGGCTCAGCTTGCGGTCCAGGGAGGTGACCGAGATCATCACCCGCACCAGCCGTTCCCGCGCCATGGGGGCCAGGATGTCGAGGTCCCGCAGGACGAGGTTGGACTTGGTGACGATGGTGAAGGGATGGCGGGTGTCGCGCAGCACCTCCAGGATCTGGCGGGTGACCTTCAGCCGCTTCTCGATGGGCTGGTAGGGATCGGTGTTGGTGCCCAGGGCGATGGGTTCGGGCTTGTAGCTCTTGCGCGCCAGTTCGGCCCGCAGGAGGTTCGCCGCCTCCGGCTTGGCCAGCAGCTTGGTCTCGAAATCGAGGCCGGGCGAATAGCCGAGCCAGGCATGGCTCGGGCGCGCAAAGCAGTAGATGCAGCCGTGCTCGCAGCCCCGATAGGGGTTGATGGAGCGGTCGAAGGGCACGTCGGGGGAGGTGTTGCGGGCAATGATCGTGCGCGTCGCATCCCAGGTCACCTCGGTCGGACGCGGCGGCGGATCGGCCCCGAAACCGGGCTCGCCGAAGCCGCTGCTGCCGGGGTCCTGACCCCAGCCATCGTCTATGGCGACGCGGGTGAAGGGCTCGTAGCGCCCGCTGGCATTGCTGACGGCGCCACGGCCCTTGCGTGGTTTATCGGGGATCAGATCAACCATGCGCAGAGGGTAGCGCAGAGATAAGAACAAAGCAAGAACAAACTATTGATCCGACAGCACTTCCGTCAGGGCGCCGGGGCTCAGCCATTCGCTCCGCATGCGCGCCAGAACCGGCGGCGAAAGGTAGAGCGCGACCCGTCCGGCGACATGGGCAACGAGCGCAGGATCGCTGTTTTCAGCGGACCAGTCCTCGGTGCTCTCCGCCGCCGCCTTGTCGGCGGTGCGGGCCCTCGCCTGCAGCACCTGCCACTTGGCGCACCAGGTGATGGCGCGCAGGAAGAGGAGGCGGCGCAGCGGCAGCAGCCAGGGGCGTAGCCGCGCCGCCCAGGCGGCGCCGCGGAGCTCGGCGGCGACCGCCAGATAGCGGGCATAGAAGGCGGCGACCTCCCCGACTTCCAGCTCTGCCGAGGTCGCGACGTCCCAGGTGGTTGAGGAGTAGACGCTGGCATGGGCGAGGTCGATTCCGGGGGCGCCGTAGAGCGCCTTTTCCAGGTCGACGATGATGGCCCGCCCTTGGCGATCGATCAGGAAGTTGCCGGGGTGGGTGTCGGTCAGCACCAGGGCGCGGGGCTGCGGTGTGCCGGCCTCTGCAATCTCGGCGGCGTAGGCGCGCGCCCAGGCCAACTCCTCCGCGATGGCCCGGGCGCTTTCCCGATCGAGACCGGCTTCCGGCAGGAAGGCGGCCTGGGCCTCGATCTCGGTCAGGGCGCCGGCAACCGGGTCGCGGTGGTCGGCCAGCGGCGCCCGCGCGCCCTCCGGCGGCAGCGGCAGGCTGTGCACCCGGGCCATGGCCTCGGCCAGGGCCGGCAGGTCCCCCGGCAGGTGCGGTGGGCGACCGTCGATGCGCTCCACCGCCAGGGCGCCCATGGGCAGGCCCGCGTCCGGCGCCAAGACGCCGAACAGCCTGGGGCCGCGGGCGCTGACGGCGACCCGCTCGAAGCAGGCGGCCTGATAGGCCAGGTTGTCGGCGGCGTTGAAGGCGAACTGACTTTGCCGCGGCACCCGCAGCAGCACCGCCCGGCCCTCGAGGCGCAGGCCCTCCATCGTCACGTGGTCATGCGCCAGGCCGGTGGTCGGCATGAGCGCGAGCTGTTCCCGCGCGACGCCGGCGAAGGCCGGCAGCGCCGTCAGGCCGCGCAGCAGCGCATCGATGTCGGGTCCGTCGGGCAAGGCCGGCTCCGGGTTCGGGAAAGACGCCCGGACCGCTAGCACGGGCGCCGCCGCACCGCCAAGCGCGCGGCGGCTACGATCACGAAAACTTGGCCCGCGCCGACTCCCGCGCCTTGCGGCGCGTTGTGTTCGACCTCCAGGGCCCCGTGCTAAGTCTTGGCCATGCGCCGCCCTTCGCTCTCCCCTTCGCTTTCGGTCGTCATTCCCACACTCGACACCGCCGATGGTTTGCGGGCCTGTCTGGCGGCGCTGGCCGAGGCACGCCGGGACGGCCTGCTGACGGAGATCGTCCTCGCCGCTGCCGGTGACACGGCGGCCAGCCGCGCTCTGGCGGAGCAGGCCGGTGCCAGGGTCATCGAAACGCCGCGCGGCAGAGGGTCTCAACTCCGCGCCGGGGCCGCGGCGGCCAGCGGCGACTGGCTGCTCTTCCTGCACGCCGACACGCTGCTTCAGTCCGGCTGGGCTGATGAGGCCGCTGCTTTCATGACCGCCGGGGCCGCGGGGGAGCGGGCGGCCTGCTTCCGCTTCGCCCTGGACGATCCCGCCCCGCAGGCACGCCGTATCGAACGCCTGGCCAACTGGCGCAGCCGGCGCCTGGCTCTGCCCTACGGCGACCAGGGCCTGCTGATCGCCCGCGACCTTTACGGCCGGCTCGGCGGCATGCGCCCGTTGCCGCTGATGGAGGATGTCGACTTCGTGCGGCGCCTGGTGCGGCGGCAGGGGCGCAGCGCCCTTAGGATGCTTAAGAGCCGCGCGGTGACCTCCGCAGTGCGCTATCGCCGGGGCGGCTGGCTGCTGCGGCCCTTGCGCAACCTCTCGATCCTCGCACTTTACTTCGCGGGCACGCCGCCCCGGGTTCTGGCGCGGCTCTACGGTTAGAAGAGAGCGAGGAATGCTGGAGAACCATCTTGTCGTCATGGCGCGCGCGCCGCGCCTGGGCACTGTGAAGCGGCGTCTCGCGCGCGACCTCGGGACCGTCGCCGCGCTGCGTTTCTACCGTAGTCATACCGGCGACCTGCTGCGCCGCCTGTCGCCCGATCCGCGCTGGCGGCTCTGGCTCGCGGTGACGCCGGACTGCGCCGCCCGCGACGGCAGAGGGCTCTGGCCCTTCGAGGGCACGCTGGTGGCCCAGGGCAGCGGCGATCTCGGCCGGCGTATGGGCCGGCTGTTCGAGGACCTGCCGCCCGGCCCTTTGGTGCTGGTGGGCAGCGACATCCCCGGCATCCGCCGTGACCACATCGCCGCCGCCTTCCGCGTGCTGGGCGCCAAGGACTGGGTCTTCGGCCCGGCGGCGGACGGCGGCTACTGGCTGGTCGGCGCCCGCCGGCGGCCGCGCATCGTGGCGCCCTTTGACGGCGTGCGCTGGTCCAGCGTCACGACGCTGGCGGACACGCTGGCCAACCTCGGCAGCTGTGACGTCGGCTTCGTCGAGACCCTGCGCGACGTCGATACCGCAGCCGACCTCACGGCCCTGCGTGGCGGGCGCTGATCAGCAAAACGTCGCAATCTCGTCCAGGGACTTCTTGCGCTTGGCGTGCTTGGGTACGGTGGCGTCTTCCGTCGCGTGCCCGGCGACCAGGATCATGTAGGGCTTCTCGTTCTCCGGCCGGCCGCAGATCTCGTTCAGGAAGCGCATGGGGTTGGGTGTGTGGGTCAGGGTCGCCAGCCCGGCGCAGTGCAGGGCCGTGATCAGCATGCCGGTGGCGATGCCCACCGACTCGTTGATGTAGTAGTTCTTGACGATCTTGCGGTCGGCGGAAACGCCGTAACGTTCGGCGAAGATGACGATCAGCCAGGGTGCGGTCTCCAGAAAGGGCTTCTCGTCGTCGGTGCCGAGCGGCGCCAGGGCGGCCAGCCAGTCGTCGCCCGCCTTGCCGTCGTAGAAGGCCTTCTCCTCGGCCTCCGCCGCCTGGCGGATGCGGCGTTTCATCTCCGGGTCGCCGACAGCGACGAAGTGCCAGGGCTGTCGGTTGGCGCCGCTGGGCGCGCGCCCGGCGGCCAGGATGCAGCTCTCGATGACCATGCGCGGCACCGGCGTGGGGGCAAAGTCGCGGATCGAATGGCGGGTCTTCGCCTCTTCCAGGAACTTGGCGGCGCGCTCGGCCATCTCCACGTCGGTGAAGCTGCGGCGGTCGGGCAGGGGAATTGCCTCGTAGCTTTCAGTGGTCAGATCGCTGTCGGTGATGCGCGCTTCGTTCGCGGTGCCGTCGTTCATGCCGTCATTCATGACTGTCTCCTCCTGCCGCGCCCCTGCCTGGTGCGTACCCTGGACAAGAGTAAAGCCTCTCGCCCCCGGCTTTCAAAGCGGAAAGGCGAATGCGCGCGCAATTGTGTTGCGCGCAGGCTCTGGCGATTTTGAATCTGCTGGAGTCGACCGCTGCCCGGTCAGCTTGCCGCCTTCAGGTGTTCCTTCAGGCGCGGCATCAGCTCGACCAGGTTGCAGGGCTTGTGGCGGGAGTCGAGCTGGTACTTCAGGATCTCCTCCCAGCCGTCCTTGCAGGCCGAGGGCGAGCCGGGCAGGGCGAAGAGGTAGGTGCCGTCGGCGACGCCGCCGATGGCGCGGCTCTGGATGGTGGAGGTACCGACCTTCTGGTAGCTGATCCAGCGGAACAGCTCGCCGAAGCCCTCGATCTCCTTTTCCATTACCTGCTTGAAGGCCTCCGGCGTCACGTCGCGGCCGGTCACGCCGGTGCCGCCGGTGGTGATCACCACGTCCACGTCCGGATCGGCGATATGCTTGCGCAGGGTGGCGACGATCTTGTCGCTGTCGTCGGTGACGATCTCGCGCGCTGCCAGACTGTGGCCGTCGGCGGTGAGCATCTCCTGCAGCCGCTGGCCCGACTTGTCGTCCGCCAGCGTGCGGCTGTCGGAAATCGTCAGGACGGCGATGTTGATGGGCAGGAAGGGCAGGCTTTCGTCAATTCTGGCCATGTTGCGCGACCTCGGCACGGGTTCCGTCCAAGGCTACGTAATGCGGCCAGTCGCCGCCTGCAAGACGTTCCAGCGAAGGCGCGGGCTGGCCGAGCCGCTGGCGGTAGATCCAGAGATTGGTCAGAACCCGCTCGATGAAGAGCCGGGTTTCCCGCGACGGCAGGGCCTCGATGAACAGCAACGGGTCGTCGCCGGCCTTCATGTGGCGCTGCCACTTGCCCAGATTGCCGGGCCCGCCGTTGTAGGCGGTGGTCAACCGGAAGAGGTCGCCCTGCACCCGCTCGTGGCGCAGCAGATAGGCGATGTAGCGCTGGCCCAGCTCCATGTTCAGGCTGGGCTCGAAAAGCTCGTTGCGCCCGTTCTTGCCGCGGTAGCGCCGGTCGCGGGCCATGTAGCTGGCGGTGCGCGGCATAAGCTGCATCAGGCCGCGGGCGCCGTCCGGGCTCTTGGCCCGGGTGTTGAAGCCGGATTCCTGGCGCATCAGGGCGTAGATCAGGGCGCGGTCGACCTGAAAGCCGCTTTCCGGCTGCCAGGGCGGGATCGGGTAGAGCGCGGCGTCCAGCGCGCCGGGGGTCGCCCGGTTGTCGCCCAGACGAGCCAGTTGGGTGCCCATGCGAAAGGCCAGCGACGGCATGCGGGCATGCTGGGCCAGCGCCAGCAGGGCCTGGCTCATACGCGGGTCGTTCCAGGACCCGCCTTTCACCAGCTCCCGCTCGGCCGCTTCGCGGTCGCCCACCTGCATCAGCGCCAGCGCGCGGCTGCCGACCCGGTTGTTCTTCAGCAGCGCCGCCATCTGCGGGTCCATGCGGTGGGAGCCGAAGTCGAACTCGATCGGCATGCCCAGCGCCCGGCGCGCCAGCAGGCCGTAGAAGGTGTGCGGGTAGAGCGCGGCACGCTGCAGCAGCGGGCTGATGCGCTCCGGCCGCTGCAGGCGCAGGTGGGCGCGCGCCGCCCAGTAGGCGCCGGCGGCGATGTTCCAGCCGGCGGCGCGGTCGGTCTGGCCCAAGACCTCGAAGAATCCGGCCGCCGCTTCCAGCTCGCCGAGGCGCCAGGCGGCAAGCCCGGCGGTCCAGTTGATCATCGGTGCTGCATGGCCCGAGCGTTTGGCGGCCGGCGCTGCCAGGGCATAGGCCCGCTCCGGCCGGCCGTAGTAGAACCAGCCGGCCGCGACGCGCGCGCGGGCCTGATCCAGTTCCACCTGGTCCAGCAGTTTCTGGGTCGATGTCCGGTTCAGCAGGTCCTCGGTCACGGTGAAGCGCTGGCGCAGCACGTTGCGGCGCACCTGACGCTTGATCTTCGCGACCCGGCTGCGGGTGGCCTTGCTGCGCTGGCGCGGCGAGACGTATTCGCTGCTGACACGCTTTGCGGAGGACAGGATGCCCTTGCCCGGCGTGATCGGCGGCTGCGGTCGGCGGTAGTTCGCCGGGCGCCGCTTCAGGGCGAGCTTGTAGATGCGCGGTGCCTGCGGATGGTCGGCGTAGTCGTCCATCCAGGCTTTCAGCTCCTTGTAGCGGGAGCGGTAGGCCGTGGGGTGCAGATAGCGCTGGGCCAGGACGTGTCCCATCAGCACGCGGTTGTCGAGGGCGGCGATCAGAGCGTCCGCTTCCTTCCAGCGCCCCTTTTCCTGCACGGCGAAGATGCGGCGGTAGCGCTCGGCATCGGCGGGCGAGAGCACGGCCGGAAGTCCGTCGGGGCCGGGCAGGATGCCGCCGGGCAGTGCCGCGGCGTCGCCTGGAAGACTGTTGTTGAGGCCGGGTTGCCGGCTGTCAGGCTGAAGATCGCCCGGCTGCAGCACCTGCGCCTGGGCTGCTGCGCCGAGCGCCAGGGTGCCGGCCAGGCCGGCAGCAGCCAGGGCAGCGGTAAGGGCAGCGGTAAGGGCAGCGGTCAGGCGCAAAGGCAGCGTTGCCGCGCAGGCTCCCGCGCGGGCGATCTGACGGGGGATCGACAAGAAAAGCCGTGCCCCGGAAAACTGGACACGGACCCGACTCCTGAACTGCACTACCTCTCCCGGTGTTCTCATGGCCCCGGTGTTCGATAAAGGTTAATGAAGCGCTCATAAGACTGCAACCACGGCGGTCTTCAGGCGATCTTCAGAAGGCCACAGCGCGGGTTAAATCCGCGTTAAGCTTTGCAGCCGCCAGGGTTTTAGCGTCGGGGCGTCGAGCGAACTTCGGGGGCGGTCGGGCTGGATATCAGGCTTTGGGGGGAGAGCCCTTCGCGGGTCATCGCCTCGCTGAAGGCCAGCAGGTCGCGCCAGGCCTCCCGCTTCTGCGCCGGTTGGCGCAGAAGATAGGCCGGATGCAGGGTCGGCAGGGCGGGAATCGGTTCGCTGAGGCGGGGATGGCGGTAGTCGTCCCAGCGGCCGCGCAGCTTGAGGATGCCCTGGCTGCGGTTCAGCAGGGTCTTGGCCGACATCCCGCCCGTCAGCAGCAGCAGTTTCGGTTCCAGCAGTTCGACCTGGCGCTCGAGGAAGGGCAGGCAGACGGCGATCTCCGCCGGCGTGGGGTTGCGGTTGCCCGGCGGACGCCAGAACAGCAGGTTGGTGATGTAAACTTGGCTGCGGTCCAGCCCGATGGCCGCCAGCATGCGGTCCAGCAACTGGCCGGCCGGGCCGACGAAGGGCTTGCCCTGCCGGTCCTCCTGGCCGCCCGGCGCCTCGCCGATGATCATGATCTTGGCTTCGGGATTGCCGTCGTAGAGGCAGAGGTTGGTGGCGGTCGCCTTCAGCGGGCAGCCGTCGAAGGCCTCCAGCGTTTTGCGGATGTCCTCGACCGAAGAGGCCCCCTGGGCCAGGCGCTGCGCATCGGCCTGGGTTTCGCTGGCCGAGGTCAGGCTGGCCGGGCGGCGCGCGCGCGGCGCTGCGGGTGCGGCCTCCTGCAGGCCCGGACGGGCGGGCGCAGCGGCTGCCGCTGCAGGCTTCGCTGCCGCCGCCTGCAGTGGGCGCTGCGGTTCGGGCAGGCGGGTGCGGTCCAGCGCCGTCTCGCCGACGGCCTCGTCGGCGCCGGCATCGATCAGCCACTGGAGGGCGGCCAGGGCCTCGGTGTTGCGGGATGCTGGATCTGCCATGGATCCAGGCTAGCAGATGCGCCCCTTGGCCAGAAAGTCCGCAGTGTCAGGCTTTCGCGCAGTGTCGGGCTTTCGCGCAGTGTCGGGCTTTCGCGCAGTGTCGGGCTTCAGCAGGGCCCGGCTGCGACGTTTCGCGTCCTGGAGCGGCCGCGGCCTAGCGGTAAAGTGGCGAAACGAAGAGAACCAGCATGAGGTTGCCCATCAGCACGCTGACGATCATGAAGGCCAGCAGGGTGTAGCGATGGACGTTGGCTTCGCGGGAGGACTTGATGGCGCGAATCGCCTTGGCGTAGCTGGAGAGGTGCAGACCGATCTCGCGCAGTTTCTTGCGCTCCGTGTTCTGCCAGGCCTGATAGAGCGCCAGCGAATAGATGACTCCGCCGCTGCAGACAAAGCTGATGGCGATGATCAGGTTGGTCAGCAGCGGCTTTTGTTCGGCGAGCTGCGACAGGCCCATCAGGGCAATGAAGACGACCAGGATCGCACCCACCGACTTCCATTGCTGGGTCTTGGCAAAGCGAACGACCTCGACGGATTCGGCATAGAGCATGCGCATCTCCGCGTGGGTCAGGTCGTCAAGCTCGCTCGGGATGTTCTCCGGGCGCTCGTCGGACTCGAATCTCGTAAGGTCCTGTACGGCCATGGTTTTGCTTCTCCTGGCCTTTAAGGATGCCGGGCATTGGTAAATCCTCCGTAAAGCCCGATTCGGGAGTCCCAGGGGGCCGGGAGGGGCGGAAAATGGCCAGAAAGCGGCGTCCCTGCCGTGCGCGGGGAGGGGTCGGCATCTGTACTCTGGCGGCATAAATCTATAGGACAGTCCGAAAACGTGGGTCAGCCACGGCAGTTGAGGAGTGAGGGATCTTGGAACGCGAGTTCATGGAGTACGATGTGGTCATCGTCGGGGCGGGCCCGGCGGGACTGTCTGCCGCCATCCGTCTGCGCCAGTTGGCGCAGGAAAGCGGCCGGGAGATCACGGTCTGCGTGCTCGAAAAAGGCTCGGAGGTTGGCGCCCACATCCTCTCCGGCGCGGTGCTGGAGCCACGCGCCCTCAACGAGCTGATTCCCGACTGGAAGGAAAAGGGCGCGCCCCTGAACGCGCCGGTCGGCGACGAGAAGTTCATGCTGCTGCGCGAGAAGGGCAGCCTCTCGCTGCCCGTCTGGATGCTGCCGAGCCAGATGCACAACCACGGCAACTATGTGGTCTCGCTCGGCAACGTCTGCCGCTGGCTGGGAGAACAGGCGGAAGCCCTGGGCGCCGAGATCTATCCCGGCTTTGCCGCCGCCGAGGTGCTGTATCACGACGATGGCCGGGTGAAGGGCGTGGCCACCGGCGACATGGGCATCGGCCGCGATGGCGCGCAGAAGGCGTCCCACCAGCAGGGCATGGAGCTGCACGGCCGCTACGTTTTCTTCGGCGAGGGCTGCCGCGGTTCGCTCACCCGGCAGCTCGAACAGCGTTTCGGCCTGCGCGACGGCGCGGACCCGCAGACCTACGGCATCGGCATCAAGGAGCTCTGGCAGCTCGATCCCGCCAACCACAAGACCGGCACGGTCATTCACACCGCCGGCTGGCCGATGAACACCACCACCTGGGGCGGCTCCTTCATCTATCACCTGGAGGACAACCAGGCCTACGTCGGCTATGTCGTCGGCCTTGACTACGACAACCCGCATCTCTCGCCCTTC